>NZ_CP131935.1:628556-1257113 GCF_030704305.1 Massilia sp. R2A-15 | reverse complement strand
AGGTACATGTACGCAGTGTAATCCGAACAACGCGCCGCCTGTTGCATGTTGTGGGTAACGATGGCGATCGTGTAGTCCTGCTTCAGCTCGCTGATCAGCTCCTCCACCTTGGCCGTCGAGATCGGGTCGAGCGCCGAGGTCGGCTCATCGAGCAGCAGCACATCCGGCTTGACCGCCACGCCGCGCGCGATGCACAGGCGCTGCTGCTGGCCGCCCGACAGCGACAGGCCGCTCTTGCCCAGCTTGTCCTTGACCTCGCCCCACAGCGCCGCCTTGTTCAGCGCCCACTCGACGCGCTCGTCCATCTCGCCCTTCGACAGGTCTTCGTACAGGCGCACGCCGAACGCGATGTTGTCGTAGATCGACATCGGGAACGGGGTCGGCTTCTGGAACACCATGCCGACCTTGGCGCGCAGCATGTTGACGTCCTGGCCGGGCTCGAGGATGTTCTGGCCGCGGTACATGATCTGCCCTTCGGCGCGCTGGCCGGGATACAGGTCGTACATGCGGTTCAGGGTGCGCAGCAGGGTCGATTTGCCGCAGCCGGACGGGCCGATGAAGGCCGTCACCTGCTTCTCGTGGATGTCGAGATTCACGTTGGTCAGGCTCTGGGTTTTCCCGTAGAAGAAATTCAGGCCGGAGATTTCGATGGTCTTGTTGCGGGTCATTTCAGGACTTTCATTTCGGTGTTTTCTGGCTGAACACGGTGCGCGACAGGATGTTGAGCAACAGCACGCTGAAGGTGACGACGAGCGCGCCGCCCCAGGCCAGGTTGCGCCAGTTGTCGTACGGGCTCATGGCGAAGCTGTAGATCACCACCGGCAGGTTGGCCAGCGGCGCGTTCATGTCGGCGCTGAAGAACTGGTTGTTGAGCGCGGTGAACAGCAGCGGCGCGGTTTCGCCCGAAATGCGGGCCAGCGCCAGCAGCACGCCGGTGATCACGCCGGCCTTCACGGCGCGCAGGCGCACCATGGTCGCCACCTTCCAGCGCGGGGCGCCCAGCGCGAAGGCGGCTTCGAGCAGGCTGTTGGGCACCAGGCGCAGCATGTTGTCGGTGGTGCGCACGACCACCGGCACGGCAATCAGCGACAGCGCGATGGTGCCGGCGTACCCGGAAAAATGCTTAGCGTGGGCCACGTACAGCGCGTAGACGAACAGGCCGATGACGATCGACGGCGCCGACAGCATGATGTCGGTGACGAAGCGTGTCACCTGGGCAAATTTGTTGCGCTCGCCGTATTCGGCCAGGTAGACGCCGGCCAGGATGCCGATCGGGGTGCTGATCGCGGTCGACAGGCCGACCATCATCAGCGAACCGACGATGGCGTTGCGCAGGCCGCCGCCGTCGCCGCCCGGCGCCGGGGTGTCCTGGGTAAAGATCGACGCGTGCAGGCCGCCGAAGCCCTTGACCAGCAAGGTGCCGAGGATCCAGGCCAGCGCGGCCAGGCCGATCGACATGGCCAGCACCGACAGCGCGATGCCGGCGCGGTGGCGCCACAGGCGCTTGCGATAAACGGGGTTGCGAGCATCGGCGGTCACTTGACGCCCTCCTTGCGGGACATTCCGAGCAGCATCAGCTTGGCCGCGGACAAAACGATAAAGGTGATGGCGAAGAGGATCAGCGCCAGCGCGAACAGCGACGACACGTGCAGCGGGTTGGCCGCCTCGGCAAATTCGTTGGCCAGGGTCGAGGAGATCGAGTTACCGGCCGAGAACAGCGACCACGACAGCGTGTTGGCGTTGCCGATGACAAAAGTGACGGCCATGGTCTCGCCCAGCGCGCGGCCCAGGCCCAGCATCACGCCGCCGACCACGCCGGTCTTGGTGTAAGGCAGCACCACCTTGCGCACCACTTCCCACTTGGTGCAGCCGAGGCCGTATGCCGACTCCTTCAGCACCGCCGGCACGATCTCGAACACGTCGCGCATCACCGAGGAAATGAAGGGGATGATCATCACGGCCAGGATCAGGCCGGCCGTCAGGATGCCGATGCCCATGGTCGGGCCGGAAAACAGCTTGCCGATGATGGGCAAGGCGCCCAGCGTGTGCTTCAGAAATGGCTGCACGTAGTCGCCGAACATGGGCGCGAACACGAACAGGCCCCACATGCCGTAGATGATCGACGGCACGCCGGCCAGCAGCTCGACCGCGGTGCCCATCGGGCGGCGCAGCCAGACCGGGCAGATCTCGGTGAGGAACAGTGCGATGCCGAAGCTGACCGGAAACGCGATCAGCAAGGCGATGAAGGACGTGACCAGGGTGCCGGTGATGGCGATCAGCGCACCGTACTGGTCGTTGACCGGGTCCCACTCGATGTTGGTGATGAAGCCGGGGCCGAATTCGCGGAAGGCCGGAATGGCGCCGATGATCAGCGACACGATGATGCCGACCAGGACGAGCAGCACCGATGCGGCGAACAGCATCGTCACTTTATGGAAAAGGAAATCCTGGAAGCGCTGCTTGCGCATCGTGGAATGCATCACTGCGTGGCGCTCCGCCGCGTCAGGGTCCTGCACGTCGGCCAGGGCCGCAGGTGGGTTTGCACTCATTTGAATCTTTACTTGGTTGATTGCACAGGCTTGTCGTACCTGCGAAGGCAGGTACCCATGCTGAATATGCCAAATAGTTCCGCACGCTCAGTATGGGTACCTGCCTCCGCAGGTACGACACGTTACTTCAGTTACCAAATCGCCTTGCCCGAAGCGTCCTTGAGGGTGGCTTTCCAGCCGTCCTCGACCAGCTTGGTCACGCTGGCCGGCATCGGCACGTAGTCCAGCTCGGCCGCGGCGGCGCCGCCGTTCTTGTAGGCCCAGTCGAAGAACTTCAGCACTTCCTTGCCCTTGGCCGCGTCGGCCTGCGACTTGTGCATCAGGATGTACGACGCGCCAGTGATCGGCCATGCTGCCTTGCCGGCCTGGTCGGTCAGCACCACGCCGAAGCCCGGGGTCTTGGCCCAGTCGGCGTTGGCGGCGGCGGCCTTGAAGTTGTCGTCATCGGGCTGCAGGAACACGCCGTCCTTATTCTTCAGCTGGGTGTGCGCCATCTTGTTCTTCTTGGCGTAGGCCCACTCGACGTAGCCGATCGCGCCCTTGATGCGCTGGACGTTGGCGGCGACGCCTTCGTTGCCCTTGCCGCCCACGCCGATCACCCACTTCACCGCGGTGCCGGCGCCGATCTTGCTCTTGAAGTCGGCGTTGGTTTTCGACAGGTAGTCGGTGAACAGGAAGGAGGTGCCCGAGCCGTCGGCGCGGTGCACCACGGTGATGTCTTCGGCCGGGATTTTCACGCCAGGGTTCAGCGCGGCGATTTCAGGCGCATTCCACTTGGTGATCTTGCCGAGGTAGATGTCGGCGATGACCGGACCGGTCAGCTTCAGCATGCCGGGCGTGACGCCGTCGAGGTTGACGATGGTGACCACGCCGCCCATGATGGCCGGGAACTGCACCAGGCCGGCCGCGTCCAGCTCTTCCGCCTTCAAAGGCATGTCGGAGGCGCCGAAGTCGACCGTCTTCGCCTTGATCTGCTTGATGCCCGCGCCCGAGCCGACCGACTGGTAGTTCAGGCCGTTGCCGGTCGATTTCTTGTACATCTCCGCCCACTTGGCGTAGATCGGGTATGGGAAGGTGGCGCCGGCGCCGGTCATGTCGGCGGCCATGGCGGCGTTCGTCAGGATTGCGGAAGTACCGATCAACATCGAAGCGAACAGCAATTTCATGCGCATATCAGATCCTTTTGAAAGAGGTGCGGCGGGTGAATGCTGCGCAGTCTATCCGCCAAATATGACACGTTTATGACATGCCGAGAATCGTGGAAATATTCTGGAATTCCGCTGCATGATACTCTGGCAGAGCTATGGGACCGGCGCACGATTGAGCCGGCCGGGTCACCCACTTGTCATATTTTCCAATTAGAATAAAGTCGTAATAAATTGCAATTATTTACAGACTCCCAATGACCACCCGACCCGCGCTGCATGCCGAATCGCCCAAGGCCGCCATCTTCCTGGACCGGGAACTGTCGCAGCTGATGTTCAACCGGCGCGTGCTGGCCCAGGCCGACGACAAGCGCATTCCGCTGCTCGAGCGGCTGCGCTACCTGTGCATCGTCAGTAACAACCTCGACGAATTTTTCGAGGTGCGCGTGGCCAGCCTGCTGGCGCAGGGCGCGCTGCATCCCGATCCATCGCTGGCCGCCACGCTCGATCGCATCTGCAAGGAATGCCACGCGCTGGTCAGGCAGCAGTACGACATCCTCAACACCGAAGTGCTGCCGCAGCTGCGCGCGCGCGGCGTGCACCTGGTGCGCCACACCGACCGCAACGAGGCGCAGCGCGCGTGGGTCAAGCAGTATTTCGAGCGCGAGGTGCGCCCCCTGCTCACGCCGATCGGGCTCGACCCGGCCCATCCCTTCCCGCAGGTGAGCAACAAGAGCCTGAACTTCATCGTCTCGCTGTCGGGCAAGGACGCGTTCGGGCGCGGCACCGCGATCGCCATCGTGAAGGCGCCGCGGGTGCTGCCAAGGGTGATCCAGCTGCCGGATGATCTGTCGAAAGGCGGCGGCCAGCTGTTCTGCCTGCTGTCCTCGGTGATCCACTCGCATGTCGAGGACATGTTTACCGGACGCGACGTGATCGCTTATTCGCAATTTCGCATAACCCGCGACAGCGACCTGTGGGTCGACGAAGGCGAAGTGAAAAACCTGCGCCAGGCACTCAAGGGCGAACTGCAGGGGCGCCAGTACGGCACTGCGGTGCGGCTCGAAGTGGCCAAGAACTGCCCGCCCGAGCTGTCCGATTTCCTGCTCGGCCAGTTCAACCTGGAGCCGAGCCGGCTGTACGCGGTCGATGGCCCGGTGAACCTGGTGCGCCTGGCCGAGATGATCGACCTGGTGCAGCAGCCGTCGATGCGCTTCCCGCCGTTCATCGCCGGCATGGCGCAAAAGAGCGCCAACCTCGACATTTTCGAGCAGATGCGCAAGAACGACATCCTGCTGCACCATCCGTTCCAGTCGTTCCAGACCGTGATCGACTTCATCTGCGTGGCCGCGACCGACCCGCAGGTGGTGGCGATCAAGCAGACCATCTACCGCACCGGCATGGATTCGGACCTGATGGAAGCGCTGATCAAGGCGGCGCAGCTGGGCAAGGAAGTGATCGTCGTGGTCGAGCTGAAGGCGCGCTTCGACGAAGAGGCCAACATCAACTGGGCCGACAAGCTGGAGGAAGCCGGCGCGCAAGTGGTGTACGGCGTGGTCGGCCTGAAGACGCACGCCAAGGTGGCGCTGGTGATCCGGCGCGAGGCCGAGGGCCTGCAATATTATTCCCATCTGGGCACCGGCAACTATCACCTGACCACCACGCGGCTGTACACCGACTTCGGGCTGCTGACGGCGCACCAGCAGATCGGCGAAGAGGTTAACGAGGTGTTCATCCATCTGACCAGCCTGACCAAGCCGCACAAGCTGACGCACCTGTGGCTCGCGCCGTTCGCGCTGCAGGAGCAGATCATCAAGGCGATCCGCAACGAGGCGCGCATCGCCCGCGCGGGCCGGCCGGGACGCATCATCGCCAAGGTCAATGCGCTGGTGGACGAATCGGTGATCCGCGCGCTGTACGCGGCCTCGCACGACGGCGTGAAGATCGACCTGATCGTGCGCGGCGCCTGCACCTTGCGGCCGGGCGTGCCGGGGCTGTCGGAAAACATCAAGGTGCGCTCGATCATCGGGCGCTACCTCGAGCACAGCCGGATCTATTATTTCAGGAACGACCTGGCGCACGACGTGCACCTGGCCAGCGCCGACTGGATGAGCCGCAACCTGTTCCGCCGCATCGAAGTCGCGTTCCCGGTGCTGGACAAGGGGCTAAAGAAACGCGTGATCGAGGAAGGATTGAACCCCTACCTCAAAGACAACTCGAACGCGTGGGAGCTGGAGCCGGACGGGCGCTACCAGCGGCGGCGCGCGCGCGGCAAGCAGACGGAGTTTTCGGCGCAGCGGTATCTGATGGAATTGCTTGGCTCGGCGGAGAACAGCATCGACGGCTAGGCGCAACCGAACGGAGGATGGCATGGACCTGATCTTGTGGCGTCACGCGGAAGCGGAAGAAGGCTCACCGGACTTGCAAAGGCCGTTGACGGCGAAGGGACAGAAGCAGGCGCGGCGCATGGCCGAATGGCTCGACAGCCAGTTGCCGGAAGGGTGCAAGATCCTGGTCAGCCCTGCCCTGCGCACCTTGCAGACGGTCGAGCCGCTGGGTCGCAAGTACAAGGTGGTGCAGGAGATCGGGCCGGGCGCCTCGGCGCAGGACGTGCTGCGCGCGGTGAACTGGCCCAAGGGCAAGGAAGCGGTGATGGTGGTCGGGCACCAGCCGACGCTGGGTCAAGTGGCCGCACTGCTGGTGGGCGGCCAGGAAGCGTACTGGGAAATGAAAAAGGCGAATGCCTGGTGGATCGTGCAGAAAGAGGCGGACGACCCCGACAGCTTCTACCTGAAGGCGGTGATGGCGCCGGAGCTGATTGTAAAATAGTTGTCTCGACATCCCTTGTAAAGGTGACAGCACCTGCTAGATTCAAGGTGTAATCACGAGGGAGGCGACAGAGACTATGTTAAATCTACTGGTAATGGCCATCCTTGCCGGTATGGGGGGATTGGTAGTGTACGAAATCATCACCGAGGTACGTGGTGGATCTGGCCGGTTGCATGACCGGTATCATGAGGAATAGAGCCTCAATCTAAATCGGCGCCCGAGGCGCCGTTTTTTTGGCCTGTTGTTCCTGCGCAGGCTGCAACGTCTGCTGAGTCAGCATGGATTCCTGCCTTCGCAGGAATGACGGTCTCGGCGTTATCGGTGCGGTTTTGACTGTCGTTCCTGCGCAGGCAGGAACCTATGCTGAGCGTGCAAAATGCTGCGGCCAATCAGCGTCAGCATGGATTCCTGCCTGCGCAGGAATGACGGTCTTGAGGATGTCGGTGCTCGCTTGAGTGTCGTTCCTGCGCAGGCAGGAACCTATGCTGAGCGTGCAAAATGCTGCGGCCAATCAGCGCCAGCATGGATTCCTGCCTGCGCAGGAATGACGGTCTCGGCGTTATCGGTGCGCTTTTGACTGTCGTTCCTGCGAAGGCAGGAACCCATGCTGAGCTTCCCTAGCCGGCGATCTCGTCAAACAGATCGCGCCATTGCGGGTTGAATGCATGCACCATGTTGATCTTCCACGTCCGCTTCCACGCCTTGATTTGTTTTTCCCGAGTGATCGCCTGATAGATCTCTTCATGCACTTCGTACCAGACCAGCTTGCTCACCTCGTATGTGCTGGTGAACCCCTCGACCAGGTGGTTCCGATGCTGCCACATCCTCCCAGCCAGATTCGACGTCACGCCCGTGTAGAGCGTGCCGTATCGCGAACTTGCAAGAATGTAGACATATCCGGTCCTGGCCATCGGTCGATGATGGCGCACACCGGCGCGGCGAGAGCAGACCTACCGCAAGAACTTCGCCAGCAAGGTCATCGCCGATAGCTCCAGGTTCAGGAACTGGAATCCGACCTTGTACTCGCCATTGCTGAACACGCAGTGCATCACTTTCGAGCGCGTCCTGATTTCCTTTATCTGGCCGTCCAAAAACAGGTCGAACGTCAGGTCGCACTCGAGCCCCGTCGGAATCTGCCGGTTGAAACTGAGCGAAATGCCATTGCCGCTGACGTCGATCGTGCGCGCGGTGATCGGCGCCACGCCGGTGAACACGGCGACGGCGCGCGTCTTCAATACGCGGCGCGGGGAATTTCTTTGTTCAATCAACACGGCCCATCCAGAAATGCTCGTTCTTCGAACTGCGCATTATAGAGAAGTTGCCGTGCAGCATCAATCGAGTTCGCGCAGCTTGTTGAACGCTTCGTCGATGCGTTCGACCGCGATGATCGTCATGCCCTCGATCTTTTGCTTGGGCGCGTTCGATTTCGGGATCAGCGCCGTCGAGAAGCCCAGCTTGGCCGCTTCGCGCAGGCGCTCCTGGCCGCGCGGCGCCGGGCGGATTTCGCCGGCCAGGCCGACCTCGCCGAACACCACCAGTCCGCGCGGCAGCGGCTTGTTGCGCATCGACGAGTTAATCGCCAACAGCACCGCCAGGTCGGCCGCCGGCTCGGTAATCTTCACCCCGCCGACCGCGTTGATGAACACGTCCTGGTCGAACGCGGCGATGCCGGCGTGACGGTGCAGCACGGCCAGCAGCATCGCCAGCCGGTTCTGCTCGAGGCCGACCGACAGCCGGCGCGCGTTCGGCAGATGGCTGGTGTCGACCAGCGCCTGGATCTCGACCAGCAGCGGGCGCGTGCCTTCCTGGGTCACCATCACGCACGATCCCGGCACCGCGCTGTCGTGGCTCGACAGGAACAGCGCCGAGGGATTCGACACGCCCTTCAGGCCCTTCTCGCTCATCGCGAACACGCCCAGTTCGTTGACGGCGCCGAAGCGGTTCTTGATGGCCCGCACCAGGCGGAAGCTCGACTGCGTGTCGCCTTCGAAATAAAGGACGGTGTCGACGATGTGTTCGAGCACGCGCGGGCCGGCCAGCGCGCCCTCCTTCGTCACGTGGCCGACCAGGATGATGGTCACGCCGGTCTGCTTGGCGACGCGGGTCAGCTGCGCCGCGCATTCGCGCACCTGGGCCACCGAGCCAGGCGCCGAACTGAGGGCGTCCGAATACAGGGTCTGGATCGAGTCGATCACCGCCACTTCCGGCTTCAGGTCGGCCAGGGTGCCGAGGATTTTCTCCAGCTGGATCTCGGCCTGCAGTTTCAGCTCGGTCGCCTCCACCGCCAGCCGGCGCGCGCGCAGGGCGATCTGGGCGCCGGACTCCTCGCCGCTCACATATAGCGTGCTCTTGGTGCGCGACATGTTGGCCAGCGCCTGCAGCAGCAGGGTCGATTTGCCGATGCCGGGATCGCCGCCGATCAGCACCACGCCGCCGGCCACCAGGCCGCCGCCCAGCACGCGGTCGAATTCCTCGATGCCGGTGCCGAAGCGCGGCACGTCGACCGCCTCGATGTCGGCCAGCGACAGCACCGGCGCCGTTTGCGCCAGGCTGCGGTGAACGGGATTCGACAGGCGGTTCAGGCCCGGGGCCTCGACCACGGTTTCGACCAGCGTGTTCCACTGGTGGCAGGCGGTGCACTGGCCGGTCCACTTGGAGCTGACGCCGCCGCAGTCGCTGCAGGTGTAATTCGTTTTTGGTTTTGCCATGGAGCGTATGCTTTAATTGTTAGCTTTAAAACCGTCGCTCCTGCGAAAGCAGGAGCCTATACTGAACACGCTCAGCATGGGTTCCTGTCTTCGCAGGAACGACTCTATGCCAGCTGGCCGAGCGCCCCTTCGAGCACCCGCACCCGCGGCGCCAGCGCGCACATCAGCTCATAGCCGATAGTGCCGGCCGACGCGGCCACATCGTCGATCGGCAGCCCGTCGCCCCACAGCACCACCTTGCTGCCGACCCGCGCATTCGGGATCGGCGTCAGGTCCACCGTCATCATGTCCATCGACACCCGCCCGACCAGCGTGGTGCGCACGCCGTCCACCAGCACCGGCGTGCCATGCGGCGCCGAACGCGGGTAGCCGTCCGCATAGCCGCACGCGACCACGCCCACCGTCATCGGCCCCGTCGCCTGGAAGCTGCTGCCGTAGCCGACCGTGTCGCCCGCCGTCAGGTGCTGGATGCCAATGATGGACGACGCCAGCGTCATCGTCGGGCGCAGCTTGTATTCTGCGGCGGTCTTGCCGCCCGGCGTGCCGCCGTACAGCATGATCCCCGGGCGCACCCAGTCGTTGGACAGCTCGGCCGAGAGCAGCGCCTGCTGCAGCACGCCGCCCGAATTGGACAGGCTGCGCTCCCCCGCCAGTCCCTGCGCGCCCTGCTGGAAGCGGCGCACCTGCTCGTGCACCGTCAGGCGCGGGTGCTCCAGCTCGTCGGCATTGGCGAAATGGGTCATCAGGGTGATGTTGCGAATGCCGGGGATCGCGCGCAGGCGGGCGTAGGCGGCGGCATACTCGTCCGGCTTGAAGCCGAGGCGGTTCATGCCGGTGTTCATTTTAAGATGCACGTCGATCGGGCTGAACAGCTTGGTGTACTCGAGCATCTTGACCTGCTCGATGCAGTGCACCGCACTGTTGAAGCCGTACTCGCCCAGCAGCGCCACGTCGGCCGCCTCGAAGATGCCTTCGAGCAGCAGGACCGGCCGCGTCCAGCCCAGTTCGCGCAGGCGCACCGCGTTTTCGGTCTCGATCAGGGCCAGCCCGTCGGCGTCGGCAAAGCCGCGCATGCCGCGTTCGAGGCCGTGGCCGTAGGCGTTGGCCTTGACCACGCCCCAGATTTTCGATCCCGGCGCACAGCTGCGTGCGCGGGCCAGGTTGTGGCGCATGGAGTCGAGATGGATGGTTGCGCTGAGCGGCCTTGGCATGGGAGAAATATATTGTGTTCGTGAAGCGCGTATTTTACCGGACGCGGCCTCACCTGCACCGGTGATTTCTTTGGGTTCACGACCGTTCATGGTATAAAGCAACCCAGACCAGACTATTGATATTTACGAATGAATCGTGGTTTCTACACCATCATGGCGGCGCAGTTTTTTTCGTCGCTGGCCGATAACGCCCTGTTCTTTGTGGCGATCGACCTGCTGACCGCCATGAAAGCGCCGGCGTCGCTCACGCCGCTCCTGAAGCTGTCGTTCGTCCTGTTCTACGTGCTGCTGGCCGCTTTCGTGGGCGCCTTCGCCGACGCGCTGCCGAAGGGCCGCGTGATGTTCATCGCCAATCTGATCAAGGTGTTCGGCTGCCTGCTGATTTTCGTCCACGTCCATCCGCTGCTGGCCTACGCCGTGGTCGGCTTCGGCGCCGCGGTGTATTCGCCGGCCAAGTACGGCATCCTGACCGAACTGCTGCCGCCCGAAAAACTGGTCGCGGCCAACGGCTGGATCGAAGGCCTGACCGTCACCTCGATCATCCTCGGCACCGTGATGGGCGGCACGCTGGTCGCATCGCGCACTTCGGCCTACCTGCTCGGCTTCGATTTCCCGTTGATCGACACCGGCATCGACACGCCGACGGAAGCGGCGCTGTGCGTGGTGATCGGCATCTACGTGCTTGCCACGCTGTTCAACCTGCGCATCCCGCTCACCGGCGCCAGCTACGAGCGCCAGGAACGCAACCCGATCAAGATGGTCGCCGACTTCGCGAACTGCTCGGCGACGCTGTGGAAGGACAAGCTGGGCCAGATTTCGCTGGCCGTGACGACGCTGTTCTGGGGCGCCGGCGCCACCTTGCAGCTGATCGTGCTGAAATGGGCCGAGAAGTCGCTGCACATGCCGTACGAGAAAGCCACCAGCCTGGTCGGCGTCGTGGCGGTCGGCATCGCGCTCGGCGCAGCCGCGTCGGCGCGTCTGGTCCCGCTGAAGAAATCGCTGACCGTGATCCCGCTCGGCATCGCGATGGGCATCATCGTGATGGGCATGACGCTGGTGCATTCGGTGGCGCTGGCCTACCCGCTGCTGATCCTGATCGGCGTGCTGTCGGGCTTTTTCGTGGTGCCGATGAACGCGCTGCTGCAGCACCGCGGCCACGTCCTGATGAGCGCCGGCCACTCGATCGCGGTGCAAAACTTCAACGAGAACCTGTCGATCCTGACCATGCTGGCGGTGTACGCGATCATGATTTCGCTGAACCTGGAGCTGAACGTGATCATCGTGCTGTTCGGGTTCTCGGTGGCCGGCACGATGTGGCTGATCAAGCGCAAGCACGCCGCCAACCAGTTGGAACACGACTCGCTCGCGCTGATCGGCGAGCACAAACACTAAGCGATATCGGCCTGGCGCCGCGCCGCGCGTGCGCGCCAGTCGTCCGGGACGATGAAGCCGCGCGCGGTTTCCACCAGCACGCCCTCCTCCCGCTTCACCGCCGCCACCAGTACCGGGGAGCGCGTGACTTCGAACTGCGCGGCGATCGCCTGCCGCATCTGCTCCCCGCTCATCGGCTCGGCCGTGCCGCGATATGGCGCCAGCCATTCGAGCCGCGGCAGAACCACCCAGGCGTCCGCCTGCAGGGCGCCGGCGTCGGCCAGCGCGCACCAGAATCCTCTGCAATGCGCGCTGCCGATGCCCGCCATCGGATCGCCGCCCGCGGCCGGATAGAACAGCCATCCCTTCACCAGCGCCTGCGCGCACAGCACGGGCCGCGGCAGCAGCGCTTGCGCCGCCGGGTGTGCGGCCAGCGCCAGCTGCTTCTCGACGATCTTGCGCATCTTGGCGCCCAGGCTGTCGGCCAGGTTGGGGCCTACGAAGGTGTCGAAGCGCGAGGCCGCCGTCCCTTCGAGCAGGTAGAACTTGGTGGCGAACTCGATATGCTCGACGCCTTGCGGGCCGGCGTCGAGCAGGAAGTCGAACTCGCCGACGGTGTCGTTGCGGGCGGCGCGCACCTGCAGGCCGTGGGCGACCAGACGGCCGTGCTGCTGGTAGTAGAAGGCCATCAGCTTTTCGGCGTACAGCCCGAGCCGGGTGTAGTTACGGTCGCCCAGCGCGGCGTCGAGCTCGGACGGATCGGCGTCCAGCCGCGCCAGCCAGTCGGCCACCTGCGGCGTCACCGGCGGCGGAACGCAGATCTTGCCTTGCCAGTGGGGGTCGTCGGGATCGAGCAGGCCGGGCGAGTCGAGCAGCCACGCCAGCGCCCGCACGCGCGGGCGCACGAGGTGGCCCCAGCGCCGCGCGAACAGCGCCTGGCAGGTCTCAGCCGGGGCGGCCATGGCTGGATTTCGCCAGGCACAGGTCGGCCCAGGCCAGCGCCTTGTCGGCGCCGCGGCGCAGCAGTTCGCCGGGATGCAGGGTCGCCACCAGCGGCACGCCATTCAATTCATGCACGCTGCCGCGCGAGCCGGCCAGCGGCTCCTGCAGCGGCTTGCCGAGCAAGCCGTTGGCGGCGATCTGGCCCAGCGTCAGCACGGCGCCGGCGCCGCACAGCGCCAGTTCGCGCAGGACGAAGGGACGGCAGGCCGCCACTTCGTCGGCCGTCGGCGCGCGATCGCCCCCGCTGGCGGTGGCGGGCCGGCACTTGACCAGGTTGGTGACGTAGACGTTTTCGTCGCGCGACAGCTGTACCGCCGCCAGCATGTTCGCCAGCAGCTTGCCCGGCTCGCCGGCCAGCGGCTGGCGTTCCTGTTCGTCGGCCGCGGTCGAGGCGCCGGCGGCGACCATCCAGATCGCCGCGCGCGCGCCGTTGCCCAAGACCGGCTTCCTGCCGTCCTTGCAGCCGCAGCGTGCGCAGTCGGCGATGGCGGCATTGAGCGCCCGCCAGTCCATCTGCGCGATTTCTTCCGGTGTCGCCGCTGGCGGCGGCGCCGAGTCGCCCCATGCGGGATCGATCTTGCTGCCGGGGGCCGGCGCAGGCGACGGCATTGCCTGGTACGGCGCCGCTGCCGGTTCGGGGGCTTTGGCTACCGGTTCCTCGGCGACGGGCGCCTCGGCTTCGACGGGCTGCGGGGCCGCGCGCAGTTGCCACAGCGGGCCGATGCCCATCTCGGAAAGGAAGGCGGTGTCGCGGTCCGAAATGCTCATAAGGTGAACCTCATCACGATGGCGTCCTCGCGTTGGCCGTTGTGGGCCGGGTAGTAGGCCTTGCGGCGGCCGATTTCGACGAATCCGTAGCGCAGGTAGACCTTCAGCGCGCGCTCGTTGGACGGCCGCACTTCGAGCAACACCGATTCGGCGCCCAGGCCGCGCGCGCAGGCAACCACCTTGTCGAGCAGGTAGCGGCCGATGCCCTGGCCCTGGCGCTGCGCCGCCACCGACACGTTCAGAAGGTGCGCTTCGTCGACGGCGGCCATCAGCAGGAAGTAGCCGGCCAGCCGGCCTTCGTCGCGCAAGGTCCACGCGCTGTAGCCCGAAGCGAGCGAGTCGACGAAATTCCCGCGCGTCCAGGGATGCGGATAGACCTCGCGTTCGACGGCGAATACTTCATCGACATCGGCCAGCTGCATCGGCGCGTAATCGAGCCCGTCGAACGTCATGCGGCGGCCTTGGCGGCGTTGATGGCCTGGCGCTCGGCGCTGGTGAAGGCGATCTTGTTGCGCAGGTAGAGCGGCTGTGCGTCGGCCGGCGACACGGTGCGCCCGGCGGCCAGTTCGACCGCCGCCAGCTGCGCGACGGCGCCGGCGTGCGGCATGATCTCGGTGAGCGCTTCGATGGAGAAGGCTTCGGGATAGGCGGAAAAGCCGTTGCCGCAGGCGGTGGCCGGCGATGGCGGCGCCACGTCCTGTGGTGCGCACAGCGCGGGCGGCGCCACCACCTGCCAGCCGTCGGCGTAGCGGTACTGCGCCCAATAGACTTCGCCCATGCGCGCGTCGAGCACGGCCAGCACGTCTGCGGCGCCGGTGCGCTCGCGGCACGACTGGGCCATCGCCTCGAGGGTGACGACTGGGATGACCGGCAGGCCGGCGCCGAACGCCAGGCCCTGGGCGATGCCGCAGGCGGTGCGCACGCCGGTAAACGAGCCGGGGCCAGAGCCGAAGGCGATCGCGTCGCAGTCGCGCAGCGCGATGCCCGCTTCGGCCAGCAGCTCCTGCACCATCGGCAGGATGGACTGGGAATGGGTGCGCACGCCGGACGAGGAGCGCGAAATCAGCTGTTCGCCGTTCAGCAGCGCGCAGGACGCCAGTTCGGACGAGGTTTCAATGGCGAGAATGATAGACATCCCCGTATTTTACCTGCTTGTCGATCCCGCCATTGGCGAAATCGACTTCCTGCGTAGGCAGGAACCTATGCCGAGGGTGAGCTGAGTCGGCTGCGCGAAGTCGGCATGGGTTCCTGCCTGCGCGGGAACGACGAACCAGAGACTGGCGTCCGATGTAAAATGCCGCTCATGCACAGCATCACCCTCAATCAAGACACTCGCGGCGCCGTCGCCGAAACGCTCGCCAGCGACCGCTGGACCGTTGCCTGCCTGTGCGCCGGCTGGTGCGGCACCTGCAGCTCGTACCGCGACGCGTTCGAACAGCTGGCCGCGCGCCACCCGAACCAGCAGTTTGTCTGGATCGACATCGAAGACCAGGCCGACGTGGTCGGCGAACTCGATGTCGAAAATTTCCCTACCCTGCTGATCCAGCGCGGCGACACCGTCACGTTCTTCGGCACCACGCTGCCCGACGCCATCCTGGCCGAACGGCTGCTGGCGGCGCAGCTGGCGCACAGCGAGGACGAGCTGAAAAGGCTGGCCGGCAGCACCGAGGAGCGCCGCAACTGGCAGCGCGACTGCAACCTGCGCACGCTACTGGCCGCGGCCGAAAAGTAAGCTACTCCACCACGACCGCGGCTTCGCGCCACCGTTCCAGCACCACCAGCGCCGGCTCGGGGTGGCTGTACATGTAACCCTGCGCCAGGTTGCAGCCGTGGCGCAGCAGGAAGGCCGCCTGGGCTGCGGTCTCCACCCCTTCGGCGATCACCGACAGATGCAGGCTCTTGCCAAGCTGGATGATGGCGATCGCGATCGCCTCGTCGTTGGCGTCGGTCGAGATGTCCTTGATGAAGCTGCGGTCGATCTTCAGCGTCTGCACCGGCATCTGCTTCAGGTAGGCCAGCGACGAGTAGCCAGTGCCGAAATCGTCGATCGCCAGCCCCACTCCGATCGCGTGCAGGTCGTTGATGAACACCAGCGCGTCGCCCGTGTTCATGATGACCGACTCCGTCACTTCCAGCTGCAGGCGATGCGGCGCCAGGCCGGTCTCCTTCAGGATGTCGGCCACCATGCCGACGATGCTGCCGCGCTCGAACTGCTTGACCGACAGGTTGACCGCGATCTTCGGCACGTAAAGGCCAGCCTCCTGCCAGCGGATCATCTGGCGGCACGCCTCGTACAGCACCCACTTGCCAAGCTGGTTGATGAATCCCGTGTCCTCGGCCAGCGGGATGAAGCGCGCCGGCGCCACCAGCCCCAGCTCCGGATTATCCCAGCGCACCAGCGCCTCGACCCCGATCAGGCGGCCGCTGTCGATTTCCACCTGCGGCTGGTAGTTCAGGAAGATCTCGTTCTTCTCGATCGAACGGCGCAGCATGGTCTCCAGGCGCAGGCGCTCGACGCCCTCGCCCGTCATCGACGGCGCGTAGAACTGATAGCCGTTGCGGCCGCGCGCCTTGGCCTGGTACATCGCCACGTCGGCGTTCCGGATCAGCATGTTCAGGTCGGTGGCGTCGTTCGGATACACGCTGATGCCCACGCTGCCGGTGACGAACAGCTCGTAGTCCGACACCATGAACGGCTGCTCGAACATCGCCACCAGCTTTTCGGCCACGTGGCCGGCGCTGGCCTGGCTTTCGACGTTCTCGAGCAGCACGATGAATTCGTCGCCGCCCAGCCGGGCCAGCGTGTCGCCTTCGCGCAGCTGCTCGGTCAGCGCACGCGCCACCTGCTGCAGAAGTTCGTCGCCGACGTGGTGGCCGAGCGTGTCGTTGACGTTCTTGAAGCGGTCAAGGTCGATGAACAGGATCGCCAGCTGTTCCTCGTCGCGGCCGGCACGCAGCAAGGCGTGCTGCAGGCGGTCGTGGAACAGCAGGCGGTTCGGCAGCGCGGTGAGCGGATCGTGGTGGGCCAGGTGATCGAGCTTGTCCTGCGATTCCTTGACCTTGGTGATGTCGCTGAACACGGCCACGTAATGGGTGGTCACGCCCTGGTTGTCGCGCACCGCGGACACCGTGAGCCACTCGAGGTATTCCTCGCCGTTCTTGCGCATGTTCCAGATCTCGCCGCGCCAGAAGCCGTGTTCGATCAGCTCTTCCCACAAGCGCTTGTAGTACGAGACCTCGTGGCGCCCGGAGCGGGTCAGGCTCGAATCCTGGCCCAGCGCTTCGCTTTCGGTGTAGCCGGTGATCTGGGTGAAGGCCGGGTTGATCGCGACGATGTGGCCGGCGCCGTCGATCACCATCACGCCGTCGGCGATGTGTTCGAGCACGGTGGCCGACAGGCGCAGCTTCTCCTCGGCCAGCTTGCGCTCGGTGACATCGGCGAACACCCAGATGCTGCCCTCGTGGGGACGCAGAGGGTCGAGCGCGTAGCCGCTGACCAGGCACCAGAACATGCTGCCGTCGCGGCGCCGGTACTGGCGCTCCTCGGTGACGTACTTGCCGTCGGCCAGCACCGCGTACTGGGCCTGGCCGGCATCGGCGAACGCTTCGTCCGACGGGAACACCATCGCGGTCGAGCCGCCCGTCAGCTGGCCGTTGGTGTAGCCGAACAGCTCCTCGCAGCGGCGGTTGGCCGACACCACGCGCCGGTGGCGCACGAACATCACGCCGAACATCACGTTGTCGAGGATCGCGCTCTGCTCGGCCAGCAGGCCTTCGATGCGCATCTCGTTGTGCTTGCGTTCGCTGATGTCGGACAGGATGCCGTCCACCCACAGCGCGCCGCCGCCCTCGTCGAGCTGCGGCTGGCCGTTCTCCGAGACCCAGCGCTCGGTGCCGAAGGCGTCGACGATGCGGTATTCGATTTCGTAGGGCCGGCCCGAGGCGATCGCCTCGCTCACCAGGCGCCGATGCATGCGGCGGTCTTCCGGGAAGATCAGGTCGGACCAGGCGTCGGTGGTCGAGCGCATCAGCTGCGCCGCCGAGAAGCCGCAGATGTCCTCGATGGCGTCGCTGACGAATTCGATCGCCCCGCCGGGACGCACGCGGAACACCGCGCCCGGCACCTGCGTCACGATGGTGCGGAAGCGTTCCTCGCGCTGACCAATGTCTTCGAACAGGTGGCGGATCGCGACCCGCATCTGCTCCATCTGGCTCCCAAGGCGCCCCAGCTCGTCGCGCCCGCGCAGGCCGACCGGGGTCTCGAAGTCGCCGTGCGACAGGCGATCGGAGAAATTCATCAGGGTGCGCAGCGGCGAAAGCAGGCGCTTGTTCAGGAACAGCACGATCAGGATCAGCGAAATGGCCAACTGGCTGGCCAGCACGAAGGCGTAGTTCGACTGCTTGCCGCGCAGTTCCTGCTGGCTGCGGGCGTCGTCCATCTCGACTAGCACCCGGCCGATGCGCTCGCCGCGCACCACGATCTCGCGCTCGGCGCGATAGATCTTGCCCGCCTGCGGCTCGGCGGCGCGGATGTTCATGAATTCGGTGTCGGCCTGGCCAGTGACGAGGATGTGCAGCACGGACGGGTCGCGCATGACCGACTGGCCGAGCGAGCGGGCCGATTCGGCGTTCATGTTCCACAGCGACTCCTGCATGCCCAGAGCCAGGATGTCGGCGTTGCGCTGCAGCGCGTCGTTGAGCGCGGTGCGCGCCGACTGTTGCTCCTGCACCCCGATCAGCAGGTAGCTACCGACGGTGGCGGGCAGCACCAGGCCGCCGATGACCACCAGCAGCAATGCGCCGTAGATCGACAGCCCGTACAGATTGCCCAGTTTGGCGCGCACGTCGCGCAAGGCTACCTTACGCATTCAGTTGCAGTTCATACATGTAAACATCGTCCGGGCGCCGGCCCGGGCCTTATCAAGGAAAGAGTGTCGCTAGCAGAAAATTGCCCAGATGTAATTATCAGTCAAAAATTGGCCTACGTCACGAAAATGCGCTTTGGGGTGGTGAACACGCGACAGACTGGCCCGGCGCGGCGGCGAGCAGGAATTGGCCGGGCTTGCTATGATCGCAGCACTTTAATAAAGGGGACCCATCATGACGTTTTCCATGTACTCGGCATCGGCGCCGGTATTCAAGCAAATCCTGACCAGCCTGTCGGCGATCATCGACAAGGCCGAGGCGCACGCGACCGAAAAGAAGATCGAGCCGGCGGCGCTGCTGCAGGCGCGGCTGTTCCCGGACATGTTCCCGTTCATCCGCCAGGTGCAGATCGCGGCCGATTTTGCCAAGGGCGCCGCGGCGCGGCTGGGCGGCGTGGAGGTGCCGAAGTTCGAGGACAACGAGCAGACGTTCGGCGAACTGAAGGCGCGCATCGCGAAGACGCTGGAATTCATCGCCAGCGTGCCGCAGGACGGCATCGAAGCGAGCGCTGGGCGCGACATCACCACCGGTTCGGGCGAGAAGGCCAAGCAGTGGAAGGGGCAGACTTATCTGATTCACTACGCGCTGCCGCATTTCTACTTCCATGCGACCACCGCCTACGACATCCTGCGCCACAACGGCGTCGAGATCGGCAAGAAGGACTTCATCGGCAGCTTTTAAGCCGCGAAAGTGAAAATGGGGACAGGTCCGCAGGACCAGTCCCCAACTTCGGCGCTACGGGGGCTGGTCCTGCGGACCTGTCCCCATTTTGTTTTCAGCCGTTCCGCTTCGGATAACCCTGCGCAAGGATCCGCTGCCACACCAGCTCCTTCTGCAGGTCGCTCATCGACACCCAGTGCGCGACCTCGGCCACCGTGCGCCCGCAGCCACGGCACACGTCGTCGAACGTGGTCGAGCAGACGGCCACGCAGGGCGTGTCCGGCCGCTCCTGCACTTCCTCGCCCGCCGGCGCGTTATTTGGCAGGACCGACATCGAGCGCATCCCATCCGTCGTAACCCAGCTTTTCCATCGTTTCGATATTCTTTTCGAAGATTTCCTCCGCCTCCGGGAAGGCCTCGACCGCGCGGTCGATGCTTTCCTCGCGCAGCAGCTGGAGGATCGGGTACGGCGCCCGGTTGGTGTAATTGGTGATGTCGTTGACGTCCGTGTCGGCAAACTGGTACTGCGGATGGAAGCTGGCGATCTGCAGCTCGCCGTCCAGCTGCATGTCCTCCACCGCCGCGTCGGCCACATCGAGGAACTCGTTGAAGTCGAGGAAGTCTTCCAGCACGAACGGGTGGATCAGCAAGGTGGTGTCGACCTTTTCCGCATCGGTGTCCGACAGCAGCTGCAGCTCGTTCATCAGCTGTTCGAGCAGCGCTTCCGGCGTGGTGGCGCTGGAGACGACGTAACGCACCTGCTTCTTGACGTGCACGGCTTTGGCGAACGGGCACAAATTCAGCCCGATGACGGCCTTCTCCAGCCAGTTTTCGGTGGCGGCGATGATCTGGTCGTCGTCGGCGTTCAGGTTGGCGGTACTCATGGCGATGCTTTCACTAATTAGTAAGGCGCGGCGCGCGCCATCCAAATTGTACGGCACCGGCGCCCCGGCGGCCTAATTCACCTTGCAAAAATGAACTATTGGCAATGTTTTGGGTCAAGGGAATTGCCTAACCGAAAATGCAACTGTGTGGACAATCTGGTATTAGCCTCTTTTCCACCCTGCAAGTCTTGTCGAAAGGCATACTCGCCCGAAACGCCGACAGGGGCTATTGCTGAGATCGCTTACATACTCCCACCAGTATGCTAAAACAATGACAGTCGTGCATGGCGGAAAATCGTTAGATATACCGCATACCCCGCTCAAATTCCGTATTCAAAATTGAACTTTTTGGCCCAAAATGTTGTCAATAAATTTGGTAACTGAACGGTTTTAACGCTTGACTCAGCAGATAAGTGGTCCGTACACTCCCTTCTCATTCATCGTCAGTCCAGTTCACCGGACGCCACAATGGAAGCCCATGCAAAAAATGACCCGCAACACCGCATCGCTGGCAGCACTGGTATTCATGCTCGCACCCGCCATCAGCCACGCGAACGATGTCGCCGCGACTGTCCAGTCGCAGGCATTTAGCACCGCGGCGCCGCGCACCGCGCCGCTGGCCCAGCCCGCCCCTGCCATCAAGGCCGATGACTACAAGGAAGCCGACCTGTGGGCCCGCATCCGCGCCGGCTACGCCATTCCCGACGTCGACAACGCGCTGGTGGCCAAGCACGTCACCTGGTACAGCACCCGCCCCGACTACATCGCGCGCACCTCGGCGCGCGCGTCGCGCTACCTGTTCCACGTCGTCACCGAGCTGGAAAAGCGCGGCATGCCGACCGAGCTGGCGCTGCTGCCGATCATCGAGTCGGCTTTCAACCCGCAAGCGAACTCGAGCGCCAACGCCGCCGGCATGTGGCAGTTCGTGCCGGGCACCGGCAAAGATTTTAACCTGAAGCAGAACCTGTTCAAAGACGAGCGCCGCGGCGTGTTGGCCTCGACCGATGCCGCCCTCTCCTACCTGCAAAAGCTGTACGGTATGTTCGGCGACTGGCAACTGGCGCTGGCGGCCTACAACTGGGGTGAAGGCAACGTCCAGAAAGCGATCAAGAAGAACCAGTCGCTGGGCAAGCCGACCGATTTCGAAAGCCTGGCCGAGCTGATGCCGGCCGAGACGCGCAACTACGTGCCGAAGCTGCAGGCGGTGAAGAACATCATCGCCAATCCGGCCCAGTACGCCGTCAGCCTGCCGCCGATCAGCAACGAGGCCTATTTCACCGCCGTCGACAAGACCAGCGACATCGACCTGACCGTCGCGGCCCAGCTGGCCGAGATGTCGATCGACGAGTTCAAGGCGCTCAACCCGCAGTTCAACCGCCCGGTCATCACCGGCGACGAGCAGACCAAGATCCTGCTGCCGAAGGAGAATGCGGCCAAGTTCACCGCCAACCTGGCGAACTGGAGCCACGCGCTGTCGTCCTGGACCACGCACAAGATTTCCAGTGCCAAGGAAAGCATCGCCAGCCTGGCTTCGCGTTTCCGCACCACGCCAGAAGTTATCCGCCAGGCCAACAACATCCCTGCGCAGACCCACCTGAAGGCCGGCTCCACGATCCTGGTGCCGCGCATTTCAACGTCCACCAACAACGACATCGCCGAGCAGATCGTCGACAACGCCGTGGTCGCGTTCGAAGCCGACGGCAGCGGCAAGCGCGGCCGCAACGGCCGCCAGATGAGCGGCGCCCAGAAGCTGAAAGTGCGCGCCGCCGAAGCGGTCGCCGCGATCAAGAGCAAGGTCGGCGGCAAGAGCGGCAAGACGATGGTGGCCGACAAGCAGAACCGCCGCAAGCACAACGGCTAACAATGCACGCCGGGGTCTGGTCCTGCGGACCGGATCCCATTTTGCGCGTCGCCGCATTTAAAATCCCAGATATCCTTACGCGCACAGTGAAACTACTGTATAGTGTGGTTTGTGCGCTGCAATACGATTCGCAACCAAGCTGTTGCGTTGGCAGTTAAAGCAGTTACAGAAGAAGTAAAACTAGCAGCTTCGCAAGCCAGGGTATATCTTTCAGATAGCCCTTAAAGCCCTCCCGCCTTGTGTGTCGCACCTGACACCGTCCCGGCGCAAAGCTTTTGTGCCGAAATTTCTTTCATTTCTGAGTCATTTCGTTTGTTGGTTGGCGTTGCTATTTTGCGTCCGGCGCATTTGCTCGGGTGCTGAACTATACCGAAAGAAAAGAAAACAATGAGTTTTGAAGCCTTAGGCCTCCACGCGTCCATCGTCAAAGCAGTTACCGAAGCCGGCTACACCGTGCCAACGCCAGTCCAGGCGCAAGCCGTGCCAGCCGCCATCGAAGGCCGCGACCTGCTGGTCTCGTCGCAGACCGGTTCCGGCAAGACCGCGGCATTCATGCTGCCGGCCCTGCACAAATTCGCCGTCGCCGAGCAATCGCCGGCCGGCAAGACCGCAGCCCAGGAAGCGCAATCGGCGCGCGCCCGCGGCGAGCGTCCACGTTTTAAAGCCGCACAGCCAAAAATGCTGGTGCTGACCCCGACCCGCGAACTGGCCCTGCAAGTGACCGCCGCGACCGAAAAATACGGCACCGGCATCCGCCGCATCAAGGCCGTCTCGATCCTGGGCGGCATGCCTTACCCGAAGCAGATGCAACTGCTGTCGCGCAATCCGGAAATCCTGGTCGCGACCCCGGGCCGCCTGATCGACCACATGGAATCGGGCAAGATCGATTTCTCGGAACTGGAAGTGCTGGTGCTCGACGAAGCGGACCGCATGCTCGACATGGGCTTCATCGACGACATCGAGAAGATCATTGCAGCGACGCCGGCCCACCGCCAGACGATGCTGTTCTCGGCCACGCTCGACGGCATGGTCGGCAACATGGCGCGCCGCATCACCACCGACCCGATGATCATCCAGATCACCAGCTCGCAGTCGCGTCACGACAACATCACCCAGCGCGTGCACTTCGTCGACGACCTGTCGCACAAGAACCGCCTGCTCGATCACCTGCTGCGCGACGAGTCGCTCGACCAGGCCGTGGTGTTTACCGCCACCAAGCGTGACGCCGACACCATCGCCGACCGCCTGAACATCGCCGGTTTCTCGGCTGCCGCGCTGCATGGCGACATGCACCAGGGCGCCCGCAACCGTACCCTCGACAGCCTGCGCCGCGGCCAGGTCAAGGTGCTCGTTGCCACCGACGTTGCCGCGCGCGGTATCGACGTGCCGAACATCACCCACGTGTTCAACTACGACCTGCCGAAGTTCCCTGAGGACTACGTGCACCGCATTGGCCGCACCGGCCGCGCCGGCCGCAATGGCCAGGCAGTGTCGCTGGTCAATCACGCCGAAAGCATGAACGTCAAGCGCATCGAGCGCTTCACCAAGCAGCTGATCCCGGTGTCGGCGATCGAAGGTTTCGAGCCTAAGCGCAGCGCCTCGGCGCCGCGTTCGGCATCGCGTCCAGGCAGCTGGAAGCCGGGCGACAACCGTTCGGCAGCCAAGCCGGGCCAGCGCACCTTCAGCAAGCCGAACGCACCGCGCAGCGGCGAAGGCGGCGGCTACAAGGGTTCGAACCCGCGTTCGGCCGACGGCGCCCGCCGCTCGTACGGCGATCGTTAATCGGTCCACGCGTTAATGAGAAACGGCTGCTTCGGCAGCCGTTTTTTTTCGCGCTGCGCAGTACGATGGGGGTCTGGTCCTGCGGACCTGACCCCGTTTTTGTCAGCGCCGTGAGCATGTTACAAAGCGCGTCTTTTTGGCGTCCGCTCTGCGATAACATGGGAACCGCCACCACTTTTCGCACGCACATGCCCGCATCGAGCCCTCAAGACCTGATCGACCGGTACTTAACTGCCTACAACGCCTTCGACATCGACGGCATGCTGACGCTGTTGTCTCCGGAAGTACGGTTCGAGAATTATTCGGACGGCAAGCTGACCGCTACGGCCGATGGAATCGACGAATTCCGGAAACTCGCGGAACACGCCAGGAATCTTTTCTCCGAGCGCGAGCAACGCATCACCGCCCTGGAGCCCAATGACGGCGCCGTGATAGCGCAGATTGCTTATCGCGGCCGGCTTGCGGCCGACATCCCCGGCGGTCCCAAGGCCGGCACGGTGATGGACCTGCAAGGGCAATCGGAATTTTCGTTCGATGGCGGGAAAATCTCGCGCATCATCGATCGCAGCTGACTGGGCAGGAGCGAACCCATGATCAGGAAAGTGGGACCGACAGAAATCCTGGCCAGGCACAAGGCAAGCTGTCATTGCGGCGCTGTGGAGCTTGAGTTGACGCTGCCGGACGGAATCGTCAATCCGCGCCGCTGCGACTGTTCGATTTGCCGCCGGAAAGGCGCGATCGTCGCCTCCGTTCCCCTGGCGGGCCTGCGCATCATCCGCGGAGAGGAGCAACTGAAGTTATATCAGTTCAATACAGGCGCCGCGAAGCACTATTTCTGCCAGGTATGCGGCATCTACACGCACCACCAGCGGCGCTCCCATCCGGACCAGTTTGGCTATAACGTGGGCTGCCTGGAAGGCGTGAATCCGTTCGATTTGGGCGACATCCCGACGGAGGACGGCGTCAATCACCCAGCCGACCGCGCCCGAACACCGTTGTCCTGAAGCCGATCTTCGTGGATAATTCTGCCATGACCGATACCACCACCCTCCCCCCATTGCCTGACCGGCTGTCCATCGACCCGAGCAGCCCTTTCCACGACCGCGACGTGTTCCAGCACGACATTGGCATCAAGTTCAACGACAAGGAGCGCTTCGACGTCGACGAATATTGCCTCAGCGAAGGCTGGATCAAGGTCAGCGCCGGCAAGACGCTCGACCGCAAGGGCAAGCCCATGCTGATCAAACTGAAAGGCAAAGTCGAAGCGTTTTACAAGTAATCCGCCCGACCATCAAAAACGGCTACCTCGGTAGCCGTTTTTTATTTTCAGCGCCGCACCTTCGACGAGTAGGTCGTCTCGCGCGCATCCTTGTGGCGCTCGTCCTCCTCCAGGTGCGCCTTGGCGTCCTGGTTCATCATGTGTTCCTGACGTTCGCGTTCGACTTCGCGCTCGATGCGGGAATCGCGGACGTTAGAGGTTGCAGATTCGTTACGTGGCATGGCGACTCTCAAATAGTTCGTTGCTGGTGAATAGTAGCGCGATTTTCCCGCGAAAGGTGGCGCGCTACCAAGTGCAAACAGGATGCCTGATCTGCTCGCTTCGGTAAGTGGGATGGCGCACACAAAGCGTTAAATTTCACCGCGGTGGTGCATACTCTAATTCATTGAACCTCACGGCATCTTCAAGGCATTAACGGCTGACGAGGGAGGAATCGGCAATGCACGGCAGCGTGGATGCGAGCGACGCCCGGCTGGTCGGCCAGGTGGCCGCCGGCGACCGGCAGGCATTCGAGCGCCTGTACCGCGGCTATTTTCCGCGCCTGACCCGCTTCCTGAACGGCATGACGCGCAGCGTGCCGCTGATCGAGGAAATCGTCAACGACACGATGCTGGTGGTCTGGCAAAAGGCGCACAGCTACGATGGCAGCTGCAAGGTCTCGACCTGGATTTTCGCGATCGCCTACCGCAAGGCGTGCAAGGCGATCAAGGGACTCGACGATCCGGTCGACACCGATCCCGACCAGTTCGAGGGCGACATCTGCTTCGACCCGGTGCACGAACTGGACCAGCACCGCCTGCAGCGCGCAATCGGCGCCGCGCTGGAGGATTTGCCGCCGGCCCAGCGCGCCGTGGTGCAGCTGACCTATCACCACGACATGGGCTACGCCGACATCGCCGCCGTGATGGATTGCCCTGTCAATACGGTAAAGACGCGGATGTTCCACGCGCGCCGCCGACTCAGGAAGCTGCTGGCGGACCAACTGGAGGAAGGATCATGACGACGCACCAATACGCCCAGCCCATGCTGCCCTGGCTGCTGGCCGGCACCCTGGACGACGCCGACCTGGCCGCCGTCGAACAGCACGTCGCCGGCTGCGCGCAATGCCAGGCCGACCTGGCGTGGCAGCGCCAGTTGCGCGCCGCGTCGGCGCCGCCGGCCAGCGGCTGCGACGCCGACCGCGCACTGGCCGCGCTGCTGCCACGCCTCGGTGCACAGGCGCCGCGGGTCGGCATGCTGGCGCGCTGGCGCAATGCCGTCGCGGCCAACGATGCCTGGCTGCGCTGGGCCGCCGGCGCACAGCTGGCCGTGATCGCGGCATTGTCGCTGCTGCTGTTGCGGCCTGCGGCCGACACGGACTACCGCGCGCTCGGCGCCGCGCCGCCGTCGGGCAGCGTCGTCGTCACCTTCCGGCCCGACACGCCGGAACGCGAAATCCGCCGCATCCTGCAGGCGAACAATGCGCGCGTGGTGGACGGGCCCACCGTGACCGACGCGTATGTCCTCGCGCTGCCCGCAACGAAAACGGCGGCTGCCATCAAGCGCCTGCGCGCGGAGCCGGCCGTGACGCTGGCGCAGCCGCTGACCGCCGGAGATCACCCGTGAAATCGCGATTGACTGACAAGATTGTCGTACCTGCGAAGGCAGGTACCCATGCTGATGATGCTCCCACCTTGCTGCCCGCTCAGCACGGGTACCTGCCTTCGCAGGTACGACGGCTTGTGGCCATTTGCCGGCGCCTCTTGTCGTTCGGGTCTGACCCGCGGGGTCAGACCCTGGTGTGGCGGCTGATGCTGGCCGTGCTGTTAGCCAGCCCGCTCCCCGCCCCCGCGGATTCTCAGCCCGAAGCCGCGGCCTCGCGCCAGGTGCTGGTGATGCTGCGCCTGCCGCCCCAGCACTACCATCCCGACGCCGCCTACGCCGGCCGCTACCCCAACGACAGCGGCCGTGCCGCGCGCCGCCGCAGCGCCCAGGAACTGGCGCAAAGCCACGGCCTGAGGCTGGTCGACGACTGGCCGATGCCGGTGATCGGCGTCGACTGCTTCGTCATGGAGCAAACCGGCGACGCCCCGCTCGAGCCCACCGTGCAGGCGCTCGCGCGCGACCCGCGCGTGATGTGGGCGCAGACGATGCAAACCTTCCGCGGCCTGGACGGGGGCGATCCCCTGTACCCGGTGCAGCCGGCCGCCAAATACTGGCACCTGAACGAACTGCACAAGGCCAGCACCGGCCGCAACGTGCGCGTCGCGGTGATCGACAGCGGCATCGACGGCGCCCACCCCGACCTGGCCGGACAGTTCCAGCTGCGCGAGAATTTTGTCGATGGCTCGCCCGATGGCGCCGAGGCCCACGGCACCGCCGTCGCCGGCATCATCGCGGCGCGCGCCGGCAACGGCGTCGGCATCGCCGGGGTGGCGCCGGATGCGCGCGTGCTCGCCCTGCGCGCCTGCTGGCCCGACGGCGCAGGCGCCACGCGCTGCAACAGCTTCACGCTGGCCAAGGCGATCAATTTCGCGATCATGAATGGCGCCCACATCGTCAACCTGAGCCTGACCGGCCCGCCCGACCAGTTGCTGGGCGCCCTGCTCGACGCCGCCGCGGCGCGCGGCATGGCGGTGGTCGGCGCCGTCGATCCGGGACGTCCGGACGGCGGCTTTCCCGCGTCATGGCCCGGCGTGATCGCCGTGTCCGCAACGGCCGGGCCGCTGCGCGCGCCGGGCGCCGACATCCCGACGACCGCGCCGGGTGCGCGCTGGAGTTTCGTCAGCGGGCCGTCGTACGCCGCGGCGCACGTCAGCGGCCTGGCGGCGTTGCTGACGCAGCTGCAGCCCGGCGCTTCGCCGGCGCAACTGCGGCGCGACATCCTCACCGCACACACCGCAGCCATATCGACCGGCGCGTCGGCGCAAGCTGGTAACATCGACGCATGCGCGAGCATCGCGCGCATTACCGGAGCATGCGTTTGTTCATGTACCTCAATCGCCGCGATGAAAGTCAGTACACCCTAGCCGCCATCCTTTGCTGCATGGCGCCGGCGGCGCACGCGCAAACCAGCGCCACCGTGGCGCTGACATCGGAATACAGCGTACGCGGCGTGTCCTTAAGCGACGGCCGGCCCGCGCCGCAAGTCGGGCTGGCGTGGGATGGCGCAGAGGGCTGGTACGCCGGCGCCTATGCCGCGCCGCGGCTGGTGCTGGGCGAGCGTTCGGGCGTGACCTCGCTGGCCGCTTACGGCGGCTACGCGTGGCGCGTGCGCTCGGGCCTGGCCTGGGAGGCAGGCGCCAGCAGCACCGCTTTCCTGAACGCGGCGGAATACAACTATCGCGAAGTATATGCGGGCGTGATGACCGACCACCTGGCGGCGCGCGTCTATTTTTCGCCGGCCTACTACGGCTATGGCGGGCGCAGCGCCTACGCGGAGCTGAACGGGTTTTATCCCTTGCGCGAACGGTTCAAGCTGATCGGCCACGCGGGGGTGCTGCGCGGCCGCGGAAGCCCCGACCGCTACGACCTTCGGCTGGCAATCGGCGCCGACATCGGCGACATCAATGTGCAGCTGGCGTGGCTGCACCGCACCAGTATCGGCGCGCTGCGTTCGCCGCGCTCGATTGCGCTCAGCGCCTCCTATTCGTTCTGAGCAGGAGGGGGTCTGGTCCCGCGGACCTGACCCCATCTTCGATATAGCCGCAAGTTCAAAATGGGGTCAGGTCCGCAGGACCAGACCCCCTGCCCGATTGAACCTCCAGCCGCAAACCGGGAATGAACAGACACTCACCGTTTGCAAAGGAGCTCGGAAATGGATACCCAACGCAAGGTAGTAGCATTGTTCAAAGCGGGCCTGGTAGGCGCCGCAATCTCCGCGGGCGTGGTTTCCTGCGGCGGCGGCAGCCATCACGACAATATGCCGCCGCCCATCGTCTCGACCAAATTCGCCACCACCAACCTCGTCTCGGACGGCACGCCGGCCGCGCCGCACACCGACGCCAACCTGGTCAACGCCTGGGGCATCGCCTTCAACCCGACCGGCTTCGTCTGGGTTGCCGACAACGGCACCAACAAATCGACGCTGTACGACGGCAACGGCGTGCCGCAGACGCTGGTGGTGGCGATTCCGCCGGGGGCCGCAGGCGACGCCTCCCCGACCGGCATCGTGTTCAACGGCAGCCAGGACTTCAAGGTCACCCAAAACGGCGTGACTGGCGCCAGCGCCTTCATCTTCGCCGGCGAAGGCGGCACCATCGCTGGCTGGTCGCCGGCGGTCAACCGCACCAACGCAGTCACCGCGGTGGACACGGGCGCCAACGGCGCGCTGTACAAGGGCCTGGCGATCGCCAGCTACGCCGGCGCAAACTACATCTACGCCGCCGACTTCCGCAACAACGCCGTCGACGTCTACAACGCCAGCTATACCAAGGTGACGCTGCCGGGCAGCTTCCGCGACCCGTCGCTGCCGACTGGCTATGCCCCGTTCGGCATCCAGGCCATCGGCGACCGCATCTACGTCGCGTTTGCGAAGCAGACGGCCGGCAGCAATGATGAAACCAAGGGCGCGGGACTGGGCGCGATCGACGTGTTCGATACATCCGGCGTTTTGATTAAGCGGCTGGTATCGGACGGCGCCCTGAATGCGCCGTGGGGCATGGCGATGGCGCCGTCCAATTTCGGCACCTTCAGCGGCAAGCTGCTGGTGGCGAACTTCGGCGACGGCAAAATCAACGCCTACGATCCGGCGAGCGGCAAGTTCGAGGGCGCGCTAAGCAAGATGGACGGCACGCCGATCGTGATCGACGGCCTGTGGGGGATCACATTCGGCAACGGCGTCAATTCCCAGCCAACGAACACGCTGTTCTTCACGGCCGGTCCGTCGGACGAGGAGCACGGCCTGTACGGCCGGATCGACATGCAGTGATCCGGCGCGCGGCTCAGGTGATGCGCTTGAGCCGCTGGCCGTGGATGCCCCAGGTGCAGTCCACGCCATCGACCTGGCCGCGCAGGGCCCACCCGGTGCCGATCTTCACTGGCGTCACCGGGCTTTCGATTTCCCTGGCCAGCTTCTCGGCCCAGACGCTGGCCGCGCCCTGGCCCTTGAACAATTCCTTGTCCTCGAAAATGACGGTGGCGTCGAATACGGATGCTGCGAATATGGTCATGGCTGTGCAATGAGGAAGGTGGAATGCGCCATGTTAGCCCTAACGGTGCAAGTAGCCAAGTTCGCCCATGCAGGCGTACGCGGTGTCGACCACCATTTGCGAGCCGAGCAGGTAGTTCGACGCCACCTTGTTGATGCAGGCCTGGATATTGCGCGCCTTGGGAGCCGCCGCGATCGGGTCGTTGACGTTGAGGATACGCTCGACCAGGTCCGAAATCGTTGCAAACTGGTTGGCGGGCGAAGCCTGGTGCCACTCGCGCAATGTGGCGTTGTGCAAGGTGCCCACGTTGTCCTGGGCGACGGCGGCGGAGCACAGTAGCGCCAGCGCCAGCAAGATACGGTGTTTCATGTTGCGCCTCCTGAACGGCGGGGTCTGGTCCTGCGAAGCGACGGGGACGCCGAGTCCCGCTTTTTTTCGCGCCAACTTCCAACATGGGGTCAGGTCCGCAGGACCAGACCCCAACCCTCGCACGATAGCGTTACACGATGCGCAAGCCTTGGCCTGGATCAAAGTAACCTATACTCGCGGGCATCATGCCCATTCACACCCATCCATTGCGCACCCTCATCGATTCGCTGCGCCGCGACACCTTCTTCCTGATCCTGCTTGCCGGACTGGCCGTGCTGGCGATCGCCACGCGCCGGCCACTTGGCGATTACCCGGCGCTGGTGGACTGGCCCACCATCGGCGCCCTGGCCGGCCTGCTGGCGCTGACCAAGGGGCTGGAAATGAGCGGCGCGATCGGCTGGCTCGGACACCGGCTGGTCGGCGCGATGGCCAGCGAGCGCAAGGCCGCACTGTCCCTGGTCGCCGCGTCGGCGCTGTTGTCGACCGTGCTCACCAACGATGTCGCCCTGTTCGTGGTCGTCCCGCTGACGCTGGGCGTGTGCCGCATCGCCGCGCTGCCGGCGACGCGGCTGATCGTGTTCGAAGCGCTGGCCGTGAACGCCGGCTCCGCGCTGACGCCGATCGGCAATCCGCAGAACCTCTTCATCTGGCAGCAATCGCAGGTACCGTTCGCGCAGTTCGTGCTGCACATGCTGCCGCTGGTGCTGCCAATGATGGCCGCCCTGCTCGCGCTCACCGCGCTGGCGTTCCGCAGCCGCCCCATTGCGGCAAGCGCAGAACACCGGCGCCGTCAGATCGACCGGCGCCTGCTCGGGGTTTCGCTGGCGCTCTACATCCCCTTCCTGGCCGCGGCCGACATGCACCACGCCGGCTGGGCCGTGCTGGCGGTGCTGGCGACCTTCCTCGTGCTGCGCGCGCGCGTGCTGGCCCAGCTCGACTGGGGACTGCTGCTGGTATTCGTATTGATGTTCATCGACCTGCGCCTGCTGGCCGGCCTGGAACCGGTGCGCGATGCGATGCACGGCTTCGGGCTGGATCAGCCGAAGCACCTCTACCTGGCTGGCATCGCGGCCTCGCAGCTGGTCTCCAATGTACCGGCGGCGATCGCGCTGGCGGAATATTCACGCGACTGGCGCGTGATCGCCTACGCCGTCAGTGTCGGCGGCTTCGGCTTCATGGCGGGATCGCTGGCGAACCTGATTGCGCTGCGCATGAGCGGCGACCGCAAGGCGTGGATTGGCTTCCACGCCTGGTCGGTTCCGTTCCTGGGCTTCGCGGCAGCGCTGGGATATGCGCTGCTGTTCTGGCTGGACTAGTGCTGGCCTGCCTGGTCCGCGGCCACGTGCTGCGGCTGCTGCACCTTGGGCGCATTGAGCATCTTGACTACTCTCCAGCCGACGTACAGCACGGCCGGTCCCCACAAAATCAACAACATCAACGCAATCAAACCAGTTTCCATTTATAGTCCCCGTGAATTACCGTTATTTGTTTTAGTGATGACACGAGGGCATTGTATCGAGCAATTTGGACAACGTCTACATTAATAAGCACAGGTTCTGAGGCCGGCAAACATGTCGTCGCGATCGGGCAGGTAGAAGTTGCGGAAACGCGCCGATCCGAAGCGCGACGGGGTGGCGAACGAGGCGCCGCGCAGCACCTGGTGGGTCATGAACCACGGCTCGGAATATTCGCCGTAGCGGTCGGGAGTGAAGCCCGGGTGCGGCTCGAACGGCGACGCCGTCCACTCCCACAGCTGGCCCCAGCGGAATCCGGGCTGCCCGGAGATGGCCGCGAACTCCCATTCCGCTTCGGTCGGCAGGCGCCGGCCGGCCCACATGCAGTACGCCTGCGCCTCGAACAGCGACACGTGCCGCACCGGTTCGGACGGCGCCAGCGTCGACAGCCGCCCGAAGCGCATCGTGCGCCACTGGTCGCCGTCGCGCTGCCAGTAGCGCGGCGACGAGCGCTCCTGCTGCATCAGCCACGCGCTGCCCGCCTTGCTCCAGAAGCGGCCGTCCTGGTAGCCGCCGTCGGCGATGAACTCCGCGTACTGGGCGTTGGTCACCAGCCCCGCATCGATCTCGAACGGCGCCACGTAGATCTGCATTGGCGGCTTTTCGTTGTCGAACACGAAGCCGCCCTCCTGCGCGCCGCCCAGCACGATGGTCCCGCCCGGGTAGCGGATGCTGGACGACGGCGAGCTGGCCGCCTCGTCATGCGTCAGATGCGCCGGCGCCGGGATGCCCAGCGTCTGCATCGTGTACAGCAAGGCCTCGCCGTGCATGTCCTCGTGCGCCAGCGCCAGCCGGTACGGATACAGCGCGGCGTCGGTAGCCGCTTCGCGCGTGAGCTTGTCGAGCACGCGGTCGAGCACCTCGTGGCAGTAGGTCTTCACCCCGCCCGGCGACGGCAGGTCCAGCGTCCAGCGCGTGCGGTGCGGCACAGTCTTCGAATCGAACCAGTCGTCGCCGCGCATCAGCAGCGAATGGCGCTCCGCCGCCGCGGGATGGGTGGACATCGCCTCGCGCAGGATGAACCACTCGGCGAACCAGGCGATGTGGCCAAGCTCCCACAGCGGCGGATTGATGGTGGCGATGTGCGGCACGCGCGACAGCGTGTCCATGCCGGCGGCGGCCAGGCAGTCGAACAGGCTCAGCGTATAATTTCGCGCAGCCTGGAGCGCTTCGGCCAGTTGCTGCGGCCTGGCGTGCCGGAATGACGCATTGATTGAACTCATGACCAGATTGTAGCGATTTTTCCCGCGGGGGCGCCGAAAGGCCGGGGTCTGGTCCCGCGGACCTGACCCCATCTTCTTTAAGGAACCCGGTGGCATCGAAACGCGTGACGATCGTGAGCCCTGCCCGGGCGCAGCAAAACAACGGCAACTGGCAGACCGCGCGCCGCTGGGCCCTGTTCCTGCGCGAGCGCTACGATGTCGACATCGTGCTCGAATGGAGCGCCGCCCTGCCCGCGCCCGACCTCCTGATCGCGCTGCATGCGCGCCGCTCGGCCTCCTCACTGGCCGCGTTCGCGCAAGCGCATCCGGACCGGCCCACCGCGCTGGTGCTGACCGGCACCGACCTGTATCGCGACATCGCCACCGACCGCTCCGCGCAGCAATCACTCAAGAGCGCGACTGCGCTGGTGCTGCTGCAGGACGCCGGACTGGCGCTGCTGCCGCCGGCCATGCGCGGCAAGGCGCGCGTCATCTACCAGTCCGCGCCGGCCCTTGCGCCCTACCCGCATCCCTCATCGCGCCGCGCCTATTCGATTTCGATGATCGGCCACCTGCGCGAGGAAAAGGATCCACGCACCTTCATCGCAGCGGCCGCGCTGGTGCGCAATCCGAAGGCGCGCATGATCCACATCGGCGGCGCGCTCGATCCCGCATTGGGCGCGGCGGCCGAAGCGGCGCAGGCGTCCAATCCGCGCTACCGCTGGCTCGGCAACCTGGCGCACGCCGCCACGCGCCAGCGCCTCAAGCGCAGCCACGCGATGGTGATCGCCTCGCGCATGGAAGGCGGCGCCAACGTCATCATCGAAGCGGTGACGTCGGGCGTGCCGGTGCTGGCCTCCGACATCAGCGGCAACCGCGGCATGCTGGGCGACGATTACGAAGGCTATTTCGCGCCTGGCGACGCCGCCGCGCTGGCCGCGCTGATCGACCGCAGCATCGACGATCCGGCCTTTTACCGGCGCCTGCGCGACCAATGCGACGCGCGCGCCGCCTTGTTTGCGCCGGCCGCGGAGCAAGCGGCGGTGCTCGGTTTAGTGGATAATCTGCTCGATACGCACCAATAACAGGAATGGAACACTCATGAGCACTAGCGACCAGCCAATCAAACTCACCTCCTTCTCGCACGGCGGCGGCTGCGGCTGCAAGATTGCGCCCGGCGTGCTGTCCGAGATCCTCAAGAATTCGACCGGCTTCCCGGTGCCGAAGGAACTGATGGTCGGCATCGAGACGGCCGACGACGCCGCGGTCTATAAACTCAACGACGAGCAGGCGCTGATCGCCACCACCGACTTCTTCATGCCGATCGTCGACGACCCGTTCGATTTCGGCCGCATCGCCGCCACCAACGCCATCTCCGACGTGTACGCAATGGGCGGCACGCCGATCATGGCGCTCGCACTGGTCGGCATGCCGGTCAACAAACTGCCGCTCGAGACCATCGGCCAGGTGATCCGCGGCGGCGAATCGATTTGCGCCGAAGCCGGCATCCCGATCGCCGGCGGCCACACCATCGACTCGGTCGAGCCGATCTACGGCCTGGTCGTGCTCGGCCTCGTGCACCCGTCGAAGGTCAAGCGCAATGCCGACTCGAAGGACGGCGATGTCCTCATCCTGGGCAAGCCGCTCGGCGTGGGCGTGCTGTCGGCGGCGCTGAAAAAAGACGTGCTGGGCGCAGAAGGCTACGCGGCCATGATCGAGAACACCACCAAGTTGAACAAGCCGGGCAAGGCGCTGGCCGAGATGGAAGGCGTGCACGCGCTGACCGACGTCACCGGCTTTGGCCTGCTGGGCCACCTGCTGGAACTGGCGCGCGGCGCCAAGCTGACGGCGCACCTGGACATGGCGAACATTCCGCTTCTGCCGGGTGTCGAGCAGCTGGCGCACGACGGCTTCTTCACCGGCGCATCGGGCCGCAACTGGGATGCGTACGGCAAGGAAGTCGAGCTGGCAGCGGGCATCACGCCGGCGCAGCAGGCCTTGCTGACCGATCCGCAGACCTCGGGCGGCTTGCTGGTGGCGTGCGATGCGGGCAGCGTGGACGAAGTGCTGGCGCTGTTCGCGAAAGATGGATTTGCTCACGCCGCGGTGATCGGCAAGATGCACGCGGGCGCGCCGAAAGTCACCGTTTCCTGAACGTCGTTCCTGCGCAGGAACGACACCCGTTTTTAGCATGCTATACTCGCATCCATGAAAACCCCACGCACAAACACGTATTGGTGGCGCGCCTGACCTTGGCGGCCCGTTTTCACACGCACGATTAATCACGTGATGCCGCCGGACCAGGCGGCATTGTTGTTTCTGCAGCCCTCCGGCGACATCGCAACCACAGGAGTTTCGATGTCCACGCAACCGATCATCCTTACCGGCGACCGCACCACCGGCCCGCTGCACCTCGGCCACTACCTCGGCTCGCTGCGCGCGCGCGTCCAGCTGCAGCACGAAGCGAAGCAGTTCCTGCTGCTGGCCGACGCCCAGGCCATGACCGACAACGTCGGCAAGCACCAGAAGGTCACCGACAACGTGATCGAAGTCGCGCTCGACTACCTCGCGGCCGGCATCGATCCGGAAAAATCGACGATCTTCATCCAGTCGCAGGTGATCGAGCTGGCCGAGCTGACCCAGTACCTGATGAACCTCGTGACCGTCGCGCGCCTGGAGCGCAACCCGACCATCAAGCAGGAGATCGTCCACCGCGGCTTCGAGCGCGACATCCCGGCCGGCTTCCTGGTCTACCCGGTCAGCCAGGCGGCCGACATCACCGCGTTCAAGGCGACCATGGTGCCGGTCGGCGACGACCAGCTGCCGATGATCGAGCAAACCAATGAACTGGTCCGCAAATTCAACAGCACGGTGGATCGCCAGGTGCTGGTCGAGTGCAAGGCCGTGCTGTCGGCCGTGACTCGCCTGCCCGGCATCGACGGCAAGGCCAAGATGAGCAAGTCGCTGGGGAACTCGATCGCGCTGGGTGCCACGCCGGATGAAATCAGCAAGGCGGTCAAGATGATGTACACCGACCCGAACCACCTGCGCGTGGACGATCCGGGCCAGGTCGAAGGCAACGTGGTGTTCTCCTTCCTCGACGCGTTCGAGCCGGATACGGCGAAGGTGGACGAGCTGAAGGCGCACTACCGCCGCGGCGGGCTGGGCGACGGCGTGCTGAAGAAGATGCTCAACGAGCGCCTGCAGGAAGCAATCGCGCCGATCCGCGCCGAACGCGAGCGGCTGGCCAGGGACCGCGGCGAGATGCTCAACGTGCTGCGCCGCGGCACCGAGAAAGCGCGCGAAGCGGCGGCGCAGACGCTGTCCGAAGTCAAGGGCGCGCTGGGCCTGAACTACTTCGGCTGACCCGAAGCCGTCGTACCTGCGAAGGCAGGTACCCATGCTGAGCCTGCCGTTTAGGTAAAGCCAAGTCAGCATGGGTACCAGCCTTCGCTGGTACGACAAGCTAATGAGGCGCTTCCGCCTTCAGGTGCGACAGCACATACTGGGTCATGCTGTCGGCCAGTTCGTGCTCGCCCAGGAACACCTTCCCTGCGTGTTCGCTGCGCAGCAAATCGGCTTCTCCCTCGCTGTGCGTGCGCACCACGATCCCGACCGACGGATTGAGCGCGCGCGCCGTTTCGATCATGGCCCGCACACGGAACGTGTCGGGCGTGGCCACCACCAGCATCGCCGCGCGCGCGATGTGCGCCTGGATGAGCACCGCCGGCTCGCCCGCATCGCCCGCCACAGCCGGCACGCCCCGCTTGCGCAACTCCTCGACCAGCTCGCGGTTCTGCTCCGCGACGACGTAGTGCACGCCGCGCGCGGCCAAGTCGCGCGCGATGCGCCTGCCCACCCGGCCGTACCCAACCAGCACCACCTGCCCGCTCAGCTTCGCGTGGTCGGTGGACATCGGCAGCAGCGCCAGCGGATCTTCGCTGCGCTCCATGCGGCGCGCCAGTTCCGACTTCGAGCGGATCCATTTCTGCAGCGGCTCGACCGCCTTGAACAGCAGCGGATTGACCGCGATCGAGATGATGGCGCCGGCCAGGATCAGGCTCTGGCCCTCGGCCGGCATCAGCTTCAATTGCATGCCCATGCCGGCCAGGATGAACGAGAACTCGCCGATCTGCGCCAGGCTGGCCGACACCGTCAGCGCGGTGTTGAGCGGGTAGCGCAGCAGCAGCACCAGCACGAACGCGGCCAGCGACTTGCCGAAGATGATCACGCCCACCACGGCGAGCACCTTCAGCGGGCTTTGCACGATCACCATCGGATCGAACAGCATGCCGACCGAGACGAAGAACAGCACCGAGAACGCGTCGCGCAGCGGCAGCGATTCTTCCGCGGCGCGGTGGCTCAGTTCCGATTCGCGCAGCACCATGCCGGCGAAGAAGGCGCCCAGCGCGAACGACACGCCGAAGATCTCGGACGAGCCGTAGGCGATGCCGACGGCGGCGGCGATCACGCACAGCGTGAACATCTCGCGCGAGCCGGTCTTGGCGACGCGCCACAGCAGCCACGGGAACAGCTTGCGCCCGACGATCAGCATGAAAGCGACGAAAGCGGCGACCTGGCCGAAAGTGATGGCGAGGGTCTGCCACAGCGGACGGGTGCTGTCGGCGCCGACGCCGCCCAGCGGGCCCGCGATCGCCGGCAGCAGCACCAGCACCAGCACCGTGACCAGGTCTTCGACCACCAGCCAGCCGACGGCGATGCGGCCGTTGAGCGAATCGAGGATGCCGCGGTCTTCCAGCGCGCGCAGCAGCACCACGGTGCTGGCGACCGACAGCGCGATGCCGAACACCAGTCCCCCGCCCAGGCTCCAGCCCCACCCGAGCGCCAGCCCGATGCCCATCAGCGTGGCCACGACGATTTGCAGGATTGCGCCGGGCAGCGCGATCTTGCGCACATCCATCAGGTCCTTGATCGAAAAATGCAGGCCGACGCCGAACATCAGCAGCATCACGCCGATTTCGGCCAGCTGGCCCGACAGCGCGACATCGGCGACGAAGCCCGGCGTGGCCGGACCGATCAGGATGCCGGCGGCGAGATAGCCGACCAGCGCCGGAAGCCGCAGGCGCAAGGCCAGCATGCCGAACAAGAGTCCGAATCCGAGGGCGGCGGCAAAAGTGGTGATGAGGCTGAGGTTGTGGTGCATCGGCGCGGTGTTCCTCCAGAGAAAGATTGTTGACTGCTCAAGTAATTTTACAGGCGAATGGCCGACGGCGTGCAGACCGGGGGCCGAGTGCCCCTGTCCGGAGATTCCTTGGCTATAATTCAATATTCCTAAAATTCAACAAACGCCATGGCAGACCAGGAAATCGCGAAGCACACCAAGCAGATGTGGGGCATCTTGAAGGGGGCCGAGCACGGCATCTGGCACAAGGCCCGCGAAATGCTGCTGGAAATCTTCATCATCGTGTTCGCGGTCAGCGTCAGCATCTGGTTTCATTCCATGGCCGAGCACCGCCACGAGCAGGACAAGGTGAGAAGCTTCCTGCTCGGCCTGAAACACGACATCGAGAGCGACAACGACCAGATCGAAGGGATTCTCGCCTTTCACCATGCCTCCGACGAACGCTACGCCTACCTGGCCTCGCGCGATCCCGGGGAGGCGCCGGACCGCGACAAATTCAACGCCGCGTACGGCCTCCTGAACGCGAACAACTTCCTCGTGCCGCGGCTAGCGCGCTACGAAGGCTTCAAGTCCAGCGGCAAGTTGATCAACGTGGAGGACGACGCGCTGCTCGAAAAAATCGTCAGCCATTACGAATATTCGATTCCCAGGGCACATTTCTCGTGGAATGGCTGGAACAGCGCCCACCGTGCGCTGCAGGCGTTCACCGAAGAGAAACTGGGCGAAGACGACAGCCTGACGGCACGCTACAAGGCAATCACGTCGCCCAAGGGCAAGCGCCTGGCCGAGAGGATGGTCACTTTCCCCCAACTGTACGAGCGCCACGAGGGCCTGCAAAAAGAAGGCAAGGAAATCATCGCCGACATCGACCGGATGTATCCCGACCAGGCGCGTTGACGGGGACTGGCCCTGCGAGCTTGTCCCCATTTTTCAACACAACGCTTGACAATGCTGCGTCGCGTCACGTACATTGAATCCATGCCTTCCACTTTGCACCTGCTACTTTCCCTACCGCTAGCGACCCTGTCGCTACCAGCTGCACGCGCCTAATCCTCGCAGTGCGCCGCCCGGCTCCCCGCCGGCGATGTTGTAAAACCCCAGGAAAGTTTCAGATGTGCCCTAGCCTTCACTCCGCAACGTTCGCAGTCCGTACCCAGCCAGCCCTGGCTTGCGGTTCGCGCGCGCTCGCCCGCCTGCTGCTACTGCTACCGACCGGTTGCCTGGCCTAGCGTAACGTGGCCGCCCGGCAGCCTCTCCGCCACAGCGACCATTCCCTTACGTTTTCAGGAGCAGCACCATGATGATGCAGAACCCGGCAGCCAAATACCGTCCCTTCCCCGCAGTGAACCTGGCCGACCGCACCTGGCCCAACAAGACCATCACGAAGCCGCCGATCTGGATGAGCACCGATCTGCGCGACGGCAACCAGGCGCTGATCGAGCCGATGAGCCCCGAGAAAAAACTGCGCTTCTTCGAGATGCTGGTGAAGATCGGCCTGAAGGAAATCGAAGTGGGCTTTCCGTCCGCCTCGCAGACCGACTTCGATTTCGTGCGCAAGCTGATCGACGAAGACCGCATCCCGGACGACGTGACCATCATCGTGCTGACCCAGTCGCGCGACGAGCTGATCCGCCGCACGGTCGAATCGGCGGTTGGCGCCAGGCGCGCCATTGTCCACCTCTACAACTCGGTGGCGCCGGTTTTCCGCAAGGTCGTCTTCAACATGACGCGCGAGGAGATCACCCAGATCGCCGTCACCGGCACGCAGCTGGTAAAGGACCTGGTCGCGCAGCATCCGCATACCGAATGGGGCTTCGAGTATTCGCCGGAGTCGTTCTCCACCACCGAACTCGATTTTTCGCGCGACATTTGTAACGCCGTCAGTGCCGTGTGGCAGCCCACGCCCGAGCGCAAGATGATCTTCAACCTGCCCTCGACGGTCGAATGCAGCACGCCGAACGTGTACGCCGACCAGATCGAATGGATGTCGCGCAACCTCGCGCGGCGCGAATCGATCGTCATCAGCGTCCACCCGCACAACGACCGCGGCACCGCGATCGCCTCGGCCGAACTGGCGGTGATGGCCGGCGCCGACCGCGTCGAGGGCTGCCTGTTCGGCAATGGCGAGCGCACCGGCAACGTGGACCTGGTGACGCTGGCGATGAACCTGTACACGCAGGGCGTGCATCCGGGCCTGGACTTTTCCGACATCGACGCGGTGCGCCAGGTGGTCGAGGAGTGCAACCAGCTGCCGGTTCATCCGCGCCATCCGTACGCGGGCGACCTGGTGTTCACCGCGTTCTCCGGCTCGCACCAGGACGCCATCAAGAAAGGCTTCGCGCAGCAGCGTCCGGACGCGATCTGGGAAGTGCCGTATTTGCCGATCGACCCGGCCGATCTTGGCCGCAGCTACGACGCGATGATCCGCGTGAACAGCCAGTCCGGCAAGGGCGGCATGGCGTATTTGCTCGAGCAGGAGTTCGGCCTGCAACTGCCGCGCCGCTTGCAGATCGAGTTTTCGCGCGCCGTGCAGAAGGTGGCCGACGCCAGCGGCCGCGAGATCGCGGCAAGCGAAATCCACGACATCTTCTGCCGCGAGTATTTCGACCAGGTGACGCCGTATGCGTACGGCGCGCACCGGATGGTGGAGGACAGCAGCAGCGACGAACCGGTGCAGATCGACATCGCGCTCACTCACCGCCAGGCCAGCATGGCGCTGCAGGGCGGCGGGAACGGGCCGATCGACGCGTTCGTCAATGCGCTTGGACTGGATATCAAGCTGATGGATTATCACGAGCACGCGATCGGTTCGGGCGCGAATGCGCGCGCGGCGTGCTACGTCGAACTGCGGCTGGCGAACGGTCCGACCATGTTCGGCGCGGGCATAGACAGCAATATCGTCACGGCCTCGTTCAAGGCGGTGCTGAGCGCGGTGAATCGGCAGCTGGCTGCGGTGCCGGAGGCAGTGGCCGCGTAGCCGACGACAATGGGGTCAGGTCCGCAGGACCAGACCCCGATGCTGCCGACACCGGGGCCTGGTCCCGCGGAGCGACGGGGGCGCCGAGTCCCCATTTTGAAGTTAGTGCAAGCCAGCACAGTCGGCGGTCTTGATGGCGCGCGGCCTCGTCGCCGTCCCCGACGCTGCCAACTGGTCGAACGCAATCTGCTCGAGCGCGCCGATCTGCTCCGCCGTCATCCCCAGCTCGGTGCCGGCGCATTCCTTCGCCCCCAGCGAGCGCGGATCGACGCCGGTCACGCCGCCGAATATCGTCAGCGCTTCCAGGTAGTATCCATGAATGCTGGCGTGATAATGATCGTCGCCCCACAGGTCGACCTTGCCGGCGTCGATGCCGTCATACGGATTACCGTCCGCGAAGCCAGTCCTAATCGCCCTGCTCCACGCCTCGCCAACCGGGATGACACTCGCCCGTGCGCCGGCCGCAGCCTTGTCGTACGCGGCGCGCACATCGTTCGCCATCGCGTCGATCGGCTTGCCGTACCAGTGTCCGCTCTCCTGGTAGGTCTGGTCGGCCCGCGACCAGGTAGCCACCAGCTTCACTTTGACATCGGGGTTCGCCTTGCGCACCAGCTCCGTCATCTGCCCGACCGATTTGGCGAGCAGCGCGCCGTCGCCGGGACGCTTCTCGTCGAGCGTGCTGTAACTTTGCAGGACCACCGTCTGCCAACGCCGCGCGCGAAGCTCAGGAAGCCTGTGCTTGAGGTGCCAGTCGATGCCGGCCCCCGGCTGCGTTTCGAGGAAGACGTCGTAGTCCAGCCCCGCCTGCAGGGTGAACAGTTTGAACAGGGCCGGCACCCCGCCCGTCCCATTGCGATTGAGGTCGGTGACGAAGTTCGACTTGAACTGCATGATCGGCGTGCCCGCCGCGAACGTAAAGCTGTTGCCGACGAAGAGAATATTCTCGGCCAACGCGGGCGACGCCGCCAGGCAGCACGCCACGCCAAGCGACGCCAGCACTCGTCGTGCACGCGTCCACTGCGCGCCCTTGCCTTTTCCCGCCTCGACCATCGAGCTTTTCCTTTTCCAGAATCCGGCGGCTATTCGCGACCGCAATGCCGCCCGATTCTGGAATCGCCCTCGACAATTGTCAAGCCGCGGACTACACGAGCAAGCCGCGCAGCAGTTGGGCCAATGGCTTGACCACGTCGCCATCGGTCCAATAGGTCGTATGCGCCATCGGATTCCAGCTCTTCATGATCCAGTTAAGCGCGCCGCTGCCCGAATTGATCGGGCGGTCATCGACCAGCGCGCTGTATTCCGGCGAGAGCGGCCGCAGCGGCCAGCCGAGCACGTCGTCGGGATCGTAGAAGTTGATCCACCTGAAGGTCGGCAAACCGTTCGGCGGTTCGATCGGCGTGATGTTCCTGTGCGCCGACGCGAAGATCGGGATGTTGCAGCCGGTCGTCACCCACGCCATGCAGGTCTCGGCGCGCAGGAACGGCAGCGCCGCCGTCTCCACGCCGCCCAGCGCGTTGCGCGTGTGCTCGATGTCGCGCCAGATGCCGGCGTCGACGGTCAGTCCTTTCCTGAATTTCTGGCCATCGTAAATATAGTTCGACAGCACCTGGCATCCCAGCGACTGCGACAGGAACACGACGTGGCAGTCGCTGCCGCATTGCTGGTAGACGTCCAGCAAGGCGCGCGCAATTTCCCGCTGCGCCATCTCGTACACCGAATCGGCGTCCTCCTTGCGCGATTCCAGGCCGGCAGCGTCGCCGAAGCCGAATAGCAGGAACTTGCGCAGGTCATCGTAGTGCACCTTGGTTGTCATCTCCACCCGGTCCCACACCGCGGCTTCATTATCCTGTAACAGGTCCTGGTAAAAAACCGGACGAATGGTCAGGTCAAGGTAGCGGTCGCCAAGTTCGTGCTTTAACCTCGCTTTCAAGGGTTCGGCATAGTCCGACAGCGTCACTCCCATTCCGTGCACCGTGATCAAGGCAACCTTAGGCATGTCGATCTCCTTCGAATTGTGGATAGGATCATTATTCTGGTACAGATTTCGACCAAGAAACCATAAATTATTGTGTTTTCTATAATTTAATTAAGACAATAAACCCAATGCATTCGGGCTATTACCTCCTCTGGAAAAACATGATCGCCCCGTTCCGCACTACAATCGGACTCATCCAAAATCCGCAAGGCGCAGCATGCAAGCGATCATCTCAGTGAAGCAGCTTTCGAAGGTGTACGAGTCGGGCCACCAGGCGCTGAAGGCGGTCGACCTGGAGATCCGCCGCGGCGAAATCTTCGCCCTGCTCGGCCCGAACGGCGCTGGCAAGACCACCCTGATCAACACCATCTGCGGCATCGTCAATCCGAGCAGCGGCACCATCCTCGCCGACGGCCACGACGTCGTCCGCGACTACCGCGCCGCGCGCGCGAAGATCGGCCTGGTGCCGCAGGAGCTGGCTACCGACGCATTCGAAAGCGTGCGCGCCACGGTCAGCCTGTCGCGCGGGATCTTCGGCAAGCCGCCCAATCCCGCGCACATCGAAAAGCTGCTGCGCCAGCTGTCGCTGTGGGACAAGCGCGACGCGCGCATCATGACGCTGTCGGGCGGCATGAAACGGCGCGTGATGATCGCCAAGGCGCTGTCGCACGAGCCGCAGATCCTGTTCCTCGACGAGCCCACCGCCGGCGTCGATGTGGTCCTGCGGCGCGACATGTGGGACATGGTGCGCGGCCTGCGCGACCAGGGAGTGACGATCATCCTGACCACCCACTACATCGAGGAAGCCGAGGAAATGGCCGACCGCATCGGCGTGATCCGCAAGGGCGAGATCATCCTGGTCGAGGACAAGGCGGCGCTGATGCACAAGCTGGGCAAGAAGCAGCTGACCCTGCACCTGCAACGCCCGCTGGCCGAGATCCCCGCGGCGCTGGCCGGCCAGGCGCTGGCGCTGTCGGCCGACGGCAATGAGCTGGTCTACACCTTCGATGCGCAAAGCGAGCAGACCGGCATCGCGGAACTGTTCCGCCAGCTCGAAGCGCACGGCATCGACTTCAAGGACCTGCAGTCGAACCAAAGCTCGCTCGAAGACATTTTTGTGAATCTGGTGGAGGCGCACGCATGAACATCTACGCAATTCGCGCGCTGTACCAGTTCGAAATGGCGCGCACCTGGCGCACCCTCATGCAGAGCATTGCGTCGCCGGTCATCTCGACGTCGCTGTACTTCGTCGTGTTCGGCGCGGCGATCGGCTCGCGCATGGTGCAGGTCGATGGCGTGCGGTACGGCGCCTTCATCGTGCCTGGCCTGATCATGATGTCGCTAATGACGCAAAGCGTGGCCAACGCCTCGTTCGGCATCTACATGCCCAAGTTCTCCGGCACCATCTACGAAATACTGTCGGCGCCGATTTCCGCGCTGGAGATCGTGCTCGGCTACGTCGGCGCTGCGGCCAGCAAGTCGGTGATTCTCGGCGTGCTGATATTAATTACCGCGCGCTGCTTTGTCGACTTCGAGATCGTGCATCCGTTCTGGATGATGGTGTTCATGGTGCTGACGGCGATCGCCTTCAGCCTGCTCGGCTTCATCATCGGCATCTGGGCGGACGGCTTCGAGAAGGTCCAGATCGTGCCGATGCTGGTCATCACGCCGCTGTCGTTCTTGGGCGGAAGCTTCTACTCGATGAGCATGCTGCCGCCGTTCTGGCAGAAGGTGGCGCTGTTCAATCCGGTGGTGTATTTGATCAGCGGCTTCCGCTGGAGCTTTTATGGCGTGTCGGACGTGGGCGTGGCGCTCAGCGCCGGCATGGGCGTCGGCCTGCTGGCCGTGTGCATGGCCGCGATCTGGTGGATCTTCAAGACCGGCTACAAGCTGCGCGCCTGATACGGCCCCGGGGTCTGGTCCTGCGGAGCGACGGGGACGCCGAGTCCCCATTTTCTGTTCGCCCATAAAAAAAAGCTCGCCGAAGCGAGCTCTGTTCCAATGTATTACCAATGCTTTAATCAAGTCTCGAACGCCCATGCTATCTGCGTGGTGCGCCGGTGTGTAAATCGACCAACGTATCCGGAATTACAAACCCGTCCTTTTGCGACTGTCTACGAATCGCAGCATTACACATGCCGCTATCGAGGCGCAAAGCCCGGGGTATCATGGTGCGGTTCGCAAGCGGACTGCAGCACAACAAAACGAAGTGTAGCACAGTTTTTGTGCGGCGCAGCAAATTATTTCAGAAGGAGCTCACTGTGGCCGATGCGATCCTCGAATCCGTTTTGACCTGCCCGCATTGCGGCGCCAGCAAATCCGAAACCATGCCGACCGACGCCTGCCAGTTCTACTATGAGTGCACCGGCTGCGCGGCGCTGCTGCGGCCGAAAGCCGGCGACTGCTGCGTGTTCTGCTCCTACGGCACCGTCAAGTGCCGCCGATCCAGCTTCAGCGCGGCTGCTGCGGCACGGGGGTACGACCTTAATGCGGTTACGTAAGAATCGACAGCGCGCGCTTCATCGGGGTCTGGTCCTGCGGACCTGACCCCATGTTGAGAACTTCGGCGGCACCGAGAGCACACGGGTGTTTTTGGTACCGCAAAACCTTGTTTCGATAATTTGTGGCGAAATAAAAATGGGGTCAGGTCCGCAGGACCAGACCCCGATTCTGCGAGCAGCTCCAATGTTCACCTTAACTTAACGGCATTAGGGTCTGACGGGGACGCCGAGTTCCACGCCGGTCAGACCCGAACCACGTTACACCGGCGGCCGCGTCACCATCGGCTTCGGTTCCCCGCCCTCGCCATCGCGCCCCACCCGCTCGTATTCCGATATCACCTGCGCCCCCATCAGCAGCAAGGTCGCGCCGATCTCCAGCGAGAACATCACCACGATCGCCGTCGTCATCGAGCCGTACACCACGTTCACCTGCGACAGCGTGGTGAAGTACCACACCAGCACGTGGCGCGCGACTTCCCACAGCAGCGCCGCGGTGACGCCGCCGATCAGCGCGTGCTGCAGCGACAGCCGCCCGACCGGCATCACCAGGTAGATCGACGTCAGCACCAGGATCTCGCCGCTCAGCCCCAGCAGATACAGCATCACGCCCGACACTCCCTTGAGCGACCAGGTGGCGCCGAACAGGCGCACGCTCTCCTGCCCCATCACCTGCAGCGACCCGGCCACCAGCGTGACCAGCATCACGCCGGCGCCCAGCGCGACGATGTAGCAGTAAGGAAGCACCGCCGACACCAGGAAGTGCCGGCGCCGGATCGCGACCCGGTGGATGAAGATCACGCTCATCGCGTTCTCCAGCACCGTGAACGCGAGCGAACTGAAAAACACCATCGTCCCGCCCAGCACCCAGGTAATCAGGTCGCGGTTGTCGAGGAAGTGCGCCACCTCGGCGGCGATCGAGTTCGACTGGCTCGGCACCAGCCATTCGAGGTAGCGCTTGAGCGTGAGCAGCAGCTCGGCCTGGTCGATGAAGTGCGACAGGATCACCACCACCAGCATCAGGAACGGCACGATGGACAGCAAGGCGTAATAGGCTACCGCGCCGGCCAGCAGCAAGCCCTGGTTGGCGCGGAACGCCTTCAGCACCTGCAAGGTAAAGGCGAGCGGATGGGCGAGTATGTAGGCGTTGGCGCGGCGGTTGAGGATGTGGAGGTCGATGTGCGGCAGATGGACTGTCATTATTATTTTGCGAGCCTGATTCCGGTGAATTGCCAGCGTGCGCCGGCGGGGAAGAAGTTGCGGTAGGTCGCGCGCGAGTGGCCCGCAGGCGTCGCGCTCGAGGAACCGCGCAGCACATACTGGTTGAGCATGAACTTGCCATTGTATTCGCCCAGCGCGCCAGGCGCCGTCGCGTAGCCCGGGTACGGTGCGTAGCTGCTGCTGGTCCACTGCCAGCAATGGCCGAACATCTGGCGCAGCGCTTCGCCCTGGCCTTCGGCCAGCTCCCATTCGAACTCGGTCGGCAGCCGCGCGCCGCGCCAGTTGGCGTAGGCGTCGGCCTCGAACAGCGACACGCTGGTCACCGGCCGCGCGAGGTCGAGCGGGCGCAGGCCGTGCAAGGTGAACTCGCACCAGCGCCCTGCTTCGTCGCGCTGCCAGTACATCGGCTGCGCCAGCGCCAGCGCATTGACCTGGTCCCAGCCTTCGGACAGCCACAGCGCCGCATCGCGGTAGCCGCCGGCGTCAATGAAGGCGAGGTATTCGCCATTGGTCACCAGCCGGTCGGCGAGCGCGAAGGGCTCGACGAACTGGCGATGGCGCGGCAGCTCATTGTCGAAGCAGAAGCCGTCGCCCGCGTGGCCGATCTGCGCGACGCCGCCGGCGAAGTCGAGGAATCGCAGCGGCGTCGCCTCGGCCGGCGCCGGCGCCGCCAAGGTGTAGGCGGGATTGAGCGCATTTTGCGCCAGCAGGTGCTGCACGTCGGTGAGGATCAGCTCCTGGTGCTGCTGTTCGTGCTGCAGCCCGAGCTCGATCAGCGCCGCCAGCTGCGGGTTGTCGGCCTGCGCCGCCAGCAGGCGTCCGATCCGTTCGTCCACGTCGGCGCGGTAGGCGCGCACTTCGGCCATCGACGGCCGCGTCAGCAAGCCCCGCTTGGCGCGCGGATGGCGGTCGCCGATGCCGTTGTAGTAGGAGTTGAACAGGAAGCGGAACGTGGGATGGAAGGGCTGGAAGCGCTCCTCCATTTGTTCGAGGATGAAGGTCTCGAAGAACCAGGTGGTGTGCGCCAGGTGCCACTTGACGGGACTGGCGTCCGGCATCGACTGGGCACCGCAGTCTTCGTCCGACAGCGGTGCTGCCAGCGCCTCCGATCGCTTGCGCACGCTCTCGAAGCGGCGGCGGCAGGTGAAATCGTCGGACGGTTTCATGGCTCAGGGCGCGATCGCGCGCGCGTGGATGACGGCGAACCAGCCGGCCGGGTCGGTCCAGACGCCGGTGGCCTGGAAGCCCGCCTGTTCCAGCAGCCCGACCGCTGCGCTTTGCCGGTATTTATAGCTGTTCTCGGTGTGGATCCGCGCGCCGGCGCGGAAGGCGCGCTGGCCGCCGCGCCAGTTCACGGTAAGGTCCTCGCGCGCTTCGAGGTGCATTTCGATGCGGCTTTCAAGCGCGTTGTACCGGCCGCTGTGGCGCCACTGGCGCACGTCGAAGTCGGCGCCGGCCAGGTGGTTCACGTGGCGCAGGATATTGAGGTTGAAGGCGGCCGTGACGCCGAGCGCATCGTCGTAGGCGGCGTCCAGCGTGGCGCTGTCCTTCACCAGGTCGATCCCGATCAGCAATGCGCCGTCGTCGTCGCACTGGGCACGCGCGCGGCGCAGGAAGGCGCCCGCCTGGCCGGGCGTGAAATTGCCGATCGACGAACCCGGGTAGAAGAACAGGCGCTTCTCGCGCCGCACCACACCAGGCAGATCGAGCGCGTTCGAAAAATCGAGCCCCAGCGCGGTCATTTCGATGTGGGGAAACCGCTGGTGCAGGCGTTCTAGCGACTCGCGCACGAAGTCGGCCGAGATGTCGATGGCGACGTACTGGGCCGGATGCAGCAGCGGGAACAGGCTGGCGGCCTTGGCGCAGTTGCCGGCGCCAAGGTCGATCAGGGTGCGGCCGGGGCCGACCTCGCGCGCCATCGCGGCGCCGTGGCGCGCAAAGATGGACGCCTCGGTGCGGGTCGGATAGTACTCGGGCAGTTCGCAGATCGCCTCGAACAGGCGCGACCCAAGCGCGTCGTACAGGAACTTGGGCGAGATGCACGGATGGCTGGCGCGCAGACCGGCATCGAGTTCGGCCAGCACGGCGGCGCCGGCGTGAGGGTGATGCGATTCGGTCGGTGAAGACGTCGACATAGGCTTTTCATTGGCACCACAGCGGCGCAGTAATCGTGCAGGCTGAATAGGATGTCACTGTTTTTGTTATGATATCTGAATATCCAAATTGTCAGCTTCATGCCTATTCGAATCGGATCGCACCACGGCGGCTGACTCCATTCAACTTCCCGACAGAAAGGGCTTATGAGCCAATTTTCCGCAATCCGCACCCTGAAGACGATCCTGGGCGCGACCGCCGCCGCCGGCCTGATGTTCGCATCCACGCACGCCGCCGCGCAAAATACGCCCGGTGTGCTGCGCGTGTCGGCGATCCCGGACGAGAACCCGACCGAACTGCAGCGCAAGTTCAAGCCGCTCGGAGACTACCTGGCCAAGCAGACGGGCCTGAAGGTCGAGTTCACCCCGGTGACGGATTACGCGGCGTCGGTCGAAGGCCTGATCAACAAGAAGATCGACATGGTCTGGTTCGGCGGCTTCACCTTCGTGCAGGCCAACGTGCGCAGCAAGGGCATGGTCACGCCGCTGGTGCAGCGCGCCGAAGACGAAAAATTCCGCTCGGTGTTCGTCACCACCCACAAGGACATCAACAAGCTCGAAGACCTGAAGGGCAAGACGCTGTCGTTCGGCTCCGAGTCGTCCACCTCGGGCCACCTGATGCCGCGCTCCTACCTGCTGGCCGCGAAGATCAATCCGGACACCGACCTGAAACGCATCGCGTTCTCTGGCGCGCACGACGCGACGGTGGCGTCGGTTGCCGGCGGCAAGGTCGATGCGGGCGCGCTGAACATCTCGGTATGGGAAAAGCTGGTCGCCGAGCACAAGGTCGATCCGTCGGTGGTGCGCGTGTTCTACACCACGCCCGGCTACTACGACTACAACTGGAGCGTGCGCTCGGACATGAACCCGGCGCTGAAGAAAAAGATCACCGACGCCTTCCTCGCGCTGGACAAGTCCACGCCTGAAGGCAAGGAGATCCTCGAGCTGCAGCGCGCCAGCAAGTTCATTCCGACCAAGGCCGAGAACTACACCGCGATCGAGGCGGCCGCCCACAACGCGGGCCTGCTGAAGTAATCGCGATGACCTACCTGCTCGACAAGCTGACAGTGCGCCATCTAGGGGCCAGAACTGGCGCCGCCGCGCTGCACGACATCGACCTGCGGATTGCGCAGGGCGAGCAGCTGGCCGTGATCGGACCGTCGGGCGCCGGCAAGACGACCTTGCTGGCCACCCTGGCCTGCGCGCAGCGGCCTGCCGGCGGCACGTTCGAGGCGTTCGGGCAGGATCCGTGGACGCTGACCGACGAACAGCGCCATCGCCTGCGCGCGCGCCTGTGCCTGGCGCCGCAGACGCCGCCGCTGCCGCCGCGCCAGCGCGTGGTGACCGCGGTGTTGGCCGCGCGCCTGCCGCAGTGGTCCTTGTGGCAGGCCCTCGCCTCGCTGGTGAAACCGGCCGATCCCGAAGCCGCCTGGGGCGCGCTGCAGCGCTTCGGCCTGGGCGACAAGCTGTATGCGCGGGTGGACCGGCTGTCGGGCGGCGAGCGCCAGCGCTGCGGCCTGGCGCGCCTGCTGCTGTCGTCGGCGCACGCCTTCCTGGTCGACGAGCCGCTATCGGCGCTCGACCCGGCGCTGTCGCAACTGACGCTGTCGACGCTGCAGCAGGAGGCCGCGACTCGCAACGCCACGCTGATCTGCAGCCTGCACCAGGTGGACATCGCGCGCGCCCATTTCGCCCGCATCGTCGGCTTGCGCGAAGGCCGCATCGTGTTCGACGCGCCGCGCGAACAGGTGACCGACGCGATGATCGATGCGCTGTATCAGAACGAATCGATGACGCCGCACCCGCCGGTGTTTCACGAATCCCCAGACCGCATCGCCGTCGGCGCCTGCTTCTGAATCCATGACGACCGACTCACGCATGCCGGCCGATCCGGCCTGGCGCACCCGCGTCACCGCCACCATCGTCTGCCTGGCGCTGCTGTGGCCCGCGCTGGTGTTCAGCGAATTCAAGCCCTGGCTGCTGTTCGACATGCAAAGCCTGGTGGCGGCGGGCCGCTTCCTGGAAGGCTTCCTGCATCCGGCCCACTCGCTCGAATTCCTCCAGATGGTGCTGCGCGAAACGTGGCAGACCGTCGCCATCGCCACCGCCGGCCTGACCCTCGCGCTGCTGGGCGCCATTCCCGCCACGCTGGTCGTCACCGAGCGGCTGTCGATCTCGCGTCTTGGCACCGGCCGCATGCGCCTGTCGTCGAAGCTGGTGCGCCAGTGCGTGCGCTGGATCCTGGTGCTGCTGCGCAGCGTGCCGGAACTGGTATGGGCGCTGCTGTTCGTGCGCGTCGTTGGCCTGGGCCCCACCGCCGGCGTGCTGGCCATCGCGCTCACCTACTGCGGCATGCTGGGCAAGGTGTATGCCGAAATCCTCGAGTCGTCCGACGCCCACGCCACCGACATCCTGCTGGCCAACGGCGCCGGGCGCTTGCCCGCCCTGTTCTACGGCGCGCTGCCGTCGTCCGCCTCCGAACTGGTGTCGTACACCGTGTACCGCTGGGAGTGCGCGATCCGCGGATCGGCCGTGATGGGTTTTGTGGGCGCCGGCGGCCTTGGCCAGCGCATGGACGAATCGACGCGCATGATGGCCGGCGGCGAGGTCTCGACCATGCTGATCGTGTTCGTGCTGCTGGTGGCGCTGGCCGACGTGGTGTCGAAGCTGCTGCGCAGGAGGCTCGGATGATGCCCGCCCCCCCGCGCCGGCGGCTGTCGACCTGGCTGCTGATGCTGGCACTGGCCGCGCTGGTCGCCGCCAGCTTCGCGTCGCTGCCGCTGCAGTTCGCGGCGTTCTTCAGCGCCGAGGCGGCCTCCACCACCGCCGAATTCCTGAGGGGCTTCGCGCCGCCCGAACTGGCCGCGCCGTTCCTGATGAAGTGCCTGAACGCGACCGCCGAGACCTTGTCGATGTCGGCGCTCGGCACCCTGCTCGCGGTGATCGGCGGCCTGGCGCTGGCCTTGCCGGCGGCGGGCCGCTTCGGCCGCGTGCCGCGCGGCGCCACCCGCACCATCCTCAACATCCTGCGCTCGATCCCGGAACTGGTGTGGGCGTCGCTGCTGCTGGTGGCCGCCGGCCTCGGGCCGCTCGCCGGCACCCTGGCGCTGGCCGCGCACACCAGCGGCGTGCTCGGACGGCTGTTCGCCGACGCGCTGGAAAACGCCGAACCGCTGCCGCACCAGACGCTGCTGACCAACGGCGCGGCGCCGATGGCGGCCTTCTTCTATGCGACCTTGCCGCAGGCGCTGCCGCAGATGCTCTCGTACACCCTGTACCGCTGGGAGAACAACATCCGCGCCGCAGCCGTGCTGGGCGTGGTCGGCGCCGGTGGACTCGGCCAGATGCTCAAGTACCACCTGTCGCTGTTCCAGATGCAGAACGCGGCCACCGTCATCATCTGCATGCTGCTGCTGGTGGCGATGGTCGACGCGGCCAGCTTCGCGCTGCGCCGCTTGCTCACGCGCTGACCGCCATGCTCGAACTGCGCGCCATCTCCAAGTCCTACGGCGGGCGGCGCGTGCTCGAAGGCGTCTCGCACCACTTCAAGGCCGGCGAGTTCGTCGCCATCATGGGCGAATCGGGGGTCGGAAAATCGACCTTGCTGAACCTGATCGCCGGCCTCGATGTCCTGGACGAAGGCGATGTGATCGTCGATGGCCGGCCGATCTCGAAGCTGGACGACGACGCCGCCACGCGCCTGCGCCGCGCGCGCATGGGATTCATCTTCCAGGCCTTCCACGTGCTGCCGCACCTGACGCTGGAACAGAACGTGGCGCTGCCGCTTCTGTTAAACCGGATGCCCGCCGACCGCGCCGGCCAGATGCTGGCGGCGGTCGGACTGGCCGGCCGCGGCGCCGATTTTCCGCGCCAGTTGTCGGGCGGGGAAATGCAGCGCGTGGCCATCGCGCGCGCGCTGGCGCACCGCCCCGCGCTGGTGCTGGCAGACGAGCCCACCGGCAATCTGGACCCCGAAACCGCGGCCAGCGTACTGGCGCTCCTGCGCGCCGAAATCAAGGCCAACGGCGCCAGCGCCATCATGGTGACGCACTCGCGCGCCGCCGCTGAACAGGCAGACGAAATACTCATATTGTCACGCACCGGCCTGGCCGCGCTGTCGCCTAAACACATCTAAATACGGCTTTCCTTGCCGATATTTTCAAGCAATACTGGCAAATCACTACGGCCGTAGTATTATCACAACTAACCCAATCTGCATAAAATATCTCCAATTGTCACAGTTGGGTTGCTATAATTACACAATAGACTCGCCCCCAACTCGTGCACATTGTGGAGGACAAGATGAACGTACGGCAAAAGAAACAGGAAATGATCGAGGCGATGAACCGCGCCCGGGCGCTGGAGCCTTCGAGCTTTGTGCCGAACAAGCTGCTCGATACGCTGATCGAAAAGCTGAATCTGAAAAATGACGCGGAACTGTGCCGGGTGCTCGAGGTGCAGCCGCCCATCGTCAGCAAGATCCGGCACCGCAAACTGGCCGTTGGCGCGACCATTTTGCTGCGCATGCACGAGAAGTCGGACATGAGCATCCGCGACCTCAAAGAGCTCGCCAATACGATGCACTGAAAATCTGCCGTACCTGCGGGCAGGTACGGCGCTCAAGCCGTCAGGCCTTCTTCGGCCGTCCTGTTTTCAATTGGGGCAGGCTGGCCAGCACATTTTGCAAGGTCGCCATGTCCATCTGGCCAATCAGCGCGACGCCGATCCGCAGCAATTCGCTTTTCTTGATCTCGAACCCCGCCTTCAGGCACGCCTTCTTCACCAGCCCAAGCTGTTCGTACTCGTGCTCGGGCATCGTAAAGCTGTCGCGCACCAGCCGGGTCTTGCGCGCCTTCTCGCGCGCCGCTTCCGGCGCCGCCGTCTTCGCCACTTTCTTCGCCGGAGCCTTCTTCGCCGCGGGCTTGGCAGCAGCCTTCTTTACCGCGGGCTTCGCGGCTGGCTTGGCGACAGGTTTGGCGGCTGGCTTTGCGGCCGGCTTTGCGGCGGCTTTCGCGGCGGGCTTTTTCGCCGCGGCCTTGGCGGCAGGCCTGGCAGCTGCGGTGGTTGTTGTTTTTTTTGCGGCTGCTGGTTTGCGCATCGCTCGCTCCTGTTGTTAATTATTTATACAATATAGTCGATTATGCAGTTTTGCGCATAATTTCAGCCTCCTCAGGCGCTGGTCTTGAGGCTGAAGTCCACACCGACCTCGTCCCACCACTCCTGCTCTTTCTCGATCCAGTACGACACGGTCGGATGGTGCGCCACCCAGCCCTTCTTGATTTCGAGCTCGATCTTGTTTTTCATACGCAGTTTGAGTTCGCTGAAATCGGCCTCGATGCGCGCGTGCATCAAGAGGATCGCCAGGCGCAGCGCCAGCACGGCCTTGGCGAAATCCGGTTCGGCCAGCGCGTCGCCGATCTTGCGCAGGTTGCCCTTCTGCGCCACGATCAGCCTGGCCATCGCCTTCTGCTCGCGCGCGGTGAAGCCCGGCAGGTCGGCGTTTTCGATCATGTAGGCGGCGTGCTTGTGGTAGCCGGTCTGCGACACCACCATCCCCATCTCGTGCAGCTGGGCGCTCCATGCCAGCAGCTTGGTGTAGGCGTCGCTCGCCGGCTTGAGCTGGGCGTACAGCGCGGCCGCTTCGAGCGCCACGCGGCTCGCGCGCGCCGGCTCGCAGTGGAATTTCGCGGCCAGAACGCGCACCGATTCCTCGCGCCGGTCGCGGTGCATCGAGCGCGCGTACAGGTCCCACATCACGCCCATGCGCAGCCCCGCCTCGACCGGGGTCAGGACCTCGATGTCCAGTTCGACGAACAGCGCGATCAGGATGGCCAGCCCGCCGACGATGGTGCTGGCGCGGTCCGGGCGCAGCCCCTGCAGGTCGATCTTGGCGACCGTGCCGAAGGCGATGAAGCGGCGTTTGAGCGCATCGAGCGAGGCCGGCGTCATGCGGCCGTCGCCGATCTTGTTGCGCTCGATGATCTCGGCGATCGCGCGGATGGTGCCGGAGGAGCCGTAGGCGTTGCGCCAGTTCCCGCGGTGATAAGGCGGCGCGCCGTCCTCGAAGTGGCTGCGCGCCGACAGGACCGCCGCCTCGAACGAGCCGGGGTCGATGATCCCGCCGGTAAAGAACGACAGGCTTTGCTTGACGGTGCCGACGCTGAACGATTCGACCCGTTCGATATCGAGCCCGCGTCCCAGTATGAGCTCGGTCGAGCCGCCTCCGATGTCGAGCACGAGGCGCCGTTCCCCCGGCGTGGCGAGCGCATTGGCCACGCCCATGTAGATCAGGCGGCCCTCCTCCTCGCCGGAGATGATTTCGATCGGGTAGCCGATGGCTTTTTCGGCGGCCGGCAGGAAGGTGCCGGCATTGCGCGCCAAGCGCAGCGCGGCGGTGCCGACCACGCGCACGGCGTCGAGCCGGTAACCCGACAGGGTGGCGCGAAAGGTCTGCAGGCAGGCCAGCGCGGATTTCATCGCCGCCTCGGTCAGGTTATTGGATTTGTCGAGTCCCGCGCCGAGGCGGATCGGTTCGCGCATGCTCTTGACGACGCGGATCGCATCGCCGTCATGCTTGCCGATGTGCAGGCGAAAACTGTTGGAACCAAGATCGACGGCAGCATACATACCAGCTTCTTCCTCATACGGTGTCATGGCGGCTCCAGCGCTGAAAATCGTACCACAATAGCGGCGGCACATGACACGCGTATGACCGAGGGCGTCGTACCTGCGAAGGCAGGTACCCATGCTGAGCGAAGCCCAGTGCCAGCGCATGCGCCGTATGGGTACCAGCCTTCGCTGCTAGTCGTTTCCGCCAGTGGCGAGAACGACAGGCGGGGTTATACCGTGGCCGGCGCTTTAGATGGGTGTCGTACCTGCGAAGGCAGGTACCCATGCTGAGCGACGCCCAGTGCCAGCGCATGCGCCGTATGGGTACCAGCCTTCGCTGGTAGTCGTTTCCGCCAGTGGCGGGAACGACAGGCCCGATTACACCGTGACCGGCGCCTCTGCGCGGACGACGCAGTTGCGCCCGCCCTGCTTGGCCGCCTGCAGCGCGTCGTCGGCGCGCTTGAACAGGCTGGTGGTGGTGTCGTCGGCGCGCAGGGTGGTCACGCCGAAGCTGGCGGTGAGCCGGATCAGCGCGCGCTCGCTCTTGACCGGCGCCGCTTCGATCGCCGCGCGCATGCGCTCGGCCACCAGCATCGCTTCGGGCAGGCCGGTGCGCGGCAGCAGGATGGCGAATTCGACGCCGATCAGGCGCCCCAGCTGGTCGCTGTCGCGCAGCTGGCGCTTGCACACGTCGATCACCGCGCGCAGCGCCGTGTCGCCGGCCGCGTGGCCGTAGCCGTCGTTGACGCGCTTGAACTGGTCGAGGTCGAACACCACCAGCGCGGTCGGCGCGCCGGGCCTGCGCGCCAGCGCCAGCAGCGGCGCCAGCGCCATGAAGAAGCCGCGCCGGTTCGGCACGTCGGTGTGGGCGTCCACCACCGCCAGCCTGTCCAGTTCCTGCTGCACCTGCTCGCGCGCCAGCAGCAGGTAGCCGAATCCGTTGAGCAGCATCAGCAGGTAGAAGGCGGCCGACGACCAGATCTGCAGGAAGCCGTTGCTGATCCATCCCCAGCCGCCGGGCATGGTCAGCACCATCACGCCGCGCGCGGCGACGAGCAGCGCCAGCAAGGTGGTGGCGATGGCAAGGAAGCGGCGCAGCATCGTGGCGGTGCGCCAGTCGAGCGCGAAGGCGCAGGCGCCGGACAGGTAGAGGGCGCCGAGCACCAGCGATCCGGCCACCGTGCGCAGGCCCGCAGGGTCGATCGCATACGCGGCGGCGAAGGCGCCGATGGCCAGGATCAGCGCGACGAGCGTAATGCGGCGCCATTGGGTGCGGCCGGATGACTCCCACAGCGCGCCGCCCTCGAGCGCGACGCCGGCAAACAGCGCAGCATAGCCGGCCGGGATCGCGATCGCGTCGGCCACGACGCCGCTGGCGCGCAGGTACAGCAGCAGCCAGGCCACGGCCTGGATCTGCTTCGACAGCGCCCAGGCCGACAGCGACGTCGATTTATGGCGGCCGTGCTCGAAGAAGAACAGCGCGGCGCACAGGGTCAGGTTGCCCAGCGCGAGGGCGAACAGCATGGTGGTGATGTCCATGGGCGGGCGCGTCAGAATTCGTGTTCGACGTTGCGGCTGCCGTCGCCGATCCTGCTGGACCAGGCCTGCGCGAAGTATTCCTTTTCCGCCTCGCCCGGCGCGTCGTTCCAGAACACGATCAGGGTGCCCTTGTGGTCGTGGATCTGGGTGACCTTTTCGATGAAGCGGGCGCCCGGATTGCGGTCGGCCAGCGCCACCGCGTACCCGTAGACGCGGCCTAGCCGCTCGATGCGGTCAGGTTCGGTCAGGCTGTTGGTCGCGGTAAGGGTGGGATGGTCTAGGAACATGGGATCTCCGTGGCGATGGGTCAGCTTATCAGAAAGGCATATCGTGCAACAAGCATTTGGACTGGCATATACTCACCCGATGCCGCACACCGTCCCGCCATCGTCCCCGTCCTGGCCACCACCGCTGGTGTCGACCGAGGGCGACACGCGCCGGCTCGAGTTCATGGCGGGGAACGTGCAGAGCGAGATGCGCCTGTCGCGTCCCGATGCGCTGGTGCTCGACTACGTGCGCGCGATGGCGTGCTTCGCCCTGTTCGTGCCGCGCCCGCGCCACATCCTGATGGTCGGGCTGGGCGGCGGCTCGCTGGCCAAGTTCTGCTACCGTCACTTCCCCGCCGCGCGCATCACGGTGCTGGAACTGCGCGCCGACGTGATCGCGCTGCGCGAGCAGTTCCACGTGCCGGCCGACGACGAGCGCTTTCGCGTGGTGCACGCCGACGCCGCGCGCTGGCTGGAACACGCGCGCGGCGGCTTCGACGTGCTGGTGGTCGACGGCTTCGACGAGGAAGGCCTGCCGCCGGCGCTGGGCAGCTCGCGGTTCTATGCGCACTGCCGGCGCGCACTGTGCGACGGCGGCGTGCTGGTGGCGAACGTATTCAGCTACGATCCTCACTATCCCGCCATGCTGGGCCGCCTGCGCCTGATGTTCGGCGGGCGCGTGAGCTGGTTCCGTCAGGTGGCCGGCAACAACCGCATCCTGTTCGCGGTCAAGGCGCCGCTCGACGCCGACCCGCGCCGCCCGCGTGGCCGCGCGCAATGGGTGCAGCGGCTGCTGGGGCGCCGGCGCGGCTTCGGCTTCGGCCTGGTGAACCGGCTGCTGGTGCGCATCCTCGTGGCCTGGCTGTCCCGGCGCTGAAAATTGTACCCGCAGACAACAAATTCGCCGCCTTCTGTTGCCACTATACAATTTAATTGCAATTTTCGACAAGGTTGTGACACACTAACGTCTCGATCGGCGCGCCACTCCCGGCACGTCGCTGACAAGGAACCATTCCGGCACATGCCAGTCCGCCTGCCGTCTTCGCTCGCCGCCGCCACCGCTCTCACGCTGGCGGGCGGCCTCGTTGCCACCGCCGCCCTGTTCCTGGCCGTCAGCCACCTCGAATACGACAAGGCGCAGCTGTCCTTCGAGCAGCGCGCCGGCGTGCGCGTCGCGGCGATCCGCCAGGGCCTCGACCAGGTGGTCGAAGTGGTCACCGTCACCAACCGGCTGTTCGCCACGGTGGACCCGGTCACGCGCGAGCAGTTCCACGATTTCACCGCGCCGCTGCTGCAGCGCTATCCCTTCATCAAGGCCTTCACCTTCCATCGGCGGGTGGCCGACGCCGACCGCGCGCGCTTCGAGGCGGGCCTGTCCGCGGTCCTTCCCGGCAGCGGCATCATCGACATCGTCGAGGCCAGGCGCAAGGCGGCGCCGCGGCGGCCGGTCTACAACGCGCTCGAATACGTCGAGCCGATGGCCGGCAACGAGCTCGCCTTCGGCATCGACGCCGGCGACAGCAAGCTGTTCGTCGCCGCGCTCGAGCGTGCCCTCGACAGCGGGCGCCCCAGCGGCACCGCCCTGCTCGGACTGGCGCTGGCGCCGCGCCCTCAGGCCGGCTTCCTGGTCATCATGCCGGTGTACCGCAGACACGCACCGCTGGACACGCCGCAGCAGCGCCGCGCCGCGCTGATCGGCGACACCGCGGCCAGCATCCGCGCCGGCGACCTGGTATGGCGGATCATGTCCGGGCAGCGCGACGACGATGGCCTGAGCCTGGCCGTGTACGCGACCGGCGCCGACGGCAAGCCGAGCCAGGTCTACCCGCGCGTGGGCGACCCGCTGCCGCGCGGCGAGGCGGCGCCGGCCCTGCCCTGGCTGGCCCTGCACCATGCGCCAAGCCTGACGCGCAGCCTCGATTTCGCCGGCCAGGCCTGGCGCGTCGATGTCGCCCAGGCGCCGCGCCCGTTCCTGCTCGATCATTTCGGCTCGCTGCTGGTCCTGGTCGGCGGCACGCTGCTGACACTGCTCATGGGCGCACTGGTGCAGGCGCAGGTGCGCCGTTCGCGCCGGGTCCAGCGCCTGGTGCAGGAGCGCACCGCCGACCTGGAACTGTCGAACCGGCGCCTGATCCACGACGTGGCCGACCGCAAGCGCACCGAAAAAGCGCTGCAGGAAAGCGAGCAGCGCTTCCGCCAGCTGGTGTCGATGTCGTCCGACTGGTACTGGGAACAGGACGAGAACTTCCGCTTCACCGCGATCACCGGCGGCTTCGGCGAAAAAGCCGGCGTGTCGTCCGACCGGCTGCTGGGCAAGACGCGCTGGGAAATCATCCCCGAGATGGCCGACACCGACTGGGGCCGCGCCCACATCGCCGAGACCGAGGCGCACCAGCGCTTTTCCAACTTCGAATATTCGCTGCGCGACGACGAAGGCGGCACGCGCTGGTTCAACGTCAACGGCGAGCCGGTGTTCGACGAGCACGGCAAGTTCAAGGGCTACCGCGGCACCGGCACCGACATCACCGCGCGCAAGCTGTCGGAGCAGCGCATCCATCACGTGGCGCAGCACGACGTGCTGACCGGCCTGCCGAACCGCAGCCTGCTGCAGGACCGTCTCTCCCAGGCGGTGGCCTACTCGATGCGTTGCGCCCACCCGGTGTGGGTGATGCTGATCGACCTGGACCGCTTCAAGTTCGTCAACGACAGCATGGGCCACAAGGCCGGCGACGTGCTCCTGATGACGGTGGCGGCGCGTTTGCGCGGGGCGCTGCGCGACACCGACACCGTGGCGCGCCTGTCGGGCGACGAATTCGTCGTGATCCTCACCGAGCACGAAGACCAGAAGCTGACCGTCGACGTGGTGCAGCGCCTGATGGATTCTGTGGCGCAGCCGGTCATGTTGGGCATCAAGGAATTCTTCGTCACCTGCTCGATCGGCGTGGCGGTGTACCCGACCGACGGCGCCCCGGCCGACAGCCTGATCGAGCACGCCGACATCGCCATGTACCGCGCCAAGAAGCTGGGCCGCAACAACTTCCAGTTCTACACGCCGTCGATGAACGAAGAGGCGATGGAGCGGGTGCGCATCGAGAGCGCGCTGCGCAACGCCCTCGAGCGCGACGAGTTCGTGCTGCACTACCAGCCGCAGGTGGACCTGGCCAGCGGCGAGATCGTCGGCATGGAAGCGCTGATCCGCTGGCAGCATCCGGAGATGGGCATGGTCGCGCCGAACCGCTTTATCGGCGTGGCCGAGGAGACGGGACTGATCGTGCAGATCGGCGCCTGGGTCATGCGCGAGGCCTGCCGCCAGAACAAGGCGTGGCAGCAGGCCGGCTTGGGCAAACTGCGCGTGGCGGTGAACCTGTCGGCGCGCCAGTTCGGCGCGCCCAAGCTGATCGCCGACATCGGCGCCGTGCTGCGCGAGACCGGGCTGGCGCCGGACTGCCTCGAGATCGAGCTGACCGAGAGCCTGTTCATGAGCGACGTCACGCTGGCGGTGGAGCTGCTGCACGCGATGAAGAATCTGGGCGTCAAGCTGTCGATCGACGACTTCGGCACCGGCTACTCCAGCCTGTCCTACCTGTCGCGCTTCCCGATCGACGTGCTCAAGATCGACCGCTCGTTCGTCGCGGCCATCACGCGCGACTCGAACGACGCCGCGATCGTCGCCTCGATCGTCGCGCTGGCGCACAACCTGAAGCTGGCGGTGATCGCCGAAGGCGTCGAGACCGAAGACCAGCTGGACTACCTGCGGCGCCACGGCTGCGACGAGATGCAGGGCTACTTCTTCAGCCGTCCGCTGCCGGCGGCCGAGTTCGAAGCGCTGCTGCGCCAACGCCGCTGCCTGCCATTGCTCGATGGCGTCGCGGCGGGCTGAGCACAAAAATAGCAGTATTAATTCGACATCATCGTGATAAACTGGTTTATGATTCTGAACAACGCATGTTGCACGAAAGATGCGATTGCGTGGACCGAACCCTGATCACACACGAGAACCGACATGAACCAGACCAGCGCCGCGCTTAACCGGCACGACATCAAACATCCGCGCACCGATTTCCGCACGCGCGACGTGATCAATCAGGCGATCGCGTCGATCCCGACGGTGGGTCTGCAGCGCGCCGCCGAATTCCTGTCGGCGATGAACGTGCCGGCGGAAGTGGCGATCCGCACGCTGGTGTATCCGAACCGCCGCCGCCAGTAAGCGGACAAGAAAAAACCGGGCGCTGCCCGGTTTTTTTTGGCGTGAAGCAGGTCGTTCCTGCGAAGGCAGGAACCTATGCTCAGCTCGATACTCGTTGCGAAATGATGCGCCCCGCTGCTCGAACGGGGTATGGGTTCCTGCCAAGGGGGGCGCCGAGCCCAGGAACGACAAACAAAATTCCCTACTTCGGTTTTTGCTGGGCGTCGATATCGGCCAGCGACTCGCGGCCCTTGGCGGTCACCTCGTAGCCGCCGCCTTCCAGCTTGGCGATGTGCGATTTCTTGCCCAGGAAGCCGGCGACATCGGCATCGACCGCCGCCGCCGGATCGGCCGCCAGCGCGCGCAAGGCGTTGATGCAGCGGCGCAGGAACAGCACCTGCTGCCCCTTCTCGCTCAGCGACAGCCGGCCGTCGCGGCCATATTGGATCATCTTCAGCCCCGACAGGCGCTTGGCGTTACGCCCGACGCAGGCATTTACCTTGTCGTGCGCGGCGCCACGCTCGATGTGGCCGAGCGCGTCATATTCGTCGGTGGTCAGTGTTTCGTTCTTCATTGCTGCTTTCCAAGTGAGCCAGTGCGGCGCACATGGTAACCGCGAAACGCCGTGCGCGTCTATTTGAAGCCGCGAATTGCCATCCAGGCGACCGCGACCCCGACCAGCGCTCCGAGCGCCAGCAGCACCCTTAGCTTGCGCGACGTCAGTGCGGAGTGGCGGCCGAGGTAGATTTTGTTGTGCAATGAATTGCCCATGACGCTCTCCAGCAACATGTGTTGACCCGATGACCGATTATAGAACTGTTATCAACGCGCGCAATTGGATTTGCAATATTTCTGACTGTGAAGCAACACCAATTGTTGTTTTCTTATTGCGCGCCCGACTCCAGTTTGTCCTGCTAGGATGAATCAATCGAAACACAGCAACCAGGAGACCTGCATGAACCAGACCACCCGCCCCGCCGACCCGCGTACCGTTCGCCCCCTGTTCGACGAAGCCGACATCGGCAGCGGCGAGAAGACTCCCGCCCAAAAGGAAACGGAGGAAATGATCCGCCAGATCCCGCCGCTGCCGGCGGCCGACAAGCCGGCCACTCCGCAATCCTGAGCGCTTATTCCTCCCGCGCCGCCTTGATCGGCGGCTCGGGAAACTTCGGTTCCTGCACCGGCGCATTGGCCGGCGCCGGCACATCGTCCGGCACCGGGTTGGGCGTGGGCGGCAGGTCCGGGTCCGGCGTCGAATGGGCCCGCACACTGCCGATGCCGCGGTCCCAGCCCTGTTCCTTGCTTGAATCGGTAATGCTCATCTCCAGCCTTTTCTGCCCCATTGCTACCGGGCCAAAATGGCATCGTAGCAAGCCACGACGCCGGGTGTTTATCGAAAATCAATGGTTATCTGATCAGTTCGCTTTCGTGCTGTCGAGCGCGAGCAGATTGTCGATTTCGGTGCGCGCCACCTCGATGCCGGCCACGCAGGCCGCCTCGGTGGTCATGTAGCCGTTGGCGGTCTTGCTGCGCGAACGGACCTGCTCGCCGCCGCCGAACGGGCCGATGCGGTACTCGAAGTCCCACCGGTCCTCGCAATCCTTGATCGGCGTTACCGTGATGCGGTAGCCGCGATAGTCTTCCGATGCATCTGCCATGTCATTCCCCTAATGGTTTTTTTGGCAGACTAGCATGAAGGCCCCGATCGCATTTGCCGCCGCGTTCAATCGTGCGCAAGGGCGCGCAGAGCGGCAAAACCCCGGTATAGTTGGCGCCTGACCAACTCGACCATATTGCGATGACACCTTTCCTGCGCGCCCTGCTCCCCGCCGCCCTGCTGAGCGCAAGCCTGGCCGCCGCCGCCCCGATGAAGCTGGCCGACTACCTGGCCCTGAGCGGCCCGGCGCCGACCGCGAAACTGGCCTACGGCAGCGCGCCGTCGCAGTACGCCGAGCTGTTCCGTCCCGCCGGCGCCGGCCCGTTCCCGGTGGTGGTGCTGGTGCATGGTGGCTGCTGGACCATCAAGTTCGGCGGCATCGGCCAGATGCGCAACTTGGCCGGCGCGCTGGCCGCCCAGGGCATCGCCGTGTGGAACGTCGAATACCGCCGGGTCGACGAGGATGGCGGCGGTTATCCCGGCACCTACCAGGACATGCACGCGGCGCTCGACTTGCTGGAGCGCAGCGCGACGGCCAACCAGCTCGACCTCTCGCGCATCGTCGCGGTCGGCCACTCGGCCGGCGGGCAGCTGGTGCAATGGATCGCCGGGCGCGCGAAAATCCCGGCGTCGAGCCCGCTGCACCGCGCCCATCCGCTGCCGGTGCGCGAAATCGTCAGCCTGGGTGGCCTGGCCGACCTGCGCAACGAGCGCGCGCTGATCCAGTCCAGCTGCGGGCGCGACACGGCCGACCTGGCCGGCCTGCCGGGCCCGGCGCGGCCGAATGTGTTCGCCGACACCAACGCGGCCGAGCTGGTCCCCAACGGCAGCCACACGGTGCTCATCACCGGCGAGCTCGACACCGTCTCGCCGCCGCGTGCCGCCCGCGATTACGCCGCGCGCGCCAGGGCCGCCGGCGACACCGCCGACGTCATCGTGCTGCCCGGCGCCAGCCATTACGACGAGGTCGCGGCCAGTTCGCCTTCGTTCAAACTGGTGCTGCCGGCGATCCGCAAGGCGCTGGGCATGCCGCACTGAGTCACAATTTGTTACGGCAGCGCAACAACAAGTATCTATCCGACAAGACATCTCTCGACATTTCCGTACGGCAAGTGTAACGTGAGAGCCTGTGCCGCGCATCACGCCGCGGCGGTCGGAATCCGTCCTCGTCAAGCCCGCGCTATTGCCCCCGCCCCCGCCGTAGCCCCTTGAGCGGCGATCCCGCTTTTCAAACTCACCAGGCCGATACCATGTTACAAACCCACGCAGCGGACCACGCAGTCCACCACCACGCGCATGCGCGCGACGAAGCCGGCCACGAATTCCTGGCCTTCACGATGGGCGAGGAAGAATACGGCCTCGACATCCTCAAGGTGCAGGAAATCCGCGGCTACGAAACCGGCGCGGTCACCCGCATCGCCAACACGCCGGCGTTCTTCAAGGGCGTCATGAACCTCCGCGGCGTGATCGTGCCGATCGTCGACATGCGCATCAGGTTCAATCTCGGCACGCCGAGCTACGACGAATTCACCATCGTCATCGTGCTGAACCTGGGCGGCAAAGTGGTCGGCATGGTGGTCGACAGCGTCTCCGACGTGACCACCCTGGCGCCGCAGCAGATCCGTCCGGCGCCCGACATGGGCGGCGTGTTCGAGAGCGACTACCTGATCGGCCTGGGCACGCTCGACGAGCGCATGCTGATCCTGGTGGACATCGACAAGCTGATGGGCAGCCCGGACATCGGCGTGCTGGGCAGCCTGGCCGCGTAACGGGGCGCGGCGGCGTCGGTACAAAGTACGCTGGCGCACAGACCGGGGTTCCCGGAGGAACTAGTCTTGACTCATTGTCACTAGCTCCGGGACCTACCTTGAAACACGCACACATCGCCCTGCTCGCCGCCGTCCTCTGCGCGCCCGCGCTGGCCGCCACGCCCCTGACCGCCGACAGCGTCAACGGCGCCGGCAAATCGGCCACGGCCAAACCGGGCAAGCCTGAAATCCTGCGCGCCCAGATCCTGCTCGATCGCGCCCACTTCTCGTCCGGCGAGATCGACGGCGCCAGCGGCACCAACATGCGCGCCGCGATCGCCGGCTACCAGAAGGCACGCGGCATCGCCGGCAACGGCGCCCTGAACGCCGCCACCTGGGCCGCGCTCAACGCCGACAGCGCCGATGCGCTGACCACCTACACCATCCTGGACGCCGACGTGGCCGGCCCGTTCCAGCCGATCCCCGAAGAGATGGCCGACAAGGCCAAGCTGCCGGCCCTGGGCTTCGCCAGCGCCGAGGAAGCGCTGGGCGAAAAATTCCATGCCAGCCCCGCCCTGCTCAAGGCCCTCAATCCCGGCAAGGACCTGGCGCGCGCCGGCGAGCAGATCGTCGTGCCGAACGTGCTCGATACCGAACCGCTGCCCAAGGGCGGCAAGATCGTCGTGTCGAAGTCGGGCCGCACCCTGACCCTGCTCGACACCGCCGGCAAGACGATCGCGCAGTTCCCCGCATCGACCGGCAGCGAGCACGATCCGCTGCCGCTCGGCGACTGGAAGGTCAACGGCATTTCGAAGAACCCGGTGTTCCACTACAACCCCAAGCTGTTCTGGGACGCCAAGGCGGGCGACACCAAGGCGACGATTCCGGCCGGCCCGAACAACCCGGTGGGCGTGGCCTGGATTGACCTGTCGAAGCCGCACTACGGCATCCACGGCTCGCCGATGCCCGCCTCGATCGGCAAGACCCAGTCGCACGGCTGCATTCGCCTCACCAACTGGGACGTCGCCACGCTGGTGACGGCGGTCGGCGGCGGCACGGCGGTGCAGCTGGTGCAGTAAATGCTCGTCCCTGACAATAACAAGAGGAGAAAACGATGAGATGGCTTCTGACCTTCCTGGCCGGCGTGCTGATTGGCGCCGGCGGGCTGTTCGTGTTCCTGCGCCAGGTGCCGCATGATGCCGCGCCTGCGCCTGCGACTGCGGTGGTGGTCGCGCCGGCGGTGACGGCGCCCGCTGCGCCGCCGGCCGATACGCTGGCGGCATCGCTGCCGCCGGCGCCGGTGGTGCCGACCGACCTGACCGAAGTGGACCTGCCGCTGAAACCCGCGCAGGACGAGCTGGCGAAGGTGCCCGACGTCGCCTCGGCCGCGGCGACGCCGACAGGCAAGCTGCTAGTGCCGGTCGAGGGCATCAAGTACGCGCAGCTGACCGACAACTTCGACCAGCCGCGCGGCAAGGAACGCCATCATGAAGCGCTCGACATCATGGCGCCGAAGGGCGCGAAGGTGTTCGCGGTGGGCGACGGCAAGGTGGTCAAGCTATTTAACAGCAAGCCGGGCGGGCTGACGGTGTACCAGTTCGACCCGAGCGAGAAGTACGCGTACTACTACGCGCACCTGGACCGTTACGCCGATGGCGTCAAGGAAGGCACAGTGCTCAAGCGGGGCGACCTGGTGGGCTATGTCGGCACCACCGGCAACGCGGCCAAGGATGCGCCGCACCTGCACTTCGCCGTGTTCGAGCTGACGCCGGCCAAGCAGTGGTGGAAAGGCACCGCGATCAATCCGTATCCGCTGCTGGGCGACTGATCGGAGCCGAGGGGTCTGGTCCTGCGGACCTGACCCCGGGGTTGACGCAGGCGGCAGAGAAGGCGTGCGGCGCAACGCCAGCCGCAGCGACAAAGACGGGGTCAGGTCCGCGGGACCAGACCCCGCCCTCCGATTACCCCGCCAGCTTTTTGAGCATCAGCACCCAGTGGTCGACATCGTCGTCCAGCGCCTTCACCGGCAGCCGCTCGTCCTGCCCGTGCGCGCGCAGATCGGTCGGCACCACGCCCCATGCACCATCGACGCCGTACACCGGTATCCCGATCACGCGAAACGGCACCGCGTCGCTGGCGCCCGCGCTCATCTCGGGCACTACCTGCGCCCCCGGATGCAGTGCCTTCACCGAATCGGTATAGGCGTTGACCACGTCGGCGCGCAAGGGCGACGCCAGCGCCGCCCGGTTCTTGTCGCCGCGCGTGACCACCACGCCGGGATCGCCCACCACCTTCTGCAGTTCGTCGCGGATCGCGTCCGGCGACACGCCCGGCATGATGCGGCAGTTGACCGTGGCCGTCGCCAGCTGCGGCAGCGCGTTGTCGGCATGGCCGCCGGCCAGCAGCGTGGCGACGCAGCGCGTGCGCGTCAGCCCCGCCTCCCCTTCGTCCGCCTCGATCGCGTCCGCCGCGGCGCCGTCGCCCGGATTCTTCAGCCAGGCGCGCATCGCGTCGCCCAGCGGCCCGGTCTCGCCCTGCTGGCGCCCGGCGAAATAGGCGCGCGTGGTCTCGTTCTGCACCGGTTCGAAGCGGTAATTTTCCAGCCGGCGTAGCGCGTTGGCGAGCTGGTAGATGGCGTTGTCGGGCCGAGGCTTGGACGAGTGGCCGCCGCGGTTGCGCGCGGTCAGCGTATAGTCGGCGAAGGTCTTTTCGGCGGTCTGCAAGGTGAAGCCAAGCGGACGTCCATCCGGCGCGAAGCCGCCGCCGCCGCCATCGGCGTTCAGGCCGTATTCGGCATCGAGCAGCTCATGCCAGGTCGTCGCGCCCAGTTCGGCGCCCACGCCTGCGGTTTCCTCGTCGCCGGTGTAGAACACGATGATGTCGCGCTTCGGCTTGAAGCCGCCCGCCTTCAGTTTCAGGATCGCGGCGGTGGTGGCGGCGATGCCCTGCTTGATGTCGGAGGTGCCGCGGCCGTAGTAGTAGCCATCGCGCTCGGTAAACACGAACGGGTCGCTCGCCGACCAGTCTTCACGCTTTGCCTCGACCACGTCCATGTGCGCCATCAGCATGATCGGCTTCGCGGCAGGCTTGCCTTCGGCGCGCCAGCGCACGATCAGCGCCGCGGTCTGCTTGTAGGGCAGGACATGGATGTCGGCGGCCGGAATGCCCGCGGCGCGGTACTGGGCGGCGAGATAGCCGGCCAGCTCCGGCACGCGGTCGCGGCCCTGCACGGTGGGGATGTTCACCGCGTGTTCGAGCAGGCTGCGCGCCTTGGCGTGCCACGGGTCGCTGGCGGGAGTGGCGTGCGCCACGACCGGCGCGGTGAGGATGAGGGCGGTGAACAAGCGGCGCAGCGTCATGGGAAAGACTCTCAGGATTGAAAGAGTCGCAGTATTGCCGCAGTCGCCGCATCGCGCAAGTGAAAACGGGGCAGGTCCGCAGGACCAGACCCCAGCTTTGACGGCGACGCATGCATTCCGGGGTCTGGTCCTGCGGACCTGACCCCATTCTGACTTACTCGGCGACGTCGGCGCCGACGTTGATCGCCGCGTAGGCGCGCTGCACCGCCTTGTCTTCGGCGCTGCCCACGCCATACAGTTCCTGCGCGGCGGCGATGACCTTCAGGCGCGCGTCGGCGTAGTTGGTCGCCGACGTGAATTTCGTGGTCAGCGCCTTGAACCAGATGCGGAACGCCTTGTCGTTGCCGATGCCGGTCATGGCCAGCGGCGCCTTGTTCAGGTACGAGCTGTAGTAGTCGCTGGTCGGCGACGAGCTCGAACCCTGCGACAGGAAGTAGAACATGCGGTTGTTCGGGCCGCTGCTGTAGTGCACGTCCAGGCGCTTGATGCTGCTGCTCCACGCGTTCGGGCTGGCGCCGTCCTTGCTCGGCTTGTACAGCCAGCGCAGCGGCTGGCCGTTCTTGGCGATTTCCTTGCCCATCATCCAGTCGTTGCCGGCCGGGATCAAGGCGCCGGTGCCGCCGGCGCGCGCGTAGGCCTCCACCATCTCACCCTGGATGTCGGACGCGGACTCGTTCAGGCCGCCCGATTCGGCGCGGTAGGCCAGGTTCGAGGTCGCGGCGGTGACGCCGTGGCCCATCTCGTGGCCGATCACGTCGATCGAACCGAGGCTGGTGAACGAGGTGCCGCCGTCGCCGATGTACATGCACTTGCAGGTGTCGCTGTAGTAGGCGTTGTCGTAGGCGGTGTTGACGTGGGCCGCGATGTAGGTCGCGGTGTTGTTGCCGTCCAACGACTTCCAGCCGAGCGTATTGTTCAGCATGTCGTAGGTGTTCTGCAGGCCCCAGGCAGCGTTCACCGCCGCGGTCTGGCCGTTGGCGTTGGTGGTGCTGCCGCCGGCGATGTAGTTCTGGCCGTCGCCCCAGGTGTTGACCGTGTTGGTGTAGATCGCGCCGGCGCTGGTGGTGTGGTTGGCGTTGGTGATGGCCATGCCGCCGAAGGTGCCGCCCACGCCGCGGGTGGTGTCCTTCATCGAGTAGGTGCTGCCCGACAGGGTGGTGTTGATCGGCACGGCGCCGTTGTACTGGCTGTTGCCGGTGCCGACGACGGTCTGCACCATGCTCCACTGGTCGATGACGGAGCCGTCGGTGGCGCTGACGATGGTGTTGTAGAACTGCGGCGTGTTGCCGGAAACGTGGCGGGTCTTGACCAGGTAGGCCAGCTGGTAGCCGGTGACGACTTCCTGCAGGTCGGTGGCGTTCAGGTCCTTTTCGGCCTTGCCGGCGGCCGAGGCGATGCGCTCTTCCGTGATGACAGGGTAGATGATCAGTTCGGCGCTTGGCGGATCGATCGGCTTGCCGTTCGGCGAGACGCGGGCGACGACGCCATCGATCGCGGCTTTGGCGGACAGGCCGGGGGCCACGTTGAAGTCGCCCTTGGTCAGGCCGGCGCGGCGGTTGGCGGCCGATTCGCTGATCACGTTGCCGTGCGCGCCGGTGACCACCACCGATTCGGAACCGTACACGCGCACACCTTTGAAGGTGTGGTCGAGGCGGCTGATGGTGGTGCCGCCGGCGCCCGGATGCTGGTTGCCCAGCGCGAAGCCGTGGCGGCTGTCGAGGCCGTTGCGGCCGCGCTGCGACATCAGCTGCGACATCATGTTGGCGTTGTCTTGTGCTTGCATTGCCGGGTTCCCCGCAGGGGCTGCGGCTTGCGCGGCGCCGGACATCATGAGCGGGAGTGCGGCGATCGTTGCGGCCAGCAGCGTTTTACGAAGGGTCATCTTATCTCCAATTGGTCTGTCGAAATCATCCGGTTCGCCCCTTTTTAACCCGGGGATGGACTAACCGTAATCTCGCCAATCAGCCGGCGTCAAGAATTTATATAAATTAGACATTACCAACCCGTAATGTTCATTTTGAGACATTTCACACTCGTCAAGGAAAGGTCATCAAGCCGTCATTTCGCGCCGGTACGATGGATTTGCTCGTGGTCCGGTTGCGGCGCCGCGGCAGCTTTGTCCGGTCGGCTCGAGCACCGGCACCAGTTTCAGCGGCGCGGGCTGCGCGGTGGACAGGCGGAACAACGCCACCGTCGCCGCCAGCTGCGCGGCCTGTTCGTGCAGCGACTCGGCCGACGCCGCTGCCTGCTCGACCAGCGCCGCATTCTGCTGGGTCACCGCGTCCATGTCGCCGATCGCGCCGTTGATCTGGCCGATGCCCGCCTCCTGTTCGGCGCTTGATACGCTGATCTCGCCAATAATCGCCGCCACCTTGCGCACGCCGGCGACGATGTCCTGCATCGTGCCGCCGGCCTGTGCGGTCAGGCGCCGGCCTTCCTCGATGCGCTCGACGGACTCGCCGATCAGATCCTTGATTTCGCGCGCCGCCAGCGAAGCGCGCTGCGCCAGGGTGCGCACCTCGCCCGCGACCACCGCGAAGCCCCGCCCCTGCTCGCCCGCGCGCGCCGCTTCGACCGCCGCGTTCAGCGCCAGCAGGTTGGTCTGGAATGCGATTCCGTCGATGACGGCGGTGATGTCGACGATACGGGTCGCCGAGCTGCTGATTGCCGCCATCGTGCCGACGACGTCGGCGACCGCCTCGCCGCCCTTGTCGGCCAGCGAGGACGCCTGCAGCGCGACCTGGTTGGCCTGCCGCGCGTTGACGCTGTTCTGCCGAACCGCCGAGGTCAGCTCCTCGATCGAGGACGCGGTTTCCTCCAGCGCGCCGGCCTGCTGCTCGGTGCGCCGCGACAGGTCGGCGTTGCCGGCGGCGATTTCGCCGGACGCCACATCCAGGGCGATTGCGCCATCCTTCACCTGCGCCACCGTGGCGGCGAGGCGCGCCGTCATCGCGCCGAGCGCACCGAGCAACTGGCCGATTTCGTCACTGCGCGTATTGGCCTCGACGGGCCGCAAGTCGCCGCCGGCGACACGCACGATCTGCGCGACCGCCGCGCGCAGCGGCGCGACGATGCCGCGCGTGAGCAGCCACGCCAGCACGCCGCCGGCGGCCAGCGCGAACACGCCGAGCCCGACCAGCAGCGCGCGGCCCAGCACGAACTGGCTGTGCGACTGCTGCGCGACCGTGCCGGCCTGGCGGGTGTGATAATCGAGCAGCGCAGCCTGCGCGCCGCTGTATTGCCTGAACGTGGTTTCGAGGGCGCCGTCGGCCAGCTGCGCCACCTCCTGGGTCTTGCCCAGGTCCTTCATTTTGAACGCCTCCGCACGCACCCCCAGGTAGGCTTTGCGTGCGGCGTCGGCCCGTGCCAGCAAGTCGCGCTCGGCGCCGTCATGCGTCAGCGCCGCCAATCTGGCTTCGAGCGCGGCCTGCTGTTTGTCGCCCTCGCCCAGCTGCGCGCCAAAATAGTCGCCCACTTCCATGCTGTCGCTGCGTGCGATCGCCGCTGCGCGTACGCCGTTCAGCCGCGCCATCGCCAGCAGTTCGGCCGCGAGCTGGCGCTTGGCCAGCGTGTCGTTGACCAGGCCGGAGGTCGCCTGGTCGGCCGCCTGCAGGCGCCACACGGCGACCGCCGACATGGTCGCCATGATGACGAGGACGAGCGCGAAGGACAGCACGATGCGCGCGCCGGTGTGTAAGCTGAATTTTTTCATCAAGGGAGAAGTCGTTGCGTTGAGTATCAAATCACGGCTAATTCCCGTGTGCAACTATTCTGGCGCCGCTTTATGTCAGGGTGATGACAACCAAGTCACGATTCGGCCAGCATGTAGCCGGCGCCGCGCACCGTCTTGACCAGCGAGCGCGCAGGGCCGAGCACCTTGCGCAGCCGCAAGACCACGACGTCGACGGTGCGTTCGTCGGTGACGCTGCCGCTTTCCCAGATGTGGCCGAGGAGCTGGCCGCGCGAAAACACTTCGCGCGGATTTGCCACAAGCAGCTGCAGCATGCGGAACTCCACCGCGCCGATCGGCACCCAGCGGCCGTCAACGCGAAGCGTGCCGTGTGCTTCGTCGAGCGCGAGTCTTGCCGCCGCCGGCGACAAGGGCGGGGTCAGGTCCGGCGGACTTGCCCCCAAAAGCGATGACGCACGCGCCAGCAGTTCGCGCGGCGAAAACGGCTTGGTGACGTAAGCGTCCGCGCCGCTGTTGAGGCCATCGATCCGGTCCTGCTCCGCGGTGCGCCCACTGAGCATCACCACGGGCAGCCGACACAATGCGCTTTCACTGCGAATCCGCAGCAGCAGGTGCAGGCCGCTCTGGCCGCGCAGCATCCAGTCGAGGACCACGAGGTGCGGCCGGCGCGCCTGGATGAACTCCCAGGCCAGGCTGACGGTGGCGACGATGCAGCAGTCCCACCCGTGGGCGCCAAGCGCGAACTTCACCAGTTCCGCCACGGCGGGTTCGTCTTCGACGATGAGGATCAATGGCACGATGAGGGGTGCGTTGTCGGGGCCTGGTCCTGCGGACCTGGCCCAATGTTCGATGATGGCGGCGTAGTGAAGATGGGGTCAGGTCCGCGGGACCTGGAAGGAGCCGAGCCTTGCAAGGCTCGACCGTTCCGCAGGAGCGAAGCTTCGCTCCGCTAAATCCCTGCTTCACCCCCGGTGCTGCTTAGTAGATCGCTTTGCCGGCAGTGTCCTTCAGTTGCACTTTCCAGGCGCCTTCTACCAGCGAGACCACCGATGCGGGCATCGGCACGTAGTCAAGTTCGGTCGCGGCCTGGCCGCCGTGCTTGTAGGCCCAGTCGAAGAACTTCAGCACTTCCTTGCCCTTGGCAGCGTCGGCCTGCGCCTTGTGCATCAGGATGTACGACACGCCGGTGATCGGCCAGCTCGCCTTGCCCGCCTGGTCGGTCAGCACCACGGCGAAGCCGGGCGTCTTGGTCCACTCGGCGCCGGCAGCGGCGGCCTTGAAGTTGTCGTCGTCAGGCTGCAGGAACACGCCGTCCTTGTTCTTCAGCTGGGTGTGCGACATCTTGTTCTTTTTGGCGTAGGCCCACTCGACGTAGCCGATCGAACCCTTGATGCGCTGGACGTTGGCGGCGACGCCTTCGTTGCCCTTGCCGCCCACGCCGATCACCCACTTCACCGCGGTGCCGGCGCCAATCTTGCTCTTGAAGTCGGCATTGGTCTTCGACAGGTAGTCGGTGAACAGGAACGAGGTGCCGGAGCTGTCTGCGCGATGCACCACGGTGATGTCGTCGGCCGGCAGCTTCACGCCAGGGTTCAGCGCGGCGATTTCAGGCGCGTTCCACTTGGTGATCTTGCCCAGGTAGATGTCGGCGAGGACGGGACCAGTCAGCTTAAGCTGGCCCGGCGCCACGCCGTCGACGTTGACCACCGCGACCACGCCGCCCATGATGGCCGGGAACTGCATCAGGCCTTCGGCGTCGAGTTCTTCCGCTTTCAATGGCATGTCGGACGCGCCGAAGTCGACCGTCTTCGCCTTGATCTGCTTGATGCCTGCGCCCGAGCCGATCGATTGGTAATTCAGGCCGTTGCCGGTGGCAGCCTTGTACGACTCGGCCCACTTGGCGTAGATCGGATACGGGAACGTGGCGCCGGCGCCGGTCATGTCGGCGGCCATTGCGCTGGTCGCGGCCATCGTTGCCAGTGCGCCCAGAACCATTGAAGTCAGCATCTTGTTGATTTTCATTTTCAGGTCTTCCCTGTTGTTTGGATGCGTGCAGTCTACGAGCCGAATATGACGCTGGTGTGACGTGTGCCTGACGCGCCGGCGCATACTTTGTCTTTACGCGATCAACTTCACGGAGGCGGTAGCGATGGAAATCGAACTCAAGCTTCAGCTCGACGCCAAGGCCAGGGAAAAACTGCTGCACCACCACTTGTTCCATGGCGGCGCCAAGCCGCGCGAAGAAACTTTGGCCGATACCTATTTCGATACGCCCCGGCTGCGGCTGCGCCGGCATGACGTCGGGCTTCGCGTGCGCGAAGTCGGCAAGCGCTGGATCCAGACCATGAAGAACGGCGCAGGCGCCAACGGCGGCCTGCACCAGCGCGGCGAGTGGGAGTCGCCGGTCGATCGGCCGACACCGGACCTGGCGCGCCTGCGCGAGCTGGTCGACGAAAAGCAGATCCGGCGCGACGCGCTCGGCGCCGACTCGCTCGAACAGCGGCTGGCTCCCGTGTTCAGCACGCACATCAAGCGCACCGTGTGGGACCTGCACCTGAAAAAAGGCGTACACGTCGAATGCGCGCTCGACGTGGGCACGCTCGAACACGGCACCGAAAAGGCGCCGATCAGCGAACTCGAACTGGAACTGAAGGCGGGCGATCCGGCGCAGCTGTTCGACCTGGCGCTGGACCTGCTCAAGGATGTCCCTTTCCGCATCGCTAACCTGAGCAAGGCCGACCGTGGCTACGCGCTGCTGGCGCCGCAGCCGCGCGTAGCGGTCAAGGCCAAGCCGCTGACGCTGGAGCGCGCCATGCCGCTCGACCAGGCGTTCCAGCAGATCGTGTCGAACTGCCTGGCGCACATTCAGGACAACGCGGACAACGTGGCCAAGGTGCGCGACGTCGAAAGCCTGCACCAGATGCGGGTCGGAATGCGGCGCCTGCGCTCGGCGCTGGGGATGTTCAAGGATGTACTGCGCCTGCCCGAAGCCTTGCAGCTGGAGCTGGACTGGCTGGCCGACGAACTCGGTTCGGCGCGCGACTGGGATGTGCTGGCCGAGACCACGCTGCCGTCGATGGCGCGCGTCCTGCCCGAGCCGGCGCGCATCGCGGGCGTGGCGCGGGCCGCGGCCGACAAGGCGAAGCAGCATCACGCCAGCGCCGCGGCGGCTGCGGGATCGGTCCGCTACACCCGCCTCATGCTCGGCATCACACGCTGGTTGGAGGCAAAAGGATGGCGCGACGATGCGCGGGCGACGCAGGCCGCCGCCGGCGTGTTGGACCAGCCGGTGCGCAAATTCGCCCGTCAGATATTAAAGCGCGACGAGCGGCGCCTGCGCCGGCGCGCGCGAGCGCTGTCGACGGCCACGCCCGAGCAACGGCATCGGGTGCGCATCGCGGCCAAGAAGACGCGCTATGCCGCCGAATTTTTTTCATCGCTGTTTCCCCAGCGGCGCGTGCGGCCCTACGTCAAGGCGCTGACCGGCCTGCAGGATGAACTGGGACTGCTGAACGACATCACGGTCGCCACTCGCCTGCTGACCGAAATATCGGAGAGCGAACCGGCGCTCGCGCTGGAAGTGGGATTTGCCGAAGGCATGCTTGCAGCGCGCATTCCGGACGAGGGCAAGCTGGCCACCAAGCGCTGGAAGAAGCTGGCGAAGGTGCCGCTGCCATGCTAGTTTGCTGCGGGTACTAACAGAAATGGGGTCAGGTCCCGCAGGACCAGACCCCGAACTTCAATCAATAGCGGCCGTCCCAGCCGCGGTCGTAGCGGTGATGCTCGCGGCGCCATTGTTCGCGGCGCCACTGCTCGCGGCGCCATTCCTCGCGGCGCAGCCACTCCTGGCGGCGAATTTCAGCGGCGCGGCGCGCGCGCCAGTCGTGGCGATAGCCGTCGTCGTAGCCATAGCCCTGCGGCGCCACGTAATAGCCAGGGGCCGGCGCGTACTGCTGCTGGACGCGGACGGGCGTACCGGCATAGATCCCGAAGCTGGTTTGCGCCAGCGCCGGCTGTGCCGCCGCCAGTGCAATTGCGCCCGCTGCCAATGCTTTCAGATAGATGTTCATGATAAGTCCCTCCGGTCCGTTCAGTTGAGCGCCTGCGTTTTGCAGACGAGTTCACTGTATCGCCCTACTCCGTTACACGGTGATAGCACGCCGCAACATTTGTAACGGTGGGTAAGGCAGGGGAATTTCAATCGTGCGCAGTTATCCGCATGATAAGATTGTGCTTTTAATACATTTGTCCCGATTTATGTTGATTGCACACGACGAACACTATGAAGGCTGGACCATTACCGCGTCCTGCCGCGAAATAAAATCCTCCGGCTGGAAAGCGGGAGAGCCGGTGCCTTACGCGGCGCATGCGCGCATCCGCTTGCTGCATCCGCAGTACTGTGAGGACGGCTGGAAATCGGTAGACATGCATTCGATTCCCGAAGACGGCGAACTGTGCTTCCCTGCCCTGCCCGACGCCCACGCGACGCTGATTGCCGAAGCGCGCCGGCTAATCGATTCGCTCAAGCGCTGACGCAGGCCTCCGCTTGCCCGCGCGCGGCCAAGGCGAATTTAATTCCGGCAACTAGGAGTTGTCCTACCTGCCTGTCCGGTCCGCTCCTATTGAGAACGGGGCGATGCCGTCTATCATGGAGTTACAAGAAACAGCACAGGAGATCCTATGAGGAGTGACCGGAGTAGCAGTGCATCACGACCATAGCGACAGCAAGCAGTCCGGATCCAAGTTCCGGTAGCGGACCAGTCACTGGTCCGGGCAGTAAGGAATAGTCATCCGGCGCTCAAGGCGGCAGGAACAGCGCCATCACCGGAAGCCAGCAGTCCGACCCGAGTAGCAGTACAACCGGCGGTAATGTGGCCGGCTCGGCGTCGAAGGGCGGCAAACCGTCAGTCGTATCCCACCAAGGTGGCCGCCGCATGTCAGGGCGGATAAAAAGCTCCCAACCTGGGAGCTTTTTTTCGTCCGCGCCGCTAGAACAGCGTGTGCTGGCGGCTGGTCAGCGCGGCGAAATCGTCGTCGACGAACGGCAGGATCGCGTCCGCCACCGGTTGCAACTGGCGCGTCAGGTAGTGCTCGTAGTCGATCGGCGAGCGGCGCGCCTCAAGCGGTTCCGGCCCGGCCAGCGTCATCACGTAACGAATCCAGCCACCGTTCTGGTATTGCAGCGGGCGCCCGTGCTGGCGGTTGAATTCATCGGCGATGCGCGCCGCGCGCACGTGCGGCGGCACGTTGCGCTCGTAATCCTCGAGCGGGCGGCGCAGGCGCTTGCGGTACACCAGCAGCTCGTCGAAGTCGCCGCCGGCGGTGCGCGCGGCGTAGTCGCGCACGTAATCGCGGTACTCCTCGCCCTTGAAGATGCGCTCGTAGAGCACCTGCTGGAACTGCTGCGCCAGCGGCGTCCAGTCGCTGCGCACGGTCTCCAGTCCCTTGAACACCATCGCCTCGCTGCCGTCGGGATTGCGCACCAGGCCCGCGTAGCGCTTCTTGCTGCCTTCGTCGGAGCCGCGGATGGTCGGCATCAGGAAGCGCCGGTAGTGGGTTTCGTACTGCAGTTCCAGCGCGTTGGCCAGGCCGAATTCGCGCCGCAGGTAGTCGTCGAACCAATGGTTCACGTGCTTCACCAGCGCGCGGCCGATCTCGCCGGCCTGCTCCTCCGAGTGCGCGTGCTTCAGCCAGACGAAGGTGGAATCGGTGTCGCCGTAGATCACCTGGTAGCCCTGCCCTTCGATCAGCTTGCGCGTCAGGTGCATGATCTCGTGGCCGCGCAGCGTGATCGACGACGCCAGGCGCGGGTCGAAGAAGCGGCAGCCGCTCGACCCCAGCACGCCGTAGAACGCGTTCATGATGATCTTCAGCGCCTGCGACAGCGGCTTGTTCTGCTCGCGCTTGGCGGCGTCGCGCCCGTCCCAGATCTGCTTGACGATGGCCGGCAGGCAGTGCTTCTCCCGCGAGAAGCGCCCGCCGCGAAATCCCTCCACCGTCGCTTCATCATTGTCGCCGCGCGTGCCGACCACCAGTCCGACCGGGTCGATCAGGAAGGTGCGGATGATGGACGGGTACAGGCTTTTGTAATCGAGCACCAGCACCGAGTCGTACAGGCCGGACTGCGAATCCATCACGAAGCCGCCAGGGCTCTCGCCGCCGGTGACGTCGCCCAGGTTGGGCGCCACGTAGCCCTGGCGGTGCATCATCGGCATGTACAGGTGCTCGAACGCGGCCACCGAGCCGCCGCTGCGGTCGGCCGCCAGGCCGGTGACGCTGGCGCGCTCGAGCAGGAAGGTCATCAGCTCGGTCTTTTCGAAGATGCGCGTGACCAGCTCGCAGTCCTTCAGGTTGTAGCGCGCCAGCGCCGGCTTGTCCTCGGCGAAGCGGCGGTCGATTTCGGCCATCCGATCGTAGGGATTGTCGATCGACTTGCCCTCGCCCAGCAGTGTCTGCGACACGCTCTCCAGGCTGAACGACGGGAAGCTCCAGGTTGCGGACCTGAGCGCCTCGATGCCGTCGATGATCAGGCGCCCGGCGGCGGCCGCGAAGTAATGCTCCTGCTTGCCGCCATGCTCGCGCCACTCCATCGCGCTGGCGCCGCGGCCAAGCAGCAGCGGCACGTTGAAGCGTTCGGAATGCTTCTGCAGCACGCGCAGGTCGAACTGCACCAGGTTCCAGCCGATGATGACGTCGGGATCGTGGCGCGCCATCCACTCGTTCAGGCGCTCCAGCATCTGCGGACGGCTGTCGCAATATTCGAGATCGAAGTCGAGCGCCTCCGCGCTGCCATTGGGCGGGCCGAGCATGTAGACCTGGCGCAGGCCGCAGCCTTCCAGCGCGATCGAATACAGGTCGCCGTAGGACGTGGTTTCGATGTCGAGCGAGACGAGGCGCAGCTTTGGCCGATAGCCGGGCGCGGGCCTGAGCTGCGCATTTTCGGTGCCGCTGAAGGTGACGGGCGCCGTGATGAAGCGCTCCATCAGGTAGCGCTCGGGCGGACGGATATCGGATTCGTAGACGTCGATGCCGAATTCGCGCAGGCGCCTGGCGAGCTTGGTCAGCTGGCGGTACTGGGTGCAGTACAGGCCCAGCACCGGTCGGTGGTGGAAGTCGCACAGCGCCAGTTCGCGCAGTTCGAAGCCGCGCTCGCCGCGCAAGACGGCTTCAGCGGACTCGCGCGATTCGGCCGGAATGAAGGCGACCGACGGATGCGGCGCCAGGCGGACGTGGCGCGGGCCGTCGTCGGTCGCGAGCCAGAACTCCACCTCCGTGCCGGCGGCGGTGTCGCGCCAGTGACGCGTTAAAAGAAAACCTTGCTGTTGTTGATCGATACTCACGGGCGAATGATACGCCATCGGAAAGATGGGGGCTGGTCTAAAGCGCCACCCATTTTGCCGGCGCGCTAAAGTCAGGACCGTGGATCGAACCCGAAGACGCGCAGTTCCTGGCCGCACCGGCAGGCCGTGGCGATACGCGCCGCCCATGCGATGGCCTCGTCGCGCGAAGGCAATTCCAGCACGGTGAAGCCGCCATCGAGCTGGGGCGCCCAGGGATAGCCGCCCTCCGCAACCGTGCCGTCGGCGGCGACGAGCACGGGCGGTACGCCTTCGTCGATTCCACCGGCGAAGACGTAGACGCCGGCGGCTTTCGCCTCATCGATCACGGCGCGCGCGTCACTGCCCACCGCGCCCAATTCTCCATCGGGCACAACCATCGCCGCGCTTGGAAAAGAAATCAGGTATTTGGCCATGGTGCTCCTCCTGGGAATTGACTGCGATCGTGAAATCGATAGGTGTGCTCCTGGCCGCAAGCAGTCTGCCGCTGTCCAGCCAGTTCCGACCCGTTGCGGACGTTCGTGGTTGCGCCAACCATACTCATCCTACAGTTACTTGGCTCGCGAGCCAATTACCTCAAGCTCGAACCGGCTGATCGCAGGATATGCACGGGTCGGCGCATTTGACTAGACCGCCCTCCGGCAACTGCCTAGGCTGGACGCTTTCGTACCTGCGGACTTTCCATGCGCGTTTTACTTTCTGTTCGATATGCCAGCGCTGCAGATACACTCAATTACCTCAACAAGAAACCCGCCTGATGCATACTATTTTTCAACCTGTCCGGCTCAAGGGTCTGGATACTTTGCGCGCCCTTGCCATTACACTTGTGTTGATGTCCCACTATAACGGCTTCGTGGCGCAAGGTTCCACCTTCGGCTTCATCGGTGAAGTCGGCTGGGCCGGGGTAGATTTGTTCTTCGTGCTGAGCGGCTATCTGATCGGCAACCAGTTGCTGGCGCCTGCGGCGCACGGCGAGCCTTTGTCGCTGAGGAGCTTTTTCGCACGCCGACTGTTGCGCACGCTGCCCAACTACTATGTGGTACTGGCGGTCTACCTGCTACTCCCGCACAGCGTTATCTGGGGCAAGACCATGGCGCCGGCCTGGCGTTATCTCAGCTTCACCCAGAATTTCGGCCTGCGCTACGGCGAGACCTTCACGCATTCATGGTCGTTGTGCATTGAGGAGCAATTCTACCTGGTGCTTCCGCTGGCGGTGCTGGCACTGGTCGGCACAACGCGTTCGCCGCGCTGGCTTTGGAGCGTCCTGGTTGCGGCCATCGGCGCTGGCATTGCCACGCGCGCGACCAACTTCATGAATGCCCAGGAGGCGTTTTCGGCGCCAGCTTATTACTCGACCTGGTGCCGCTTCGACGAATTCCTCCCCGGCGTCGCCATCGCCATGGTGAAGAATTTCCACCCCGCGCTTTTCAGCCGCATCTTAAAGCACGGAAATGCCCTGCTGGCGGCAGGCTTGGCCATGGCGGCGACGGTGCTATATGGTGTGCGCTCAGACGTGCCGAATTTGTTCCTCACGTCCAGCTTTGGCTTCTCGTTGGTCGCCATCAGCTTCGCACTGCTGACATGCGCGGCGCTTAGTTCGGCCTCCCTGCTGAACCGCGTACGTGTGCCCGGCGCGACCAGCCTGGCCCTTTGGTCTTATGCGATTTACCTGGCGCACAAGCCGGTGTTCATGGCGCTGCGGCCGGCACTGGAACAGTACGGTATCGATCCGCAGGCGCCTCTCACCATCGTGGGCATTATGGCGGCCGGGGTCTTTAGTGGCTGGCTGCTTTATTTCTTTGTCGAGACGCCGTTCATGCGGCTGCGGGCGCGGTGGTTTCCGACGGTGGAGAAGCCAGTGGCCAGGGCAGTCAGAGTGCGACCAGTGGCGCCGGCTTGAGCGGACCTGGTTCATCTATTGCGCAAGAAGAAACCCAGAGGCCAAACGCCATATTTATTGGCGCTGGTAGCGAATCGTTACAGCGTCTGGGGCGGCCACGTTGCAGACGCAGCTGCCCACCAAAAGCATACGCGATCTTAGAGCTTGGCCTGCGCAGGCACGAACTCCTCCATCACCGCCTTGCGCAGCAGCGCCGGCGGCACCAGCCCCTGCGCCAGCACGAAGTCGTTGAAGGCCTGACGGTTGAACTTCTTGCGCAGCGCGACTTCGGCCGCCTGGCGCGTTTCCATCAGCCGCTGGTAACCGTAGAAATACGACGTCGCCTGCCCCGGTGCGCGGAAGGTGTAGCGCTGCATCTCCTGCGTCGCCATGCCTTCGGACAGACCTACTTCATCCATCAGGAAGGACTTCACCCCTTCCGGCGTGATCTCGCCGAGGTTGACCATCGGGTCGAGGAAAGCGCGGGCCGCGCGCTGCATCCGCGCCTGCAAGGCAAACAGCTGGCCGTCGAGCGGCTCGTAGGGCTGCATCTCGGCCTCCGCATACAAGGCCCAGCCTTCGACGTTGACGCTGTTGAAGGCGAACACCGCGCGCGCCGTCGACACACCGGTTTCGATCATCTTCGCGAACTGCAGCTCGTGTCCAGGCCGCGCCTCATGCGCCGTGAGGGACCACGTTCCCGCCTGGTGCGTGAAATCGTCGAACACCATAGCCTTGCCGCTGGCGTCGGGCGTCATGCCGGTGGTGAGCACGAATTCGCCGTACTCGCCCGTGTTGCCGATCAGGCGGGGCGGATTCATATGCGGCGCCGGCTGCTGCGCGTTCTCGGCGGCGCTGGCCAGGCGGATCACGGCCTTGCGCGACGGGAGCGAAACGATGTGGTGGTCGCGCGCCGCCGCTTCGATTTGCGCGAGGCGCTCCAGGTACAGCGGCATCACCTTGTCACTCGGGATCTGCTGTTTTTTCAGTTCGGCGATAACGGCGCGGTAGTCGGCGTTCGGCAGCTGGCGTTCGCGCGCGATCAGGCCGGCGGTGATGTTCATCTGATTGCGGATCTCGGCGAACGAGGTCAGCGCCTTGGCGATCATCTCCTGCGGGCTGATGTCCACGCCGAAGTCGTGCAGGTTGTTGGCGTACACCTCCGGCGGCAGGCGATGGTCGGTGCGCGCGCGCGGCAGGATCTGCGATTTGATTTGCGCGTTGTAGGCGGTCAGCTGTTTTTCGAGCGCGGCGAAGGCAGGCTCCCAGCCTTTCAGGTCGCTCTTCGCCAGCAAGTCCTTCATGCCCGCGATCAGTGTCGGGCCGTCGTTGATGGACTGCTCGACTTCGCCCTTGTACGGTCCGAGCAAATGCTTGTTGGCCTTCAGGCGCTCCTGCAGGCGCTCGTTCGCCAGTTCGGTGGCGGGACGGTAGCCCCTCGCCAGGCCGGCATATTTTTCGAGGCGCACCAGCAGCGTGTTCTGGCGCTCCTTCGGCACGCGCGGGTCGAGCATAGCGCGCACGACGCCGAAGATCCTCGCCGTCAGGTCGTTGTACGGCATGAAGTATTTGCGATCGAGGCTGCTGCTGCGCAGGCGGTCCTTCGCGCTGCCGATCAGGATTTCCAGATCCTGCTTCACCTTCGGATCGGTCTCGGTCTTCAGGCGCCTTTCCATCTCGGCGATGGCCGCGCGCGTGTCCTTGTTGGCCGCTTCGAACTGGTCGCGCGACAGGTCGGTGATCTGCTCGTCGTAGCCATCGACGCCGATCGAGCTGGCGCTTTCGGGCGAATACTTGGCCATCACGTTCAACAGCAACGTGGTGTTGGCGTTGCTCTTCGTGACCCATGCGGGTTCGGCGGCGGCTGCGGGAATGGACAGCACGGCCAGGGCCACGGCGCCGATCAGGGCGCGAACTTTAAACGGCGTATTCGACATGCGATTCCTTTTTGCGATGAGGGATTCAACTTGCGATCGCAGCGAGTATAGGACCATTGTTAAAGGAATCGCAAGCCACAATGAACTTGCTGATATGCAACGCAAACACTGGTATAGTCAGCAACAATAACTTGCCGACAAAGATCGGCCAACTCCTGGAGCAACGATGGTCCGTCGCATTCTTGCAGCAGCATTGATCGTGTTATTCGTTGCGCCGGCGAGCGCGCATCCTGGCGCGAAGCCCCCGTCGGAAATGATGGCCGACTTGAACAAGTTGAAAGCAGAACGGGGCAGCTTCATCGTCAGCATTCACGTCGAAGCGCCCGACAAGGCCGGTGCCGAGCGCTGCTTGAAAATTTTCTCGGAAAATGGCGTCTCCCATCCGAACCCGATCTCCCTGAGTTCGCCGACGCCGCCCACGCTCTACCAGCTTGAAGGGACCAAGGAATACGCTGAGGCGGGTGACGCCGCGGATAAGCTTGTAGCCCTGGTCTCCGCCAGCGCCGCGCCAGGGCAGGTTACCTGGACGGTATCGAAAAAGACCATGGGCTGGTAGCCACAGCATGCCCAGCACAACTGCCTGTTGGACGCATTGCGATAGCGGGCACTTCAAAACCTCATCACAAGGAAAACCGATGAAACGCTCGATCGCTCTACTCCTCGCAGTCTTGCCCCTGCACCTGGTTCAGGCGGCAGATGCCGAACTGGCGAATGCCGTGACCAAGGATTATCGCGGCCACCTCGGCGCCTTGTTCGATCATTTCCACCGCAATCCCGAACTCTCGCTGATGGAAACGAAAACCGCCGCTCGCCTGGCAGCGGAACTGCGCGAAGCGGGCTTTGTGGTGACGGAGGGCGTCGGCGGAACGGGCGTGGTGGCGATCATGAAGAACGGGCCCGGCCCGCTGGTGATGATGCGCGCCGACATGGACGGCTTGCCCGTGCTCGAGAAATCCGGGCTGCCCAACGCATCGACGGTGACGGGCAAGGATCGCGAAGGCAACCTGTGGCCGGTGACGCACGCCTGCGGCCACGACGTGCACATGACCAGCCTGGTGGGCACGGCGCGGCAGATGGCGGCGCGTCGAGGACAATGGTCCGGCACGCTGATGCTGATCGGCCAGCCGGCGGAAGAGCGCGTCGCCGGTGCGAACGCGATGATGAAGGACCACGTGTGGGAGCGTTTCGGGCGCCCGGATTATGCGCTCGCGTTCCACGTGGTGTCCGATGTCGAGGCCGGGAAAATTACCGTGAGCGAAGGCTCGCCGTACTCGGGCTCGGACACGGTCGAGATCCTGGTGCATGGCGTCGGCGCGCATGGCGCCAGTCCGCATCGGGGCAAGGATCCAGTCATGCTGGGGTCCCAGATCGTCGTCGCGCTGCAGACCATCATCAGCCGGGAGCGCGAGCCGCACGAAGCGGCGGTGATCACGGTCGGCTCGTTCCATGCCGGCACCAAGGCCAACATCATCTCCGATTCCGCCAAGTTGCAACTGACCGTGCGCAGCGAGAATGCGCAGACGCGCGCCGCGCTGCTCGATGCGATACGGCGCGTGGCGGTCAACACGGCGCGCGCCAATGGCGTGGCGGAGAATCAGCTGCCCGAGGTGAAGGTGATGGACGAGGCAACGCCGCCGACCATCAACGACGCCGCCCTCACCCGCCGCCTGAAGCTGGCGTGGACCGACAAACTGGGCGCCCAAATTTTCGATCAAAACTATCAGCGCTCCGGCATGGGCGCCGAAGACTTCCCGTTCTTCACCACCAAACCGTATATTCCGAGTGTGTACTTCGGCGTTGGCGGGACGTCCAGGCAGGTGCTGGACGCGGCGGCGAATGGCGGCGCGCCGGTGCCGAGCCACCACAGCCCGATCTTCAAGATCGAACCTGAACCGGCGGTACGCACCGGGGTTGAAGCGACGGTCACTGCGATGATGGCGCTGATGAAGAAGCCGGCTTAGTCCTGCCTGGCCAGTTCCTCAGTACTCCCCGCTCGCGACAGCTTCTGCGGCAGCGACGAACCCGACGGACTCGGCGTCCCCGTCGCTCCGCCGGACCTGCCCCCGCTTTTGGACCGCGGCGCGTACCTATTTGGGCGTGCCGAACACCTGCGTCCAATACGGATGGCTGTTGCTGCCACCGCCGCCGAGCGCGTAGGCGCTGCCCATCTCGGTGAACCAGCGGTCCATGATGTTGGCGCAGTGCCCCGGGCTGGCCAGCCATCCGGCCATGACCTCGTCGGCCGACTTCTGGCCGGCCGCGATATTCTCGCCGATGCCCAGGTAGCGGTAGCCGGCATGCTTGGCCCGATCGGACACTTCGCTGCCGTCCCTGCCCTGGTGGCTGAAGTAGCTTTGCCTTGCCATGTCGCTGCTGTGCGCCTGCGCCGCCGAGGCCAGCGAGCGATTCCAGGTGAGCGGGCGCGCGGCGTCGAAATGGCGCGTGCCGCAATTGCGCGGCGTTGCGCGCGCCCGGTTCACGGCGTCGAGAATCAGTTTGCCGATGTCGCGCGTTTCGGACTGGCGGGCGACGCGCGCGTTCGACAGGTGCGACACATGCGGCGACGCGGACTGGCGCGCCAGCACGATCTGCCAGGAGTCGCCGCTGCGCGCGGTGCCCACCGAGGTCCATTCCGCGCCCAACAGCGCGCGGCACTGGGTGCCCCACACGGCGTCCATCGCCGCCTCGGCATTGCGCGCGCCGGAGACGTAAATGATCTTGGCCTCGGCGACCGGATAGCCGGCGCGCTCGAGCGCGTCGTCGATGTAGCCGCCGGGCGCAACGCGCGCCCGCGCCAGCGCAGGATGCGGCGCCAGCGGCGGCGCCGGATCGGCGCGCCAGCCGCCGCAGCTGCCCGGATCGGCGCGGTACTCGTTGATGAGGTCGGCCAGCGCATCGCGGCTCTGCGCGTGGGCCGCGCCCGCGGCCAGCAGCGGCAGGCAGACCAGCAGGCCGCGCGGCAGCGTGGTCGCGGCGAAGTTCATGAATCGGGTTTTCAAGAGGCGTCCGTATGAATAATGATGTGGCAACGTGGGCGATTTCGCGGCTCTTGCCGCTGAGCAAGTCGCTACGTTAGCACGCACCATCGGCGGGCAGACTGGGGAAATCGTTTCAATATGTTGCTGCCAACGGCGCGTCATGGGAGAGAACGCATCGCACTTGCGCCGTGTCCGCGTCGTATCCGGGCAACACGCCCCCAGCGCGCGATTGATTGATCTGTCTTATGGAATCGCACCGCGGGCACGGGCGAGAATGGGGACCTGTCGAATCCAAGGTAGGTTCCCATGTATGCCAACGCCATTCCCGGGTCGACTCGCCGCTCCATCGCCCCGCCGCATCGGACTGCCGACGCTCCCTGCCTCGTCGACGGCGCGATCGCCGCACGCCTGGCCGGCAACCGGCCCGCGGCCGGCGACCTGGTCGCCCAGGTGGTCGAAGATGCCGCGCCGGCTGGCGGCGTGCTCTGGCTGTCGTCGCTGGCGGCGCTGATGGCGCCGTTCGGCGTGGGCGAACGCCTGATGCGCACCTGCGTGTTCCGGCTGGTTCGTCAGGGCGTGCTGTGTACGGTCCGCGACGGGCGCCGCAGCGCATGCTGGCCGAGCGCGGCGCGGCGCGCTGCCGGCGCCCCCACCGCCGATGAACCGGTCAAGTGGACCATCGTGGTCGGCTGGCTTGCGCGGCTGTGCGGCGCCGAGCAGGAGGCGTTGCGCAAACACCTTTGGAACGATGGCTTTCGCCTGATTGCCCCGGGCGTGTTCGCGCTGCCCGGCGCCCCGCCGGCCACGCTGTCGGCCGGCCTCGAACGGCTGGGCATCGCAGGCCGGTTATGGGTCTGCCAGATGAACGAGCTGCCCGATTCGGGCCAGCGGCCCTTGTCCGAACTGGTCGATGCCGCCTGGGACCTGGCGCCGGTAGTGGCCGGTTACCGCGACTTCATCGCGCATTACGCGCCCCTGCTCGACAGCGTGCGCGCGGCGCCGGCGTTGACCGACTGTGACGCTTTCGTGCTGCGCACCCTGGTGCGCTGCGACTGGCGCCGCGCCCAGCGGCACGATCCGCGCCTTCCGGCCGCGCTGCTGCCGCCGGACTGGCCGGCCGAGCGCGGCGCGCAACTGCGCCGCGAGCTCGAAGCGCTCACCGCCGACGGCGCCGGCCGTCACCTGGCGCGGCCGGCGCCACCCTCGCCCTAGCCTTCCTTGCCGTCGATCCGCACGCGCCACAGGTAGCGGCCGTACACGGCCACATACAGCACAAACGCCAGCGACCACGCCGCCGCCGCGCCGGCCAGGCAGGCCTCGCGCGCGGCCGCCGGGCCGACGGCCGCGCACACGCGGGCCAGCGCGCCAAGCTGGATCAGCCAGTACATGGCCGTTTCGGGAGCGCCGGCCTTGAGGGGACGGCCCGTGTGGCCGAGCGCGGTGCGCGTCATCATGCCGATGATCAGGCCGGCCATCGAGCCCACCGCCAGCGCGTGGAACGCCGCGCTGGTCGTGAGCACGTGCAGCACGGCCAGCGCCAGCATGAAGAAGCCGACCGGAATCCACGCGTACGACAGATGCAGGATCCACACCAGCGGCACGCCAAGGGTGCGCTGCGGCTGCCACCCCGCCAGGCGCCGCAGCGCCGCGCAGCCGGCCGCAAAGGCGATCCCGGCGAACATGGGCGCGGGCAAAGGCAGGATCCAGCCGATCACCGTCGCCACGGTCAGGCCCATCGCCACGTTGTCGCGGCGCTGGTGCACCACCGGCGCCGTGCCGGCGACACCATTGCGGGTAAACATCGGGATGACGCGCGCGCCGATGACCGATTCGATCAGCACGATGATCAGGATCGCCGCCTGCACCGGCGCGACCGGCGACAGCGCGAGCCATCCGAGCATCGTGGCGTGATAGCACGCGTTCGCGATCGCCAGCGGCGTGCAGCTGACCGCGAATCGCGCCTTCGTCATCGGCTTGTCGGGCCAGCTGTAATGTGCGCCGCCCCTGCATGGCGCCGCTGGTGGGCCGGGGCCCGCCGCTGCGCTGCGCTGGTCTGCCTGATCGCGGCGGCGTCGGCGCCGGCGTCGGCCTTCCATCTGACCGACGTGCAGGGACAGCGCCACACTCTCGAGCGCCACCGGGGCAAATGGATCGTGCTCAACGTCTGGGCCACATGGTGCGCGCCGTGCATCAAGGAGATGCCGGAGCTCGAAGCGCTGTCGCATTCGCGCGACGACGTCGTCGTGCTGGGACTGGCGGCCGACGGCGACAGCCTGCCGAACATCCGCCGCTACGCCGAGCTGCTGCATGTGACCTACCCTATCGTCGCCGGCAACGAGGCCACGATGAAGGAGTTCAAGGTGAACGCCTATCCCACCACGCTGCTGTTCGATCCCGAGGGCAAGCTGGTGATGACGCGCCTGGGCCAGGTGACGCGGCGTGAACTGGAAGCGCGCCTGCCGCCGTTCCCGGTGCGCTGACGCGGTATCGTCCGCGGCGCTGGAATGCCGCCGAAGCGCGATCAGCTTCCCGCCGGGGCCGCCCATGGTAGAGTGGGGGTCAATTCTTAACTCAGAAAGTCGGCCGATGAGCGAGTCCGCCCATGCAACAGCAACCCTCTCATTGGTCGGCGCGGCGGACGAACGGCGCAGCGACGTCTATCTGACACACGCGCTGTCCGGACCGCACCGGGATCTGCTCGAGTTGACGGCGCGCGGGGCGCCGGTCGACCAGGCGCTCAATGCCGTGGTCCGCGCGGTTTCCCAAGTACGGCGCGCCGAAACCCGCGCCGCGGTGTTCATTTTCGATCCAGAGGGGATGAAACTGCGCTTCGCGGCGGCCGATGGCCTGGACGCCGGATACACCGACAAGATCGACAACTTCCCGGTTGGCCCTGCCCAGCCTTCGTGCGGCCGCGCCGCGTACGTGGGCACCGACATCATCGTAGGCGACGTCGGCACGGATGCGGCTTGGGCGCCGTTTCGCGAACTCGCGGAAGAACACGGCATCCGGGCATGCTGGTCCTTCTTGCTCAAGGGCCCCAACGACAGGGTGCTTGGCACCTTCGCGCTATATCACCGCATCCCGTGCGAGCCCGAGAGTACCGATTATGAAGAAGTGCGCTATTTTTCCAACATCGCATCGCTGATCATCGAGCGCCACCTCGATGCCGAGGCGCGCAAGCGCGAACAGGAAGCCACCGAAAAGGACTTGCGTGAGTCCGGCGCCAACAAGGACGCCTTCCTCGCCACGCTCGCGCATGAGCTGCGCAATCCACTCGGCGCGATCAAGCATGGCCTGGCAATCATCGAGCTCGCGGCGGACCAGGCCGGCACGCGGACGCGGGCGCTGCAGGCGGTCGACCGTCAACTCAAACACATGGAATGGCTGGTCGAAGACCTGCTGGACGCAAACCGCGTCACCCGAGGCGACCTGACCCTGCGCCTGCAGCATGTGGAGTTGGGGGCTGCGCTCGATCTGGCCTGCGAGACCGTCCGGCCGCTGTGCGCCGCCAAGGCGCAAACCCTCACCGTCACCACACCCTCGCAGCCGGTGTATCTGGAGGCGGACGCGGTACGGGTGACGCAGATGGTGACGAACCTGCTCAACAACGCATGCAAGTTTACGGGCAAGGACGGGCGGATCTTTCTGGAAGTGACCACGGAAGGCGCCGATGTCCTCATCCGGGTACGCGACGAAGGCGTGGGCATCGCGGCGGACCAGCTCGGACGCGTGTTCGAGATGTTTTCGCAGGTCAGCAAGGGGCCGGGCAGCCCGCACGACGGGCTGGGGATTGGACTGACCCTGGTCCGCAGCCTGGCACGCATGCACGGCGGCAGCGTCGAGGCATCCAGCGCGGGAATCGGCGCCGGGTCCGAGTTCCTGCTGCGTTTGCCCTTGAAGCAGCACTGACGTACGAAGATTGTTGGGATCATCAGCTTCTGGTATCACAACACGTCGGCGAGCGATGCAAGTGCCGAGTTGTGTTGGCGCCGCCAGGCGCGGGCGCATCCGGTGCAAGTCCAACATTCAGACACGAGCGCCTGCGGAGTGAAGACCCCTCGCATGCTCGATCAGTAATCGGCCGCACGATTCGACACTGTTGCGCCGTCCATCGCAGGGCAACTGGGCACTTGCCGATAGCGGGAAAGGTGGCGGTTTCAAGCCAAAGAGCTTTTTCGACTAATAATGATCAGTGTGGCATGCGAGCTGCTCCAACCCTATGAGTCAGATGGGGAACATTGCGCGCCACGGAGTTCGCAGTGGTGGTGACCGGCGACTGAAGCAACTCGCTGCCAAGCGGAGACAGCGTCTGCCTTTTTCAGCAAGCACAATATTGATCCAGGGTTCTACTGAGCCCACGTCTGCCGAACCCGCTCCGTTAAACGGTAGCCCAATATTTCCATCCCACCGTTTGTCCCATGCAGCACGGCCGAATTTTCAAGACGGCCATGCCGGCCGCATTGCTTAGTTAACGATCAACAAATTGACTGGATCGCTCATTCTTATGCGCTACCACCAGGCGGCGGGCGCACTGCGCGGCCAGGGTGCCAAACTAATCGGAACGTAGGTCATCCATCCCAACTCATCCCGACGCATATCGGGCTGAACCACCGTGGCGAATCGCGAAGAAATTTCAATGAATCGCCCTACCTTGATCAAACGCAATCTACTCGCCGACGGGCAAGTTCGGCAATTGACCCCTCGCACGAATGCGCCTATCTTGAACAGCCTCACCCATTTTGCATACGCCAAACGGAGAAATACGATGCGACATGCGGGGCTGCCATGAAGAAATACTCCAAGCGCACGCTCAGAGAAATCGAACCGCACGCCTCGGTCTCTTTAGCGCTCCTGTTAGACAATCTACCAGGCGCGGTGTACCGATGCTTGAACGATGAACACAGGACAATGGAGTTCGTAAGCGAAGGGGTGGAGGAACTAACCTCCTACTCGCCAGCAGAGTTTACCGCGCGCTCAACTCTGACATTTGCCAGCCTCATCCACCGGGATGACCGTGCCGAAACGGACAAGCAGATGCAGATCGCCATCGCTTCCCGGCGGTCATTCAAGGTCAGCTATCGAATTCTCACTCGCGGCGGAGATATCAAATGGGTGGAAGACCAAGGAATGGCCGTGGTGGACGAACGCGGCAAAATTCGTGCCTTAGAGGGTTTTGTATCAGACATTACCCCAGCGAGAAAATCAGAGGCGCTGCTGCGCGAGCAAGCGGCACTGCTTGACCACACTCGAGATGCCATATTCGTGATGGATATGGGTGGGTGCGTAACCTATTGGAACAAAGGCGCGGAGCGCCTCTACGGGTGGGCTGCGCCCCAAGTGCTCGGACAACACTACAACGACGTGTTCAGCGCGTCCGCGGAGCTCTTTCGAATTGCTTATGACGCCACGATGCTGCAAGGCGAATGGCGGGGAGATTGTACTCAGCTCGATCGATTTGGACACACAGTTGAAGCCGAAGTTCAATGGACGCTTGTCACAACGGATGATGGGCGTCCGCCAAAGATACTCACCGTTGCGTCGGACATCAGCGAGCGAAAGTCCACAGAAGCGACGATGGCGCGCCTCGCATTTTTCGACTCTTTGACCGAGCTGCCCAATCGCGCGAGTCTCCTCGATCAGCTGCGCAAGGCACTGCTCCGCAGCGCACGCGAGCAAACGATCGGCGCGATCATGTTTTGCGATCTCGATAATTTCAAAGCGCTTAACGATTCCGCTGGCCACGCCGTCGGCGATCTATTGCTGCAGGCGGTCGCGCGAAGACTTCAAACAACTGTTCGTGAAACTGACGTCGTTGCGCGTCTCGGAGGCGACGAGTTCATCATCATGCTTCCCCCGAGCTATCAGACCTATGACGAGGCGGCGCTGCATGCGGACACTGTTGCCGAGAACATCCTTGCGAGCTTGGCATCGCCAGTTCAAGTGGCTGGTGGCGTCCAATGGATTTCGACCAGCATCGGCATAACACTCATTTGTGGCGCCACCGATAGTGTCGAGTCAGCATTGATGAAAGCCGATTCCGCGATGTACCAGGCCAAAAACGCTGGTCGCAATACCTTTCGATTTTTTGATCCTAAAATGCAGGCCGCAATGAGTGCGCGCTTGCAACTTGAACGCGATCTGCAAGGCGCCTTGATCGCAGATCAATTTGTGCTCTACTATCAGCCTCAAATGGATTCAACTGGTTCAATTACCGGTGCTGAAGCATTAATTCGATGGCGCAAGGCGAATGGTCACCTCTCCTATCCTCTGGAATTTATCCGGGCCGCCGAATCGACCGGTCAAATTGTCGAAATAGGTAGATGGGTGCTGGAGACGGCTTGTCGTGTACTTGCCGATTGGACCACGCACCCAGAAACCGCAATGTTGTCGCTCTCCGTCAACATCAGCCCCCGTCAATTTGTAGAGGCGAGTTTCGTACCGATGGCGGAGGCAATCTTCGCTGAAACCGGCGCCAATCTTCGGCGACTCAAATTTGAACTCACCGAAAGCCTCCTGGTAGCCGATGTGAGAACGACGGCGGCGAAGATGGAGTATCTCAAGTCGCTCGGAATCACTTTCTCCCTTGACGATTTTGGCACTGGCTATTCCTCCTTGAGCTATCTTCGAAAACTTCCCCTCGACGAACTGAAGATTGACAGTTCCTTCATGCGCGATGTCTTAACCAATCAGAACGATGCGTCGATAGTCCGATCAATTATCGGTCTAGGTGAAAGCCTCGGCTTGAACGTCATCGCCGAAGGCGTCGAAACGGTGGGACAGCGAGAGTTCCTGCGCCTGGCGGGCTGCCACGCGTATCAAGGATTCTTGTACGAAAAAGCGCTACCAAATGAACGATTCATGCGTTACGCAGCGACCCTTCAATGACGCGCTGAGCCTGAGTCCGTCAGCGCAAGGTGACGGACCAACCGCGTCGGACGGTGCCTTTCGGCCCTGCAGGAAATTTTAAGCCGACTCTGCGCGACAACTTTAACGCGACAGTCCCTTTTTTGAGGCGAAAGGACCTGCCATGAGCAAACCACGTTTAGACTGTGAAGTAATGTCAAAATGACAGCGGTCCGCAAATTTTGGGAGGAACTCCAGGATGGTCGATGTTTCACCTATCAAAAGCGACACCCCGTCAGCGCCTCACAATATTAAAGTTTCTCCTGGTAAATCAGCATGGCTGTGCGGCGCAAGACAAAACGAAGTGCTGGCAGACTTGCCGCACGAGGAGCTTTCGGCGCTCGCCAGTCACCTCGATTTAGTCGAGCTTTCAGTCGGTGCCGACCTGTTCACGATGGGCCAAAAACTGGCCTACGTCTACTTTCCGACGACCGCAATCGTCTCACTTCAATACGTGTCCGCTGATGGCGCATCGACGGAAATTGCGGTAATTAGTCGGGAGGGTGTAGTCGGAATGTCGCTATTCATAGGTGAGCTGGCGACGAGCAACGCCGTGGTTCAGAATATGGGTTATGCATTTCGGGTGAGGACTGAAGTTCTTCGTGAGGCGTTCGGGCAAGGAGGTGCGTTGCCGCAGGTATTCATGCGATATGCTAATTCCCTGTTTACCCAATTGGCGCAAAATGCGGTAAGCAGCCAGCACGGCACTATTGAGCAGAAGGTATGTCGCTGGCTCCTGGACCGGCTTGACCGCTCCGGGTCGAACGAACTGAAGGTGACGCAAGGGCTCATTTCGCTAATGCTCGGAGTCCGACGAGAGAGTATCACTGCCGCCGCCCATAAGCTACAGGCTGCCGGGCTTATCCAATACCGCCGCGGAACCATCCTGATCGTCGATCGTGCAGGCCTTGAAGATCAGGCCGGCGAGTGCTACGCAGTCGCAAAGACAGTGGGCCATCGAGCGGCACCCGTAACACCCCAATGCGAGCAGGCGGCACCGCCTTCGGGACGAGCAGGCAGTTGATTAATCATTTTGGGTGAGATTACCGAGCGCGGCGGTGAAAGCGGGGCGAGCCTGAGATCACTAGACAGATTTTGGTGGATACAAGCGTTTCGATAAAGCTCCAAGAGCCGCACGCGCATGGCTCACGAGCGCGCAGCCGGACGACTTCGCGCCTACCGATCGTGCTGCGACGCTTTGGGGTTCGTGCATCGCCTTTTTACATCAAACGAGGAACTGTACGCAGGCCGGCTTCGGCTACAGCGCACCGTCAGTGCGGCATGGCTAACGTGGCGAGAATCGCGCGCGCCTCCGCGGCGCCATCCGAATCGGGCGCAACCTGGATCAGCGATTCCAACCTGGCGCGGGCCTCGGCGCTGCGATTGACTGCGAGCAGCGCCCGTGCTTCGCTGACGTATGGCAAGCCGCACTTTCTGACCGCGGCGATGCCCTTTTCGAATTCGGTAATCCCTTCGCTTAAGTGGCCGGCGGCGACCATCAGCTTGCCCGCCTCGTCGTGTAGCTTGCAATTCAATGGAAACATGAGCTGCGCTCGCTGGAAAACTTGCCGCGCCTCCTCGAATTTCTTTTGCATTCCTAATGCCATACCCATATAAAGGTATTCCTCCGGGCGGCCGTTGCTACGCCCTGTTGTGATCGGGCGCAGCAGGTCCTCCACGGCTTTGTAATCGCCGTGGTAATACAAAACCTGACCCAAGGTGGACTTCAAATCTTTCCGATCCGCCTTGATAGTCCCACGTGCGTCCTCGATCAACCTCATTGCCCTTTCATGCTCTCCCAACCGTGCGGCCACGTAAGCCAAATTAATACGGGCAAAATAGTTCAGGATGCCCATTGGCTCGGTGGATTGGTTGATGGCGCGTTGGGCCGCCACGGCCGCCTCAGACAAATACTTTTCGTCCGGCCGTTTGAGCAGGAGCAGGCTTAAATAAATCCAAGGAGTCGCCGCATCGGGATGCAGCAGCGCGATCTTGCGGGCAATGGCGACGCCCTTCTCCTCGGAATAGTCGCACTCAACCATAAACCTGGCCTGCATCCATTCTTCCCATTGCTCATCGTAGCGTGCATATGAGCGGGCATCGGCCACCGCGACGGCGCCCGAAACGCAGTCATCCCGATTCAGTGCAACCGAGACGCGCCGCCTCAACGCAGCCCGCTTGGCCGCGTCGCCAATTTGCATCTGGCTCGCCTCTTCGTAGAGTTTTTTCGCCGTTTCGATATTTTCAAGACGGAAATTGACTTCCGCGGCGTTCATTACCGCCAGCCCTAATCGAGGATCGTAGTACATGGCTTGATTGAAGGCGGCGAGCGCCTGGGCCAGTTTCTCCTGGCGCATCAACGCGCCGCCGTAGGCATCGTATGCGACGGCCATGACGTTGCGCGGAAGGCGCGGCGTGATATTGATCATCTTGACAATATGTTGTGACAGGCGGGCCAGGTCCTCTTCGGTCTTCGCGGTCAATCCGAGATAACTGGCCAATACGGCCGGTTGCGTGGTTTCATAAATGTAATTTGCCACTTGGCCCAACATGGTGTCCCATTCAGCAACCTTGCCCGCTACCTGCAGCGGTGGATTTCCCGCGACGCGTGCCTTGATCGTCAAGTCGTCGCCGTCAACCAGCAATTCACCGCTCACCACTATCTCGTTGCCGGTGAGTTCACGGAGGTAGCGAAACACCGATTTCACCGTGAAGTGGGTGTCAGGGATCGCGACATCGCTGCGGTGCTCGGTCCAGCCCTCTTTTAAATCGCCTGGATCCAGGGTGGTTACGGTTTTGCGTCGCTCTACCAGCTTGTCGAACAGCGTCTTCGCGACAACAGGACCTGTGATGCCGTGTTCCGAAAGCCGCTCGGGCGTGTCGAAAATGGAGATATTTAGGGTCTGCCGATATGCCTCGTGATAGCACAATGAGGTAATAACAACGAAGCCGGCAATCACGCTGAAGGCGATAACCGCGTTGCGAAGGACAATGAGGCGCTTATTGACCCAATCGAACTTGCTGGCGTGGCTGATCAGATCAATTTCATTGCGCAGATGATGCAGCGTTTCGGCAAGCCCCTCCACGCGCACAGCGCCCGCCGGCGTAGCCGCCGAAGTCGGCTGCGGCGCGGCATAGCCTGAAGCTGGAGCCGCATTGTTCTCGTCCACAGTGTCGCCGACAGCACCGCTTGCTTGCTCGTTCACATTGCCCCCTCTTTTTCACGTGCCGCACGACACCCGAATCACGAAAGGATGCGAGATGCATTCTTTGATAAACAATAGCAGAGATGGAAACTAAGTGCGAAGAGTGGAACAAGATGACCGGCGGCGATGTAGGTTCCCGGCCGCCCGCCAGTTTTGATGTCAGGAGGTCCGTACCGGACTGGAGCACCAGAACCTTTATGTTCAGACCTTCAGCGCGGCATGATTGAGCCGATCAAGACAGGATGAGCGAACTGAGGGACTTCACGACGACTGCAGAGAGTCTATCAATGTGGCGTGCCATGAAAATTTACCCCCCTTTCTACCCCACCGGCGAAGCCGGATGGTGCTGAACAGTGTGGGACCTCGGCGCACGAACTTTTTTGATTTCCCCCCATGAGAAGGCGAAAAAAAAGCTCCCGGTGAGGGAGCTCTTTTCTTCTTGCTGGCGGAGAGGGTGGGATTCGAACCCACGGTAGGGGGAAACCCTACGCCTGATTTCGAGTCAGGTACATTCGACCACTCTGCCACCTCTCCGGTGTTTCATTTGAACTCTAGGCCAGGTGAGTGACACTAGGGTGGTCTTCAAATTCTTTTCGCTTGCTGCTGCGAGGACAAAATTATAGCAAATCCTGACGGAAACGGAAGAGTCTTTTTGAAGAAAGTTGAAAATTTCTTCCCCCTCCCCCGCCGCGCGATCAGGCGGCCGGGACCAGCTTCTCCAGCCCGCCCATGTACGGGCGCAGCGCTTCAGGAATCACCACGCTGCCATCGGCCTGCTGGTAGTTCTCCAAGATCGCCACCAGCGTGCGCCCAACCGCCAGGCCCGAGCCGTTGAGCGTATGCAGCAGCTCCGGCTTGCCCTGCGCGTTGCGGAAGCGCGCCTGCATGCGCCGCGCCTGGAATGCCTCCATGTTCGACAGCGACGAAATCTCGCGATACGTGTTCTGCGCCGGCAGCCACACTTCCAGGTCGTAGGTCTTCGCTGCGCCGAAACCCATGTCGCCGGTGCACAGCGACATCACGCGGTACGGCAGGCCCAGGCTCTTGAGGATCGCTTCGGCGTGGCCGACCATCTCTTCAAGTACCTCGTATGATTTTTCCGGATGCGCGATCTGCACCAGCTCCACCTTGTCGAACTGGTGCTGGCGGATCATGCCGCGCGTGTCGCGGCCGTAGCTGCCGGCCTCGGAGCGGAAGCACGGCGTGTGCGCGGTCATCTTGATCGGCAGTTCGTCGGCGGCGACGATTTCGTCGCGCACAATATTGGTCAGCGTCACTTCCGACGTCGGGATCAGGTAGAAGGTCTCGCCCTCGCCTTCCGCGCCGCCCTTCTTCACCGAGAACAGGTCGGCTTCGAACTTCGGCAGCTGACCAGTGCCGCGCATCGAGTCGGCGTTGACCATGTACGGCGTGTAGCACTCGGTGTAGCCATGCTCGCCGGTGTGGGTGTTGAGCATGTACTGCGCCAGCGCGCGGTGCAGGCGGGCGATGCCGCCCTTCATGACGGAAAAGCGCGAACCGGTCAGCTTGGTGGCGACTTCGAAATCGAGGCCGAGCGCGGCGCCGACGTCGACGTGGTCCTTCACCTCGAAATCGAATGCGGGCGGCGTACCGACCTTGCGCACTTCGACGTTGCCGGTTTCATCGAGGCCGGCCGGCACGGAGGCGTGCGGCAGGTTCGGCACCGATTCCATGAAGGCGGCCAGCTTGGCCTGCACTTCCGACAGCGACGTCTCGTTGGCCTTGAGCTCGTCGCCCAAGCCGGCCACTTCGGCCATTACCGCAGTGGTGTCTTCGCCTTTGCCCTTGAGCATGCCGATCTGCTTCGACAGCGAGTTGCGCTTGCCTTGCAGTTCTTCGGTGCGCATCTGGATCGCCTTACGTTCGGCTTCGAGGGCGTTGAATCCTGCCACGTCGAGCACAAACTTGCGGCTTGCCAGGCGGGTGGCGACATTGTCAATGTCTTTGCGGAGAAGTTGAATGTCTATCATTGTTGGTATTGGCGGTAAGTGGAGACCGCAATTGTACCAAGATGACAGCACTCCCCTGCGAGTTTCGGCGGGAGCTCCCGGCGCCTTGCTCGCTTCTTTGCTGCATCAGCCCAGCTGGGCCTTTTCGGCGGCGCTCAGGCGGTGGCCTTTGATGACCACGACTTGCATGTTGCTGGTGGCGGCCGCGACGACTGGGGTCGCGGTGTAGACGGCCGAATCGTTCGCGGTAGCGTAGGTCGCGAAAGTCGCCAGGACGGCTGCGGCGATGAACACGGCTTCGATGTTTTTGCGGACTTTCATGATGATCTCCAGTGGGTGAAGCGAGTTGGTATGGTGGTACTTTAGCCAGTCAACTCGGGCTTCTCCACCGGCTTGCGATGAAGCGCGCAAAACGCGGGACAGGCCGCAGGAAAGGCGGAATGAAACCGCGCGCGGGTGGGTTTTGAGGCATGGCCGGCGGCCTGCTCGCAGATGCTTGCGTGCGGGTACGAGGAAGATGGGGACAGGTCCGCAGGACCAGTCCCCGATATGCATGCGCCGCCGGCCGGGTTTGGGGTCTGGTCCGGCGGACCTGACATCGGTGTTGAACGCGCAGCCTGTCGAATCGGCGAAGGTGGCGGTCCACGCGGCGGCGACAAAGGCGGGGTCAGGTCCGCAGGACCAGACCCCGATGTGCATGCGGCTGCGGCAGGATCGGGGCCTAGTCCTGCGGACCTGGCCCCATCTTCGACTAGCCGCGCGCGTCGTCATCCAGGCTGCGCAGCCACGCCAGCTTCTCGGCGATCTTCGCCTCGATCCCGCGCGGCACCGGCTCGTACCAGCCCGGCTCGGCCATGCCTTCCGGCAGATAGGACTCGCCGGCCGCATACGCATGCGGCTCGTCGTGCGCGTACCGGTACTCGTGGCCGTAGCCCAGCTCCTTCATCAGCTTGGTCGGCGCATTGCGAAGGTGCACCGGCACTTCGCGCGACTTGTCTTTCTTGACGAACGCCACCGCCCGGTTGTACGCGTTATAGCCGGCGTTGCTCTTGGCCGCCATCGCCAGATAGATCACACACTGCCCCAGCGCCAGCTCGCCCTCGGGCGACCCAAGCCGCTCGTAGGTCGCGGCCGCGTCGTTGGCAAGCTGGATCGCGCGCGGATCAGCGATGCCGATGTCTTCCCACGCCATGCGCACGATGCGCCGCAGCAGGTACTGCGGATCGGCGCCGCCATCGAGCATGCGGCACAGCCAGTACAGCGCGGCGTCCGGATGCGAGCCGCGCACCGACTTGTGCAGCGCCGATATCTGGTCGTAGAAGTTGTCGCCGCCCTTGTCGAAGCGGCGCGAATTCAAGGTCAGCGCATTGTCGACGAATTCGCCGGTGATCTGCGTCAGGCCGGACGTCTCTGCCGAGGTCTTGGTCTGCTCGAGCAGGTTGAGGAAGCGGCGCGCGTCGCCGTCCGCGTAACCGATCAGGGTGGCGATGGCCACATCATCGAACTTCAGGTGCTTGAGCACCCGCTCCTGCGCGCGCGCGAGCAGCTGCAGCATTTCCGCGTCAGTCAGCGCCTTGAGCACATAGACCTGCGAGCGCGACAACAGCGCCGAGTTGACTTCGAACGAAGGGTTCTCGGTGGTGGCGCCGATCAGCGTGACCAGGCCCGATTCGACGAACGGCAGCAGCGCGTCCTGCTGCGACTTGTTGAAGCGATGGATCTCGTCGATGAACAGGATGGTGTGCTTGCCGCCGGCCAGATAGTGCTCGGCCTGCTCGATCGCGGCGCGGATGTCCTTCACGCCCGACAGCACCGCCGACAGCGCGATGAATTCGCAGTCGAACGCATGCGCGGTCAGGCGCGCCAGCGTGGTCTTGCCGACGCCGGGCGGACCCCACAGGATCATCGAGTGCGGCTTGCCGGACTTGAATACCAGGTTCAGCGGCTTGCCGGGGCCCAGCAGGTGGCTTTGGCCGATCACTTCGTCGATGGTCCGCGGGCGCAGGGCTTCGGCCAGCGGCGCAGCGGGCTCGTTCTTGAACAGGTCATCCATGGGCGAAGGGTCGCTTGAGTGAAAGTGGGTGCGGAAAAGCGCCAGTCTAGCGGATAGGCACAGACGGCGCTTATTGTAAGACAGGCAAACGGGCGGGTGGGTTCACGGGCGTCGCCAAAATACCGCCGCCGCCCCTGCGGAGGCAGGGGCCCATGCTGAAAATGCGTTCATGGCGAAGCGAGCTCAGCATGGGTTCCTGCCTGCGCAGGAACGACAGGCTTAGTGGTCGGAATTAAAGACGTCGGCGCCCTTCGGCATCACGAACTTGAACTGCGTCGCCGTCAGCTGAGGATTCTTTTCGAACTTCTTGAACGACAGCACCGAGGTCTGCCCGAACGCGTCGTGCAGCTCCATCGCTTCCGGCGTGCCGTTGCGCAGGCCGATGCTGATCTGCTCGAACGTCGAATCCTTGGCCTTCGGCTTGGCATCGAGCCATTCGAGCCCGTTGCGGCTGCCCGCTTCGCTCAGCGTGAAATTCTTTTCCAGGTCATTGCTGCCAAACAGGATCGCCGCCGGCGACGAGCCCAGCGCGCTGCCCAGCTTCTTGACCGTCACCTGGTTCAGGTCCTTGTCGTAGATGTACAGCGATTCGCCATCGGCCTGCAGCAACTGCTCGTACGGCTTCACGTACGTCCAGATGAACTTGCCCGGACGGGCGAACAGGAAGGTGCCGGTGGATGGCGGCGTGACCTTGCCGGTTTCCGATTTCTTGATCTGCTGCTGGGTGAACTCGCCGCGCGCGGCTTTGGTGCCGGCGACGAACGACTTGAACTGCTCCAATGCGCTCGCATGGGCAGCGCCGGTCAGCGCAAAGGCTGCTGCTAGCAGCAGCGGGGCTACAATATTTTTCTTGTTTAGCATGGTGTTCCTTATAAAAATAGGGTCAGGTCCGCAGGACCAGACCCCGATATGTGCTGGCTCGGGGTCTGGTCCTGCGGACCTGACCCCATTTTGTCCTTTACTCGGCGCTGGCGGCCGGCACCAGAATATCCCGGTTGCCGTTCGACTGCATCGCCGACACCACGCCGCTGTTTTCCATCTGCTCGAGCAGGCGCGCGGCACGGTTGTAGCCGATCCGCAGATGCCGCTGCACCAGCGAGATCGACGCGCGGCGGTTCTTCAGCACCACCTGCACCGCCTGGTCGTACAGCGCATCGGCCTCGCCGCCGCCCTCGCCCGCCGGCGCCCCGTCGGCCCCGCCTTCGCCTTCCAGCGTGCCGCCTTCGAGAATGCCTTCAATGTAATTCGGTTCGCCGAGCGATTGTAAATGTTTTACAACTCGATGCACTTCGTCGTCCGAAACGAACGCGCCGTGCACGCGCACCGGCAAGCCGGTCCCCGGCGGCATGTACAGCATGTCGCCCATGCCGAGCAGCGCTTCGGCGCCCATCTGGTCGAGAATGGTGCGCGAGTCGATCTTGGACGACACCTGGAACGCGATCCTGGTCGGGATGTTCGCCTTGATCAGGCCCGTGATCACGTCCACCGACGGCCGCTGCGTCGCCAGGATCAGGTGCAGGCCGGCCGCGCGCGCCTTCTGGGCGATACGGGCGATCAGTTCCTCGACCTTTTTACCAACGACCATCATCAGGTCGGCCAGCTCGTCGATGATGATGACGATGGTCGGCAGCTTCTCCAGCGGCTCCGGCGCGTCCGGCGTCAGCGAGAACGGATTCGGGATGTGCTCCTCGCGCTTGGCCGCCTCGGCGATCTTGGCGTTGTAGCCGGCCAGGTTACGCACGCCCAGCTTGGACATCAGCTTGTAGCGGCGCTCCATCTCGTTGACCGCCCAGTTCAGCGCGTGGCCGGCCTGGCGCATGTCGGTCACCACCGGCGCCAGCAGGTGCGGGATGCCTTCGTACACCGACATCTCCAGCATCTTCGGGTCGATCAGGATCAGGCGCACGTCGGCCGGGTCGCTCTTATACAGCAGCGACAGGATGGTGGCGTTGATGCCCACCGATTTACCGGAGCCGGTGGTACCTGCCACCAGCAGGTGCGGCATCTTGGCCAGGTCGGCGATCACCGGCTTGCCGGCGATGTCCTTGCCCAGCGCGATGGTCAGCGGCGAGGCGCTGTCGTTGTACATCTTCGAGCCGACGATTTCGGTCAGGCGCACGATCTGGCGCTTAGGATTCGGCAGCTCCAGCGCCATGTAGTTCTTGCCCGGGATGGTCTCGACCACCCGCAGCGAGGTAAGCGACAGCGAACGCGCCAGGTCGCGCGCCAGGCCGACGATCTGGCTGCCCTTCACGCCGGTGGCCGGCTCGATCTCGTAGCGCGTGACCACCGGGCCCGGATAGGCCGCCACCACCTTGGCGTCCACGCCGAAGTCCGACAGCTTCTTCTCGATCAGGCGGCTGGTAAATTCCAGCGTCTCGACCGATACGGTTTCCAGGTATTCGGCCGCTTCGTCGAGCAGCGACAGCGGCGGGAGCGGCGAATCGCCCGGCAGGTCGCGGAACAGCGGCGCCTGTTTTTCCTTCTCGACGCGCTCCGACTTGACGATGACCGGCGCGATCTGCGGCTCGATCTTGACCGGCGGCGCGGCGACGTGCTTCTCGACGTGCTTGGCGCGTTCGTGCTCGATCACCTCCTCGCGCCTGACCGCCGCCACTTCGCCCTGTTTGCGGTCTTCGCGATCCTGGTAGCGCAGGCGGAACCAGTCGATCGTCACCTCGATCGCGGCGCCGATGCGCTCGGCCACCGACAGCCAGGAGATGTGGAAGAACAGGCTCACGCCCAGGCCGAACAGCAGCAACAGCAGCAGGGTCGCGCCGGTGAATCCAAAGGCGACGCTGGACGAATGGCCGATCAGCTGGCCCAGCACGCCGCCCGGAGCGCGCGGCAGCTGCGCGCGCAGCGTGTACATGCGCAGGTATTCGAGGCCGACGCTGCCGGCAAACAGCAGCACGAAGCCGATCCAGCGGATCAGCGCCTCGTGCTGGTGTTCCGGCTCGTCCTGCTTGTCCTCGAGCTTTTGCGTCAGGTTCCGATAGTCCTTCCACAGCAGCCGGGCGAAGCAGACGCACCACCACCAGGCGGAAAAGCCGAAGATGAACAGCATCAGGTCGGCCAGCCAGGCGCCCGCGCGGCCGCCCATGTTGGCCGCCTTCGGCACGACGACATCGTGCGACCAGCCCGGGTCGCCCTTGTTATAGGTGAGCAGGATGATGACGAAGTAGAGGAACAGCACCGCCAGCGCGATCCAGCGCGCCTCGGACAGCAGGCGCACCAGGCGGTTCGGCAGCGGCTGCCGGACGGTCGGATTGCGGGTATAGCTGGAGTTTGTGGATTGGCTTGTTTTTGACATACTTAATACAGAGGTTTTCGTGCCGAAAATGCGATGCGCCCATTCTAAGCCATATATTGTTCGGCGGGCCGATCATTCACGCATGGTGAGGGGTCTGGTCCTGCGGACCTGACCCCATCTTGGAGTTCATCAGGTGCTCAGCAAATGGGGACTAGGCGTCCCCGTCGTTCCGCAGGACCAGACCCCGACCCGGTCGCGGCGTGCCTCGTGCCCTCCCGCATCATCGTCTATAATCGCGGGATTGCCTGTCGGCCTTGATCCTTCCGCCGCCGGCCCCAGTTATCCTCCATACCAACGACCAAGAAGCTCTCATGACCACTACCAAACACGCCAAAGTCCTGATTCTCGGCTCCGGGCCGGCAGGCTACAGCGCCGCCGTGTACGCCGCGCGCGCCAACCTGAACCCGATGCTGGTGACCGGCGTCGAGCAAGGCGGCCAGCTGATGACCACCACCGACGTCGAAAACTGGCCGGGCGACCCGATGGGCGTGCAAGGTCCGGACCTGATGCAGCGCCTGCTGCAGCACGCCGAGCGCTTCAAGACCGACGTGATCTTCGACCACATCCACACCGCCTTCCTGAACGAGACGCCGATCCGCCTGCTGGGCGACAGCCACGAATTCACCTGCGACGCGCTGATCATCTCGACCGGCGCCTCGGCCCAGTACCTCGGTCTGCCGTCGGAGCAGGCCTTCATGGGCAAGGGCGTGTCGGCCTGCGCCACCTGCGACGGCTTCTTCTACCGCGGCCAGGAAGTGGCCGTGGTCGGCGGCGGCAATACCGCGGTCGAAGAGGCGCTGTACCTGTCTAACATCGCCACCAAGGTCACCATCATCCACCGCCGCGACAAGTTCCGCGCCGAGCCGATCCTGATCGACCGCCTCAAGGCCAAGGCGGCCGAAGGCAAGATCGTCATCAAGTACAACCACACGCTCGACGAAGTGACCGGAGACGACAGCGGCGTCACCGGCATCAACATCAAGTCGACCGAAAACGGCGCCATCACCAAAATGCCGGTGCACGGCCTGTTCGTGGCGATCGGGCACAAGCCGAACACCAGCATCTTCGAAGGCCAGCTTGATATGCACAACGGCTACATCAAGACCAGGACCGGCCTCGAAGGCATGGCCACTGCCACCAACATCCCGGGCGTGTTCGCTGCCGGCGACGTGCAGGACCACATCTACCGCCAGGCCATTACCAGCGCAGGCACCGGCTGCATGGCCGCCCTGGATGCGCAGCGCTACCTGGAAGCGCTGGAAGACTGAGCGCAGCCATGGGCCTGAAAGACTTCGCCGACCTGAAATCCTTGCGCGATACGCTCAAGGAGCAGGAACAGGCACGCGCGATCGAAAAGGCCGAGCGCGAAAAGCGCGAGCAGAAGGCGAAGGAAGAAGCGAACGTGTTCCACAGCGCCACCAAGGGCATCAAGCCGATGCCCGAGTCGAACCGGTACGTGGCGCCGATGGCGCGCATCCCTGTTCGGGGCGCCCCTGTCAAACCGCGCACGGTCGAAGAGGACAATGCGGCGGTGCTGCGCGAGTCGCTGTCGGACCAGTTCGACGTCGAAGGCATGCTCGACGACGATCCGACCGTCAGCTATTCGGCGCCCGGCGTCGGTCCCGACGTGGCGCGCAAGCTGCGCAAGCGGCACTGGCCGGTGCAGGACGAACTCGACCTGCACGACATGACCCGCGATACCGCGCGCGACCAGGTGGGCGACTTTTTGCGCCGCGCGATGAAGCGTGGGCTGCGCTGCGTGCGCGTCATCCACGGCAAAGGCTACGGCTCGGCCGGCGGCGAACCGGTACTGCGTCCGATAGTCCACAGCTGGCTGGTACAAAAGGACGAAGTCGTCGCCTTCTGCGTTGCCGGCAAACGCGATGGCGGCCACGGCGCCCTCATCGTCCTCCTCAGGCCCGCACTCGATCGCTAACCTCCCCCCGTTTCCGCGGAACGCGGAGAACGGCGGCCACATCTGGCGCAAGCGGCGCCGGCGCCACATCGACCGCGCGGCCGCCCCTCCCGGCCGCCCCCGCCAACAGGGGCCGGCCCCATCGACCAATTGTCGGTAAAATTTACAGTGAGAATGTTTGAGAATTCTTAACACATTGATTACAAACGACATTTTGTGTTGGCACGGCATTTGCTTCAGGTTCTGCGTCTGACTATAACCACTACAAGGGAGTCATCATGAAAAAGGTGTGGAATGTGTTGTGCGCAGCAACGCTGGCACTGGCCGCAATGTCGTCGGCCCAAGCTGGTTTATATACCTCGACCTACGGGACGATGCTCGCGGGCCCGAGCGATTGCGATGACTGCTATGCCGGCCCGATCGCATTTTCGGGCAGCGGACAGTTTATCAACTTCTTCGGCAACGCCTACAGTGACCTGTATGTGGGCTCGAACGGCTATGTGACTTTCGGCAGCGGCTCCAGCAACTATTCGACCCAGCCGCTGGATACCCAATCCGTGGCGCCGATGATTGCCGGCTTCTACACCGACCTCGACTCGCGTAGCAGCGCCGCTTCCAACGTGTATGCCAACACCTCGACCGACGGCGAAATTGTGGTGACCTGGGAGAACATGGGGCACTACCCCGGGAACTACAGCGGCCCGGCGACTTTCCAGTTGGTGATCCGGTCCAACCAGGCGGTCATCCCTGCCGGCGAGGGCCAGATCGGCTTCTTCTACGGCAATATCGGTGACCATGCCGGAGTATCTGCCGGATTCGGGGACGGCCTGAGCGCATCGAACCCAGGCGAGGTCGCCTTCGCTTCGTTCGTCGACGGCACCACCCTGAGCAACAATCAAGCGCGCTTCTTCAACGTCGATGGCGGCGTTCCGGCGGCTGTCCCGGAACCGGGCACTCTGGCCTTGCTGGGCCTTGGCCTGGCCGGCATCGCTGCGCGCCTCCGCAAGAAAGCCTGACGGCAGCGGCAAACCTGACGCGTGCGCACCAGTGCGCACGCGTTTTGCGTTAACGTCCAGGCGCGGGCGATTTCCGGGCACGGCGCGGCCCCCATGCCGGCGCCATGCTGCGCCGCCCCCCCCCACGCGGATGTATGCTCTTTGCATGTAGGCACAGCTGCATGTTAGGCTGTCCACCTTCCCACGAGCAAACCACCGCATGACGCTTATTAAGTTCATTGAAATCATGGCGATCCTGGTCGGGGCCTTCTCCGGCTTCATCGAGGCCCGCCGCAAGCGCATGGACCTGGTCGGCGTATTCACCGTCGCCTTCATCACCGCCTTCGGCGGCGGCACCCTGCGCGACATCCTGCTCGACAAGCGTCCGCTGTTCTGGGTCACCCACCAGGAATACGCGATCCTGATCTTCGTGCTGGCCCTGATCGCCTCGCCGCTGATCCGCACCCTGCGCCAGATGGTCTCCGAACGCCTGATCGTCATCGCCGACGCCATCGGCCTCGGCCTGTTCTCGATCGCCGGCGTCGCCTCCGCGATCGACGCGGGCATGCCGCTGTTCATCGCATCGATGATGGGCGTGATTACGGGGATTTTCGGCGGCGTGCTGCGCGACATCGTCTGCAACGAGGTGCCGATGGTGTTCCGGGATGGTAAGCCCTACGCGATTTGCGCCTTCTTCGGCAGCTGGATGTTCCTGATCATGCGCCGGCTCGAGATGCCGCACGATTTTGCGCTGTGGTCCAGCGCCACGGTCATCGTCGTCATGCGCCTGCTCAGCTGGAAATTCGACATGCGGCTGGGCCGCTGACAGGATCCGCGGCGCCGACAAGAACGAGGTCAGGTCCGCCGGACCTGACCCAGGTGTTGATCAGACGGCTTCCGCCCCAGTCTCGCCGGTACGAATCCGGATCACCTGCTCCACATGCTGCACGAAGATCTTGCCATCGCCGATCTTGCCGGTACGCGCCGCCTTGATGATCGCGTCGACCACCTGGTCGGTCATCGCATCGTCCACCACCACTTCGACCTTCACCTTCGGCAGGAAATCGACGACATACTCGGCGCCGCGATACAGCTCGGTATGCCCCTTCTGGCGCCCGAAGCCCTTCACCTCGGTCACCGTCAGGCCGGTCACGTTGACGTCGGCCAGCGCCTCGCGCACTTCGTCCAGTTTGAATGGCTTGATCACGCACGTAATCTGTTTCATGGTTCTTCCCCTGTTGGCCGGTTGCTAATAGATTATTCTAACCCATCCGGGATCGCGTCCAGCCCCGCCAGCCACACCACCGCCTCGCCATCGCTCGGCGCGCGCCAGTCGCCCCGCGGCGACAGCGAGCCGCCGGTGCCGACCTTGGGCGAATTGGGCACGCACGAGCGCTTGAACTGGCTGGTCTTGAAGAAGCGGTACAGGAAGATCCCGAGATTGCGCTTGATGTCGGCCAGCGCGTAACGCTCGCCCCACGCCGTCGACGCCAGGAACGCCACCTTGGCCGGCGTGAAGCCGTAGCGCAGCGTGTAGTACAAATTAAAATCCTGCAGCTCGTACGGCCCGATCACGTCCTGCGTCTTCTGCGACGGCCCTTCGCCCTCCTTGCCCGGCACCAGTTCGGGACTGATCTCGGTGTCGAGGATGTTGATCAGCACCTGCGATCCGCCCGCGCCCACGGCGCCGGTCTCCGCGACCCAGCGCACCAGGTGCGAGATCAGCGTCTTCGGCACGCTGGCGTTGACGTTATAGTGCGACATATGGTCGCCCACGCCGTAGGTGCACCAACCCAGCGCCAGCTCGCTCAGGTCGCCGGTGCCGATGACGATCGCGCCTTGCAGGTTCGCCAGCCGGAACAGATGGTTGGTGCGCTCGCCCGCCTGCACGTTCTCGAACGTGACGTCGTACACCTCGGCGCCGCCGGCATACGGATGGCCGATATCGTTCAGCATCTGGATGCAGCTCGGGCGGATGTCGATCTCCGACGCGCTGCAGCCGATCACCTCCATCAGCTGCCGCGCCTGCGCGATGGTGCGCTCGCTGGTTGCAAAGCCCGGCATGGTGTACGCCAGGATGTTCGTGCGCGGCAGCTTGAGCCGGTCCATCGCCTGCGCGCACACCAGCAGCGCGTGGGTCGAATCGAGCCCGCCCGAGATGCCGATGACGACCTTCTTCATGCCGCTCGAACTCAGGCGCTGCACCAGCGCCTGCACCTGGATGTTATAGACCTCGGTGCAGCGCTCGTCGCGCCGCGCCGGGTCCGACGGCACGTACGGGAAGCGCTCGACCCTGCGTTCCAGCGCCAGCGGCCGGTCCATCGTCACCGCCAGTTCGATTTTCACCACCTCGAACTCCGACACCGCGTCGGCATGGCGCCGCACCGATTGCCCGAACGTGGTCTGGCGCATGCGCTCGCGCGACAGGCGTTCCAGGTCGATGTCGGCCGTCAGCAGGTGCGAGTCGTCCAGGAAGCGCTCCGACTGCGCCAGCAGCTCGCCGTTTTCGCAGATCAGCGCCTGGCCGTCCCACGCCATGTCGGTGGTGGACTCGCCTGCGCCGGCCGATGTATACAAATAGGCCGACACGCAGCGCGCCGACTGCTGCGACACCAGCTGGTGCCGGTAGCCGGACTTGCCGACCAGCGCGTTCGACGCCGACAGGTTGACGAGCACCGTGGCGCCGGCCAGCGCGGCAAACGACGACGGCGGAATCGGCACCCACACGTCCTCGCAGATCTCGACGTGAAAGCGGAACAGCGGCAGCGCGTCCAGCTCGAACAGCAGCGAGGCGCCGAAGCGCGCGCGCTGGCCGCACAGCGCCACTTCATCGGCCAGGCCGCAATCGGCGGCGCTGAACTGGCGCGCCTCGTAGAATTCGCCGTAGTTCGGCAGGTAGCTCTTCGGCACCACGCCGTGAATGCGCCCGCCCGCCACCACCACCGCGCAATTGAACAGCAGGTGCTCCACGCGCAAAGGCATCCCGACGATCATCACGATGCCGAGCTTCGCCGATTCGTCCACCACCGCCTGCAGCGCCGCCTCGCACGCTTCGAGCAGCGCGCGCTGGTGGAACAGGTCGTCGCAGGTGTAGGCCGACAGGCCCAGCTCGGGGAACGCCACCAGCACCGCTCCCTGCTGCTGCGCCTTGCGCGCCATATCGATCGTCTGCGCGGCGTTGAACGCCGGGTCGGCGACGCGGCAGCGCGGCGTGGCCACCGCGACGCGCGCGAAATCGTGCGAATACAAATTGGAGAACAGCTTTTTCATCTGTGATCAATCGACGTGCGCCGTTGTGCGTAAAATGCATCGCGAGGCAGCAGATCTTCGGAGAATTTTGGACAATGAATTATCGCACGCATATCGTTTCTTCTCTGTCGGAGATCGGCCAGGCCGCATGGGACGGACTGGCGCTGGCGCAGGAGCGCGCCAATCCCTTCCTGTCCTACGCTTTCCTGCATGCGCTGCACGAGTCGGGCAGCGCCAGCGCGGACTCCGGCTGGCAGCCGCAGTTCATCACCCTGTTCGACGGCGACGAGCTGGCCGCCGCCATGCCGCTGTACGTCAAGATGCACTCGTATGGCGAATACGTGTTCGACTGGGCCTGGGCCGACGCCTACCATCGCAATGGCCTGGAGTACTACCCCAAGCTGCTGTCGGCGATCCCGTTCACGCCCGTCACCGGACCGCGCCTGATGGCGGTCGATGCGCGTGCGCGCGCCGCCCTGGTCAAGGTGCTGCTCGCGACCCAGAAGGCGTCCGCGGTGTCGTCCACCCACATCCTGTACCCGCCGGAAGACCAGGCGCAGATGCTGGCCGGCGCCGGCTTCATGCTGCGCAGCGGCGTGCAGTTCCACTGGCTGAACGCCGGCTACAAGGACTTCGACGAGTTCCTCGCCACGCTCGAACAGAAGAAACGCAAGAACATTCGCGCGGAGCGGCGCAAGGTGCGCGAGGCCGGCGTCACGCTGCGCCGCGTGCGCGGGATCGATGCGACCGACGCCGACTGGCGCCTGTTCAACCGCTGCTACAAGCACACCTACGCGGCGCACCACTCGACGCCCTACCTGAACCTGGATTTTTTCCAGCGCATCGGCCGCACCATGCCGCAGAATATCCTGCTGGTGATCGCGGAGCGCGACGGCAAGCCGATCGCCTCGTCGCTGGTGATCCACTCCGAGGACACGCTGTTCGGCCGCTACTGGGGCGAACTCGAATACGTGCCCTGCCTGCACTTCGAAACGGCTTACTACCAGCCGCTGGAATTCTGCATCGAGCAAGGTATAGCCGCGTTCGAAGGCGGCGCCCAGGGCGAGCACAAGATGGCGCGCGGCTTTCTGCCGACCCGGACTTGGTCGGCGCACTGGCTGGCGCATCCCGCGTTCGCCGACGCTATCGAGCGCTTCCTCGAACGCGAGGCCGGCGGCATCGACGACTACATCGACGAGCTGAACGAGCGCAATCCCTTCCGCTAGGGTGCTGAAGGGTGGGCTCACGCTTCAGTGTTGCAAATCTGCTACGCCACCACGCTTCCCTCTGCACCGCTGCAGCCTCGGACACCCTGTTGTGCAATTTTGCACACAGGCCGTGCAAGCCTCTATCTTTAAATCAACAGATAAACGCGGCACACTCTATTGCAATGCGTATAAGCACGCATACAAGAACATAAACCAGAGGAGACTGTAATGCGTATGTCGAACAAACAGAAGACAATGCTGCGCCGGTCCGTCGCTGCCATCATGGCGATTCCCGCCGTGTCGTGGTCAACGGCATACGCGCAAGTCACGACCGAAGAAAGCGCCACCCGCGAGCTCGATAAGGTGATCGTTACCGCGCGCCGCCGCGCGGAACTGATCCAGGACGTGCCAGGGTCGGTCACCGCGATCTCCGGCGCCCAAATGGAAAAGCAGGCCATCCCCGACCTCGCCGCGGTGGCGGACACGGTCCCGAACACCACCCTGAAAACCTCGCGCGGCACCAACACCACGCTGACCGCCTTTATCCGCGGCGTCGGCCAGCAGGACCCGGTGGCCGGCTACGAGCAAGGCGTCGGCATCTACCTCGACGACATCTACCTGGCCCGCCCGCAAGGCGCGCTGACCGACATCTACGACCTCGAACGCATCGAGATCCTGCGCGGCCCGCAAGGCACGCTGTACGGCCGCAACACCATCGGCGGCGCCGTCAAATACGTCACCCGCAAGCTGGCGCCGACGATGACGTTCGATGTCAAGGCCACCCTCGGCAGCTGGCACGAGAAGGATCTGGTCCTCAAGGGCAGCGTGCCGGTGTCGGACACGGTGCGCATCGGCGCCACCGCCGCAACCTTCAACCACAACGGTTTCGGCAAGAACGTCGTCAACGGCAAGGAAAACTACGACAAGAACGTCGCGGCCGGCCGCGTCAGCATCGAAGCGACACCGAACAGCGACTTGTTCATCCGGGTTGCCGCCGACCGCACCGTGGACGACTCGAATCCGCGCCAGGGCTATCGCCTGACCCCAGGCCCGGCGCCCGACAACCTGCCGCCGCTGGCCGGCGACTACAACACCCGCGCCAACCTGTACAAGGTCAACGGCCACGACCAGCAGGTGATCACCAGGGGCGCCTCGCTGCTGGTCGACTACACCATGAGCCCGACGCTGTCGTTCAAGTCGATCACCGCGCACCGCGGCTCGGACACCTTCGCGCCGATCGATTTCGACTCGCTCAACACCGCGTCGTGGGAAGCGCCGACCATTTACCGCGACAAGCAGGACAGCCAGGAATTCCAGTTCACCCTGTCCGGCGATCGCCTGCAGGGCGTGGCGGGCCTGTTCTACATGAAGGCCAACGCGTTCAACGAATTCGACGTGCTGTATAACGCCGCCGGCGGCCTGTCGCTGTACACGATGGACGACATCGACACCAGGACCTGGGCCGCGTTCGCCGACGCCAACTACAACGTCTCGAGCACCTTCAGCGTCACCCTGGGCGGCCGCTACACCCATGACGAGCGCCGCGCGCGCATCTTCAAGAAGACCTACCTGGGCCTGGCCGGCTCGCCGACGCTGGGCAATCCGGCCGCGGTCGGCGGCGCGGCGAACACGGACCTGGGCAAGGACGACCTGCACCGCACCGACACCAAGTTCACGCCGAAACTGGGCTTCGGCTGGAAGTTCGCGCCCGAGCACAACATGTACGGCACGCTGTCGCAAGGCTTCAAGGGCGGCATGTTCGATCCGCGCATGGATCTCGCCGCCACCGGCGGCCCGACCACCGCGGCATCGATGACCAAGCGCCAGGGCGTCAATCCGGAAGAGGTGAACTCGTTCGAACTGGGCATCAAGTCGGCCATGATGGGCGGCCGCTTCCAGACCAACGCGGCGATCTTCTACTCCGACTACAAGAACATTCAGATTCCCGGCTCGCTGGCCACTTACAACTCGGCCGGTGTGGTGACCGGTTTTGCCGGCTCGCTGACCAACGCCGGCAAGGCCAAGATCTCGGGCATCGAACTCGAAGCAGTGGCGCACGTGACGTCGGCCCTGAACCTGTCGGCCATGTACAGCCATATCGACGCCAAGTACAAGGAGTGGATGGTCGCCAACGGCACGGGCCTGATCAATATCGCAGGCATGGCCGAATTCCAGAACACGCCGAAGAACGCGGCCAACCTGTCGGCGTCCTACGACATGCCGATGACGATGGCGGGCCGCTCCGGCACGATCTCGTTCATGGGCGGCGCCTCGTACAAGAGCAAGGTGTACCAGGCCGAGATCATCCGCAACACGGGTATCGCGGCGCTCGACGTGGTGGTGCCGCAGAACCTGATGCTGGCGCAGGATGGCTATACCCTGTATGACGCGGGCATGGTCTGGACCCGGTCGGACCGCAAGGTCCAGGTGGGCATCCACGGGCGCAACCTGGGCGACAAGCGCTACAAGGTGGCCGGCTATCCGTTCGGCGCGTTCTTCAACTCGATCACCACGTTCTACGGCGATCCGCGCACCATCAAGGCGACGGTCAACATGAAGTTCTAAGGGACGCGGCGCGGGTGTTCCCGCGCCGCCGGCATCCCGGGGTCAGGTCCGCTGGACCTGGCCCCATGTTTTTTTTGCGGCCTGCGCGCCACCATGGACGAACAGCTCCGGCTGCGCATCGGCATACTCGCGCAGCAGGTTCCACACCGCCCTCACCCGCGGCAGCCGGTACAGGTCCACCGGCGCCACCATCCAGTACGCGCGCTCGGCGAACACTTCGTCCTGCAGGATCGGCACCAGCCGCCCGTCGTCCGGAATCACATACGGCGGCGCCATCATCAGTCCCAGACCCGCGGCAGCGGCTTCGGCCTGCGCCATCATGCCGGTGCAGCACAGGCGCCGCTTCGGAGTGAACCCGAGCGCGTCGAGGAAATTGAGCTCATTGCTGGCCAGGCGGTCCTGCACGTAATCGACGAAGTCGTGCTCGGCCAGGTCGGACTGGCGCAGGATCGGCGGATGCCGCGCCAGGTAGGCCGGCGAACCATATAAATACAGCCGGAACGACGCCAGCCGCGTCACCATGTAGCGACCGGTGTTGGGCGCGTCCAGCGTCACGCCCAGGTCGGCCTCGCGGTTGGCCAGGTTGGCAAAGCGCGGCTGCACCAGCAGGTCGATCGACAGGTCCGGATGGTCGGCCAGGAAGCGCGCCAGCAGCGGCGTGATCACGCGCACGCCCAGCACCTCGGGCACGCCGAGGCGCACCACGCCGCGCACTTCGACCTGGTTGCCGGAGAGCTGATCCTGCGCCGCCAGCGCCGCGCTTTCCATCACTTCGGCGTGCGGCAGCAGCGCCAGCCCCATCTCGGTCAGCTCGTAGCCCTCGCGCGAACGGTCGAACAAGGTCGATCCCAGCTGCACTTCGAGGCGGTCGATGCGGCGCGCCACCGTGGTGTGCTCCACCTCCAGCCCGCGCGATGCGCCGGACAGGGTGCCGGCGCGCGCCAGCTCGAGGAAGAACCGCAGGTCTGTCCATTCAGGCAAGGTTTTCATGCGGCCTATTGTGCATCAGTGCACAACCGTAAGGCAATCGCTTCATGGCGCGGCGTGACGTGTTTCGTCATTGCGCTGCAGCAGACAGGGTCGCGCGGGCTGTGCATTAATGCACAAAGGTTGGGCGCTGCCTTGCCTTTCGCACGGCTGCCTTTTGGCGCACACTGCTGCCTAACGAGAAACCCATCACACGGGGCGCATGTGTCCAACCACACCGAGACAAGCTTCAAAAGCACCGATGGACTGCGCCTGTTCGCGCGCGACTACGCCCCGGCCAGCGGCCCGGCGCGGCTGCCCGTCATTTGCATCCACGGGCTGACGCGCAATTCGGCCGACTTCGACGAGGTGGCGCCATGGATCGCCGCCCAGGGCCGGCGCGTGCTGGCGGTGGACGTGCGCGGGCGCGGCCACTCCGACTACGATCCCGACCCCAGCCACTACAACCTGATGGTCTACGCCGACGACATCGTCAAGCTGGCGCACGACCTGGGCATCGCGCGCGCCGTCTTCGTCGGCACCTCGATGGGCGGCCTGATCACGATGACCCTGGCGATGCGCCACCTGCACCTGATCGGCGCGGCCGTTCTGAACGACGTCGGCCCGGCGCTGTCGGTGCGCGGCCTGCAGCGCATCGCCGGTTACGCCGGCAAGGTCGAGGCCATCGGCTCGTGGGAAGACGCCGCCGCGCACGTACGCGCCATCAACGCAGTCGCCTTCCCCGACAACACTGCCGACGACTGGTACAAGTGGGCGCGCCGCGCCTTCCGCGAGACGGCTCCCGGCCAGCTGGTCATGAACTACGACCCCGACATCGGCATCGCGATCCGCGGCGGCGCGGTCAAACCGAGCTCGCTGCTGGCGCGGTTTGCGTTCCGCCGCCTGGCGCGCCGCCGCCCCACCCTGCTGATCCGCGGCGCGCTGTCCGACCTGGTCGAGCCGGAGCAGGTGGCGCTGATGCGCGCGTCCGCGCCGGCCATGGCCTACGCCGAAGTGCCCAACGTCGGCCACGCGCCGATGCTGACCGAACCGGCGGCGCAACTGGCGCTGCGCGACTTTCTCGGGAGCGTAGATTGAACGGGCACGGCGCATCCATGAACCTTGCGGGCAAGGTCGTCATCGTCACCGGCGGCGCGCAGGGCATCGGCCTGGCGATCGCCGAGCGCTGCGCGGAAAACGGCGCCAGCGTCGCGGTCTGGGACTACCAGGCCGACGCCATCGCCGGCGCGCTGGAACGGATCGCCGACCGCGCCCCGCGCGCGCAGGCGGCCGGCTTCATCGTCGACGTCTCCGACCTCGCGGCCGTGCACGACGCGGTCAAGGCCACGCTGGCGCGCTTCGGCCACATCGACGGCCTGGTGAACAACGCCGGCGTGGTGGCTGACGCCCAGCTGGCGAAAATGACCGAGGCGCAGTGGGACCGCGTCATCGGCATCAACCTCAAGGGCGTGTTCAACTGCACCCGCGCCAGCGTCGATGCGCTGCTGGCAAGCGCCGGCGCGATCGTCAACATCTCGTCGATCGTCGGCCTGTCGGGCAATTTCGGCCAGACCAATTACGCCGCGGCCAAGGCCGGCGTGCTCGGAATGAGCCGCACCTGGGCGCGCGAGCTGGGACGCAAAGGCGTGCGCAGCAACGCCATCTGCCCCGGCTTCATCGAAACGCCGATCCTCGGCAAGATGCCGCATCGCGTGATCGACGAGATGGTGTCGCAGATACCGCAAAAACGCATGGGACAGCCGCGCGAGATCGCCGCAGCGGCGGTGTTCCTGCTATCGTCCGAAGCAAGCTACATTAACGGCGCCACGCTCGAAGTGACGGGCGGCCTGACACTATGACGGAGACCACATGAAAAAACTGCTGCCCATCCTGATTGCCGCTGCCTTCGCGCCGGCGCTCGCATCCGCCGCCGACCTGAAGATCGCGCTCATCGCCGGCAAGACCGGCGCGCTCGAGCCGTATGCGAAGGAGACCGAGACCGGCTTCCTGATGGGCCTTGAGTACCTGACCGGCGGGAAGATGGAGATCAACGGCCGCAAGCTGAAGGTGATCGTCAAGGACGACCAGAGCAAGCCGGACATGGGACGCACCCTGCTGGCCGAAGCCTATGGCGACGACAAGGTGGACATCGCGGTGGGCACCAGTTCGTCGGGCTCGGCCATCGCGATGCTGCCGGTGGCGGCCGAATACAAGAAGGTGCTGGTGGTCGAGCCGGCGGTGGCCGATGCGATCACCGGCGACAAGTGGAACCGCTACGTTTTCCGCACCGCGCGCAGCTCGATGCAGGATGCGATGGCCGCCGCGACGATCGCGCCGAGCGGCAGCTACGGCTTCCTGGCCCAGGACTACGCCTTCGGCCGCGACGCCGTGAAGGCGGCCAAGGAGGCGCTGGTGGCGGTCAAGAGCAAGGCGAAGGTGGTGCACGAGGAATACGCGCCGCAGGCCACGACCGACTTCACCGCATCGGCGCAGCGCCTGTTCGACGCATTGAAGGACAAGCCGCAGCCGCGCGTGCTGACCATCGTATGGGCCGGCCCGAGCCCGATGAACAAACTCGCCGACATGAAGCCGGAGCGTTACGGCATCGTGCTGGCGCCGGGCGGGAACATCCTGCCGGTGATGAAGACCTGGAAGAACTTCGCCGGCACCGAGGGCACCATCTATTATTACTATGCCTTCCCGAAGAACAAAATGAACGACTGGCTGGTCGCCGAGCACACCAAGCGCTACAAGGCGCCGCCCGACATGTTTACCGCCGGCGGTTTCGCCGCCGCCAGCGCGGTGGTCACGGCGCTGACCAAGGCCGGTTCCGGCGACACCGAGAAGCTGATCGCGGCGATGGAGGGCATGGATTTCGATACGCCGAAGGGCAAGATGACCTTCCGCAAGGCGGACCACCAGGCGCTGCAGCCGATGTACCACTTCCGCATCAAGAAGGACCAGAAGAGCGAGTGGGACCTGCTCGAACTGGTGCGCGAGATCCCGGCCAGCGAGATTCCGCTGCCCGTGAAGAACAAGCGCTGACATGAGCGAACGCAGTCCCTCGCTGTCGACCCGCGACCTGACCATCCGCTTCGGCGGCCACGTCGCGGTCGATCACGTCACCGCCGACTTCTATCCCGGCACGCTGACCGTCATCGTCGGCCCGAACGGCGCCGGCAAGACCACCTATTTCAACCTGATGTCGGGGCAGCTGGCGGCGACCGAAGGCAGCGTGCACTTCGGCGGCGCCGACGTCACCAGGCACGGCGCCGCGCGGCGTACCCGGCTCGGCATCGGCCGCGCCTTCCAGCTCACCAACCTGTTCCCCAACCTGTCGGTGATCGAGAACGTGCGCCTGGCGGTCCAGAGCCGCGCGGGCGTGGGCATGAACATGTTCTCGGTCTGGTCCGGCCACAAGGACCTGATCGAGCGCGCCGGCCATTACCTCGAACGCGTCGCACTCGCCGGCAAGCGCGACATGCGCGTGGCGGCGCTGTCGCACGGCGACAAGCGCAAGCTGGAGGTGGCGATCCTGCTCGCGCTGGAACCGGCGGTGATGATGTTCGACGAGCCGACCGCCGGCATGAGCGTTGACGAAGTGCCGGTGGTGCTGGACCTGATCGCCCAAGTGAAGGAAGAGCGCAACAAGACCATCCTGCTGGTCGAGCACAAGATGGACGTTGTGCGCCGGCTGGCCGACCGCATCATCGTGCTGCACAACGGTGCGCTGGTCGCCGACGGCGCGCCGGCCGAGGTGATGTCGTCGAAGATCGTGCAGGAAGCTTATCTGGGAACACCCGAACATGCATGACAAGGAACCGATCCTGACGCTCTCCGGCGTCCACACCCACATCGGCGAATACCACATCCTGCAAGGCGTCGACCTGGTAGTGCCGCGCGGAGGCCTGTCGGTCCTGCTGGGCCGCAACGGCGCCGGCAAGACCACGACGCTGCGCACCATCATGGGACTATGGCAGGCCAGCGCCGGCAACATCAATTTCGACGGCCGCGAGATCGGCAAGGTCTCCACGCCGGACATCGCGCAGGCCGGCATCGCCTACGTGCCTGAATCGATGGCGGTGTTCTCCGACCTGACCGTGCGCGAGAACCTGCTGCTGGCCGCGCGCAGCGGCCCGCTCGACGACGCCCGCGTCGAATGGATCTTCGGCTTCTTCCCGGCGCTGAAAAAATTCTGGCACTACCCGGCCGGCAACCTGTCCGGCGGCCAGAAGCAGATGGTGGCGATCGCCCGCGCGATCGTCGAGCCGCGCAAGTTGCTGCTGGTGGACGAGCCGACCAAGGGCCTGGCGCCGGCCATCATCCAGAGCCTGATCGCCGCCTTCCGCGAACTGAAGGAAACCACCACCATCCTGCTGGTCGAGCAGAATTTCAGCTTCGTCAAATCGCTCGGCGACACCGTGTCGGTGATGGACGACGGCCGCATCGTGCACGCCGGCGCCATGCGCGACCTGGTCGAGGACGACGAACTGCAACAGCGCCTGCTCGGGCTCTCGCTCGACGCGCACCAATAGGACCTGCGCCATGACTTCCGTACTTCCTCCGACCCTGCCGAAGGGAATTCTGCCCGCCGCGCCGGACGCCGCGCTGCCGGCGGCCAGGCGCGACATCGCCCCGCTGCTGCTGGTCCCCGCCCTGATGCTGGCGATGCTGCCGCTGGTAGGCAGCTTTCCGACCTGGATCACGCTCACCGTCGCCGGCCTGGCGATGGGCATGATGATCTTCATTATGTCGAGCGGCCTGACGCTGGTGTTCGGCCTGATGGACGTGCTCAATTTCGGCCATGGCGCGTTTGTCGCAGTCGGCGCTTACGCGGCCACGATGGTGCTGCTGCCGATGCACGGTTGGCTGGAAGCCGATTCGCTGCTGCTCAATCTCGGTGTGCTGGGGCTGGCGATGCTGGTGGCGATGCTCGTCACCGCGCTGCTCGGGTGGGCGTTCGAGCGCGTCATCATCATGCCGGTCTACGGCCAGCACCTGAAGCAGATCCTGATCACGATGGGCGGCATGATCGTCGCCGAACAGCTGATCAGCGTGATCTGGGGAGCCGAGCACATCGCGCTGCCGCTGCCTGCCAGCCTGCGCGGCGCCATCGTGCTGGGCGACGCGGCGATCGAAAAATACCGGCTGGTCGCGGTGGCGGTCGGGCTGGTGGTGTTCGCGGCCATGTTCCTGGTGCTGAACCGCACCAAGATCGGCCTCTTGATTCGTGCCGGCGTCGAAAACCGCGAGATGGTCGAGGCGCTGGGCTACCGCGTGCGGCGCCTGTTCGTCGCGGTGTTCGCGGCCGGCTCCGCGCTGGCGGGACTGGGCGGCGTGATGTGGGGCCTGTACAAGGAGACGCTGAGCGCCTCGATGGGCAGCGAAGTGATGGTGATGATATTCATCGTCATCATCATCGGCGGGCTCGGATCGGTCGGCGGCTGCTTCATCGGCGCCCTCTTGATGGCGCTGGTCGCCAACTACGCCGGCTTCCTTGCGCCGAAACTGGCGCTGGTATCGAACATCGGCCTGATGATCGCCGTGCTGCTGTGGCGCCCGGCCGGCCTGTTTTCCAACGCACGGCGCTAGGACTTGCCATGATCAACCAACTCTTCTCCGGCGACCTGCCGCGCAGCCGCGTGCTTGGCGCCGCGCTGATCGCCGTGTTCCTCGGCCTGGCGTTCGCGCCCTTCCTGACCTCCGGCGCGCGGCCGCTCAACACCGCCGCCACCATCTGCATCTATATCGTGCTGGTGGCGTCGTACGACCTGCTGCTCGGCTACACCGGCATCGTCTCGTTCGCGCACACCATGTTCTTCGGGATCGGCGCGTATGGCGTCGGCCTGGGACTGTCCGGCGACACGCCGGGATGGAGCGGCGCGGCGACGGGCCTCGTGCTCGCGCTGATGCTGACCATCGTGCTGGCACTGATCGTCGGCCTGTTCGCGCTGCGCGTGCGCGCCATCTTCTACGCCATGATCACGCTGGCGGTGGCGGCGTCGTTCGCCGTGTTGGCGTCGCAGCTATCGGACTTTACCGGCGGCGAGGATGGCAAGACCTTCAGCGTGCCGGAACTGCTGTCGCCCGGTTTCCGGTTGATCGAAAACGAGATCGCGGGCCGCGCCATCGACGGCAAGCTAATTACCTACTACATCGTGTTCTTCGGCTGCCTGCTATTGTTCCTGTTCCTGCTGCGGCTCGTGAATTCGCCGTTCGGCCGGGTGCTGCAGGCGATCCGCGAGAACGAGTTCCGCGCCGAAGCGCTGGGCTACCGGACAATGGTCTACCGCATCTGGGCCAACTGCCTGGCGGCACTGGTGGCGGCGCTGGCCGGCGCGCTGATGGCGCTGTGGCTGCGCTACGTCGGGCCCAAGACCATGCTCGGCTTCGAGGTGATGACCGACATCCTGCTGATCGTCGTCATTGGCGGCATGGGCACCATGTACGGCGCGGTGATCGGCGCCGCCCTGTTCATCGTCGCGCAGAATTATTTGAAGACGCTGATGGCGAACAGCGCGCCGGCGCTGGCCGGCATTCCGATCCTGTCCGATGCGCTTCATCCGGACCGCTGGATGCTGTGGCTCGGGGTGCTGTTCGTGCTGTCGATCTACTTCTTCCCGACCGGGATCGTCGGCAAGCTGCGCGGGACAGTTCACTCGAAATAGCGTCATACCTGATCCTCGGCCGCGACAAATCGCGGGAGCAGGACCGTTTTTCAGCACCGTGATTTTGTGCGCGTTTTCGGTTCAAGCAACGTGATATCGTGGCTGCATCTTCCCGAAGTCAATAAAGCGGACATGAACGTCAACGACATTTTTGTATCAATCGCGGTAATTGCCGCCGTGGCGATACTCTATTTGCACCTCGTGAAACGCGCTTCACTGACGATCCGCCGGGCGTGGCGCATCCCGTTCGGATTCCTGCTCGTGCTGGTGCTGGGTTGTTGGGCTGCGCATCGCTTGTTCGGAGTATTGCCGTTGTTTCCCGTCTTTGTCGCGTCCACCGCGTTTTGGACTTGCATTGCGGCGAACTGCTATCTGAACTTCAGGGATGAACGGCGCGCGCGGGGACCGGTTTGATCTGGCCAAGGCGCTGCTCAAACTGGCGGTGGACTGGCTGTTAGAACTAGGCCACGGCAGTGTAAAACTGTCCATGACCCGCGATACGAGAGCCGAGCGCTTCTAGGCCAAACAAGGCTGGCGGCGAGGCGCGGGGCATGACGTCGACGTCGACTATGTTCTTGAAAACGAAAGTCTTGTCGCTGTCTGACCGCTGATTGCCCATGCTACAATCCAGACATGTTCAAGACACCCTTCCACTTTGCAGCATGTCGCAGCGGGCCATAGAAGCCTGCTGATCGCGTTCCCCCACACCCTCAGTTTTTCTATCGGCCACAGAGAGAATCGTCTCCTGTGGCCTTTTTGCTTTTGGAGTCCACATGGAGTTGAAGCTATACGATACGTATGAACGCAAGCTGCGTCCTTTCGGGTCGCTCGAATCTGGCCGCGCGGGCCTTTACGCCTGCGGACCGACCGTCTACGACTACGCCCACATCGGCAATCTGCGCACCTATCTGTTCGGCGACACCTTGCGGCGTGTCCTGGCGATGAATGGCTACGAAGTCGCGCACGTCATCAATATCACCGACGTCGGGCACCTCACCTCCGATGGGGACACCGGCGAGGACAAGATGGAAAAGGGCAGCCGCCGCACCAGGCAGTCGGCGTGGGAGATCGCGGAGTTTTACACCAAGGCGTTCGAGCAGGACCTCGCGCACCTGCACATCCTGGCGCCGACCGTCTGGGCGCGCGCCACCGACCACATCCCCGAGCAGATTGCGTTCATCGCCGAGATCGAGCGCAAGGGCTTCTCGTATCGGACCGCCGACGGAATTTACTTCGACACGCAGCGCCTCGATCGCTATGGCCACCTGGCGCGCCTGAACATCGCGGGCCAGCAGGCCGGGCATCGCGTCGACATCGGCGACAAGCGCTCCCTCACCGACTTCGCGCTGTGGAAGTTCAGCGGCGCCGAACAGCGCCAGATGGAATGGGACAGTCCGTGGGGCCGCGGCTTCCCCGGCTGGCACATCGAATGCTCCGCCATGTCCACCCGCTACCTGGGCGCGCTGTTCGACATCCACATCGGCGGCGAAGATCACATCTCCGTCCACCACTCGAATGAAATCGCGCAACACGAGGCATGCCATGACCATCCGCCGGCGCGCTACTGGCTGCACGGCGCGTTCCTCAAGCTGGAAGGCGGCGACAAGATGTCCAAGTCCGACGGTGGCTTCCTGCGGCTCGCGACGCTGATGGAACGTGGCTTCGATCCGATGGCGTACCGCTACCTGGTGCTGTCCGCCCACTATCGTTCTCCGCTGGCGTTTTCGTGGGATGCGCTCGATGCCGCGCAAACGGCGCTCGGCCGCCTGCGACAGGCGTACTACAGGCTGCCGGCGGAAGGACAGCCCGATCCGGCATATAAGGAGGCCATGCTGGCCGAGCTCAATCACGATTTGAACACCGCAAAGGCGCTCGCGCTGATGTGGGAGGTCCTGAAGTCTTCGCTGCCCGGCGACGTGCAAAAGGCGACGATATCGTGGCTCGATCAAACCCTTGGCCTGAATCTGGATCGCTGGGTTCCTGCGGCGCATACGGTTCCGCAGGCTGTCCAGGCATTGATCGCGGCGCGTGACCTGGCCCGGTCCGAAAAGCGCTGGGCTGACGCCGATTCCTTGCGCGCACATATCGAGGCAGAGGGCTTCGCCGTGCGCGATACCGCCGCAGGCACGGTCGCCGAACCGCGATAGCCGGCGACCACCAGGGTCTGATCCGCGGGGGTCAGATTCCAGCCGAACTCATCAGTGTCTGAATTTCATTAAACAAATATCAATGTTCGTTGCTTTTCGAGCCATATCATGGAACGAGAAAACGCGGTCACGCGCCAACTCGATCGAAAGGCCATTCCATGAACACTTCGAAGACTTTGCTGGCGTCTGCGCTGCTTGCCGCCCTCGCCATTCCGCGCGCCCACGCGGCGGACCCCGTCCCGCAGGAGACCGTTGGCAAGGCCCCCGCGGACGCGCAGGAAGGAATGGTCGTTGCGCGCGACGCCCAGACCGGCAAGCTGCGCAACGCCACCCCTGCCGAAGTGAAGGTGCTGCAGGCGCAGGAAGCGCGCCGCAACCTGATGATGCGCCAGGCCGAGCCCGCGCCCGTGGTCATTCGCAAGGACGGCACGCTGCACAAGCACCTGGGCGAGCGCTCGCTGGTGTACTCGGTCGTCACCCGGGATGAAACCGGCAAGGTAGGCATGCAGTGCGTGACCGGCGCCGACGCGGCCGACGCCGCGCTCACCAGAAAGGAGACGCGCCATGATGACCGTTAAGCGCATCGCGCTCACCCTGGCGCTGGCATGCGGCGTCGCCGGCGGGGCGCAGGCCGCGGCGACCATCACCATCGCCAACACCAACGCCGCCGGCGAAGGCTTCAACGATCCGACTCCGGCCGCGCCGGTCGGCGGCAACGCCGGCACCACGCTGGGCCAGCAGCGCCTGATCGCGTTCCAGCACGCGGCCAACATCTGGGGCGCGACGCTGACCAGCAGCGTGCCGATCCGGGTCGCCGCGTCCTTCGAGGCGCTGTCGTGCACCGCCGACAGCGCGGTGCTCGGGTCGGCCGGCGCCAACGACGTCTACTCCGACTTCCCCGGTGCGATCAAGCGCGGCACCTGGTATCCGGCCGCGCTGGCCGCCAAGCTGGCCGGCGTCGACCAGACGGCGCCGGCCGCTCCGCACATCGTCGCGCGCTTCAATTCGCGCCTCGGCCTGTTCGCCGACTGCATGCCCGGCTCCGGCTTCTACCTGGGACTGGACAACAAGGCCGGCAGCCAGATCGACCTGGTCACCGTGCTGCTGCACGAACTGGGACACGGTCTCGGATTCCAGACCTTCACCAGCGGCCAGACCGGCGAGCCGATGAACGGCCTTCCCTCGGTCTGGGACCACTACCTGCTCGACAACCGCAGCAACAAGACCTGGGCCGAGATGAGCAACACGGAACGCGCTGCGTCGGCGATCAGCGGCAACGGCCTGTCGTGGGCCGGCGCCGGGGTTACCGCGGCACTGCCGGCGGCGCTGTCGCCGATGTCGATGTTGATGGTGAGCGGGCCCGCGGCCGGCCCCGCCGCCGGCAATTACACGGTAGGCGACGCGTCGTTCGGACCGCCGCTGGGCATGAAACCGGTGGCCGGCCAGCTGGCGCAGGTCCTCGATCAGGGCGCGGCGACCGGGCTTGCATGCACCCCGCTCGACGCGGCGAACCAGGCGGCGGTGCGCGGCAACATCGCGCTGGTCGACCGCGGCGTCTGCGGTTTCGTCGACAAGGCGAAGGTCGTGCAAGCAGCCGGCGCGATCGGCATGGTGGTGGCCGACAATGAGCCGGCCGAGGTGTCCGGACTGGGCGGGAGCGATCCGGGCATTTTGATACCGGCCGTGCGGGTGTCGCAGTTGTCGGGCGCGAAGCTGAAAGCAGCGCTTGCGGGAAGGCCCCCCGGCAGCTCGGGCGTGATGGCCAGCCTCGGAGTGAACCCGGCGCAGCTGGCCGGCGCCGATGGCGCGAGCCGGATCAGGATGTACACGCCGACCGAGTACTCGCCGGGTTCGACGGTGTCGCACTATACCACCGACGCCAGGCATAACCAGCTGATGGAGCCGGCGATCAACGGCGACCTGACGCACGAGGTGACCGCGCCGGCCGACCTGACCTTCTCGCTGCTGAAGGACATCGGCTGGTAAACGCAAGAATGGGGCAAGGCCGCGCGGACCTTGCCCCATTTTCAGGGGGCCGGTCCCGAAGACCCGACCCCATCTCGGACTATTACTTCTTTTCGGCTGCGTTGAACGCTGCCACGCCGGCCACGATCTCGGCCTTCGCATCATCCGGACCGCCCCAGCCTTCGACCTTGACCCACTTGCCCGGCTCGAGGTCCTTGTAGTGCTCGAAGAAGTGCTGGATCTGCTGCAGGCGCAGGTCCTGCATGTCTTCCGGCTTCTGCCAGTGGCTGTAGATCGGCAGGATCTTGTCGACCGGGACCGCCAGCACCTTGGCGTCGCCGCCGGCTTCGTCGGTCATCTTCAGCACGCCGATCGCGCGGCAGCGCACCACCACGCCAGGGATCAGCGGGAACGGCGTGATCACCAGCACGTCGCATGGGTCGCCATCGTCGGCGATGGTGTTCGGCACGTAGCCGTAGTTGCACGGATAGTGCATCGCGGTGCCCATGAAGCGGTCGACGAAAATCGCGCCGGACTCTTTGTCCACTTCGTACTTGATCGGATCGGCGTTCATCGGGATTTCGATGATGACGTTGAAATCGTTCGGCACGTCGCGGCCGGCGGAGACTTTGTTCAAACTCATGGGGATTCCTTCGTTGCGGATGGTGTTGATGCGTGATTATAGCGGAAGATGATTGTGCGGCGCAGCAGTAACGCCTGTCGTTCCTGCGAAGGCAGGAACCCATACTGAGCAGGCCGCACGACGGCTCATGCCCGGTATGGGTACCTGACGCGGGGGGCGCCGAGCCCAGGTACGATAGCCTTTTACAGGATGCTCGCCAAGGCGCACTGGCGGAAATGGGCGGCGGCTTCGTCGTGCTGGCCGAGCGCTTCATGCATCTGCGCCAGCTTCAGGTGCGACTCGCGCACCATGCGCGGCTCCGACGCGTCCGACAGCGCCTGCTCCAGGTAGCGCTGGGCCTTGCCCCACAGCTTCTGCTTCAGGCACAGCGAACCCAGGGTCAGCGCCAGCTCGGCGTCGTTCGGACGCTGCTTGATCCACTGCTCGCAGTTTTCGATCTGCGCCAGCAGCGCCGGGGTGCCGGCCGGCGCCGCAGCCTCGCGGTAGGCGCGCACGACGCGGTCGTCCCACTCGGCGCGCAGCGCTTCCTCCACCGTGCCGCGGGCCTCGTCGTGCAGGCCGCGCGCGTTCAGCGCGGTGGCCGCGTGGGCGGCGATATACGGCTTGATTCGGTCGGCCGCGGGAACGGTCGCCCACACGCGCTGGATCGATTCGGCGTCGTGCGAGTTATCCGACAGCAGCGCGTCGTAGGCCAGCTCGCGCAGGCGCGCCGACAGTGCCGGGTGCAGCGCCTTGTGCTTGTCGAGCGAACGCACCAGGCGCAGCACCTCGGGCCAGTTCTTGGCCTGCTGGTGCGCCTTCATCGACCACTGCAGCGCATGGATGTGGCGCGTGCCGCTGGCATTGAGTTCAGCCACCGCCTCGAGCGCGGCTTCCGGCTGATGATCGTCCACCAGCAGTTCGGTGACGGTCATCAGGCGCGCGGTCTTCAGGCTGGCGTCGCTGGCGGTGGTGGACAGCCAGTTGTCGCGGCGCGCCGGCTCGCGCATGCGGTGCGCGGCGCGCGCGCCGATCAGCGCGGCCAGGCCGGCGTTTTCCGGCAGTTCGGCGGCGCGCGCGGCGGCTTTTTCGGCGTGGCCGAAGCGGCCTTCGAACAGCGCCTTGAGCGCGTCGCGCAGCCCCTTGTTGCCGTCCCGTTCGCGCTTGCGCGCGCGGTAGGCGGCTACCCGTGCCGGCATGCTCGTGGTGGCGTAGAACGTCCGCACCAGTGCGTACACCAGCATGAACAGCAGCACTTCGAGCACCACGAAGAAATTGAGCGACAGGTCGATCCGGTGCGGCGGGTAGAACAGCACCACATTACCGGGATTGAAACGCGCCGTCACAGCGATGCCGATGGCAGTGGCCATCAGCGCGACTAACCAGAGTAAGAGGCGCATGGCTTAAGGCTTCGCTTTGTAGGTGCGCACGGCGTTCAGGCTGTCGGCCAGCGTCGGCATGTCGATCGCCAGGTTATTGCCCTGGACCTGGCGCAGCGCCGCCTGCGCCGACTGGGTCGAGCGCGCGCGGGTGTCGAAATACTTCGTCAGCGTGTCCTGCGCGTTGGCCAGGTCGCTGCGGAATGCCGCTTCGTTGCGCGACAACAGGGCCAGGCGCGCGTTAAGCAAGCGCAGCTTCAGGTTCTCGCGGGTGAAATACGATTCGCTCGGCGACAGCATCAGCGCCTCGGGCGTGTCGACGCTGCGCACGCGGATCAGCTGGCGCACCTCGTCCCACATCTCGCCGGTCCAGCTGGTCCAGACGTTTTGCAGGCGTGCGCCGAAGCCGTCCGGCGCCGGCGCGCCCGGCTTGGTCACCGGCTTGACGCGCGCCTTGGCCAGCTGCGACGGCGCCACCGGCTTCGAATCGGACAGCATCGGCAGCGCGTCGATCTCGCCGATCACGCTGTCGATGCGCAGCGCCAGGCCGGCCACGTCGATGCCAGGCAGCGCCTTGAGCTTGTCGGTGTCCCGGGCGATCGCGCGGCGGATCGTGATGAACTGCGGCTTGTCGCTGCGCGACAGCGAACGGTCGGCGTTGGCCAGCGCGATCAGCGCGCCCTGCACGTTGCCGGCCAGTTGCAGCTGCTGGCTGGCGGTCGAGAGCACCTGTTCGATCTCGGCCAGCGCCCATTCGTCGCGGTTCTTCGACAGGTCCTGGTACAGCGCTTCCAGCGCGACCTGCTGGCTCTGCGCCTCGCTCTGGCGGCTTTCCAGCGCGGCCACCTTGGCCTGCAGTTCCTTGTTCTGCTCCGACACCTGGCGCGCCAGCGCGATGGTCTCGTTATTGGTCGCCTCGCCCTTCTGCAGGCTGCGCGCCATCTCCTGGCGCAGGTGGCCGAAGCGGGTGTGGGTCGACCACGCCAGCGCGGCGATCAGCAGCAGCAAGGCAATCGCCACCTTCGACAGCGGACGCTGAAGCAGTTCGGTAAAGCTCTCTTCCGCCTGCGGCGCGGCAGGCGCCGGCACGGGAGCGGGAGCCGGATTTTGTTCTGGTAATGTAGGCAATTCGTTCATGCTCGTGATTGTAACGCGGCAAGCAGGGCGGCGTCGCCTGATCCTGCGAGGGTGATTCGGGACAGGCCAAGGGCGCTTGCCGTTTCAGCGATTCGGGCGTGCGGCACGATCAGCCGCTGTTGTTGCATTTTTTCCACAGCGGCCTGGCCGCCCAGCTGCGTCACCAGCGCCAGCAGCCCGCGCAGCGCCTCCGAACTGGTGATGATCCAGTCGTTGCGGCGCGCCAGCAGGCGATTCAAGGTGGCGCCGAGTTCGGGCGTCAGCGCCGGCACGCGGCGCCGGTAGGCCGCCACCGTGGTGACCTCGGCGCCGGCCGCGCGCAGGCCTTCGCCCATCAACTCGCGACCGGTTTCGCCGCGCACGATCAGCACCTTCCTGCCCGCCAGCGCGGCCGGATCGATCGCGCGCAGCAGGTGTTCGGAGTCGCTGGCCGCGCCCTGGGGACTGTAGATGTTGGCATTGGCGTCGTCCACGCCGTGGCTGGCCAGGCACGCCCGGCTGGTATCGCCCAGCACCGCCAGCGCCACGCCGGCTGGCCAGCGCGCGATGTGGGCGAACGCGGCCTCGATCGCGTTGGGCGAGACGAAGGCCACCAAAGAATAATCCGCCACGCCGGCCAGCACGCGCGCAAGCGCCGACTGGTCGGCCAGCGGATCGATTTCCAGCAGTGGAAACAGCTCCGCCTCGAAACCCAGCGCCTGCACGCGCCGCGCCAGCTCCTCGCCCTGCGCGCGCGGGCGGGTGATCACCACCGGATCAGGCATCGGCGGCGTCCGCCTGCGCCTTGCACTCGGCCAGGATCGCGTGCGCGTCCTGTTGTTGCAGCAGCTCGGCCACTTGCTGGCCGAGCTGCTCGGGCGCGTCGGCCGGGCCGCTCGCTTCCGCGGTGGCGGTGCGCTTGCCGTCCGGCGTGGCGACCATTGCGCGCAGGCGCATCTGGCCGCCGTCGACGGTGGCGAAGGCCGCCAGCGGAATCTGGCAGCTGCCGCCGAACACCTTCGACACGGTGCGCTCGGCCGTCACGGCCTGCGCGGTGGCGCTGTGGTTCAGCGGCGCCAGCACGGCGCGCAGGTCGATGTCGGTGCGCCCGGAGACGACCTCGATCGCCATCGCGCCCTGCCCCGCGGCCGGCAGGCTCTGTTCCGGCGCCATCAGCGCGCGGATGCGCTGCGGCAGGCCGAGGCGCTTCAGGCCCGCGGCGGCCAGGATGATGGCCGCGTAGTCGCCGCGATCGAGCTTGCCCAGGCGGGTGTCGAGGTTGCCGCGCAGCGGCTTGATGACCAGGTGCGGATAGCGCGCCGCGATCAGCGACTGGCGGCGCAGGCTGCTGGTGCCCACGACCGCGCCGGGCGGCAGTTCATCGAGGCTGGCGTAGTCGTTGGAGACGAACGCGTCGCGCGGATCTTCGCGCTCCATCACGGCGGCCAGCTCGAACCCTTCCGGCAGGTCCATCGGCACATCCTTGAGCGAATGGACAGCCAGGTCGGCGCGCCCTTCGGCCATCGCCACTTCCAGCTCCTTGACGAACAGGCCCTTGCCGCCTACCTTGGACAGGGCGCGGTCGAGGATCTGGTCGCCGCGCGTGGTCATGCCGAGAATCTCGATCCTGCACTGCGGATATAATAAAGACAATTGGGCGCGCACATGCTCGGCCTGCCACATGGCCAGCCGGCTTTCGCGCGACGCGATAATCAAGGTCGCAGGCTGCTGCCGCGAAGGCGTATCGTGCAATTGAGTTGCGTTCAAATCGGATTCTTTCACTGTCGTAAGCCCACCCCGGCGATGCCAGTTATCGGGCCATGTATAAGATCACAAATTTTATCATGCCGCCCCTTTGCAGAACCTGGCCATAAGCCTTTGCACTTACTTTTACTTTTATGGTCGATATGCTCAATCCAGCTGCAACCGAAGCCCCGCCCGGCGCCGACAAGGACGCGCCGCTCAAGGAAGACATCCGCCTGCTCGGCCGCCTGCTCGGCGACGTGCTGCGCGAGCAGGAAGGCGAAGCGGTGTTCGACGTCGTCGAGACGATCCGCCAGACCGCGGTGCGCTTTCGCCGCACCGACGACGCCGAGGCGGGCGTGGAGCTCACCACCCTGCTCAAGAAGCTCACGCGCGAACAGACCATCTCGGTGGTGCGCGCGTTCTCGTATTTTTCGCACCTGGCCAACATCGCCGAGGACCAGCACCACATCCGCCGCCGCCGCGCGCACCTGCTGGCCGGCTCGAAGCCGCAGCAAGGCAGCGTCGGCTTCGCGATCGACAAGCTCAGGGCGGCCGGCGTCAGCGCCGCAACGGTGCAGGGCTTCTTCCGCGACGCGCTGATCGTGCCGGTGCTGACCGCCCACCCGACCGAGGTGCAGCGCAAGTCCATCCTCGACGCCGAGCACGACATCGCGCGCCTGCTGGCCGAACGCGACCTGCCGCTCACGCCGAAAGAGCGCAAGGCCAACCTGGCGCTGCTCCAGTCGCGCATCGCCACGCTGTGGCAGACGCGCATGCTGCGCTACTCGAAGCTGACGGTGGCCGACGAAATCGACAACGCCCTGTCCTACTACCGCATCACCTTCCTGCGCGAACTGCCTGCCCTGTACGACGACATCGAGGATGAACTGAACGCGCACTTCGGCGCCAAGCCGGCCGCGCTGGCCGGCGCCTCGTACGTCCAGATGGGCAGCTGGATCGGCGGCGACCGCGACGGCAACCCCAACGTCAATGCCGAGACGATGCAGCAGGCGCTGGTCAAGCACGCCACCACGATCCTCGACTTCTACCTCGACGAAGTGCATGCGCTGGGCGCCGAACTGTCGATATCGACCTTGATGGTCAGTGTCGACTCCTCGCTGCAGGCGCTGGCCGACGCCTCGCCCGACCAGTCGCCGCACCGCAGCGACGAGCCGTACCGCCGCGCCCTGATCGGCATCTACGCGCGCCTGGCCTCGACCGCGCGCGCGCTGGGCGCCAACCACATCCTGCGCAAGGAAGTCGGCCACGCCGACGCCTATCGCGACGCCGCCGCGTTCTCCGCCGACCTGAAGACCATCGCCGACTCGCTCCAGCACCACCACGGCGCCACGCTGGCGCACCCGCGGCTGGCGCATTTGCAGCGCGCCGCCGAGATCTTCGGCTTCCATCTCGCTTCGCTTGACATGCGTCAGACCTCCGACGTGCACGAACGCGTATTGGCCGAACTTTTCGCGCGCGCGGGAGTCGAACCATCGTATGGTTCGACCAGCGAAGCGCGCAAGGTCGAATTGCTGCTCGCCGAACTGGCCCAGCCCCGCCTGCTGTTTTCCCCGTACACCGACTACTCCGACGAGACGAATACCGAGCTGTCGATCCTGCGCGCGGCGAAGGATATCCGCCAGCGCTACGGCGTGCGCGCGATCCGCAACTACATCATCTCGCACACCGAGACCGTCTCCGACCTGCTCGAAGTGCTGCTGCTGCAAAAGGAAACCGGCCTGCTGCGCCCGGCAGGCCTCGAACTCGACGCGATGGTCATTCCGCTGTTCGAGACGATTCCCGACCTGCAGCGCGCGGCCGGCATCATGCGCGAGTGGATGGCGCTGCCGCTGGTGAAGCAGCTGATCGACCGCCAGGGCCAGCTGCAGGAAGTCATGCTCGGCTACTCCGACTCGAACAAGGACGGCGGCTTCCTGACCTCCAACTGGGAGCTGTACAAGGCCGAGATCGACCTGGTCAAGGTGTTCGCCGACGCGAAGGTCAAGCTCCGCCTGTTCCACGGCCGCGGCGGCACCGTCGGGCGCGGCGGCGGGCCGAGCTACGAAGCGATCCTGGCGCAGCCTCCGGGCACCGTCAACGGCCAGATCCGCCTGACCGAACAGGGCGAGATCATCGCCTCCAAGTTTTCGAACGCGGAGATCGGCCGGCGCAACCTCGAACTGCTGGTGGCGGCCACGCTCGAAGCGAGCCTGATGCCGCAGGCCGGCAGCGGCAGCCTGGCGGGCTTCGAGGCCGTCATGGCCGACCTGTCCGAGCGCGCGTACAAGGCCTACCGCAACCTGGTGTACGAGACGCCCGGCTTTACCGACTACTTCTTCGCCGCCACACCGATCGCCGAGATCGCCGAACTCAATCTCGGTTCGCGCCCGGCCTCGCGCAAGGCATCGCGCCGCATTGAAGACCTGCGCGCGATTCCCTGGGGGTTTTCGTGGGGCCAGTGCCGCCTGCTGCTGCCGGGCTGGTACGGCTTCGGCTCGGCCGTCGGCGAGTGGATCGACGAAGGGCCGCGCGAAGAGCGCATCGCCACCTTGCAGGCGATGGTGCGCGAGTGGCCGTTCTTCGCCACGCTGCTGTCGAACATGGACATGGTGCTGGCCAAGACCGACCTGCCGATCGCCTCGCGCTACGCGGAGCTGGTGCCGGACGTCGAGCTGCGCGAGCGCATCTTCAAGCGCATCGCCGACGAGCATGGCGCCTCGCTGCGCTGCCTCGAGACGATCACCGGCGCCAACGAGCGGCTGGCCGGCAATCCGCTGCTGGCGCGCTCGATCCAGAACCGCTTCGCCTACCTCGATCCGCTGAACCACTTGCAGGTCGAACTGATCCAGCGCCACCGCGCGCAGGCGGGGGGGCCGCTCGACGTCGACAACCGCGTTCACCGCGGGATTCATTTGTCGATCAACGGCGTGGCGGCGGGGCTGCGCAATACGGGGTAACAATGAAAATGGGGTCAGGTTCGCAGAACCTGACCCCATGTTATCCATGCGGCGCGGACCAAAGGCCGGAGTCAGGTCCGGCGGACCTGACCCCATCGTCTCTGACTCCGCTTAAAACTCTTCCCACTGGTCCGCTTCGGCCTTCGCCGCCGGCAGCGCCTTGCGCGGCGCAGCTACCGCCTTCGGCTTCGGAGCCGCCTTGGCGACCGGCGTCACCTTCGCCACAGCGCGCGCCGCAACCGGCGCCTTGGCGGCTTCATCGAGCTTGAACACGCTGACCACTTCGGCCAGGCGCGCCGACTGCTCTTGCAGCGACGACGCGGCGGCCGCCGCCTCTTCCACCAGTGCTGCATTCTGCTGCGTGGCGTTGTCCATCTCGGCGATCGACTGGTTGACCTGGCCGATGCCCTGGCTCTGCTCATTGCTGGCCGCGGCGATCTCGCCCATCAGGTCGGCCACGCGCTGCACCGAGTTGACGATTTCCGTCATCGTGGCGCCGGCGGTGTCGACCAGGCGGCTGCCCGCTTCGACCTTCTCGACCGAATCGACGATCAGCGTCTTGATCTCCTTGGCCGCGCCGGCCGAACGCTGCGCCAGGTTGCGCACTTCGGTGGCGACGACCGCGAAGCCGCGGCCCTGCTCGCCGGCGCGCGCCGCTTCGACGGCGGCGTTGAGCGCGAGGATGTTGGTCTGGAACGCGATGCCGTCGATCACGCCGATGATGTCGGCGATCTTGCGCGAGCTGTCGGTGATCGAGCCCATGGTGGTGACCACTTCGCCCACCACGGCGCCGCCCTTGACCGCGTGGCCGCTGGCCGACATCACCAGCTGGTTGGCCTGGCGCGCGTTCTCGGCGTTCTGCTTGACGGTCGAGGTCAGTTCTTCCATCGCGGCGGCCGTCTCTTCCAGGCTCGACGCCTGCGCTTCGGTGCGGCTCGACAGGTTGAAGTTGCCCTCGGCGATTTCGCGCGAGGCCAGCGCGATGGTCTGGGTGCTGCCGCGCACATCGCTGATGGTGCCGTTCAGCGAGGACACGAAGCGGTTGAAGGCATCGGCCAGCGCGCCCACTTCGTCGCCGCTTTCGACCGGCATGCGGCGCGAGAGGTCGCCCTCGCCGTCGGCGATCTCGCCCAGCATGGTGGCGGCGCGCGCCACCGGGGCGGCAATCGCGCGGCTGACCAGGAAGATCACCAGCAGGCTCACGCCGCCGCCGACCAGGCCGGCGATCAGCGCGGTGATCGAGGCCGAGCGCACGACGTCGCCCAGCACTTCGGCTTCCGGCACTTCGGCGATCACGTACAGGTTCAGTTCCGGCACGAAGCTCGACGCGACGATCTGGGTGCCGGTCTGCGCCTGGTAGGAGGCGTGGGTGAATTTGGCGCCGCCCAGCAGCTTGGCGCTGAGCGCCTCGCCCATGCCCGGCAGGTCCTTCAGCAGGTGCTTGCCGTCGGCCAGCGCGGCGTCGCGATGCACCAGCACGGTGCCGTCGGCGCGCACCAGGTAGACGAAACCGGATTTTCCGACATGGTAGGCGCTGACCGAATTGGCCATCGCATCGACCGACAGGCCCAGGCCGGCCGCACCGAGCTTGCCGGCGCCGGCGTCGACGCGGGCGTTAATGAACATCATCATGACCTTGGTGGTCACGTCGCGCTGCAGGTTCAGCTCATACGCCTTGCCGCTGGCGAGGAAAGCCGGCAGCCACTGGTCGGCCGGCGCGGTCTTGGTCAGCGTGCGGTCGTAGCCCTTCTCGGTGAAGAATTTGCCGGTCGATTCGGAGGCCCAGAAAACCGTGGCGGCCTTGTTGACCGCCTTGACCTTCTCGGCGTAGGCGACCCATGCGGCCACGCCGGCTTCATCGAGGCCGCCCGCTTCCCAGCCGGTCAGGAAGGTGTTGTTCGCCACGGCGAGCGATGCCGACATCGGCAACGCGATCTGGCGCAGGATGTCGTTGCGGATCTCGCCGACCACGGCCGGCAGTTCCTGTTCGACCACGCGGGTGCGCAGTCCCTTTCCGGTCAGGGTAATGCTGAGCGTTGCGGAAATCGCAAGAAACAGCAGCAGGCAGGCAGCCATGCTGAGCATGAGCTTCTGTTTGATCGACAAATTGCGTAGGAATTGGACAACCACGGGGAGCTTTCTGAAGGAATGGCGGATGGAGGAGCGGCAAAAAATTGCCATACAGAATGGTCTAACGGAAGCGCCAGCAGCGTCAACGAAAATCGGTCCTCGACAATGGATTTGCGCTCATCTGTTGCATCGCGGAGTCGTTTACTGGACGGTCCGTCAACTTAAAGCGATCCTACGGGCGATTGGCGCGCTTCGATTTGCCGCGTGACAAAAGATCACCCTTGGCATGGTGCCAACATGGGCAATGCGGCCCGGCGCCGCAGCCGCCGCGAGCGATATCGGCTACACTCTTTACCAGATGAAAACCGCAGATTTCACACTTTCCGCCAACGTCCTGGACCTGCTGCTCGACGCCGTATGCGCGGTCGACATGACCGGCCGCTTCGTGTTCGTCAGCGCGGCGGGCGAACGCATCTTCGGCTACCGGCCGCAGGACATGGTGGGAATGTCCATGATCGACCTGGTCGCACCGGAGGATCGCGCGCGCACGCTGGCGCGGGTGGACGAAGTGATCGCCGGGCCGGCCGATCCCCTGTTCGAAAACCGCTATGTGCACAAGGACGGCCACTACATCGACATCATGTGGACGGCGCGCTGGTCGGAGGCGGACCAGCTGCGCATCGCGGTGGCGCGCGACGTCACCGAGCGCAAGCGCGGCGAACGCCTGCGCGCGGCGCTGTACGCAATTTCCGAGGCGGCCATCGCCGCCAGCAGCCTGCCGGCCCTGTTCGCGCTGGTCCACCAGATCGTCAAGGAACTGCTGCCGGCGCCCGGCTTCACCATCGCGCTGTACGACCAGCAGCAGGACCTGGTGACGCTGTCCTACCACGTCGACGAACATGGCGTTGCGGCCGCGCCGGACATGACGGCGGCCGCGCCGCTGTGCGCACACGTGGCGCGCAGCGGCCGGCCGCTCCTGCTGACACCGCAAAACCGCGATGCGCTGCCGGAAGCGCTGCGCGCCGCCGGCGCCACGGTCGCACCGTACTGGCTGGGCGTGCCGCTCGCATCGGGCAACAGCACGGTAGGCGCCATCGTCGTCAGGAGCCTGCCTGGCGCGGCGCCTTACACCGAGCAGGACCAGGCGCTGATGCAGTTCGTCGCCGCGCAGCTCGACACCGCCGTCGAGCGGATGCAGATGCAGCATCAGCTGCAGCACATGGCGCGGCACGACGCGCTGACCGGGCTGCCCAACCGCCAGCTGTTCCATGACCGCCTCGAATCGGCGCTCGCGCGCGCCGGGCGCAGCGCGCAGGGGTTCGCCCTGCTCTACCTGGACCTGGACAAGTTCAAGCAGGTCAACGACCGGTACGGGCACTGGGCGGGCGACCTGCTGCTCAAGGAAGTGGGCGTGCGCCTGCAGCACTGCGTGCGCGAGGCGGACACCGTGGCAAGGCTGGGCGGCGACGAATTCGTGGTGCTGCTCGAAGCGGTGGCCACGCCGCAGGACGCCGAGCATGTGACGCAGAAGATCCTGCAGGCGTTCGAGCGCCCGGTCGATATCGGCGGGCGCGAAGTGGTCTCGCGGCCAAGCATCGGCGTGGCGATGTACCCCGAGCATGGCGACAGCGTGCTGCAGCTGCTCGATTACGCCGATACGGCGATGTATGCGGTCAAGCAGCGGCGCGCGCAGGAGCAGGCAGCGGCGGTATCGGGGTCTGGTCCGGCGGACCTGACCCCATCTTCAGTCACCTAGGAAGGTCTTCACTTCGGCCTGGAACGTCGCCGGCTGATCCCACATGATGAAGTGCGCGCTGGCCGGGATGCGTTTGAGCTTCGCGCCCTTCAGCGGCGTGTAGGCCGCCTGGTACAAGCCGTCGATCTTCTCGTCCGTCAGGCCCGGTGCCTTCGGCGTCACATACAGCACGGTCGTCGGCACGCTGATGCGCGCCAGTTCCGGCGTCAGGTCGGTGGCGATCAGTTCATGCATGGCGCGCGCCGCCACATCCGGATCGCTGGTGAAGGAATCGTCGAGGGCACCCGGGCGCATGGCGACCGTATCGATCATGGTCTTGATGTTGGCTTCCGAGCGCGCGCGGCGCGCCGCCGGCTCGGCCGCGCGCGACTGCGCCAGCCAGCCGTCGGCGATCGGTTTGACGCTTTGCGCGGTCGTGCCGGGAGGGCCGAACAGCGCGCCGAGGAAGGGCACCATGTCGACCACCATCAGCTTCGACAACGACTCGGGATGGCGCGCGGCGAGCATCATGCCGATCGTGCCGCCCATGGAGTGGCCGATCACCGCCGGTTTATTGAGTCCGCTCGCGGCGATGTAGCGCGCGACTTCTTCTGCCACTGGGGCGGCCACGTCGCCGTCGGCATTGGCGCCGCTGGGGCGGCCGGCGAATCCGGCGATCTGCACCAGGTGGTAGCGGTGGTTCGGCTGCGCGGCGATCAGTTCGCGCCATACCCGCGGCGACGAACTGAGGCCGTGGATCAGCACCACATCGCTGCCCTTGCCTACGGTGGTGACGCTGATGCGCTCGAGCTTGAGGTCAAGGCCGTAGGCCGGCGCGAAGGCGGCTGCGCCCAGGGCGAGCAGCGACGCGAGGAAGGTGCGGCGGGCGAAGGATGGAATCGGCATGCTGGCTCCTGTTGAGTGTTGCCATATAATCAAGCAAGCGCGCTCGAGATGTCAAGTCCTGGCTGGCGTTACACCAAGGTCTGCCCCTAATGCCGTTAAGTTATGATCAAAATTGGCGCGGCTCGCAGAACTGGGGTCAGGTCCGCAGGACCAGACCCCGATGCTGCCAACGCTGCGAGATTGTTGGAACGAACAAAGCCGCGTCCCCACTGCGGCATTAGGGTCTGACCCGCGGGTCAGACCCAATGGGCAGGCAGCGGCCGATGGCTGGCGGTCTACCTGACATCTTGAATAGGTGGCGGAACTGCATCAAGTCGTCAAGAATCGGGTCAATAGCAATCGATTACCCCCGAGTCGGATCACCATAGAGGAAACGCCATGCCCGTTGACCAATCCATCGCCGCCGTGAGCGGTGCCGGAATCGCAGCCAAAGCCATCGAAGTGGCCGGAGCCGCCGCCGGCAAGCCCTATACCTGGGGAGGCAAAACCACTGCAGGCTTCGATTGTTCCGGATTTGTTTCCTACATTTTCGCGGCGTTGTTCGCGAACGCCAGCGCCTCGTATCAAATGAACGTCGCAGGCTATAAGACCAGCACTCTCTTCGAGGACGTTGAGGACGCTGACAAGAAGCCCGGCGACATCGTAATTTTTCCCGCCAGCGGGGGGGCTCCAAACCATATCGGCATCGTGCTCGATTCCGTGACGTGGATCGGATCTCAATCGTCAACCGGGGTTAAGGACGTCAAGTTCAGCAATCCATACTGGGGAGAACGAACGCGCAAGATCCGGCGCCCGTGCGGTTTGTCCACAGTGGCAATGAACGCGGGCCGCGGCGTACTCTCCGCAGCGACGGTGATGGCATGATGCGCAAGGGTGCCGCTCTAATTGGGACGATGATCGCGGCGCTTGCAGTGTCCGCGTGCGCCTTTGCGCGGGCGCCACAGCCATTCTCGAAATCCGAATGGAAAGTAGCTCGCGTTTCATGTCCGGCGGGTTGCGGCGAAGCGACTATGCGATTCCTCCGGGCCCAGATTGGACGCTCGGTGAACCTGTCGGCTACCTCACTGGATGCACCGTTCCTCGACAAGTGCGAGGGTACAGTGCGATGGGAGCTGCGCGATCACGCAGTCGCAACGGTCATCGGTGAGCTCAATCGCGGCACCGCGCCGGGCGCGAAGCGTATCAGTGCCGCAGATCTTGGAACAGCGCAGCCTGGCGAAATCGGCAGCGGCGTTGCGATGTGCAGCGGGCGTTATGGGGAGCTGGCGATGGCGCGCGCTCCTCTCGTCGCGACTAACCGGATCTTATTGTTGTTCGAGGAGAGTTCGCTGATCGAACTACGCTAACAATGTGATCTCCTTGCGTCGCAGTCAAACCCTGGGTCAGGTCCGCCGGACCCGACCCCAAGACCGAAAAAAAGCCGCGTCCCCTTGCGGAGGACGCGGCTTTTTTATATGCGACCGAATTGGCCCGGCTTACTGGTTGTGCAGAAAGCTCTTGAGCTTGTCCGAGCGCGACGGCTGGCGCAGCTTGCTCATCGCCTTCGCTTCGATCTGGCGAATCCGCTCGCGCGTAACGTCGAACTGCTTGCCCACTTCTTCCAGCGTGTGGTCGTTCGACATCTCGACGCCGTAACGCATGCGCAGCACTTTCGCTTCGCGCGGCGTCAGCGAGTCCAGCACTTCCTTGATGACGTTGCGCATCGAGGCGTGCAGCGCGGCGTCGAGCGGCGCCAGCGTGGCGTTGTCTTCGATGAAGTCGCCCAGCTGCGAATCGCCGTCCTCGCCCATCGGCGTTTCCATCGAGATCGGCTCTTTGGCGATCTTCATGATTTCGCGCACTTTGTTCTCGGGCATTTCCATCTTCAGCGCCAAGGTCGCCAGGTCCGGCTCGCTGCCGGTTTCCTGCATGATCTGGCGCGAGATGCGGTTCATCTTGTTGATCGTCTCGATCATGTGCACCGGCACGCGGATCGTACGCGCCATGTCGGCGATCGAACGGGTGATCGCCTGGCGAATCCACCAGGTCGCGTAGGTCGAGAACTTGTAGCCGCGGCGGTATTCGAACTTGTCCACCGCCTTCAGCAGGCCGATGTTGCCTTCCTGGATCAGGTCGAGGAACTGCAGGCCGCGGTTGATGTATTTCTTCGCGATCGAAATCACCAGGCGCAGGTTGGCCACGGTCATCTCGCGCTTGGCGTGGCGCGCACGCTTTTCGCCGGCCGCCATCTGCTTGTTGATCTTGCGCAGGTCGGCCAGCGGCAGCGCCACGCGCGCCTGCAGGGCAATCATGCGTTCCTGGTGCTGCTTGATGGCTGGCACGTTGCGGCCCAGCACGGCGCTGTACGGATAGTTGCAGTCCACTTCGCGGTCCACCCACTCGAGGTCCGTCTCGCAGCCCGGGAATACCTTGATGAAGTGGGCGCGCGGCATGCCGCAGCGGTTCACGCAAATTTCCAGCACCGCGCGCTCGATCGAGCGCACTTCGTCCATCTGGCCGCGCAGGGTGTCGCACAGTTTCTCGACGACCTTGGCGGTGAAGCGGATGCCCAGCAGCTCGTTGGAGATGACTTCCTGCGCCTTGACGTAGTTCTTCGAGCCGTAGCCGTCCTTCTCGAACGCCTTGGCCATTTTTTCGAACTGCGCTTCGATGATGAGGAATTTGTCCAGCGCGGCGCGGCGCAGCTGCACCAGCTGCTCGGTCGAGAAACCGGCCGCACCGCCGTTGGCGTCGCCGTCTTCCTCTTCGACTTCTTCTTCCTCTTCCTCGTCGTCGTCCGACGCGGCCACGTGCGGCGCCGGCGCGGCCGGGGCCGAGGCTTCGTTCAGGTCCACGAAACCGTCGACCACCTCGTCAACCTTGATCTCGTCGCGCTCGATCTTGTGCGACAGCGCGATGATTTCGGCGATCGTCGTCGGGCAGGCGGAGATGGCCTGGACCATGTCCTTCAGGCCCGCTTCGATGCGCTTGGCGATCTCGATCTCGCCTTCGCGCGTCAGCAGCGCCACGGCGCCCATCTCTCGCATGTACATGCGCACCGGGTCGGTGGTGCGGCCGAAGTCGGAGTCGACGGTCGACAGCGCGGTCGCGGCGGCCGCTTCGACTTCGTCGTCGCTGGTCGCGGTCGGCACATTGTCGGTCAACAGCATCATGTCGGCGTCAGGGGCGCGCTCGTACACCGCGATGCCCATGTCGTTGAAGGTCGCGATGATGCCTTCGATCGCTTCCGGATCGATGATGTTTTCTGGCAGCTGGTCGTTGATCTCCGCGTGGGTCAGGAAGCCGCGCTCCTTGCCCATGTTGATCAGGTTCTTGATCTGGTTGCGGCGGCGCTCCATGTCCGCTTCCGAAATCTTCGGATCGGCGGCGAGCGCGCCGGCCAGGCCGCCCTTGGCCTTGCGCTCCTTGGCCTTCGACACCGCCTTCAGCTCGGCGCGCTCGACCGCGTTCAGTGCTGCCACTTCATCGTTCTCGGGCGTGAATTCGCTCGGCTTGCGGCCGCGACGGCCTGGCACCTTGACCGATGGCAGCAGGTAGCCGGAGGTGTCGATCTGCGCCAGCGTCGCGGCGTCGGTGACCTGGCTGACGGCCTGGCCGGCGGTCTGGATCACGACCGGCACGGCTTCGACCGGCTTGCGCGCAACGCGCACCTTCACCGCTTTCGGCGCCGCCGGCTCGTCCGCCGCGGCGGCTGGCGCCTCGGCCTGCTTCAGGGCGGCCAGCTTGGACACGCGCTTCTTGACGATGGTGGTGACCGGCGCCTCGGGCGCCTCGGCCGCAACCGCCTCGACTGCCTCAACTACCTCGACCGCTTCGACGTGCGCCGCTTCGGCGTCGGCCTTGGCCGCGGCGGCGACCGCCAGGCGCGAACGCGTCTTGACGACCGTGACCTTGGCGGCGGCCTCGCCTTCGATGAAGTACGAGGTGGCGGTCTTCGGCACGGCGAGCGGAGCGGCCTTGCGCGGCGCTGCCTTCTTGGCGGTCAGGGTCAGGGTCTTGGCGGTGGTTTTCGTCATTAAAACTCTCCAGTCGCGGGCGGGGCGCGCCAGCGAAGTCAAAGATCCACCAAAGCCCGGTGCGGCGGGCCCGATGGAAGGATGTTCGGGGGATAGCCCCTTAGTTCGGGGCTAACTGGCTGAAATCAAGCACGACAGGATGCGTTCGAGGGCGGATTCGGGTGCTGATTTCAACATGGCGCTGTGCATGGCAGAAAGAAAAAAAGCCCGATTCTTGAACCGGGCTTGAATCTATTTTCCGAGGAGAATAGAGGAGACAGGTGCAATTATGCCGCATTGTTGCATCGCACGATAATTGAAAAATCCAATGTCGGATATAACAAAATCGAATACTTCGCGGAAACAAACCTTTCCTCCGGGCTCTCCGGACGGTCTGCGCTGGCGCAAGCCGTGCGCAGAGCAAGGGGCGGATCATACACGATTTCGCCGTACGCGGCGCGTTCGGGAGGGGAACTGGCGGCCGGCGGGCGTATCAAAACAACAGGTCGGCCGATTGCCGCAGCACAGGGGAAAGGTCCCATGCTATCCTTCCGGTTCCAGCTCTTACTATGAAGTCAATGAATACAACTAGCCCTGTCGTCGAAGACACCGTCGACACCCCGGCCGCCGCACCGGTCGCGCCTGCCGCAATGAGTGCGCGCACCCTCCTCAAGCAACTGCAGCAACAGTTCCCCGCGTTCGGCAAGTGCCTGCCGCTCGCCATCGGCATCGACAAGCAACTGCTCGCGCGCATGCCCGAGCTCGACCGCAAGACCATGCGCGCCGCGCTGGGCATCCACACCGGCTCGCTGCGCTACCTGCGGGCGATGGAAAAAGCCACCGTCCGTTACGACCTCGACGGCACCGCCGGCGCCGAAGTGACCGATACGCACCGCCTGCACGCCAAGGAAACCTTGCAGCAGCGCTTCAAGAAAGAAGCCGAGCGCAAGAAGGCCGAGCGCGATGCGGCGCAAGCCGAGGAAGCGAACCGCCTGCGCGCCGAAAAGCTGCAGCAGCTGGCCTCCAAATTCTCCCGTAACGGCTAAGCCCGTTCAGATGCAGATCGACCAGGAAGTGGTGCTGCCGCCGTATGACGGCATCAAGCTGGAAAACGTTCGCATGGTCAAGTCCGACCGCGACGCCGCCGAAGCGCTCGCTGCGCTGATGGCGATGGACGTGGTTGGCTTCGATACCGAATCGAAGCCAACCTTTCTCAAGGGCGAGGTGTCGACCGGCCCGCACCTGGTGCAGCTGGCAACCGACCACACCGCCTACCTGTTCCAGATCGGCGCGATGCCGGCGGTGGAAGTGCTCAAGGCGGTGCTCGAGTCGCCCGACATTCTCAAGGTGGGATTCGGGCTGGCCGACGACGTCAAGCGGCTCAAGGTCAAGCTGGGCATCGAGACTGCCAACGTGGTCGACCTGGCGCACGCGCTGAAGAAAAAGGGCGAGCGCAATGCGCTGGGCGCGAAGACCGCCGTGGCGCGCTATTTCGGCCGCGCGCTGCAAAAATCGAAGAAGATCACCACCACCAACTGGGCGCTGCCGCGTTTGTCGGAAAAGCAGATCTTGTATGCGGCCGACGACGCGCACGTGGCGTTGAAGGTGTATCGGCACTGGCGCGAGGAACAAGCCGGGGGCTGATTGCTCGCCCGGCGCGCTTCGCCTGCGCCCCCTGCACAGATCGCCCGGCCAGGGCGCAAATCAGCTAAAATAGCTACTATCATCAAATCACACGGTGACAATTGAGTCCCAGGAGGTTTGAGTGGAAACCTACACCGCAAAAGAAGCTAAGAATCGCCTCGGCGAGGTGCTTCGCGCCGCCCTGCGCCATCCAGTCGTCATTACCGTTCACGGCAAACCGTCCGTCCAGCTCACATCCGTCGAAAGTACGCCGCCGCTTTCACCACCGAACGCGCAAGACAAGCTCGACCGCCTGAAACATCGCCTGTCCTGCGCGGTGCTGGCTAATTTTCCGCTCGAGGCGATCAAACGCCACTCGCTTGCCAACATCGAGCGATGGCGTGGCACCGGGGTAAGCGGACCAGCTTACGAAGCGTGGGAGGCGATCATCCTCGACTCGGACGAAATGGCGATGATCAAGGCTATGGTCGGGTTGGACGAACGTAGTAACGAGCTGCGCCAGTCGATCCCTTATGTGGGAATGCTCCCTCAATCCATGGTCGAGGAACTCAATGCGGAGATCTCACGTTGAGCATGTCGTCCGCGCCGCCGGCAAGATTTGCGAGGACACTGAATTCTTCATCATCGGCAGCCAGTCGTTGGACGGAAAATACCCCGACCTGGCGGATGCTATCCTGGTGTCCCAGGAAGTCGATATTTTTGCAAGGAACAAACCGCAGCACTCCGACTTTCTAAACGTCATCGGCGTTGACTCCCCTTTCCATCAGACCCATGGCTACTACGCGGATCCGGTCGACGAACGCACGGCAGTGCTACCCCGCGACTGGAAAAGCCGCATTTCCATCTTCAAATGACCGATGCTACTCCAGGCATAAGGGCGTATTGCATCGATCCTCATGACCTGGTCGTGGCAAAGCTTGCAGCGGCGCGAGACAAAGATAGGATTTTCATTCGCGAACTTCTGGTCAGAAAGTTAGTGGATCCAATCGTCGTTCAGCTTCGCATCGCGATGACGAAAGTATCGAAGAAAAGGAAATCGAATATGACGGATTTGCTGACCCGGCTAATCCGAGATTGTCGACACCTGACCAACAGCGACAAATGATGCGACCCTCGGAAAAAATCACCGCAACGACGCCCCAGCACCGAGCCCGACCTCGCCACGCGCTTGGTCTCCGTGGACGGGAGTGCCCTCCTGTCCTAGACTGAGTGTGTTCAAGGTCGCGCGGCGATGCGCGCAAGCGGGGCGAAATCATGTTCGAGAAGGATCGATTCATCGAGAGTTGCATCAAGGCGGCGGCCGAGGGCCAGGATGCGATGCGCGAAGTGATGGCGGCGGCCGTGTCCGATAGCGGCGCGGTGATGGACGTGCTTGGCCCGCCGGAACATGCCGGCATCACACCGCTTTACAGGTCGCCGGAGCTGACGATTATCAACTTCGTCTGGGCGCCATACATGTGCCTGATGCCGCACAACCACCAGATGTTTGCAGTGATCGGCATCTATTCGGGCCGCGAAGACAACATTTTCTGGCGCAGGACGACGACGCGGATCGAAGCGGTACAGGCCAGGACCCTGGGAAGCGGAGAGGTCGCCCTGCTCGATCGCGACATTATCCACTCCGTGCTCAATCCGATTGGCAAAATGACGTGCGCGCTCCACGTCTACGGCGGCGATTTTTTCGCGCCGCCAGAAGCCAGGAGCGCATGGGATCACGAAACGCTGGTCGAAGGGCCGTTCGATATCGACAAGGTCAAGTCGATTTTTCGCGACGCCGAATTGCGGTCCCGCGTGACGCACCAGGGGGGAGTTCGGCAAAGACGTTTGCCCGGCGCTGGCTCAGCTTGGCCGCCGCAATCTTGTCAAACGCGCTATGCTTGAGCTTCCGCGCCATCCCCCGCGCGATTTTGAGCGAACGCCGATGCCCCTGCCCGCCCGACTGCTGCGCCTGACCGCGCTTGCGACCCTTTGCGCCACCACCCTGCCCGCGCTGGCCGGCGATCGCCCCGCCGTGTTGCCCGACACGATGGAGCAGCGCGTCATCGCCTGCACTTCCTGTCACGCGAAAAATGAGGGCAAGGACGCGTTCTTTCCGCGCATCTCGGGCAAGCCGGCCGGCTACCTGTACAACCAGCTGATCAACTTCCGCGAAGGCCGGCGCACCTATCCCTTGATGACCTACATGGTCGATCACATGCCCGACGCCTACCTCAAGGAAATCGCCGACTACTTTTCGATGCAGCACCTGAAGCCGCCGCCGGTCCAGCCGACGACGGCCGCGCCCGCGGTGCTCGAACGAGGCCGCTTGCTGGTGAGCGAAGGCGACAAGGCCATCAAGGTGCCCGCCTGCATCGCCTGCCACGGCGAGCGCCTGACTGGCGTGGCGCCCGCGATTCCCGGCCTGTCCGGCCTGCCGCGCGACTACATCAACGCCCAGTTCGGCGCCTGGAAGAACAAGACCCGCCGCGCCCACGCGCCCGACTGCATGGCCGACATCGCCGCCCGCCTCAGCGTGGACGACGTCGCCGCGATCTCCTCCTGGCTCGGCCAACGCCCGCTGCCGCCCGACCCGGCGCCGGCAACGTCCGTGGCCCGGCCGCTACCAATCAACTGCGGCAGCGCCCCATGACTAAGAAAATCTTATGCATCGCGGCCGTGTTGGCGGCCATTGCCCTGTTCGCGGCGATCCTCGCCTGGCCGCGCGAACAGTTCGTCGCGGCCTCTTCGCCCGCCGCCTTCGCCGCCACACCGGACAACATCGCGCGCGGCGCCTACCTCGCCCGCGTCGGCGACTGCATGGCCTGCCATACGGCGCGCGGCGGTCCTGCATGGGCCGGCGGACGCGAGATGCAGACGCCGTTCGGCTCGATCTTCGTGCCCAACATCACGCCCGACCGCGACACCGGCATCGGCGCCTGGAGCGCGGACGACTTTTGGCGCGCTCTCCACAACGGCAAGGCGCGCGGCGGCCGCCTGCTGTATCCCGCCTTCCCCTACGTGAACTATACGAAGGTCACGCGCGCCGACGCCGATGCGCTGTACGCCTTCCTGCACAGCCTGCCGCCAGTAAAGCTGGCCAACAAGCCGCACAAGCTGCGCTTTCCGTTCGACACCCAGCTCGCGGTGGCCGGCTGGCGCCTGGTGTTTTTCAAGCCGGAGGTATTCCGACCCGCGCCCGATGCGACGGCGCAGTGGAACCGCGGCGCCTACCTGGTCGACGGCCTGGGCCACTGCAGCGCATGCCACGCGACGCGCAACGCGGCCGGCGCCAGCGTGCGCGGACTTGGCGGCGGGCTGATTCCGACCGTGAACTGGTACGCGCCGTCGCTCACCTCCGACGCCGAAGCGGGCCTGGGATCGTGGGAGATCCACGACATCGTGCAGCTGCTGCAAACCGGCGTGTCGCCGCGCGCGACCGTGTTCGGGCCGATGGCCGAAGTCGTCGCGCGCAGCCTGCAGCATGTGAGCGAACCGGATGTCACGGCAATGGCGACCTACCTGAAATCGCTGCCGGCGACCAAGGCCGAACAGCGCGAGGAGATCAAGGGGCCGCAGGTGGACCAGGCGGTCGCGCAGGGGAAGAAGCTATATGAGACGCATTGCGTGGATTGCCATGGCGACGACGGCAAGGGGCTGCCGCCGGCGTATCCGCCGCTGGCCGGCAACCGCGCGCTGACGATGGATTCGGCGGCAAACGCGATCCGGGTCGTGCTCAATGGCGGGTTCGCGCCGGGGACGAAAGGCAATCCGCGGCCGTACGGCATGCCGCCATACAGCCACGTGATGGATGATGATGAAGTGGCGGCGGTGGTGACGTATCTGCGCGCCAGCTGGAACAACCGCGCGCCGCCGGTGACGGCAAATGAGGTGAACCGCTACCGCAGCACGCCGCTGGATTGATCCAACATGATCCGTATGGCTGCGATCCGTCGCGCCTCGCGTCCGGACAGTGTTCAGGCTACGGCGCCGCGCACGGCATCTGTGTCCGTCCCGCGAGGGGTGAGCGCGGCCAGCACAACCGCAGCGATGAAAAGCGCCGGCACATCTCCCATCAGATGGCCCATCTTCCCCGCGCCGGTCAGCGCCTCGACAGCCATGATTCCACTGTGGACGATACTCGACCACACAGTGAACCAAATGAGGCTCAGGTTGGCGAGCGGATTGCGTGCCGCCAGGATCAAGAAAACACCGAGCGTCGCGTAGATCCCGACAATCATCATCGGGTAGTCCGAATGACCGGTGTGCCACGCCCATCCCGATGGCCAGAAGAGCATCAGCGGATAGAGGGCAAGGCTCGCGATTCCAGTGACTATTAATACGACACGCAAGTACTTCAGGCGTTGGGCGGTATCCATGGGATTCTCCTTGCGGCGTTGGCGTTGCAACGCGCTCGGAAGGTTGGACAGCACGGAAGCGATTTTTACGGTCCGCACCCAATAAAAAACCACTGGCGCTGGGGTCAGACCCCGGTTCTTCTTTTAAGGGGGTCTGACCCCGGTTTGATACCGGCCAACTCAACCGGGGTCAGCCCACCAACGGAAACACCGGGTTCAGACCCTAATGCCTTTAAGTTAAGGAGTAAATCAGCACTGCACGGAGGCGCGTCAGCTTAAAAACCGTCGTGCCCGCGCAGGGGAAACGCATGCGTTTCCCCCATGCTGAACATGCCGACGAGGTGAAGCATGCTCAGTATGGGTACCTGCCTGCGCAGGTACGACGGCTTAACTTAACGGCATTAGGGTCAGCACCCTTAAACCATGTCCGCGAAGCCGATGCGATCGGTAGTGGCGTTGCGCGCATCCTCGACGCTGATCTTGTGCCCGGACAGCAGCGTCTCGAGCGACGCGTTCATCGTGTGGCAGCCTTCGTCCTGGGCGCGGTTCATGTGCTCGCGAATGCCGGAAATGTCGCCCGCCTCGAGCATGCGCATGATCGCCGGCCCTGGCGTCAGACATTCGGTCGCCAGGTGATAACGGTTGCCCTCCGACGACGGCAGCAGCGCCTGGCACAGCACGCCGCGCAAGGCATGCGCCAGCGCCTGCGACTGCGCTTCCGAGTTGCCCAGCAGGCGCAGCATCTTCTGCAGTCCCAGCTCGGTCGAGCGCGCATGCAGCGACGCCAGCACCAGCGGCCCCGATTCGGCCAGCGCCAGCGCTTCCTGCGCCGTCTGCGCATCGCGGATCTCGCCGATCACGATCACGTCCGGCCGCTCGCGCAGCGCATCGAGCGCGCCCAGGTAGTAGCTTTCGACGTCGCCATCGAGCCCCACTTCGCGCTGGGTGACGATGCACTTGCGCTGCGGGATCAGGGTCTCGACCGGGTCTTCGATGGTGATGATGTGCCCCGAGCGGTGCTTGTTGATCTCGTCGAGCATCGACGCGATCGTGGTCGACTTGCCCTGGCAGGTGTCGCCGATGATCAGCACCAGGCCGCTGGTGAGGCGGGCGAACTCCTGCTCGTCGCGGTGCAGCCCCAGTTCGGCCAGCGCGATCGGCTCCTTCGGGAAGCGCCGGATCACGCAGCCCAGCCGCTTCTTGCCCTGGAAGGTGAAGCAGTTGGCGCGGATGCGCGCGGTGTGCAGGTCGATCGAGCGGTCGAACGCGCGGTCGGCGATCCGCTCTGCCCAGTTCGGCTCGATGACCTCGAAGAACTCTTCAAGCTCTTCCTTGGTGATCGGCGAGTCCGTCACCGCCACCAGCCCCTTCGGCTGGCGCAGCATCAGCGGACTGTTCTGGTGGATGATGATGTCGGAAAAGATCAACCGCGAGTTCAACAGGTGCAAAATCTGCTCGACCAGGGTCCCGAACACCGGGTGGTCTTCATTTTCGACATACGTCAGGGTGCGAATCTGGGAGGACTGGTGGTTTTCCATCGAACGGTCTCGGCTAAACTGGGTGGTGAATGACGGCAATTATAAAACCACTCCGCCCTAAAAATTGCATAACCGAAATATAAATTGTGCATGCGAATAGGGCTTGGCAAACGGGCGCGGGCGGCGCAGGATATTCATATCGGTAAATTTGTCGGAGGTTGCCGTGAAAAAGTCCCACCTCGTCCGCATCGCCGTGCTGGCCCTGCTGCTCCTGCTGATCCTTTGGCTGATCCCACGCCCGTCCGCCGCCGCCCCCGCCGACCCATTCGAACAACGTTGCGAGCGCGACATGCGCCCCACCATCGTCGTACGCACGCACGCGCCGGACTTCGTGGTGCACAACAGCCTGTCGAGCCGCGTGTTGACCAACAAGGGCGCCTACACCTCCGCCGGCGAGGCCATGATGGGCATGACCTCCAGCAGCACCCGCGCCGAGATTTATGTGGACGGCCCCGCCCTGGTCGATGTCGCCAGCGGCCGCGAATGCATCGCCCCGCGCATCGACGTCGAACTGAGCTACCACCCGCTCGACGTCTACGTGGCGCGCGAATTCCACCCGATGTCCTGCTCGTACCGCGCGGTGTTCGAGCACGAGATGCAGCACGTGAAAATTTACGCCGACAACCTGCCGCGCATCGAACGGCGGGTGCGCGAAGAACTGCGGCAAAGGTATGAGGCGCGCCCCCTGCTCGCCCCGCTCCACCAGGGCCTGGACATGCTGCAGGGGCAGATCGACAACTGGCTGCGCCCCCTCATCACCGCCGAACTGGCGAAAGTGGAAGTCGAACAGCGCGCGCTCGACACCCGCGCCGAAACCGAACGGCTATCGCATTCGTGCCTGGGCGAGGTCGCCGCGCAGATGGGCAGCAGCTTCTGATTAGCGGAAGCGGTTGCGGTGCCCGGTTTTCAGGTCCAGCGAAAACTTCACGCCGCCTTCGGTGACGGTGACGTCGTCGGGCGGCTCCTCGCCGGCCAGCGCGCCGTCGATCAGCGGCAGGCCTTCGCCCTTGCGCACCAGTTCATCGCAACGCTCGTAGACGTTCTTGCAGCCGGTGCCGGCCATCAGCGCCTGCACGATCGCCACTTTCCACGCATCGACGCCGCCGGCCTGGAATTCGCAGATCAGCCAGCCGTCCTGGCCGCCGAACGAATCCACCAGCAGGCCGGGCAAGCCGTCGGCCTCGGCGTTGATCAGCCTGACCACCTGGTCCGGCTTGGCCTTCTTCGCCGCCGGCGCGCTCTTGGCCAGCGCCGCCTGCACGCGGCCCTTGATCAGCGCGTGGTCCACCGGCTGGGCCTCGTCGAAGGTCCAGACCCGCGCGCGGATCTGCGACTTCGAATTGTAGGCCGCGCGAGCGAGAAACTTCTTCGACGACGACTGCACCACGGCGGTGGAGCCGGGCTTCATCTTCTCGTTCGGCTTGCCCTCGACTTTTTCGATCGCGGACGCGTAAATCCAGGGGTCGCCGGCCAGCAGGCTCTTTTCCTTGCCCTGTTTGATGGTGATAAATAACATGAGATTCCAATAATGTGACGTGCCGGACGCCTGTCCGGACCCGCCATGATACCGCCTCGGGGGCGCAAATTTGCATTCTGTCCGGCCCGGCGCGCAATCTGTCGCAAACGCCAGCCACGCGGAACGCGGTTTTCTTACTATACGGTCAGACCTATATCTCTTTGAAAGGACCACGCCATGACCGCACCCCGCCTGACCCGCCGCCTCGCCGCCACCATGCTCGCCCTCGCCGTCGTCGCTCCAGCCACGTACGCCGGCGGCTGGGGCCTCGGAATGACGCAGGGCAGCGGCCACTTCAAGACCGAAGCGCGCGCGCCTGGCCACTTCACGGGCGTCTCGATGGGCCTTCCCGGCAGCGTCGACCTGCGCATCGGCGCCACCGAAGGCGTCACCATCGAGACCGACGACAACCTGATGCCGCTGATCGAAACAGTGGTCGAAAACGGCGTCCTGCAGATCCGCACGAACAAGCGCAACATCGGCATCGAGCCGCGCCGCCTGAAGATCGTCGTGAACGCGAAGGCCATCGACCGACTGGCGTTGGGCGGCTCCGGCAGCATCGATTCCGATGCGCTGCGCGGTCCGAAACTGACGGTGGACCTGGGCGGCTCCGGCGCCATCAACATCAAAGGCGTGGAAAGCGACACGCTGTCGATCGACCTTGGCGGCAGCGGCGATTTGAAAGTCAGCGGCGGCAGCGCGTCCAACCTGTCGCTGTCGATCGCCGGCTCGGGCGACGTCAACCTGGGCAAGCTGAAAGCCGAACGCGCCAGCGTCAACATCGCCGGCTCTGGCGAAGCGACCATCTCGGTGCGCGACACGCTCGACGTCAGCATCGTCGGCTCGGGCGACGTCAAGTACTACGGCGACCCGAAGGTCAGCAAATCGGTCATGGGCTCCGGCACCGCCACCCGCCTCGGGTCCCTGCGTTAAGGTTTTGGGGTCAGGTCCGCCGGAGCGACGGGGACGCCTAGTCCCCATTTTTATCGCCGCCGCTAAAGATCCCATCGTACTTCGGCGATCAGAGTCCTCTGCGGATACGGATGAAACGCCCAGTACTTCGCATTCCCCAGGTTGTCGATCCCCACGGAGGCGCTCCAGTTGCGGTTCATCCGATAGCGCACCCGCACATCGGTCACCAGGTAGTCCGACACCCCCATATAAGTATCGCCATGCACGTCGCTGTTATCGAGCGCGCTGTACTGCCGCCCGCTGTAGCGCGCGCCGAAGCTGGTGGTCCAGTGCTGGCCGGTGTGATATGTCGCCAGCAGGTTGGCCCGCCACGCCGGCACCCGCGGCTGCCGCTTGCCCACGCTGGCAGGCAGCGCGCGGTTTTCCGTGATGATCGAGTCGGCGTAGGTCACGCTGCTTGACAAGGACAGGCCACTCACCAGCACATCGTCCGCCTGGTACGCCAGTTCCAGTCCATTGGTGCGGATCCGCCCGATGTTCTGCACCGTGTTGACGGTGGCCGTCAGCGGCTGCGAATACAGCGCGTCGCGCGTGCGCTCGGCAAACACAGTCGCGCGCAGTACGCCGTCGTTCCGCACCCGCTCGGCGCTGAATTCCCCCGTCCACGACTTCTCCGCGCGCAGCAGCGGATCGCTGTTGACGATCGCATTGTCGACGATCGAGCCCTGGAACAGCTCCGCAACGGTCGGGTTGCGCACCGCGCGGCCGAGCGACGCTTTCAAGGTCCAGTCCCGCGCCGCCGCAAACGACAGCGCCGCCTTGGGCGACACGCTGGTTTCAAGCCGTTCGCCGAACTGCACCGTGCTCGACGCGTTGGCCAGTTCGCCACCGAACGCACTCCATCGCTCGATGCGGGCGCCCAGAGTCGTCTTCCACTGCGGTGCAAAGCGCCAGGTGTCCTGCGCGTACACGCTTTGCAGACCCGTATCGCCATTGAACCTGGAGACAATCGATGCCGGCGCCCCGCCGATCCAGTCGCCGCTGGCCGACACGCGCGTGCGCAGATGCGCGCTGTCCGACTGCACGCCTGTCTCGACGACGTGCGCCGCGTTGGGGCGCCAGATGCCCTTCAGCGCCAGCGTGGTCCAGCCGCTGCCGGCCATGTCGGTGATCGTTCCCGGCCCGGTCGCCGCCAGCACCGTCGGCGTGCGCACCCGGTCTTCGCGATAATCGTATTTGCTGGCCGCGACTTCCCAGTCCCACTCCGCGCGCGCATGCCGCTTGAGCGAGAACCCCTGCATCAGGTGCGACAGCGAAGCGACGGACGGCGCAAGGTCCGACGCCTTCACGTCATAGCGCCGGCCGTCGATATTGATCACGGCCGGGGTCTGGTCCTGCGGACCTGACCCCATTTTCAGATACGACTGCGCATTGCGCACCGAATCGTTGCCCCACCATCCCAGCGTGTAGCTGGCCCGCAGCACCGGCGAAATATCGTACGCAAGCTTTACTTTCGCATGATCCTGCACGGTATCGGTCTGCCCGGCCGCGCCGATGATCAGCCATGCCTTGTTGGCCGGATTGCGGTCGGCGATCGCTCCGGTGACAGGCACCCCGGCGTTGCTGGTCACGCCCGTCGACACCAGCTTGTTGGCGAACGTGATCGGCTGCCCCGCGTTATCGAGCCGCGACACGTCGATCCACCACGACCACGCACCCTGCCGGTCGCCCACCGAAGCGCTGCCCTGCCAGCCGGAGTAGCGGTCGTCGGTCGCATACAGCTTGAAGCGCTGGCTGAACGCCGACAGCTTCACGTGCGCCTCCAGCTTGTCCGGCATGCGCGTCTGGTAATCGACCACGGCGCCGACCGAGCCGCCCGGATACGCCGCGGAAAACGGCCCGTACAGCACATCGACGCGCTCGATTTCTTCCGGCGCCACCATGCCCCAGCGCGGCGTGAAAGTCGCGCCGTTGCCGAGCAAATTCGACAGCTGGATGCCGTCCGCGTACACCAGCGAGCGCGCGCTGTTGCCGGTGCCGGAAGCGCGGCTGGCCAGCACCGCGTGGTCGTAGTCGCCGATATAGCGCTTGCGCACGTTCAGGCTCGGAAAGTACTTCAGCGCGTCTTCGCTGTCGGTGGCGTTGATGCGGTCCTCCACCTGTTCGCCGGTGATGCCCTCGATGGTGGTTGGAATCTGGGTCGGCAAGGTGGTCGGGCGCCCGCCGCTGACGACGACGGTCTCGATATTTTTGGGGACGTGGTTGGCCAGCGCCAGCGCCGGGAACGCGCACGCCACCAGCGCGGCCATCTGGCCGCGATGGAAAGGAATGGACTTCATGCTGCCCTCTTTATTGCGGCGGCATCACGTCGAAGGCCGGCGTCCATTCGGCGCGGCCCTTCTCGCATTGCTGGATCACCTTGAATACCTGCTTGCCCGCCGCGGCGGGAAGCTTCACCTGCATGACGAATTCGTCGTACTGCGCATCCGGGAGCGGGCCGCCCTTCCAGCTCACGTCACGCTCGCCGATGGTGATTGCCCAGCCGGCCTTGGGCATCGGCTTGGCACGGGCGATCGCCTCGGGCAGGATCACGGTGATGCCGCTGGTCGCGCTGCCTTCGCAGCCGTGGCCGACGCGGAAGGTCAGCTTTTGATAGGCGCCCGCGGGCGCCGAAGTCTGTTCGATGGTGATATGCGCGTGCGCCATCGGCGCGGCCAGCAGGGCCGCGATCAACAAGGTCGATGATTTCATGGCTCTTCCTTGTTTAGTGATGACCCGGCGTGAATCCGATTGGCTTGACCGGTGCATCGACCATGACGGTTTCGCGCTTGCCGCCCTTGCGCTCGATGGTCAGCGACAGCGGCACGGACTGGCCTTCCTTGAGCTGCTGCTTGAGGCCCATCAGCATGATGTGGAAGTTGCCGACGCTCTGGCCGGCCGGCAGGTCGATTGCGTCGACTTCGCGCATCTTCATCATCTGGCCGTTCATTTCCATCGTGTGGATTTCGACCGAGCGGGCGGCCGGCGACGTGGCCTTGACCAGGCGCGCGGCGTCGGGCGAGCGCAGTTGAAGGTAGACGCCGCCGGAGGTTTGCTGCGGCACGGTGGCGCGCGCCCAGGGTTCGGTGACGGTGGTTTGGGCGAAGGCGGTCGAGGCGAGCGCGATCGAAACGATCAGCGCGAATACATGCTTGTTCATGGTGGTTCCTGATTGATTTGGTTTGGCGCCTGGCGGCGGCGTGGCGAATCAGGAAACCGAAGGAGGACCGCGCGGCGGCGCCGCGGTGAGCGCGAGCAGCGGCTGCGGCGCGCGGTAGAACAGGAATGGGCGCAGCGCGTGGCCGCCGATCAGGCCAAGGCCGGAGACCGTGGTTGGCATCAGCGCAAAGCTGCCGCCGTGCGGGAGGCAATAGCCGCAATCGGCCATCGCGTCGGCCTGGTGGGTGCTGGCGTGCTTGGATGCCTGCGGCGCATCGACGCTGCAGATTTCCCAGGTCGCCGGCACGCTCTGCCTTGCCGCCATCGCGTGCGAGATCGACGGGGCGAGCGCGTTCATCAGCATCGCGAAACACGCGCTCCAGAGGGTCCAGCGCCAGCTTGTCGATTTAATTCGCATGTGGTGGATTATATAGAAGATGGGGTCAGGTCCGCCGGACCTGACCCCGAGCTTGTTGCGGTCAGCGAATAGCCTTGAACGTCTCGCGCTCGATCAGCACCGTCTCGATGCTGTCGGTCAGCCAGATCTGCCCATCCTGGATCGTGCACTGCAGCTGCATGTTCCGGTTCGCCATCTTCTCCAGCTGCGCGCTCGCTTCGGCCGGAATGTTGATCACTTCCAGGTTCTTGGCGCGTTCCAGCTTGTTGGCGATCTGCTTGTACCAGATATGGCTGGTGGCGCTGTAGCTGTACACCACCACGCGCTCGGACCGTCCGCACGCCTTCATCAGGCGCTTTTCGTCGGGCTGCCCCACTTCGACCCACAGCTCGATCGCGCCCGTCAGGTCCTTCTGCCACAGGTCCGGCTCGTCGGTGTCGAACAGGCCCTTGGTGAACGTCAGCGCCTCGCTGGCGTGAATCGCGAACGCCAGCACGCGGATCATCACGCGTTCGTCGGTCTCGGACGGATGCCGCGCCACCGTCAGCAAGTGCTGCCCGTAGTAGTTGCGGTCCATGTCCGCGATTTGCAGTTCTGCCTTGTAGATTGTCGCTTTGAGTGCCATTAATTCTAGGTGTGAGTTATTTGAAGACGACTGTCTTGTCGCCGTTTTGCAAAATGCGGTGTTCGACGAACCATTTGACCGCGCGCGCCAGCACCACGCATTCGACGTCGCGCCCGATCGCCGACAGCGTCTCGGCGCTCATCGCGTGGTCGACCCGTTCGACGTCCTGTTCGATGATCGGCCCTTCGTCCAGGTCGCCCGTGACGAAGTGCGCGGTGGCGCCGATCAGCTTCACGCCGCGCGAATGCGCCTGAGCGTACGGCCTGGCGCCCTTAAAGCTGGGCAGAAAGGAGTGGTGAATGTTGATCGCCTTCCCGCGCATCGCCTCGCACAGTCCCGGCGACAGGATCTGCATGTAGCGCGCCAGCACTACCAGCTCGATCTTGTGGCTGGCCATCAACTCGAGCACCTTCGCTTCCTGCGCCAGCTTCGCTCCCTCGTCCGCTCCGGCCGCCAGCGGCAGGTGGTGGAACGGGATGTTGTAGCTGGCCGCCAGCTGATAAAAGTCCATATGGTTCGACACGATCGCCGGAATCTCCACCGGCAGCAGCCCGCTCTTGTAACGGAACAGCAGGTCGTTCAGGCAGTGGCCGATCTTCGACACCATCAGCATCACGCGCGGCCTGGCGTGCGCGTCGTGCAGCTGCCAGTTCATCGCCATCGATTCGCCGAGCGCCGCAAAATCGGCGCGCAGGTCGCTGTCGTCCACGCCGGCGTCTTCCAGCGCAAAATGCACGCGCATGAAGAACAGCTTCGATTCGGCGTCGCCGAACTGCGCCGAATCGATGATGTTGCAGCCGTGGTCCGCGAGGAAGCCCGATACGCGATGCACGATGCCGCGCTGGTCGAAGCAGGACAAGGTCAGGATGTATTCGGGCGTCGTCATGGCGGCGGGCGGGGCAAGTCGATCTCGGGCGAGTCCGCTATTGTCTCACGGGCTGGGCAATACGCCACCATGGTCAAAATAGTACGACCGTGCATTTTGCGGTATAGTGATCCGCTCCAACCCACATTCGAAGGAAGCGCCATGCCCGCCACCGTCCTGCAGAATCAGCAATTTCGCCTCGCCGCCCGCCCCGTGGGCCTGCCGAAACCGACCGACTGGCAGCACGTGACGGAGCCGGTGCGCGAGATCGGCGATGGCGAAATCATCGTCAAGGCGCTGTACCTGTCGCTCGACCCGGCCATGCGCGGCTGGATGAACGACAGCAAGTCGTATATCAAGCCGGTCGGCATCGGCGACGTCATGCGCGCCGGCGGCGTCGGAGTCGTGGTGGAATCGAAGTCGCCGAAGTTCGCGGTGGGCGATTACGTGTCGGGCGGCATCGGCGTGCAGGCCTACTGGGCCGGCGCGGCCGACGACAAGTACGGCAACTTCTTCAAGATCGATCCGCGCATGGCGCCGCTGACCACCTGGCTCAACACGCTCGGCATGCCCGGCATGACCGGCTACTTCGGCCTGATCGAAGTGGGCCAACCCAAGGCCGGCGAAACGGTGGTGGTGTCGGGCGCGGCCGGCGCGGTCGGCCAGACCGTCGGCCAGGTCGCCCGGCACCTGGGCTGCCGCGTGGTCGGCATCGCCGGCGGCAAGGACAAGTGCGACTTCGTCGTGAAAGAACTCGGCTTCGACGCCTGCATCGACTACAAGGGCGGCGACGTGCGCGCCGGCCTCAAGGAGCATTGCCCGAACGGCGTCGACGTCTACTTTGACAACGTCGGCGGCGAGATCCTCGACGCCGTGCTCTCGCGCATCAACATGAAGGCGCGCATTGTCATCTGCGGCGCCATCTCGCAATACAACAACACCACGCCGGTCAAAGGACCCGCCAACTACCTGTCGCTGCTGGTGCACCGCGCGCGGATGGAAGGCATGGTCGTGTTCGATTACGCGCCGCGCTATCCGGAAGGCGTGGCCGCGCTGGCCAAATGGATGAAGGAAGGCACGTTCAAGAGCCGCGAAGACGTCGTCGAGGGCCTGGAGCACTTCCCCGACGCGCTGCTGATGCTCTTCGAAGGGAAAAATTTCGGCAAACTGGTTCTGAAAGTCGCCGACGCGTAATGGATGCCCGGGGTCTGGTCCCGCGGACCTGACCCCATCTTGCTTGACCCTCCCCATCTTCCTCGGAATTAGCCTGAACTAAGCGCCCCAAACGGCATCTACCTGAATGCGCGCTGTCTTCCCGACGGCGCCATTTCGTCACGTTCAAGCTGAGGACATCATGCAATTTTTAAGCGACAACCCCGCCCTGCGTTCGCACCTCGAATCGCAGGTCGACTTCATCAACGAATTCTCGCAGAAGGCGTTCGACACCGCGCGCCAGCTCAATGAAATGAACCTGAAACTGGCGCGCCAGACGATCGAAGGATCGCTGCACGCCAGCCGCGAACTGCTCGGATGCACCGACCCGGTCCAGTATTCCCAGGCCGCCATGAAACAGCTGCAGCCGGCCACCGAGCGCATCCGCTCCTGGCAGGAGCACCTGCTGCGCGTGCTGGCCGGCGCCCAGGCCGACTTCACGCACGCCGCCGAAGCCCGGATTCCTGAAGCGAGCCGCAGCGCCGGCGCGGTCGCCGACGAGCTGGTGCGCCATGCCGCCGCCGGCGTCACCTCCCCTCTCGCCGCCAGCGAAGGCAATCCCGCCGGCAAACCCCACTGATCCACCGCCGCACATCCACGGAGCCCACCATGAAACCGGCAACACCAGACGGCGCGGACAAGGACGCGCTGGAAATGCTCAAGAGCGACCACGACCAGGTCAAGGCGCTGTTTCGCGAGTTCGACGCGCTCAAGGGCAACGGCGGCGCACACCGGCGCAAGGGAGAACTGGTGGACGCGATCTGCCGCGCGCTGACCCTGCACAGCAGGCTCGAGGAAGAAATCTTCTACCCGGCGTTGCGCGCGGCGAGCGGCGCCGACGACGAAGAACTGCTCGACGAGGCCGACATCGAGCATGCCGGCGCGCGCGAGCTGATCGGGCAGCTCGACATCATGGCGCCGGGCGACGACCACTACGACGCCACCGTCACCGTGCTGGGCGAGGAAGTGATGCACCACATCGACAAGGAGGAAAGCGAGCTGTTCGACCTGGCGCGCGCGGCCGGCCTCGCGCTGCACGCGCTGGGCCACCGGCTTGCCGCGCGCAAGGAAGAACTGGAGGACGACCTGGCATCGCCGCCGCCGACGCTCGAAGCGATGCAGCCGCACGTGCGCATGCGGCGCCAGCCGCGCGCGCCGAACTAGGCGGAACTAAAGGGCGGACGCTGCCTCTAAATTCACGAGCGCAGCCATGCGCCGGCCCGGCGCAATGGTTCCGCCGGTTTTCAGACGCAGTGCACACGAGGAGATCGACATGGCGACAAGCAAGGATAGCGGCGGCGGCAAGAGTGCCGCGGCGGGCGGCAACGCCCAGAAAAGCGGCAGCGGCGGGCCGGCCAAGCGCGGTTTCGCCGCGATGGACCAGAACCAGCAGCGCGAGATCGCCAGCAAGGGTGGCCAGGCCGCCCACCAGAAGGGCACCGCCCACGAATTCGATTCCGAAGAGGCGCGGCGCGCAGGACAAAAAGGCGGCGAGGCGGTCAGCCGCGACCGCGAGCACATGGCCGACATTGGCCGCAAGGGAGGCGAGAGCCGGCAATCGGCCAATCGCGCCGCGGCGGCAGCGGCAGCGGCGGCAGCGGCGGCAAAAGGCAGCCGACAGGGTCCCAAGGAGGGATAACCGCGGCGCTGGCGTCATTTTTCAGGCAATTTCCGGGCATTCTCATGTGTTGAGCCGGCCGGGAACGACGCGTTCCCGCCCGGTTTTTTTTGTCCGCGTCCGTCGCATTGCCGGGGTCTGGTCCTGCGGACCTGATCCCATTTTTGTCGCAGCGGCCGGAGCGATCGACGTCGATTTTCGCGATTTCGGGGTCTGGTCCTGCGGACCTGACCCCATTTTTGTCGCAGCGGCCGGGGCCATCGAAGTGGATTTTGGGCCGCGAACCAAGATGGGGTCAGGTCCGCGGGACCAGACCCCGCTCTTCGCTGGGCGTCGCCGGCATCGGCAGGCTTCCCACCTTGCCGCGCCATCTGTGATACATTCGCGCCCCTATGCTCCCCTTGAAATACCTCAGCGCCTATTCCGACCAGACCCGTGCCCAGGTGGCGCAGCTGATCGAGCAGGACAAGCTCGCCGCCGTGCTGCGTTCGCGCTACCCGCAAGCCCACGGCATCCGCACCGACAAGGCGCTGTTCGACTACGTCCAGGACCTGCGCGGCGAGTTCCTGCGCAATGCCGAACCGATCAGCAAGGTCGCCTACGACAGCAAGATCCAGGTGATCCAGCACGCGCTCGGCCTGCACACGGCCATCTCGCGCGTCCAGGGAAGCAAGCTCAAGGCCAAGCACGAGATTCGCATCGCCACCGTGTTCAAGAACGTGCCACTCGAATTGCTGCGCATGATCGCCGTCCATGAGCTGGCCCACGTGAAAGAAAAACAACACGACAAGGCGTTCTACAAGCTGTGCTGCTACATGGAGCCGAACTACCACCAGTACGAATTCGACCTGCGCCTGGTGCTCACCCAGCTGGAACTGTCGGCCGAGCCGCTTTGGGCCTAGCGCCCGCCACGCCTGGGCATTCGCGCAATATGTTGCACCCTCGCACCATCCCTGCGCGAAAAACAATTTCCCACCGCAAATTTATCGACATTTGCTGTCGCCGCAGTTACAGTTGATGTCTGGATGCAATTATTTTTGGTCCACATCGCTGCGATCCAGCGGTGATAAAAAAGACAATATTTTCCGAATGTGAAGAGCTGCGCCGAGGCGCACGGAGGGGCGTGTCACCCGTGCCCAGCCGGACCAGAAAGTACTACATGCATTTGCATCACCGAACAAAGCGCTGCCGTGCGCCTCGATTGCGCGCCGCGGCAGTGCTGGCCGGACTGGCGTGGGCGCCCTTCGTCCTGGCCGACGACGCCGTCACCCGCCCGTCCTGGTCGCTGCGCGGCTTCGGCAGCGCCGGTGTCGCCTACGCCGATTTCGCCGATGCCGATTTCAATGCGTCCATCCTGAAGGGCAATGGCGTCGGCCACAGCGGCCGCTGGAGCGCCAACGTCGACAGCCGCCTCGGCGCCCAGCTGAGCGTCAAGGCCAACGCCCAATGGTCCGCCGTGCTGCAGGTGATCAGCGAGCAGCGCCTCGACAGCAACTACCGGCCCTCGGTGGAATGGGCCAACGTCAAATACCAGGCCACGCCGGACCTGTCGATCCGCGCCGGCCGCATCGCGCTGCCGATCTTCCTGGCGGCCGACTATCGCAAGATCGGTTATACCTACCCGTGGGTGCGCACGCCGGTCGAAGTGTATGGCGCCATCCCGTTCAGTAACAGCGACGGCGTCGACGCCAGCTACCGCTTCAATTTCGGCAGCGTGAAAAACACCACCCAGGTCTTCGTCGGCCGCACCGACCTGAAGCTCCCCGGTGGCGCGCGCATCGAAGCGCGCAAGCTGGCCGGATTTTCCGATACGGTCGAAGTGGGCGCCCTCACCGGCCGCGTGAGCATGCTCACCACCGACCTCACCTTCGACGTCCTGCGCACCTTCTTCGACAGCCTGGCCGCGTTCAACGCGCGCGGCGCCGCGCTGGCCGAACTGTACGCGGTCGATCACAAGCGCGCCAACGCATTCAGCGCCGGCATCAACTACGATCCCGGCAACTGGTACGTGATGGCCGAAGCGGGCCGCATGAAGACCCGCTCCTTCCTGGGCGACACCACCGGCGTGTACGCCAGCGCCGGCTATCGCCTGGGCGACTTCACGCCCTACCTCGGCTACGCGCGCGTGCGCTCGAACAGCTCGACCACCGAGCCGGGCATCGACCTGGCCGGCATGGCGCCCCAGGCGGCGGCCGCCGGCGCGGCCCTGAACGACTACCTGTCATGGCTGCTCACCACCGTCCCGGTGCAGCGCACCGTCAGCGTCGGCACGCGCTGGGACTTCATGACCGACGTCGCGCTCAAGGTGCAGTTCGACCGCATCACGCCGCAAGGGGGCTCGCGCGGCACCTTCACCAACGTGCAGCCAGGATTCGTCTCCGGGCGCAGCGTCAGCGTCGCGAGCGCGGTGCTCGACTTTGTGTTCTGAGGCCGCGCCGATGCAATTTCCCAGCCTACGCCAAGTCCTGGCCGCCTTTGCGCTTGCGCTGCTCGCGCGCGGCGCCGGCGCCGCCGAACTGGTGGTGATCGTCTCGGCCAGGAGCCCGATCGGGCCACTGCGCGCCGACCAGGTGGCCGATATTTTCCTCGGTCAGGTCGGCCGTTTCCCGGACGGCGCCGAAGCGTTCGCGCTCGACCAGGCCGTCGGCTCGCCGCTGCGCAACGAGTTCTACGACAAGGTCGCCGCCAAGACCCCGGCGCTGATGAAGGCGCACTGGGCCAGGATGATCTTCACCGGCCGCGGCCAGCCGCCGCGTGAGGCGCAAGGCAGCGCGGCGGTGCGCAAGCTGGTGGCCGAAAACCCCGCCCTGATCGGCTACATCGACAAGTCGGCCCTCGATGCGTCGGTCAAGCCGGTCCTGCTGGTGCACTGAGACGGCCATGCGCGACCACGCCACTCCCGCCCACGCCCTGGCCCGCATCCGCGGCGCCGGCGCCAGCCGCGCGATGCTGCGGCGCTGGCTGCGCCGCGGGCTGGAAACCCACATTTCGCTGCCGCTGTTCGCGCTGCTGCTGCTCGTCGCGATCTGGACCCTGACCAGCCACTTCGTGCGCATCGAACGCGAAGCGGCCGACCTGGCGGCGCGCGAATCGGCGCATGAACTGGTGGACACCTACGAGGCCCAGCTGGCGCGCAACCTGGGCGGCATCGACCAGACCCTGAAGGTGCTCAAGTTCGCGGTGCAGTTGAAAGGCCCCGCCGCCGCGCTGCCCGCCCTGAGCGAAAAAGGCCTGCTCCCCTCCGGCCTGGTGTTCGTCGTCAGCATCGCCGACCGCGACGGCCGCATCGTCGCCAGCAACCCGCCCGCGGCCCACATGAGCGTGGCCGGCGAGCCGTATTTCGAATTCCACCGCCACACCGACACCGACACGCCGTTCGTCAGCCAGACGGAGCGCGACGCCGCCAATCCCGAATGGCACCTGCATTTCACGCGCCGCATCAACGACGACGAGGGCCGTTTCGCCGGCATCGCCATCGTCGAAGCCGACCCGGCCTACTTCACCAGCGGCTACGAGCGCTCGCGCATGGGCGAGCGCGGCGCGCTCGGAATGTTCGGCGCCGACGGCGTGTTCCGCGCGATGCGCACCGGCGACAGCGTCAGCTGGGGCCAGCAGGCCAACCTGGCGCCGGTCGAGCGCGCGATTGAGGCCACCGTGAACCCCTGGGACGGCGCCGTGCGCTATACCAGCGTGCGCCCCCTGCACGGCTTCCCGATCAGCGCGATGGTGGCGCTGGACCGCGGCGAGCAGATGGCCGGCTTCGAAAAGCACCGCCGCACCTACCTGTGGGCCGCCGCCGGCGCCAGCGCGCTGCTGGTGCTGATCGTCACCCTGGTGTGCCTGTGGTCGTGGCAGCTGTCGCGCACCCAGCGCGGCATCCGGCGCGCGCAGGAAACCTTCGCCGCCGCGTCCGAGGCCAGCCTGGACGCGTTCTTCGTCCTGCGCAGCATGTTCGACGAATCCGGCGCCATCGTCGACTTCCGCTTCGAAGCGACCAACGGCCGCGCCGTGCAGCTGATCGGCCTGGAGCGCGACGCGCTGATCGGCGCCACGCTGCTGGCGGTCCTGCCGGCCTACCGCGTCAACGGCATCTTCGACGACATGGTCAAGGTGGCCATGCTGGGCGGGATGCGCGAAGCGGAATGGCGCGGCGCCGGCGAGCGCACGCGCGACATTTGGATGCACCGTCAGGTGGTGGCGGTGGAGGACGGCGTGGTGGCGATCGTGCGCGACATCACCGAACGCAAGCGCGCCGAAGCGCGCATCCACCACATGGCGCACCACGACGAGCTGACCGGCCTGCCCAACCGCAGCCTGATTCGCGACCGGCTCGACCAGGCCATCCTGCACGCCCAGCGCACCGGGCGCTGCGTGGCGGTCGCCTTCATCGACCTGGACGGCTTCAAGCTGGTCAACGACGGCCTTGGCCACAACGCCGGCGACGAGCTGCTCAAAGTGGTCGGCGCCCGCATGCAGGCATGCGTGCGGCGCGACGACACCCTGGGGCGCTTCGGCGGCGACGAATTCGTCATCATCCTGTCCGACCTGGCCGACAATGCAATGGCGGTCACCCCCGTGCTCGAAAAAATCCGCCAGGCGGTGCGCGCTCCGGTGCAGGTGGAGGGCCAGGAGGTGCAGGTGAGCTGCAGCATGGGCGTGGTGATGTACCCGCGCGACGGCGCCGATCCGAACACGCTAATGATGAACGCCGACGCCGCGATGTACCGCTCCAAGGAGATGGGCAAGAACACCTTTCAGTTCTACACGCGCGAGATGAACGCCAGCGTCGAGGAAAAGCTGGTCCTGCTCGAGGGCCTGCGCAACGCCGTCGAGGAGCGCCAGTTCCACCTGCTGTACCAGCCGAAGGTGGACCTGCGCACCGGCCGCATCTTCGGCGTCGAGGCGCTGATCCGCTGGCGCCATCCCGAACACGGCCTGATTTCGCCGCTGCGCTTCATCGGCCTGGCCGAGGAAGCCGGCCTGATTGGCGCGATCGGCGACTGGGTGCTGCACACCGCCTGCCGCCAGAACATGGCGTGGCGCGCCGCCGGCCTGGCGCCGGTGTCGATGTCGGTCAACGTGTCGCCGCGCCAGTTCGAGGACAAGCGCCTGGTCGAGCGGGTCGCCCAGGCGCTCGAGGACAGCGCGCTGCCGGCCGAAGCGCTGGAACTGGAAGTGACCGAGAGCCTGATCATGCGCGACCTGGCGCAATCGGTGGGCAAGATGCGCGAACTGAAGGCGATGGGCGTATCGCTGTCGATCGACGATTTCGGCACCGGCTATTCGAGCCTGTCGGCGCTCAAGTCCTTCCCGATCAGCAGCCTGAAGATCGACAAGTCGTTCGTAGCGGAACTTGCCGACAACCCCGACGACCAGGCCATCGCGATGGCCGTCATTTCGCTCGGCCACATGCTGAACCTGCGGGTGATCGCCGAAGGCGTCGAGACCGAGCAGCAGTGCCGCTTCCTGCGCGAGAACGACTGCGACGAAATGCAGGGCTACCTGTTCAGCCCTCCTCTTCCGCCCGAGCAGGTCGCGGCCATGCTGCGCGCCCAGGCGCTATCCATTGAAACTACTATCGACAAGGAGTGTCACGATGTCGCTGCAGCGTAAACTGGCACAATTTTTCATCGGCGAAGACCCCAAGCTGGGCCGCCTGCTCGGTTACTGGAGCGCCACCCTGGTGTTCTACATCCTGTGCATGTTCCTGATGATCGCGCTGATCGACGCCGGCATCGTGGAACGCGAGACCGGCGTCAACCTGATCTGGTTCGGCATGAGCAGCGTGCTCGCCTTCTACGGCCTGATCCGCTTCAGCAAGCAGCTGCACATCCTGCCCTCGCACCTGGCCGTGCTGCAGTCGATGCTGGCGATCGGATGCAACATCGCGATCTACGCGCTGACCGGGCCGGTGCGCGGAGCGACCTTGATCGTGCTGCCCGTGATTATCGTGTTCTGCACGTTCTCGCTGCGCCCGCGCGCGACCCTGGCGCTGTGCGCCTGCACCATCTGCGCGCTCGGCGCCACCATCTCCGTGATGATGGCGAGCGACCCGGCTGCCTATCCGTTCGAGATCGAAGCGGTGCACTTCGGGCTGTCCACCACCTCGATGATCGCGGTGGCGCTGCTGACTGGGGAGATGAGCAAGCTGCGCGCGCGCCTGAAGCGCCAGAAGGAAGAACTCCTCACCGCGGTGAGCACCATCCGCACGCTGGCCACGGTCGATGAACTGACCTCGCTGGCCAACCGCCGCCACATGAACGAGGTGCTGGGCGCGGAAGAGCGCCGCCAGCCGGCCGGCCGCAAGCCGGTCTGCATCGCCCTGCTCGACATCGATTTCTTCAAGAGCATCAACGACCGCTACGGCCACGCCGGCGGCGACGCGGTGCTGCGCACCTTCGCCGGCGCGGTGCGCGACGAACTGCGCGCCGACGACGTGCTGGCGCGCTGGGGCGGCGAGGAATTCCTGCTGATGCTGCCCGATACCGAATTGAGCGAAGCGACCGTGGTGCTGAACCGCATGGCCGAACGGGTCGGCGCGATGCGCATCAGCGAACTCGATCGCGAGCTGACCATCACCTTCTCGGCGGGACTGGTCGAGCGCTGCGGCGGCGAACCGTTCGCCGACACCATCTCGCGCGCCGACCGCGCCATGTACATCGCCAAGTCGTCGGGACGCAACCAGGTCATCCCGATCGGCATCAACGCCTGATTCGAGCCGCGCCGTCAGCTCATAAACCGTCGTACCCGCGCAGGCGGGTACCTATGCTGAGCAAATCGACGAGGTGAAACACGCTCAGTATGGGTACCTGCCTTCGCAGGTACGACACCCTAATTGAGTGGCACCGGCGCCGCCTCGCGCAGGCGGCGCACGATCGCGGCAGGCGTCGATTCGATCATCATCAGCCCCGCATGCTCGGCGCGCACGAAGCCCTCGGCGCGCTGGTGCGCGACAAAGGCCGCCAGGCCATCGTAAAATCCGTTCACGTTCAACACGCCCACCGGCTTGGCGTGGATTCCCAGTTGCGCCCAGGTCAGCATCTCGAACAGCTCCTCGAGCGTGCCCATCCCGCCCGGCATGGCGATGAAGCCGTCGGACAGTTCGGCCATCATCGCTTTGCGCTCGTGCATGTCCTTGACGACGAACTGGCGCGTCAGGCCCAGGTGCCCCACTTCGCGTTCGAGCAGCGCGCGCGGGATGACGCCGGTGACTTCGCCGCCAAGGCGCAGCATCTCGTCGGCGATCACGCCCATCAAGCCGACGTTGCCGCCGCCGTAGACCAGGCCGATGTTATGAGCGGCCAGCTCCTGCGCCAGCGCGCGCGCCGTGTCGGCATACACCGGGTTGGCGCCGAACGAGGCGCCGCAATATACGCAAATCGATTTCATTCGTCCTCTGATTAAATCCGTGCCGCCGTCATATCGGGGTCTGGTCCTGCGGACCTGACCCCATCTTCTGGTCCGCGGCACGAATTTTTGCGCGATCGTTCACGCTGCGGCGACAAAAAATGGGGTCAGGTCCGCAGGACCAGACCCCGAACCCGGCAATTCATTCTTCCTCTAACTGTTCTTTCGCCAGCTCGACTTCGAGCCGCTCCTTGGCGTCGGCCGGCAGCAGCGCCGCGGCCTGCCGGTACAGGCCGACCGCCTCCTCCATCTTCTTCTTCCCTTCCAGCTTGACCAGCGCGTTCGCGTACTCGATGTAGGCGTTGGGCGAGGCGGGATTGAGCCGCAGCGCTTCGCGGAAGGCGCGGTGGCATTCGTCCTTGCGGGCGCCGTAGGTCAGGCCGCCGATCAGGGTGCCGACGTTGGCGATGATCTCGGCGTGGAATACGCCAAGGCCGATGTGAGCGTCCGCATGCGCCGGCGCCAGCGCGATGGCCCGTTCGAAGCCGGCGCGCACCTTCGGCGCAATGCCGTGGGTGAGCGCCTTGACCACCGAGATACCCTGCGAATAGCGCCCCAGCGCCAGCGCCTGCCAGTACCATGCGGCCGGGTTGTCGGGCTGCTCCGCCTGCTGCCGCTCGCAGCGCTCGGCCACTTCCTCGTACAGGTCGAACTTGCGCTTCTCGTTGGTTTCAAGGTAGCTCGCGTAGGTGCAGCTGGCCTTGTGCGCCACCGAATAGCCGTCCAGCCCGACCGACAGTCCCAGCTTCATCGCGCGGTGAAAGTCGCCGGCGTGATAGGCGATCCAGGCGTCGACCAGCACGCTGCGCGCCGGGAAAGGTTCGCAGTCGCCGGCATGCAGGCGCGCCCATTCCCGCTGCAGTCCGGCCGCGTCGCGGACATAGGCGTCTTCGTGATGCGGGAAGTCGATCCAGGGCATGCGAGTCTCCTCGGTCAGTTCAGGTTTTTCAGGAAGTCCTGCGACAGGCTCTCGAACAGGACGTGGGTATCGCCGCGCAGGTAAGGCGCCAGCATCGACAGCACCTGGTAGCAGCCGCGCGCGAGCGCATCGGCCATCGCCTGCTGCTCGGTGTACTTGCGCGGATTGCGCACGTATTCGTACGACAGCCAGTAGGTCGCCACCACCACCATGTTGGTCGCCGTCGCGTCGATCTGGGCGTCGGACGCTTCCAGCTTGCCCTCGGCGCGCAGGTCGATGCACAGCTCGCGCGCCACTTTGATCTTGTGCGCGAGGATCTGCTTGAAATGCAGTTCGAGCTTGCGGTTGCGCGACAGCAGGTCGTTCAGGTCGCGGTAGAAGAAGCGCCAGCGCCAGATCAGTTCGAACATCAGGTGCAGGTAGCGCCACACGTTCTCGATGTTCGAGCTGCGCGGATCGGGCACCGTCAGGATGCGGCCGATCTCCTCCTCGAACTGGGCGAACAGCGAGTTGACGATGTCGTCCTTGTTACGGAAGTGGTAGTACAGGTTGCCCGGCGAGATGTTCATCTCCTCGGCGATGACCGTGGTGGTGATGTTCGGCTCGCCAAACTCGTTAAACAGCCGCAGCGACAATTCGAGGATGCGTTCGCGGGTTCTGCGTGGAGCTTTCTGGAGCATGGCGGGCGATGTGGGTTATTCCTCCCGCAAGCATAACACCTCTACCGCTGCGGCAGGAATGGCGCCAGCTGGTCGACGAATTGCTCCGGCTCGATCGGCTTGGCGAGGTAGCCGTCGAAGCCCGCTTCGAGCAGGCGCTCGCGGTCCCCGACCATGGCCAGCGCGGTCGCCGCCAGCACGGGAATGGCGCGCAGCTCCGCATCGCCCTTGAGCGCGGCGACCACGCCGTAGCCGTCAAGCTTCGGCAGGTAGACGTCGCACAGGATCAGGTCGGGCCGCTGCTCGCGCGCCATCCGCACGCCGCTCTCGCCGTCGAACGCCGTCAGCGGCGTGTGGCCGAAGGCGGTCAGCAGATAGGACATCAGCTCCATGTTGGTGGGGTTGTCTTCGATGATCAGGATGCGGGCCACGCTTTTCTCCGGCAGAGGGGAAGATGGCGCCAGCTTACCACTACGCGATCTCCTGCATCACACGCGCCAGCACGCCCGGGTTGCGTCCGAGTGCGACGTGGCCGACACCGCCGATCGCGATGTTGCGCGCACCTTCGAGCAGGCCCGAGGTCTGCGGCGAGATGATGTTGTCGTGGTGGCTGTAGATCGAGGTGATGAGCCGCCGGGTGGCGGCGCTCTCGGACGCATTGAGTTCGCGCAGCCAGGCGCTCTCCTCGCCGCAGCCGGCGCTGCGCTGCATCTGCGCCGCGTTCAGGCCGACGCCGAAGCTGGCGAGGCAGGTGCCGTGATGCGGCGTGCCGAGGGTGACCAGGCGCGCCACGCGCGCGGCGCCGTGGGCGCGCATCCACGCGCGCGCGACCAGCCCGCCCATGCTGTGGGCGACAATCACCACTTTGGCGGCGCCGGTGGCCGCGCACAGCGACTCGACCGCGCGCTCGACCAGCGGCGCGTAGTCGTCGATGGAGCCGGTCACCGGCTCCAGGTCGAGCGTGGCGTGGCTGATGCGGGCTGCGTCGAGCAGCGGCGCCAGGTGGGTCCAGTAGCCGCTGTTGCAGCCGTAGCCGTGAAGGAGCAGGACGGGGGCGGCGGCCGAGCCTTCGAAGATGACCTGGCGCGGGGTGGCGCGCGGCATGTACCACGACGACTGCAGCATGCTGGCGACGAACTCCTCTTCGAACAGGCGCAGCCAGGCGGCCAGGCCGAGGCGGAACTCGGGCGGCGTGGCGCTGGCGTAGCGCGCGCTGAGTACGAAATTGTTGGCCGAGACGAGCAGGCGCACCAGGGCGACGGCGCCGAGGCCGCAGGCCAGCGCCATGGCCGGCGTGGCGGCGAACCAGCGCCAGGCCATCGCACCGATGGCGAGCGCGCCGGCCAGCTGGACCAGCAGCAGCGCGTGCAGCAGGCGGCGGGCGCTGGGTTGGAAGGTGCTGGTCGCCATCGTAGTCCCCGGGAGTCCGGGGTCTGGTCCTGCGGACCTGACCCCATCTTGGCGTTGTCAAAGCAAAATGGGGTCAGGTCCGCAGGACCAGACCCCTACCGTTTGGTGGTCTTCAGGATCTGCCGCGCGATGCCGCGCAGGATGTTCACTTCCTCAGTCTCCAACTGCGTGCGCGAAAACAGCCGGCGCAGGCGCGGCATCAGCTTTTTCGGATTATCGGCGTCGAGAAAATCGATCGCCACCAGCGCTTCTTCGAGGTGCGCGTACATGCCGTCGACCTGCGCCAGGCTGGCCGAGTCGCCATGAAAGCCGACCGGCCCCGCCGCCGCCGTCCCCGGCTCGGCCGCGACGCGACATTCGTACGCCACCACCTGCGCCGCCTGCGCCAGGTTCAGCGACGAGTAATCGGGATTGGCCGGGATGTTGATCAGCACATTGCACCGCTCGACGATCTGGTTCGGCAGCCCGAAGCGCTCGTTGCCGAACACCACCGCGGGCCGCAGCTCGGCCTGCGCCTGCACATGGCCGGCGAAGGCGCGCGGCGTCCACACAGGCGGCGAAAATTCGCGCAGCCGGGCCGACACCGCGGCGGCGAAATTGCAGCCGTCCAGCGCCTGCTGGAAGTCGCCGACGATGCGCGCGCCTTCCAGCACATCCTGGGCGCCGCTGGCGAACGCGACCGCCTCGGGGTCGGCCAGCGCGTCGGGGAAGCGCGGATTGACCAGCACCAGGTCGGAAAATCCCATGGTTTTCATGGCGCGCGCGACGGCGCCGATGTTGCCTGCCCGGCTAGTTTCGACCAGGACGACCCGGAGCCGATTGAAAACAGACGTGTTGATTTCGGGCTGGTTCATTTAAAATAGCGCTACCGCGCAGTTCGATGAGGTTGATGTCAAGGCTACCAAGGCCGCGATTCTAACCATTTCGCCGCCGCACCGCTCTTTAATTCACTCTCATTCATTATCGTTCACGGCGCCCCAAAGCGCGGTGGCGTTAGCGTTTTCATAATCGGAAAGCACACTATGCACCCAATGCTCAATACGGCGATCAAAGCCGCCCGCCGCGCCGCCACCGTGATCAACCGTGCCTCGTTCGACGTCGAACGCATCACTGTTACGGAAAAACAACACAACGACTTCGTCACCGACGTCGACCAGGCCGCCGAGCAGGCCATCGTCGAAACGCTGCTCAAGGCCTACCCCGACCACGCCATCCTGGCCGAAGAATCGGGCGCTTCCGCCAACCTGAACGACGAGAGTGAATACGCGTGGATCATCGACCCGATCGATGGCACCACCAACTTCATGCACGGCTACCCCAACTATTGCGTCTCGATCGCGCTGCAGCAGCGCGGCATCATCACGCAGGCCGTCATCTACGACCCGGTCCGCAACGACCTGTTTACCGCCACCAAGGGCGCCGGCGCCTTCCTCAACGAAAAGCGCATCCGCGTGACCAAGCACGACCGCATCGCCAACACGATGATCGGTTCGGGCCACCAGGCCGGCCCGCGCGCGCTGGACGAATACATGCGCATGTACCAGATCATGGCCGAGCGCTGCCAGGCAGTGCGCAGCTCCGGTTCGGCCGCGCTGGAACTGGCCAACGTGGCTGCCGGCCGCATCGACGGCTACTACGAAAAGGGCCTGAAGCCCTGGGATATCGCGGCCGGTTCGCTGCTGGTGACCGAAGCGGGCGGCATCTGCGGCGAGTTCAACGGCGAGTCGTCCTACCTGTACAAGGGCGACATCATCGCCGCCAGCCCGAAGGTGTTTGGCCAGATGGTCACGCTGCTGTCGCCTTTCGCGTAAAATAGCCGGCTTGCACCTGTGCGGGGCGTCCCGAATGCCCCGCCGGCAACATCTAGCGGCACCTTATCCAGTGTGATTGCCGCCTTGATTTTCTAATCCGATTGCCTGCCACTGGCGCCCCTTTGTTGCGGCGACGGGCCGATCTCACCATAAAGTTACCATGTCATTTGCTCAACTCGGCTTGTCCGATGCCATCGTTCGTGCGGTTACCGAACACGGCTACACTGTCCCGACCCCGATCCAGACCCAGGCGATTCCCGCTGTCCTGAACGGCGGCGACCTGCTGGCCGGCGCCCAGACCGGCACCGGCAAGACCGCCGGCTTCACGCTGCCGATCCTGAACCGCCTGTCGACCGACAAGGTCGGCGCCGCCCTCACCGGCAAGAGCTCGCCCCGCGCGGTGCGCTGCCTGATCCTGACCCCGACCCGCGAACTGGCGGCCCAGGTCGAGGAAAGCGTGCGCGTGTACGGCAAGTACACCAACCTGAACTCGGCCGTGATTTTCGGCGGCGTCGGCATCAACCCGCAGATCAAGCAGCTCAAGCATGGCGTCGACATCCTGGTCGCCACGCCGGGCCGCCTGCTCGACCACATGGAGCAGCGCACCGTCGACCTGTCGAAGGTCGAGATCCTGATCCTCGACGAAGCCGACCGCATGCTCGACATGGGCTTCATCCGCGACATCAAGAAAGTGCTGGCCGCGCTGCCGCCGAAGCGCCAGAACCTGCTGTTCTCGGCCACCTTCTCGGACGAGATCAAGGCGCTGGCCGATGGCCTCTTGAACAAGCCGGCGATGATCGAAGTGGCGCGCCGCAATTCGGCGGTCGAAGTGATCGCCCAGAAGATCCACCCGGTCGACCGCGACAAGAAGCACCCGATGCTGGCGCACCTGATCAAGTCGAACAAGTGGACCCAGGTGCTGGTGTTCACGCGCACCAAGCACGGCGCCAACAAGCTGGTCGAACAGCTGGGCGCGGACGGCATCGGCGCGATGGCGATCCACGGCAACAAGAGCCAGTCGGCGCGCACCAAGGCGCTGTCCGAGTTCAAGGACGGGGCGCTGCAAGTGCTGGTGGCCACCGATATCGCCGCGCGCGGCATCGACATCGACCAGCTGCCGCACGTGGTCAACTACGACCTGCCGAACATTCCGGAAGACTATGTGCACCGGATCGGCCGTACGGGCCGCGCCGGCGCGACCGGCGAAGCGGTGTCGCTGGTGTGCGTGGACGAGCACGACATGTTGAAAGACATCGAAAAGCTGATCAAGCAGAGCCTGCCGCGCCAGGTGATTCCGGGCTTCGAGCCGGATCCGACTGCGCGCGCGCAGCCGATCCAGCTGCGTAGCGGCGCGCCGGGCCATGGCGGCCGCGGCGGCCGTTCGGGCGGCGGTGGCCAGGTCGTCAAGGTGGGCGGCGGACGCGGCACGGCCAAGCCGCGCAGCGCCGGGCCTGCGGGCGCAGGCGGCGGTGGCGGGCGCGGTGCGCGTCCGGCGGCGCCGCACCGCTCGGGCGGCCGCGGCCGCTAGTTCCAAGATTGTCGTACCAGCGAAGGCTGGTACCTATACTGAGCAGGCATCGCCGTACAGCATGCTCAGCATGGGTCCCCGCCTCCGCAGGGACGACGTCTAAGAAGGGGTCAGGTCCGCAGGGCCAGACCCCTTTTTTGCGGCCGCTCAAAAAAATGCTTGACTAAGCAAGTAACTAACATATACTTGCTTCGTCAAGCATTTTTCTTTGGAGCACCCGTCATGATCACCACGCCACCTTCGGTTCCGACCGATTTCTGCCTTCGCCTCGCGCGCGCCCACTCGCTGCTGATCCGCCGTTTCGACAGCGCCCTGGGCAACCATCACGGCCTGAGCTTCGGCGACTATCAGGTGCTGAACCATCTCGCGCGCGCGCCGGGCGGCCGCCTGCGCCGCGTCGACCTGGCCGAGCGCCTTGGCCTGACCGCCTCCGGCGTCACGCGCACCCTGCTGCCGCTGGAAAAAATCGGCCTCGTCACGCGCGAGACCGACCCGCGCGACGCCCGTGTCGGCTTCGCCGCCGTCACGCCCAGCGGCGAGGAACTGCTGCTGAACGCCACCGTCACCGCCGACCAGGTCAGCGCCGAGCTGCTCACCGCCGTCGATCCCACGCAACTGGCCAGCATGACCGACCTGCTTGCCCAGCTCGCCGGCGTCACTCCGGCGCCCGCGCCATGAACGCGCCGGACGCCAAGGCAGCGCTGCTGCGCGAGCCCAACTTCCGCTGGATGATGACCGGCGGCGCCATCTCGATGCTGGGCGACCAGTTCACCCTGATCGCCCTGCCCTGGCTGGTGCTGCAGCTCACGCGCGACCCGCTCACGCTGGGCCTGGTGATCGCCGTGATGGGAATCCCGCGCGCCATCTTCATCCTGATCGGCGGCGCGCTGACCGACCGTTACTCGCCCAAGACCGTGCTGATGCTGACCAAGTACGCCAACGCCATCCTGCTCGGCCTGCTGTCCGTGCTGGTGCTGACCGGCCAGGTCACCCTGCCGCTGCTGTACGCGATCGCCCTCGGCATCGGCCTGGCGTCGGCCTTCAGTATTCCCTCGGGTTCGTCGATGCTGCCCAACGTGGTCGCGCCGCAGCACCTGCACCTGGCCAACGGCATGATGATGGGCATGCGCGTGATGACGTCGCTGGCCGGCCCGCTGCTGGCCGGCGTGCTGATCGCGTTTTCCGGCCACACCGGCGGCGCGGTCGCCGACGCGCGCGGCCTCGGCATCGCCTTCGCCATCGACGCCGCGAGCTTCGCCGTGACCATCTTCACCTTGCAGCGCGTCCAGATGCACGCCGGCGCCGTGCGCGCCGCGCCGCAGCGCGTGCTGCAGGCGGTCGGCAGCGGCCTGGCGATGGTCTGGCGCGACGCCGAGATGCGCAGCGCCTTCCTGTACTGGGGCGTGATCTCGCTGGTCGTCGGCGGCACCATGCAGGTGGCGCTGCCGGTGCTGGCCAGCACCCGCCTGGGCGGCGCCGCCTCGCTCGGGCTGGTGATGGGCGCGCATGGCGCCGGCACCCTGCTCGGCATGGGCATGTCCTCGCTCAGGCCGAACTTCCGCATCGGCACGCTCGGCTCGACGCTGCTGCTGGCCGATGGAGTGGCCGGCGTGCTGCTGCTGTTCATGGGCGTCATCGACGCCGCCTGGCAAGGCGCCGCGCTGATGATGGCGCTGGGCGCGCTGGCCGGCTTCATGCAGGTGGCGGTGTTCACCTGGATCCAGCGCCGCGTGCCGCGCGAGATGCTGGGCCGCACCATGAGCATTTTCATGTTCATCCTGATGGGCCTGGCGCCGCTGGCCGCCTCGCTGACCGGCCTGCTGATGCAGCACCTGGCGCTTGCCCAGTTGTTCTTCGGCGCCGGCCTGTTCCTGGTCGCCGGCGCGCTGCTGGCCTTCGCGCTCACGCCGATGCGCCGCATGAACGATCCGAAATCGGCTACGATACCTGTTCAACAACCCAACGAGGAAACAGCATGATCGAAGGCCTGCGCACCGTCGTTTATCCCGTCACCGACATCGCCGCCGCAACCGCCTGGTACCAGGCCGTACTCGGCCGCGCGCCCTACTTCAACGAGCCCTTCTACGTCGGCTTCGAGGTGGGCGGCTTCGAGCTCGGCCTGATCCCGGACGGCACCCCCGGCCCGGACGGCGCCACCGCCTACTGGGGCACGGCCGACATCAACGCCGAAACCGACCGCATCGTCGGCCTCGGCGGCACGCTGCACTCGCCGCCGACCGACGTTGGCGGCGGCATCAGCGTCGCGTCCATCAAGGACCCGTACGGCAACCAGTTCGGCCTGATCTTCAATCCCCATTTCGACAAGGCCAAGGTCCGCTGAACTTGACTTCGAGCAAGGCGCAGCCGCGATATCGGCGCAGAATGGTCTCGTCCGGCACGCCCTCACGCGCGCCTGAAAGGCCCCATGACTGCCCGCCGTCCCTTGTTCGCCTTGCTGGCCCTGCTTTTCTCCCTGCTGCTGTCCGGCTGCGCCACGAACAATGTGAGCTTGCAGGAAGTGCGCGACTTCGCCGACCAGTCCGCCAAGCTGGGCGCCTACGCCGAGCTGTCGACCCGCTTCCGCGACACCTACTCGCGCGAGCAGCTCTATCTGTCGCCGGCAGCCGCCAAGGTCGGCAAGGAGACCGACGCCAAGCGGCGCGCGGTGTACGAGGACTTCCTGAGCGCGCAAAAAGCGGTGGTGCTGTACATGCAGACGCTGAGCATGCTCGCCGGCGACGCCCGCTACGACCTCGGCGACAAGCTCGACGACCTAGGCAACGGCATCAAGGCCAACACCGAGTCCGGACTGGAGCAGCGCCACGTGCTGGCCTGGACCGGCATGACGCGCCTGCTCACGCGCGCGATCGCGTCCGGCTACCAGGGACGCAGCGTGGAGACCATGGTGCGCGACGGCGACCAGGACCTGCAGACCCTGCTCGACGCGATGCTGACGCTGACGCGCCTGTACGCCAAGACCAACGAGAACGAAAAGAAGACCATCCTCGGCATTTTCGACATCGAAATCCCGATGGCCAACAAGCCGCAGGACCGGATGCTGGTCACGCTGGCGAAGGTGCACTACCTGAACAAATCGGCCGAATACAAGATCCTCGACAAGCGCTACGACCTGGCGCTGCAGGGCCTGACCAAGGTGGCGCTGGGGCACCAGAAACTGCGCGAGAACCTGAGCGAATTGCACCGCAGCGATATCCGCAACATCCTGGCCAGCTATGTACGCGACCTGCAAGTGATCCATGCGGGGCTGACGGGCTCTACCAACTGAACGGAGGCGCGCGATGAACGCAAATACCGAACTGAACGGGCTGGCCACGGTGCCCCAGGTCGAAGCGCTGGCCGACCAGCTGTCCGTCTGCGCCGACGAGCTGCACGCGCGCGTGATGAAGTCGATCAAGTCGCACCAGGGCGATTTCAGCGATGCCGAGCAGGCCACCGCCCGCGCGCTGCTCGACGATGAAGTGCTGCTGCGCCAGCGCGCGAACAGCCTGTATGCGGACGCCGCCACTTATGTCGTCAAGACGCTGGGCCAGTCGCAGCAGCACGTGATGGCGCTGACGGCGGACGCGGCCGAAAAGATCCGCAAGATCGCGATGGTGGGCGACGTGGTCGGGCTGGTGGGCGGGCTGCTGTCGCTGGCCGGCGCCGCAGCGACGGGCCAAGCGGCGCCGATCCTGGCTGCGCTGGAAAAAATCCGCACCCACGTCAAGGCCGTGCAGGCCGATATGCCAAAAAAACCAGCGACGGCGCCGCCGCCACCGGCGTAAGCTGTCGCACCTGCGAAGGCAGGTGCCTATTCTGAGCTCGCTTTAGCGCTTCAGTTTGCTCAGCATGGGTACCTGCCTGCGCAGGTACGACACCAATGCGCCGCAAGCGTGCGCCCATATTCATCCCGGCGCGATCGCGCTACACTGGTGACAGCCCAGTGACCACCGTCGACTCCCATCCCGCCCCCGAAAGGTCTTCCGATGAACGGCCTAGACCAGGAGCAACTTGCGCTCCTGAAATCGATGCTCGAACAGCGCCGCGACGCGCTGTCGGGCGCCTTCGATCCCGACCATCCCGGCGTCCACGACCTGGCGGTGGAGGAAGTGGAAACCTCGCCGGCCGACAAGGCCACGGTGCGCCTGCTCAACGACCTGGCCCAGGAAGCGGCCGACCACAACGTCGCCCAGATGGCCGTCGTACGGCACGCGCTGTCCAAGATTGTCGACGGCAGCTACGGCGAATGCGAGGAATGCGGCAACCCGATCGGTTTTTCGCGCCTGCAAGCCCGTCCCGAAGCGCGCCTGTGCATTGGCTGCCAGACGCGCGCCGAGAAATCACGTTGAGTATTGGCGCGGCGCGCAGCACCGGGGTCTGGTCCCGCGGAGCGACGGGGACGCCGAGTCCCCATCTTGATTTCGCCACAAACTATGTAAACAAGGTGTTCGCAACATGGGGTCAGGTCCGCAGGACCAGACCCCGGCAAGCGCTAGCACATGTGCTGCCCGCCGTTGATGGCGATGTTGGCCCCGGTGATATAGCCCGCGGCGTCCGACGCCAGGAAGGCCACCAGCGCGGCCACTTCGTCGGGGCGGCCCAGCCTTCCGGCCGGAATCTGCGGCAGGATGGTCGATTTCAGAATCTCGTCCGGCACCTGGGCCACCATCTTCGTGTCCAGGTAGCCGGGCGACACCGTGTTGACCGTGATCCCGTGGCGCGCCACTTCCAGCGCCAGCGACTTGGTAAAGCCGTGCATGCCGGCCTTGGCCGCAGCATAGTTGACCTGGCCGAAGGCGCCCTTCTGGGCATTGACCGAGGAAATATTAACGATGCGGCCCCAGCGCTGTTCGAGCATCGGCTCGAGCGCCTGCTTGCTCACGTTAAATACGCTGTCGAGATTGGTGCGCAGCACGCCGGCCCAGTCGTCGGGCGACATCTTGCGCAAACTGCGGTCGCGGGTAATGCCGGCGTTGTTGATCAGCACGTCGAGCCGGCCCATTTCGGACAGCAGCTTCTGCATCATCCATTCGACGTCGGCATAGTCGCCCACGTCGACCTTGTAGGCCTTGCAGCGGCAGCCCTCGTCGCGCTGCGCCGCCAGCCAGCCTTCCGGGCTGGTGTTGTACGGCGAATAGGTCGTTGCCACCCTGAACCCGGCCGCGTCCAGTTGCCGGCACAGCGCCGTTCCCAGTCCGCCCATGCCTCCCGTCACCAATGCCACCCTGACTTTTTCCATCGCCCCGCCCCCAAAATAGTTGTCCGTTGCACACCGCAGCCGCGGCGCGAACAACAAGTCTAGGAGTGCTAATGAGGCGCAATATTGAGCAAGATCAAAGCCTGGATGACAGGAAACTAACAGTTGACAAGATCAGGGAATCAGCACAGGCACGCTGAGCGGATCGAAGTCGACCCAGTCGCCGTCGACGATGCTGCCGTCGCCGCGTTCGATATGGTGAGCGCCCAAGTCGCGCAGCACTTCCAGCGCGCGCGCTTCGCGGGCAGGATCGTCGATGGCGACGGCCACCAGCATGCCCGGCTTGCGCGGCTCGACGTTCTCGCCGCCCTCCTCGTCCTCGTCGCCCTCTTTCATTTTGGCAAGACTGTACAGCGAGCCGACGTGGGCGCCGACCAGCCCGCCGACAATCGGGCCGACCGGGCCGGTGACGATCGAGGTCGCCGCGCCCAGCGCCACGCCGACCACGCCGCCGGCCGCCGTGCCTTCGAGCACGCCGATTGGGGTTTCCTTGGCGCCCGGCGACTGCAGGTGGTCGCCGCCGATCGGGGTCATGTCGTGCTGCCCCGGCTGGTTGACGAAGAAGGCGCTGATGGATTGCTCAGGAAAGCCGGCGCCGATCAATTCTTCGCGCGCGCGGTCGATTTCCTCCTGGAGTTGAAAGTGGCCTGCAATGATCATCGACATGGCTGCGCTCCTCCGTTGTTGGTATCACAATCATGCGCCGGCGCCCGGCCGAGTTCTGTACGCCAGCGTACCTAGCGCCACTGGCCGTAGCCCGGCTCCACATACGGCTCGGGCGCCGGCGCGTCCTGCCACTCGCGCGGATCGACCCGATAATATTTGGCAAATTCGTCAAACAGGGCCGGATGGCGCTCCGAAAGCTGCCACGGCTTCTCGAAAAACGTCTCGGTGGCAACCGCAAAGAACTCCGCCGGACTGGAGGCGCCGTAATGGTCCAGGACACTTTGATGATGGAACATCGCATCGGCGCGCAAATCCTCGAAGTGGCGCGACAGCACTTGCGACCAGCTGCGGTAGCTTTCCTGGCTGCCCAGGTAAGGCGCGCCATTGTTGCTGCCCGACTCGCTGTCTAACTGGTGGGCGAATTCGTGCAGCACCACGTTCTGGCCGTCGGTCCAGTCCTGAGCGCCGCGCCGCACGTGGTCCCACGACAGCACCACTCGGCCGTCGCCCCAGGATTCGCCCAGCAGATCCTGGCGCGTCTCGGTGACGACGCCGGCCTCGTCAACATGCTTGCGCGGCACCAGGAAAGCGGTCGGATACACCAGCACCGCGTGCAGGCCCGGGTACACCTTGCTAGGCCGGTTGAGCAGGAGCAGGCAGGCCAGCCCGGCGATCGTCACCCGTACCTCGTCGTCGACGTGCTGCCCTTCGCAGCCGACGAATTTTTTCTGATGGAGAAATTGCTGCACAAGCTTGTGCAGCTGCTGCTGCAAAGGGGGCGCCATGCGCGAATAGATGGGGATGTTGCGTCGAAGGATGGCGCGAAATTCCAGCGGCATCGGCCGCTTGAGGGCGCGTCGCAGGTTCCAGCCGGGATACAGCATGGCTGCGGCGATCAGCGTGGTGATCGCGGTGCTCCAGACCCAGGCTTGCATCGGTAAGACCTTTCTGTCGGCAATTGAAAAGCGCGTGGCCGCGCACTATCCCGAAGGTGGGGATCGTTATTTGCTTTTCAATTGGGGATGCAAAACAGAAAGATGGAGCGGTAAACAGCAGATGGGGTCAGGTCCGCGGGACCAGACCCCGGCTTCGTGCCGCGGCGCCGGCTTTATCGGGGTCTGGTCCTGCGGACCTGACCCCATCTTGCCGTTAAGCGTGTTCCTTGGTCGCCGACGGCGCCGCGCCGAACAGGGCGGCGACCAGCGGATCGCGCGCCACCGGGCTGCGGTTCACGCGAATCGCATAGTGGGTGTCGTCCGCCAGGATGTGGAAGTGGCGGCCGGTGCCGGCCATGCTCTGCTCGCGCAGGCCCGGACGCTCCTTGCGCGGGGCGGCGCCTTCGCGCTTCGGCTGGACAATCGCGGCCAGGAAGGCCTTGACCCGGTCTGGATCCGGCGAAATCTGGTACACCGCCTTGCCCAGGTAGGTGGCCGTGCCCTCGATGTAGCGCGCCAGCTCGATGACGCCCGCTTCGCGCAGGTCGCGGATGTATTTACGTGCGCCGGACGGCGAGAACTTCAGGAACCAGGCGATTTCGTCGGCCAGCATTTCGTGAGTGGACAGTTCGCCGATCAGCTTTTGCATGTTTTCAATGCGGCGCTGGGTGGCCGAGGTGGAGCGTACGCGCTCGATCGGCGCCATCGAAATCGGTGCGCGTTCGGCCGGCTGTGGCGCTACGCGCTCGATCAGTGCCGAATTGCCGGAAGAGTGCATTACGCCCAGGTCGCTTTGCGTTGCGTTTTGCTTGGTCGGTGCATGCATGTTGGTACTCCATGAATGAGATGTCATTGGTCCGGATCGCGTCGTTTTGTCGTGTGTCTGTTTGACCAGTACAACAACTTTGCGGTTCCCCTTAGCTTGATGACAGCTTGCCTGTGTCAAGGACAACGGTCTGTGCGCCATCGAACATTTCCCAAAATTACTTTTATCGCCACAAGAAAGTCTCCGCACGCAACTGTGTGCGTTGGCGTACAGATTGCCTGTAATGACTTCATTAAGCTGGGGCCGTTCGCGTGCAATTGCGTCCGCTTCACGATTGAGAAGTAAAAACTTAACTAAAGGAAACCACCATGAAAACCACCGTGCTCGTAGCAATGCTCGCTGTGATCGGCCTGACCGCCTGCGAAAAAACCACCGTCAACCCGCCTGCGACCACCGTCGTCCAGCCGACCACCACCGTCGAGAAGCCAGTGGCCGTGCCTGGCCCGGCAGTGCCGGTGCCAGTGCCTGTTCCAGGCCCGGCCGGTGCGCCTGGCGAAAAAGGCGAAAAGGGTGAGCCAGGCAAGCCAGGCGACGCCGTGATCGTGGTTCCAGAGAAGCACTAAGCAACTCCTTGCAGCGCCGATCGCGCCGCCCCGGACTTCTTGTCCGCGGCGGCGCGATTTTTTTCGCGGTCGCCTTATTCCCGATAAACTTGCATCTTTGAACAGTATTACCAGGAATTTGATGCGCGCCAGATTTCTCCTCCCTGCCCTGCTGCTGCCTCTGACCGCCATGGCCGGCCCCGCCGGTTCCGACGTGCTGGTCGATCTGCTGGCGGTGCCCGGCAGCGCCGGCTTGGGCGCCCTCCAGCGCCTGGCCTACCAGCCTTATCGCGGCGCCACCGTCAGCCAGGACCTGGTGCCGCTGTACATGTACGAGGGCGAGCAGTTCTACCTGCACGCCACGCGGGTCGGCATGAAGCTGAGCGAGCGGCGCGACCACGACCTTGAGGTGTTCCTCGACTACCGCTTCGAAGGTTTTCCGGCCGAACAGACCCCGGCGGTGCTGGCCGGCATGATGCGGCGCAGTTCGGGCATCGACGCCGGAATCGCCTACCGCAAGCGCGAACCCTGGGGCAACCTGGACGCCGAAGTGCTGCACGACGCCAACAACCTGAGCCACGGCACGGAAATCCGCCTGGGCTACAGCGTGGACGCCCATTCCAGCCGGCTGCACCTGCGTCCCAGCATCGCGCTGGCGCACCGCAATTCCAGCCTGAACAACTATTATTACGGCGTGCGCCCCGGCGAGACGCGCGCGGACCGCCCGGCCTACCAGCCCGGCCCCGGCGTCGATCTCACGCTCGGCCTGTTTGGCTACTACGAGGTGACCGAGCGCTGGCGCCTGCTGGCCGGGGTCGGCGTGACCCTGCTCGACGCCGGCGTGCGCAACAGCCCGATCGTGGACGACAAGTGGCAGCCCAACGGCCTGGTCGGCGCGGCCTACGATTTCGGCAGCCACAAGCCGTATTCCGAGCCGGGCCTGCCGCTGCGCATGAAGGTGTACGGCGGGCGCGCCACCGAATGCAACTTCCTGCCGGCGGCGACGTTCCGCTGCGGCTCGACCCGCACCCCGGACGACACCCGCATCTGGGGCGTCGATTTCGGCCGGCCTCTGATCGAGCAGGTCAACCGCTGGCCGCTTGACTTCGTCGCCTGGGTCGGCCTGCAGGCGCACGACGAACGCGGCCGCAGCCCGGACGCGCTGCAGCTGAACGCCCACATCAAGGCCTACTACTATGGCTTCCCGTGGCGCGAGCGCATGCGCACCCGGGTAGCGTTCGGCGCCGGCTTTTCGATGGCGCAGCGGGTGCCGCTGGTCGAACTGGAAGACCAGGCGCGGCGCGGCCGCGAGACCTCGCGCTTCCTGAACTATCTCGACCCGTCGCTCGACGTCAACGTGGGCGACCTGTTCCGCGCCAGGCGCCTGAAGCAGATCTGGGCCGGCATCGGCGTGTCGCACCGCTCGGGCATCTTCGGCGCCTCGCAAATCCTCGGCAACATCAACGGCGGCTCGAACTACCTGTACGGCTACGTCGAATCGACCTTGTGAGCTGTGGCGCAAACGCGACACCGGGCGGCCCTGGGTGCGCCAACGCACCGACCCACGGAACTCTCGACCTTAATCTTCATCCAACAGCCTCGATAGACGCTTTGATAATCGATTAATAAATTCGGGAGTATTCAGTGAAAAAAGCTAACAAAATCGCCATGGCGGTTGCCGTTTTCTGTTGCGCCGGGGCCACCCTGGCGCAGGAAATCAATCCATCCTGGTACATCCAGCCTAACGTCGTGGGCGTCAAGCCCGACCGGGATTTCGGCACCGACAAGCGCCATGCGGGCGGCGGTCTCAAGTTCGGCAAGGCAATTTCGCCGATGTGGGACCTGCAGTTCGGCGCCAGCCATGTGCGTGACGAAGACGGCGCTTTCAACTACCACCAGACCCTGGTGGGCGCCGACGCCTTGTGGATGCTCTCGCGCAAAAACTTCCGTCCCTTCGTGCTGGTTGGCGTCGGCGCCCAGCGCGACAAGGTCGATAACCCGCTGCGTCACAACAGCGCCACATCGCCGTACGCCAAGGCCGGCGTCGGCTTCCAGCTGGGCTTTAACGACCAGTGGGCAATGCAGGCCGACTTGTCGACCGTGCGCGGGCGCCTGGACCAGGACGAATTTGGCTTTAGCCGCAGCAACAACAAGTACCTGACGGTCGGCCTGAACTACGCGTTCAGCAAGCCGGCGCCGCCGCCACCGCCGCCAGCGCCGCCGCCTCAGGTGATCGAGCAGCCGGCGCCCGCCCCGGTCGCGCCGCCGCCACCGCCTCCGCCGCCACCGGCGCGCTTCGAGAAAGTCACGATGTCGTCGACCGAACTGTTCGAGTTCAACAGCTCGCGCCTGCGCATGCCGCAGCCGAAGCTCGATGACATTGCTGCCGCGCTGACCGCCGACCCGAGCATCACCGACGTCGACATTACCGGCCACGCCGACCGCATCGGTTCGTCCGCCTACAACATGAAGCTGTCGACGGCGCGCGCCAATTCGGTGCGCGACTACCTGGTCTCGAAAGGCATCGACGGCAAGCGCCTGAAAGCCTACGGCAAGGGTGAAACCATGCCGGTCGTCACCTGCAACAACAAGAAGCGCGCCGACTTGATCAAGTGCCTCGAGCCGAACCGCCGCGTGGAAGTCGAGCAGATCACCGTCGAACGCCGCGTGCAGTAACTTCCTGCGCATCGACGTCACTGATCTGACCTGAATGGGCCCCGCGGGGCCCATTTTTTTGCAATCCGAGGAGAGCGGGATGGAAATGAAACAATGGATGCCGTACTCGCGCCAGCTGGTGACGGTGATGCGTTGCGCCGTCACCGAATGGTTCGAGCATCGCTGCGGCAGCAAGGGCGCGGCGCTGGCGTTCTACACCCTGTTTTCGATGGCGCCGATCCTTGTGCTGGTGCTGGCGGTGGCCGGATTCTTCTACGGCGCCGAGGCGGCCCAGGGCCAGCTGTTCGGCCAGCTCAAGGGCTTGCTGGGTGAAAAAGGCGCGGCCGCGATCCAGCTCTTGCTGGCCGGCGCGCGCAGCCACGACAGCGGCCTGAAGGCGACCTTGATCGCCTCCGTGCTGCTGCTGGTGGGCGCCACCACCGTGTTCGCCGAACTGAAGGACAGCCTGGACGAAATCTGGGGCGCGCCCAAGCTGACCGGTTCGACCTGGTGGGACGTGATCCGCACACGGCTGTTCTCGTTCGGCCTGATCCTGGTGCTGGCATTCCTGTTGATCGTCTCGCTGTCGGTCAGCGCCGCGCTCGCCGTACTGGAAAACTATGTCGGCGGATTGTGGAAGGAAGCGACCGTGGTGCTCAGCTGGGTCGCCAAAGCGATCAGCTTCGCGGTCATTGCCGTGCTGTTCGGCGTGATCTACAAGCTGCTGCCGCGCATCAAGCTGGCGTGGCGCGACGTCATGATGGGAGCGCTGGGCACGGCGGCCATGTTCGAGCTGGGCAAATTCGCGATCGGCCTATACATCGGCAACAGCGGCGTGGCCGACAGTTTTGGCGCGGCCGGCTCGACCATCGCGATTTTGCTGTGGGTGTACTACTCGGCGCAGATATTCTTTCTCGGCGCCGAGTTCGCGCGCCAGTACGCGGCGCAGCTGGGCAGCCTGCGCCACAAGTCGGACGCGGAGACGGGTGTCGACACGACAAAGAGCAAGAGCGCTGGCCGCGCCGCGCGCACCGCCTATCCGATCGAGAAGTAGCAGCATGGTGTGTCGGAGTCGCGTGCCATGCCGGGGTCTGGTCCTGCGGACCTGACCCCATCTTCAGACTCTCCGCCACACTATTAGCCGTCTCTCATAACGTTCTCCAGCGCCGAAATGAGGGTCGCGCCGCAACTGACCTTATGCCCATGCAACGCCACTGCCCTGCCGTCGATCGTCCAGTGCGGATCGCCCTCGATGATGACGCAATTCGTGTGCCCGGCTATCGGACAGCTGCACGTATCATTCATTCGCGCCAGTGGTTTCCCCATGACGTCTGTTTGTTCCGCGGCCGAGGTCACCTTGCCGCCGTGACTAGTCGCATCGTCTAAACGTATTGGAGCGGGCATCGGATTACCTCATGCGGTGTTAGCCTCGTCCCGACCTCCAGGGACGGGAGCGAACCGGCAGGCCGGCTTCATCGGGCCGGATTGAAGTCGAACACAAAGAAATTCTTGCGCACCCCGCTGGGCGGGCTCGGCGTGACGACCGTAATCGTGGCCTCGTCGTTCTGGCGCAGGTTCAGCGTCATGCTGGTGTCGTTCTTCTGATAGCCCGCCATGGCCGCCAGGGCCCACTGCACGAACGGGCTGGCCGCGCCGGTATTGCCGATTCGCGCGGAAATGTCATATCCCTGCTCCGGCTTGAACAGGTCGAAGCCTGGAAGGCTGTGGTAGGCCGCGACTGTGAAAGGCACAACATGCCGACCGCTTGCGGGGCCCGCGGTGTCGTAGAACACGCGCGCCGGTTTGCCGCCGGGGACGTCGCGCAATGCGGCGTCGAGCCCAACCTTAAATGCAGCTTGCTGCTCCTGCTCGTGCATCAGGCTGGCCTTTTGCGCCGGGTCGAACGTCGGCTTGCCGTGTTTGTCTTTACGGTACGTGACACGGACCGGCCGGTGCACAACCGCAATCGTAGGCAGCCGATCGAACTGGCTGAGTTGCTCGGCGGTCCAGGGCGTGGGCAGATATTGGCTCGGCTTGAACACCACCTTTGTCGGCTCAGGCTTGCCAGCACCGCGGGCGGCGGCGCGGGCGGCGTTAAGTTGCCGGTCACGTTCGGCGAAGAATTGCGCATTGCGATCTCCATTCGCAGCGGTCGCGTACGGGCGCAACGCGTCGACGCGTTCGCGACGGGCCAGTACTAGGGTAACCATCGACTCAGTCATGCTGTCGAAACGGCGCGGGCCTTCTTCCCAATATTTCTCACGAGTCATGTCGCCAGTCATGGAACGAGTCATATCGCCATCCGCGGCAAAGATCAGCAAGGCCGGCACGTCCGGATTCTGATCGAAGAACTGAAAGGCGCGTTCCAACACCTCTTCCGGTTCGTCGAGGAAGACCGATCCAAGCGAAGCAATCCGGTGATAGTGCATTCCCGCAGGCATCCTCAAATCATTGGCCCGGTCATTAAAATAGTCGAAGTTTGTTTTACCGAAAATACTCGGGACCTCGGGATCATCGCAGTGCGACCACGCGCTGATGCTCGGAATCGGCCACCATTCAACAAAGTGGTTCGCACCTGCTTCAAATGCATCTGCGCTGCGCTTTCCCGTCGCAAGATCTTTAATCGTGACGTTTGTTGGGTAACGACTCAAATCAGAAGGTAATATCGATCCACCCGGATGCTTTTGCATCTCAATCCATACCTGCGCCTGCCGAAACATTTCAACGGATAGCCCGACGCCCATTACATCGAGAGTAGTAACACGGGGATTCGAATTGGTGTCTGAGGCAGTCATAACAGCCGTCATCCTAAAGGGATTGGTTGTCGCCGCGCTGGAGTGGCGAGATGCCGGTTGTACCGCTAGCGCCGTACACGCCGTGAGCGATGCAAGAAATCCAAGAGCAAATCGGGAGCATTCCATGGCGACTCTCGCGTTCCAGTGGTCAACGGCGAGTTGATGGATCGACATCATCGAGTTGGATTGAAGTCGAAGACAAAGAAATTCTTGCGCACCCCGCTGGGCGGGCTCGGCGTGACGACCGTAATCGTGGCCTCGTCGTTCTGGCGCAGGTTCAGCGTCATGCTGGTGTCGTTCTTCTGATAGCCCGCAATGGCCGACAAGGCCCACTGCACGAAGGGGCTGGCCGCGCCGGTGTTGCCGATTCGCGCGGAAATGTCGTATCCCTGCTCCGGCTTGAACAGGTCGAAGCCAGGCAGGCTGTGGTAGGCCGCGACCGTGAACGGCACGACATGCCTGCCCGTTGTCGGGCCGGCGGTATCGTAGAACACGCGTGCCGGTATGCCGCCGGGTACGTCGCGCAGCGCCGCGTCGAGCCCAACCTTGAATGCAGCCTGCTGCTCCTGCTCGTGCATCAGGCTGGCCTTTTGCGCCGGATCGAATGTCGGCTTGCCGTGCTTGTCTTTACGGTACGTGACACGGACGGGCCGGTGCAGGACCGCAATCGTAGGCAGCCGATCGAACTGGCTGAGTTGCTCGGCGGTCCAGGGCTTTGGCACGAACCGGCTGGGCTTGAACTCAAGCTTCGTCGGCTCAGGCTTGCCGGCAGCGCGCGCAGCGGCGCGAGCTGCATTCAGCAGGCGGTCACGTTCGGCGAAGTACTGAGCATTGCGGTCACCCATAGCGTTCGCCACAAATGGGCGAATCGCATCGACGCGATCGCGGCGCGCCAAAACTAGCGCCACCATCGACTCCGTCATGCTACCCACGCGGCGTGGGCCCTCTTCCCAATAAGGACGGCGGCTTACCTCTCCAGTGTATTGGCGGATCATATCGCCATCGGAGGCGTAAAGAAGTAAAGCAGGAACTTCGGGGTTTTGTTCGAAAAACTGAAAGGCGCGCTCAAGAACGTCCTCTGGGTCGTCCAAAAAAATTGAGCCGAGCGACACAATCTGATGATGATGCATGCCCGCCGGCATCCTCAAATCGTTGACACGATCATTGAAGAAACCGAATGAAGTCTTTCCACCAAAGTAGGTTTTAGTGGTTTCTTTTTTGTCGCAATGCGCCCATATACTGATGCTGGGAATCGCCCATTGCTCCACGAAACGGCTCGCGCCCCGCTCCAGCACATCGGCGCTGCGTTTCTCAGAAATCAAGTCCTTCATCGTATAGTTAGACTCAAATGCACTCAAGTTTTCCGGCAAAATCGATCTTCCCGGATGCTTTTGCATCTCCACCCACGCATGTGCTTGCCTGAACATCTCGACGGACAATCCAACTCCCAAGACATCTAGGGTTTCGATGGGTGTCGCCATGCCGGCGTTTGCGGGGACCATAATTGCCTTATCCTTGAATGGGGAAATCGTTACGTTGCTGAATTCAGTTGTTGGCTGTAAGGCGAACGCCGTACACGCGGAAAATGAGGCAATGAATCCAAGAGCAATTCGAAATAGTTTCATAGCGTCTCTCCTACCTCAGTAGCTTGCCGGAAGCCCTTTCTGCAACCGTATGGCTTACCATCAATTTGGGCGGTGGCAAGCTAGCTTTGTCGTTCTTGACGATGTCGTCCGGCAGAACACCGTTTGTGAAATAAGCAAATGTTGCGACGATCAGGGCCTTCGCACTTTCGTCCTTTTCCAGTGAGTAGTGCTTCAGAATATTTTTCGATTTCGGATTGTCTTCGTTCACCTCCATCTTTCTCCAATTGGTCCGCCAGTCAGCCACCGCACATAAATAATCCAGATACGCTTTGTCGTCGTCCGAAACGGGAAACGGCGCGCCGAGCGACAGGTCGTATGCAGTCACCCCAGCCGCGTGTGCGGGATTGCCCGGGACCGCCGAGTGATAAGAGCTGGCGTCCGTCTTCGCCTGCCAGCGTGCTCGCGCCTCGTTCGCCGTTTCGGTGCTGTAGGTGCACTTCATTGCGTCAATGTCCACGTAATCGACGCTGACCACGCGCAACCGGTCATCGTCCGATCTCGCCCCCGCGCGTTGACCAGGAAGGCTGGATTCCAATTGACGGATTTCATCGGGAGTGAGCGGAACCGCCCCTCGCCGCGCGCCCGTGCGGAACTCTTTAGCGCGACAGGTGCTGGTGGGGATCGCATCCGTGCCCGCAGCCGTTGCAATGGCCGCATCGATCGGGCTGACGGCCAACTTGCCCGCGTGCCCGCCCTCCCCCGCGGTGAGGATTGCATGGACTTTCGGATTAAGCTCCTCACCAGTTATCTGCCGCGTCGCGCCGCGCTCGATCTCCGCGACGGATGCGGACATCTTGCCGGTTGTCGAATTATCTTCAGTCACTAACCAGACGCCCGACTTCGAACGCAGTTCGTACCGGCACTCAGGCGCCCCTACCTGCAGGATTTTTCCGTCAACCTGACGCGAGGTGAATACGCGCTGGCGAAATCCCTTGCCCAGCGTCGACAACACCGGGATGCGAATATTTTTCTCGATGGACGTATATTCCGCGCCGCCGTCCATGGAGAAGGAACGCACCAATCGAACATCCTTTACCTTGATTTCGTCGGGAACACCCTGCCAGCCTATTCCCTGGACGCTCTTTAAGGCCACCGTGGAATCGTGCGGACAGAAATAGAGATACACCTTGCCCCGATTGTCGCGTTCGGTGAACGGATGGACCTCGCCCATCGCCCATTGTTTCGCGCCTTGCCCGGACTTCCAGTTCGGCCCCGCCACGGCGCTGCCGCACGCGGGGGGGAACTCCAACTCCTTCAGACTGGGCGTAGAGGATTTTCTACCGTAGATGTAGCCTACGATATTGCTGAGCGTCTTGATGCGCGACTGCGTCGTTTGCTGTTCGTAGCCGGTAACGCCGTCCAAGAATTCGAGGGTGGTCTCCTCGACGCTATACGGGGGATCCTGCACGATGAGGGTGTCTGCTGCGTACTGTCCGCCGTCGGCGTCAAGCAAGGCGTGGGCCGCCAGCGAAACCATGCTTCCCTGGCTGTGACAAACCAGGTTGATCGCGACATTCTTGTACCTGGGGTTGTTGCGAATGATCTTGATCAGCATTGCCAGCCGCTTGGCAGCGAGCAGCATATAGTGGCGCGGACAGGCTTTTCTGAGGTTGTGCAACGGATCGCCGACGAACCTTGCCAATATTTCGGAATCCGCGACCTTGCCGTTGAATCCTTCGCCCCACATCGCGTTAAGGCAGGTGGTGGCGTTGGCAAACGGCCCGCCATTCTTCGCGCCGTTCTTATCCAGGCGGTTGCCATAGCGGTCGGTCCACTGCCCATGCCAGTTGTCCTTCTTGATATACGGCTGCCCGGTCTGCGGGTCGATGCCGCCATTCTCGCGCGAGCCCCAGTAGAACGGCACCACCGGACTGTGGGTGTTCCGGTCGGTCGCACGCCGAAAATAGACCGCATCCGGGTCGCTCACGATGCCCTCTTTCCTTGCTTCCGCTGCCGTCGCGGGCGGCATCTTGTAGGTCGCCGGACGCAAGTCGGGCCGCGCGTTCATTCCAAGCTCATGCGCGCGGTCGAGGCGCGCATTCAAGCCTTGGCACAGCCCGGTCTCCTGCGCCGCGTAAGCTTCGCCGACGTCATTGACGCCGTGAACCAGGATGGTGATGCACGGCAGCGGCATCGGTAGCGGCACGTGCTTGACGTCCTTGCCGGGCGTCGTGGTGGCATAGGCGCACGCATCCACCTTGGGTTGTTTGGCCGGTGCAGTCTTAGCGGTCACGTTGGTTCGTCCTTGAGGAATTCAATCAACGCAACGCGCATCTGGTCGTTTTCGGCGAGCGCGGTGCGGCCCTTCGCATCGGTGACGCCTTCATGGACCTGGCCATCGTCCATCGTGATCTTGTATTTTTTGCCGGCGACCGGATTCTTGCTGTTGCCGTAATTGAGCTGGAAGCGCTTGCCGGTATCGGCCTTGCCAAACGCCGGCAGGTCCGCGCCCATCGAGGTCGGCCCCTTGATGCTGTGCGATGCGCCCTTGATGCTGACGTTGCCCGGGCAGTGGATTTCAATATTGCCGCCGGCGAGCTTGATGTAGGCGCCGCCGCTGGTCAGCGTCACATGCTGGTCGGCGGCGATCATCACATGCTTGTGGCTGGACGTGATCCTCACGCTCTGGTCCGCGGCGATCTCGATGTCGTCGTGCTGCGCCTGGATGATGTGCTTGCCCTGGTGCGCGATGCTCTTGATGCCGCCGCCGAAGGCGAACTGGTTGATGCCCTGCCCGGCGTGCAGATGGATGCGCTGTCCCGCGGTGAGGTGTTGGTTGCGGTCGGCGACCAGGTCAAGATGGCCGCCGGCGGCGAAGGTGCCGCTGTCGGGCGTGCCGAGCGCAATCCCGCCCGGCGAGCTGACCGCGAACAGCGGCGTGCCCCCGTTGCCGCCCTTTTCCGCGTTCGAGCCGTGCCCCCAGTCCTTCACCGCCTTGCTCAATTTGCCCTGCGCGGCCTGGTCGCTGGCGCCGCCCTCATGCTGCGCGGCGCACTCGCCCAGGCTCTTGGCCAAGTTCAGCGCGGCCTCCAGGCATACCACCAGTTCCTCGCGCGAGAGCGCGCCTCCGCTCGCCGCGGTGCGCCCGTCGGTGCTGATCAGCAGGCCCTTGTCGGCGCGCAGCGCGCCCCATGCGTCGGTGCGCAGCTCGAATCCTTCGCCGCGCGGCGCGGCGCTACCGGCGTCGCGCGGGTGGCTCAGGTAGCCCAGATTCAGCTGGGTTTTCGCGTGCTCCGATTCGAGCTGGGTCCGGATCTCGCCGGTCGTGTCGTCGAACAGCAGCTGGTTGTAGCCTCGGCCCTGGTGCTCCTTGCTCTTGATGCCGCCCAGCGCCTGGTTGTCCGGCAGCTTGCCAACATTGCTGAACGCGGTCGGCATCTCGAACTGGTTGTTGACGCGGCCGGTGATCAGCGGCTGGTCCGGGTCGCCGTGCAGATGCTCCACCACCACCTCCTGCCCGATGCGAGGAATCAGCGACTCGCCCCACGTGGCGCCGGCCAAGCTGCTGGCGACCCTGATCCAGCACGAACTGTTCTCGTCGTCCGGCCCGTGCCGGTCCCAGTGGAAGTGGACCTTCACCTGGCCGTACTCATTGGTCCAGACCTCGCGCCCGGCCGGCCCGGTGACCACCGCCGTTTGCGGGCCGCTCGCTTTCGGCCGGCGCGCCCGGCGCGCGGGGCGGTACTGTTCCGCGGCGCGCTTGACGACGAAATCGGTGTTCCAGCGCGTGCCCTCGCCGGTCCCCGACCGTTCGCAGTTCTCCTCGAACAGGTAGTTCGCCTCGATGATCAGGTAGGCGTCGTTGCTGGCCGCGTGCGGATGCCGGCACAGGTCGAAGACATACCCCGGCGCGATGCCGCGCACGTTGGTGCTGGCGCGTACCAGTTGCTGGTCGAGCTGTTGCTGCTGGCGCCGCACCAGGGCCAGGCGCTCGCCCTGTGCGCGCTCGGTGTACGCGCCCGACCATTCATAGACTTGCTGATCGCCGTGCTCATTTCGGCAAAGGGCGTTGTGCCCCGTCAGCTGAGCGCGCGCGCGCCGGAAGTCGTAGGAATCGGTGGCGTAGCGTCCCGGCTTGAGCGTCTGCGCGTCGAGCCAGGCATGCACATACTCGCCGCGCATCCCGGCGCTCTGCCCGGGACACAGGAAAGGTATCGACGCATATTGCGCCAGCTTCTCGTGGCTGTAATCGGTGAACACGATGGTGTGGCGGTCCTCGGCGTGCCGGCAGAAATGGTAGATGCCCGCGTCCTCGCACAGGCGCGTCACAAAATTGAGGTCGCTCTCGCCGTACTGCACCACATACGGCCGCGCCGCGTACTGTTCGGTCAGGTTCAATTCGAACGGAAACGGATAGGCGCTCAGGACTTCCTTGACGATGTCGGGCACGCTCTTGTGCTGGAATATCTTGTAGTCGGCGTTCTGGTCCGCCAGCACCAGCCAGCTGCGCAGGCTGGCGTGGTAGCGGTGCTGCAGCTCGGCGCTGCTGTCGGGGCCGAGATAGGCGAAGCCGGTGACCAGGGCGTGGAAGTAGCGCGTGCCGCCGCCGAAGGTCTCGATTTCGATGACGACTGCGGTGCCGAGCAGTTGGCCGGGGTCGAGGTCGGACGCGGGCGACAGCGCTTCGAGCTCGAATTCGCCCACCTGGGACAGGGCTTCGACGCCGCGCAGCGAAGCGAAGCGAAGCTGCTCGCTGCCCAGCGAACTGTGCAACTCGATCGTGCGAAACATGGATGCTCCAGGATGAAGACCGGCGGCGGACGAAACCAAAATTGCGAATCGTTATTGTTGTCTTCGGTAAATCACAAGACAATCCAAAACCGACGGCGGCATGACCACGGTCAACACAGGCCGAGAAACAAAAAAGGGGACAGGTCTGCAGACCTGTCCCCGGTTTTGTCGGCGCCATTCGCTACTCCACGATGCTGCCGAAGCCGCGTTCAACTGCGGGGTCAGGTCCAAGGGACCTCACCCCAAACTCGTCACTCTCCCAACAATTCGGCCACCACTTCCATCCCCTCTACCCGCTCGGCCACGACCTTGAGGATCACCACCACCGGCACGCCCAGCAGCAAGCCCCACACGCCCCACAGCCAGCCCCAGAACAGCAGGCTGACGAACACCGCTGCCGGATTCATGCGCGCGATGCGCCCCGTCATCCAGGTCGCCACCACCGTGCCCACCAGCGTGGCGATCGCCAGCGAGGCGCCCGACACCAGCAGCACCATGCGCAGCGACTCGAACTGCATGAACGCCACCCCGCCAGTGGCAATCGTGATCAGAAGCGGCCCGAAATACGGCATGATGTGCATCAGGCCGGCGAAGATCGCCCAGGCGCCGGCGTTCTCCAGCCCGATCGCCGACAGCGCCATCCACATCAGCAGCGCCAGCAGGCCGTTGGTCACTAGCAGCATGAACATATAGGCCTGGATCGAGGTGTTGATGTCTTCCAGGATGTGCACGGTGACCTTCTTGCGCGTGAGCGAAGGCCCGGTCAACTTGACCAGCTTGCGCTTGAAGGTGTCGCCCGCCAGCAGCAGGAAGAACACCAGGAAAACCACCATCGTCGCCTGGCTGAGGAAAGTGGCCAGGCCCATCGAGCCGGCCAGCACCCAGTCCATCACCTTGAACGTGCTGCCGGTCGCCGCCGCAGCCGGCGCTGCGCGCCGGGCCGCGGCGCGCGCCGCTTCCGCCCCGCCCGACGAGGCGGCCCGTTCGATCTCGCTGGCCGCCGCCTGCACCTGCTGAATCGTGCTCGGCTGCCCGCCCTTGTTATCGGTCAGCAGCTTGGTCACCTTGTGGGTAATCGTCGGCAGCTCGTCGATGATGTTGACGAACTCGTCCTGCACGCGGTACATCGTGCCCGCCAGCGCCGCCAGGATCAGTACGGTAACGAGGGTGGCGCCGATGGCGCGCTTGATGTGCCAACGCTCCAGCCATTGCACGACCGGGCTGAGTGTGTAGGCGATGAACACGCCCAGCAGCAGCGGCACGAGGAATTTTTCCGACCATTGCAGGGCCCACACGAAAGCGACGGTCGCGACGATGCCGATGGCGGTCCCGCGAGCGTTCACGTGCAGGGGGAATTTGAAGGAATGGCCTGGGGCGACGACTTCATCGTCCGGCGCCGGCGCGGGCGCGGTATTGGCGACTGCGGTTTCAGTGGCGGGCGGCAGGTTTGGATCTGCAAGCTTCATCGGTGATCTTTACAAAAAAAATCGCCGCCCACATCACCGGCCCCGAAACCGGGGCAGGCGCGGACAGCGGGGTTATTTAACGCGGATGTCGTTCTTCACCGATACTACACCTTTGACGCCGCGGGCGATGTTGGCGGCCTTCTGGGCGTCCTCAGGCTGGGCCACGAAGCCCGACAGCTGCACGTCGCCCTTGAACGTCTCGACATTGATTTCGGTTGCTTTCAGGGTCGGCTCGTTGAAGATCGACGCTTTCACCTTGAGGGTGATGGCGGCGTCGTCGATGTACTCGCCGGTGCCCTCCTTGGTCGGGGTGGAGGCACAACCGGCCAGGGTGGCGACGAGCGAAGCGGCAAACAGCATGGTAGCGAAGCGGCGTGCGATGTGCATGATAGAACTCCTGGTGGTGGTGGTGGTCAAAAAAGTTCGATGAAACCGCGCGGCTTATTTGCCGAACTGGGTCTTGGCGGCCGACACGCAGCTGTCCTTTGCCGCACCGGCAAACGCGTCGCATTTTTCGCGCGCGACCTTGTACTCCGCCGTACGCTTGTCCTCACGCGCATCGGCGCGCGCCTCGATCGCGCGCTTGTCGGCCTTGGCGTCGGCCTGCGCCGCCACCAGCGCCGCCTTGGCCTGGCTGATGCACACGTCCTTGTCATTGCCGGCCAGCGCGCCGCACTTGGCCCGGTCGAGGTCGTAGTTGGCCGAGGCGATCTTCAGGCGCGACGCCGTGTACGCCTTCAGCGTGTTCTTGTAATAGGCTTCGGCCTCCTGCTCGGCGCGCACGCGCGCCGCTTTCGCTTCCTCGACGCACACGTCTTTCGGGTTGCCGGTGATGGCGTCGCATTGCGCCCGCGCGGCCTTGTAGGCGACCGCGGCATTGTCCTTTGCCTGAGCGTAGGCTGCCTTCGATTCGGGCGTTGGGGCTGCGGCGTGGGCGCCGCCGCAGAAGGCGGCAAGCATGATGATGGCGTGAATTTTTTTCATTATGGTGTGCTCCGTTGGTGTCGATTAGCTACCGTTTTACGCGGAAAGACGGAGCCCTTCTGTACGCTGCCGAACACTGCAATATGGAATCGGCCGGGTCCGCGGCGGGAATGTCAAATGAACACTTTCTGGGTGCGGCACCGCACAGACCGAGGAAATGTTGCCGACTATTCTGAACCTACACTTTTGCCAGGAGAACAATATGAAATCGACTCACACCATTGCCGCACTGATCGTTGCCAGCACCGCCGTCTTGAGCGGTTGCGCCAGCACCACCTCCACCCCGTACGGCTACAACAACGCCGGCTACAACAGCGGCTACAACTCGGGCTACACCAGCAACGTCTCGTCGGGCTACGGCACGATCGATTCGATCCAGGTAGTGCGCGGCACGGCCAGCACCAGCGGCTCCGGTGCAGTCGTTGGCGGCCTCGTCGGCGCGCTGGTCGGTAACCAGGTCGGCAGCGGCAGCGGCCGTACCGCGGCCACCGTCGCAGGCGGCGTAGCCGGCGCGGCGATCGGCAACAACGTCGAAGCGAACCGCAACGCGAACGGCATGGACATGTACCAGATCAATATTCGCATGGACAACGGCGAATGGCGCAGCGTGACCCAGGACAGCGCCTATGACCTGCGCGTGGGCAACCGCGTGCGCCTGGTCGACGGCCGCGTCTACCGCTATTGATCGTGATGGGCCGGCCTGGCCGGCCCTGTACTTGTTCCCACCACATGAAACACCGCATTTATTTTAGGAGCCTCCCATGGGAACCATTCTGCTGATTATTCTTGTCCTCGCGCTGATCGGCGTGCTGCCAACCTGGAACCACAGCCGCAACTGGGGTTACGCCCCGGTCAGCATCACCGGCATTCTGGTGCTGGTGCTGATTTTCATGCTCGTCACCGGGCGCTTGTAAGCAACACCGATGGCCGGCCTTTGCGCCGGCCTTTTGTTTTCGCATCCAAGAACAATAAGGAGCTGCCATGACACAGCCTCACCTGTTTTCCTTGCGCGCCCTGGCTGGCGCCTGCGCCCTGCTCGCCGCGATCGGCGCCGCACATGCACAAACGAGCCAGGAACCCGTATCGACCGACTCCAACGTGCCGCCCGCCACCGCCGCCAAGCAGGCGCGCGAAATGGCCCAGGGCGACCCGGCCCGCTGGTTCCGCGAGAATCCAAGCATGGGTGCGCGCCTGCGCAACCTTCAAAAGGAAATCGGCGCCGCGCTGCAGGAATCACAGGGCGCCTGCCGCAAGATGGCCGGCAGCGAACGCGCCGCCTGCATGCGCGACGCGCGCGCGACCTATCAGCAAGACATGGCCGGCGCCCGCGCCCAGGTCATGGCCGAATTCCAGCAGTAAGGCACGAGCGAGCCACTTCTTTTCACCAACCGATATCGAGGAGGCCTCATGAGCAAGCTGGATCAGGAAGACAGGAAGGAAGTCTCCACAGAGCACTTCGCGTTTCCCAAACAGCGCAAGGAACCGCTCGAGGACGCAAGCCACGTACGCAACGCCATCGCCCGCTTCAAACAGGTCGAGGACGTGACCGACGCGGAGCGGGACGAAGCGTGGAAGCGCATTCGCGCCGCAGCGCGCAAGTTCAATGTGGAACTGCACGAAGGCGACTGGCGCGAGGTCGGCAGCGGCGCGAAGAGCAAGCGCTGAATTGAGACTTCGTGTTCCGCTGTCAGGAAAGGCCGCTGCCGTCCGCAAGCGCGCCGTCGCTCCGGTGCTTTGTCTTCTTCCGCGCTAACGCCCTTGGGACAAACAGGCCGTAGACGATTAGTCCGAAAGCCAGGACGATATAAAAGACGTCGGTGAAATCTACATCTTCAGGATCGACGAACGACTTCCCCGGATCGGTCGGGTCGTAGCGAATCCGGATCGTGGCGTCTGGCTGAAGCTGTTCCAGCGCCGCATCGACAAGGTGCTTGTCGCGGTTACAGGCGACTCTGCTCTTCAACGTCCACCGGGTGGATGAAAATTCCTTGCCAGCGATCGCGTATTGGTAACGCAGCTGGAAACAATATGCTCCGGCTCTGGTCGACTTGTACGCCTCCGTCTGGATGACTTTTGCGTCCGCGCCCGGCCACGCTTTGGATCTTGCCTTGTCGATGACCGTCATCAGCGAGTAGTAGGCGAGTGGCAGCGCGATGATGATACATAGCCATCCGAAGCGCTGAGTCTTTTTCAAATTGAAAGGCTTAGCGCCCATACGAATTCGATCCTCGCATTTGGAACTTCGATCAATTGGGCTGCTTGCTCAAGGGCCAATATGCATCCGAACCGACGCAGCGTTCAATGCGCTGCCCATATGACTTTGACCTGCCCATCCGCCCCGTAACTTTTCAACTGAGACTTCACACCATCAGCAGCTCTGCTAAACACGATGTCCCCTTCCACTCGGTCGCCGGTCCAGTTGAGGGCGACTAATCCGTCGCATGCCCCAGTAAATATTTCGTTATCCGTGTCGTTCCTGTCGAATTTCGCACGCGCTGGCAAAACGTACACCTGCTTGATACACACCGAACCTGGAGATCCCGCAAGCTGTTCGGTGATGACAATCCGGTAGGGCCCCAGAGGGGAAAACAACTCGGTCTGCTTGTCGGGAGCGCCATTTCGCACTACGTGAAGAATAGATAAAGCGGTCAAATATAGAACCGTTGCGCAGCCGATCAGTGACAACGCAATGAGCAGACTCTTCTTTGCGATTCGCATTTTCATCGTCCAGTATCTTTTAACCTTCTACGTTTGAAACTATTAAAAACAGCACAGCGGCGCACCACCGTGGCTAACCAAACAGCTGATCGGCCGCTGCGACAGCAATGAAGATATAACCACACCACACCGACCAGGTGCGGTAACGCCACCCGGTTGCTGTAAAGCTGTCGCGCTTGCGAGACCACAGCGGCAAAAACCACGGGCCGCTGCTATTGCGGGCCGCGATCATGGATAAGACCGCTCCCACGGATGCTACTGTGATCATCAGAGGAAATGTCAGATGGTAATGAATAGGCAAGGCTATGTCCTCAGTTCGATTTATTGACGATGTAATTCCTCTACGGGGCGCAACTACGCGCGACGCACGTGCCCTTATGGCCGATTGCGGGTCCGCCGAGCAGTGTACGGCTTAGGTTGTTAACATGGCAAGTGGAGGTGTTTTCCGGGTGCTCAATCGGCCTGGCGGCTGCCCACGTCGTGGGTCGGCAATTCATGCACCACCACCGCGGTGTCTTCACTGTAAGAACGCAGCCAGCCCGCGTGCTTCAGCGCGCGCAGCGCATCGCGGTAGCCCTGATCCCAGCGCCACTCGATCGATCCTTTTGAAAAATTCACGTCCTTGGCGGCCATGTGCCAGTCGGTGCCGGCGTACGGCAGGCGCACGATGTGCAAGGTGGCGTCGGCGCCCAGCGCGGCCAGCTCCTGGCGGTCGGCCGCGCTGCGCGCCCCTTCCGGCAGGCGCGCGTACAACTGCCGCAGCTTCTGCTGCATCGTGTAGGTACTGACGTAGTCGTCGATGTGTCGCTGCGTGCGCGAGGCGTACGTCACGTCCTTCTGGCGCGTGCTCACCTCCTCCATCGTTGCCGGCTCGGCGCCGTGTGCGCTCCACAGGTCGACCAGGAAGCACAGCGTGTCGCCCTCGGGCAGTTCGGCCAGCACCGATTCGAGCGGCGTGTTCGAATACAGGCCGCCGTCCCAGTACAGGTCGCCGTCGATACGCACCGGCGGGAAAGCCGGCGGCAGGCTGCCGCTGGCGCGCACGTGGTCGGCCGACAGCTCGCCGTTGATGCTGTCGAAATGCACCAGCTCGCCCGTGCAGACCTTGACCGCATTGACGGTCAGGCGGATCCCGCCAGGCTCGTTCAGGTAGTCGAAATCGACCAGCTCCTCGAGCGTCGCGCGCAGCGGCGTGGTGTCGTAGTAGGACGCGGCCTCCGGCGCCACCGGCAGGCCGGCCGCGAAGCCGCTGAAATAGCGCGGCGTAAAAAAGCCCGGCGCGCCGCGCATCACTGTGTCGAGCGTGTTCATCCAGATGTTGGAGCGGCGCTGCTCGTCGCTCACCTGCGCCATGTCGATCCGGTCGGGATGGGCAACCCGGTCCCAGAACGCCTTGACCCGCGCCAGCCGGTCCGCCGGCTGGTTGCCCGCGATCAGGGCCGCGTTGATGGCGCCGATCGAGGTGCCGACAATCCAGTCGGGCGCCAGGTCGTGCTCGTGCAGCGCCTGGTAGACGCCGGCCTGATAGGCGCCTAGCGCGCCACCGCCCTGCAGCACCAGCACGATGCGCAGCTTGTCCGGATTGAGGGGATTGGTTTTCATGAGGTCCCGATAAGGTTGTCGTACCTGCGCAGGCAGGTGCCCATGCTGAATACGCTTTACCGGCCTTGCCAGCTCAGTATAGGTACCTGCCTGCGCAGGTACGACACACTAACGGTGAGGTCAAAAAAAGCGGCGTCGAATCATTGATCGCGACGCCGCTCAAGCCCCACCATTTTACTAGTTTCCGGTCTGCGCCGGCTGCACCATCAAATCAGTACGCGGTCGTATCCGGATGCGTGCGGCGGTACTGCAGGTAGGCCCCTGCCGCACCGAGCAGCACCGTCACGCCCAGCGCCGCCTTGCCCATCCGCCGATGCCGGACAAACTGGATGATCTTCAGCGCGAACGGCAGCATTGTCGCCACGTTGGCGCCAGACGGCTTGAGCAGGCTGTCGACCTTGGAGCGCAGCGACCAGGTCGCGTGGTCGATGGCCGAATGGAACAGCGCTTCCGGCCGCGCGGCCTGCTTGACCTGCGCCTTCGAGTGCACCACACCGATACGATAGAACTCGCCCTGGCGGATCAGTTCTTCCTTGCGCTCCTTGTCGGTGCGCTGGTCCTTGATTTCTACGGTTTGTGTTTCCATGCCAGCTCCTGGTGTCAATGCCGCTTACAGCAGCATCTCGCGATCGTTCTTCAGTTCGTTCATCGTTTCCGGGAACGCCAGCTTGCCCTGCTTGAGCATCGACATTCCCTTCCAGACCAGGCCGGCGGTGATGACGGCGAACACCCCGAACATGATCAGCAGGATCTTCCATCCCATCGATTCCCACGCCAGCGCCACGATGGTGGCGGTGCCGTAGGCGAGAGCGAACCAGACGGCCAGCGCGGCGCCGGCGAAGATCGCCACCAGTTCGATCACGTGGTTGCGCACCTCCGACAGCTCGAGCGCCGCCAGTTCGACGCGCGACACCAGCAGGCCGAACAGGTTCTTCGCAAGGCCCGTCAGGCCACCCATGAGACCGGGGCCATGAACGATAGTTTCAACTTTTTCCATGGCTGCTCCCGGCGTGGTTTATTTGCGGCCCAGGATCACGCCCACCAGCAGGCCCACGCCCGCAGCGGCGGCCACGGTGCGCCATGGGTTGTCCTGCACGTAGGTGTCGGCGGTCTTGGCCAGTTCCTTGCCCTTGACCAGCGCCTGGCCCTGCACCTCGCCCGCCTTCTTCATTGCCACGTCCAGCAGTTCCATGCCGCGCTTGCGCAGGTCGTCGGCTTTCTCGCCGGTCAGTGCGGCGGCCGCGGTCAGCAGCGACTGGGCGTCCTTGACCAGCGTCTTGACATCGGTCTGGGCGTCGCTCAGGGAGCTCGACACCGACGAGGCGGCCGACGAAGCGGCGTTGGTGGCATTGCGGGTGGTGTTGTCCATCATGATGATTCTCCTTGTGGTGGGTGGTGGGGTTTCGTTCAATTATTTCGGCAGCAGGTCGCGCATGTCGTCGGCATGCTCTTCCTCGACGGCCATGATTTCGATCAGCAGGTTGCGCGTGGTCGGATCCTTGTCGCCGATCGCCGCGATCATCTGGCGGTACGATTCGATCGCCACGCGCTCGGCGATCAGGTTGGCGCGGATCATCGCGTTGACGTCATCCGAATCGTCATATTCGGCATGACTGCGCGCGACCAGCGAGGCCGGATTGAAGTCCGGCGAACCATTGAGCTGGACGATGCGCTCGGCCAGCCAGTCGGCGTGCTCCTGCTCCTGGGTTGCGTGCTCGAGGAATTCGGCCTTGACCTGGCCGTTGCCGCGACCGCTGACGGTGAAGTAGTGACGCTTGTAGCGCAGCACGCACACCAGCTCGGTGGCCAGCGCGTCGTTGAGCATGCGGATCACCGCCTCGCGGTCGGCCTGGTAGCCGTCGGTGACGGCGCCGTCGTCCAGGTTGGCGGCGGCTTTCCGGATAGCCTCTTTGTCGAAGCCATGCGCCAGGTTCGATTGATTCTGTTCCATGATGATTTCCTTGTTCAAAAACTTCAGCCTTTAACGGCGCGGCGGAATTGCCGCACCTTCGTTCGAGAGCACGATTTCCACGCGGCGATTCAGCTGGCGGTTGCTGGCCGAATCGTTGCTGGCCACCGGATACGACTGGCCGTAGCCGCGCATCGCGATGCGGTCGCGCGCAATGCCCATGCCGGACAAGGCGCTGGCGACGGCGCCGGCGCGGCGTTCGGACAAGTCCTGGTTGTGCGCGGCCGTGCCGGTGCTGTCGGTAAACCCTTCGACCAGCACGGTGCGCGCCGGGTTCTGATTCAATACGTCGGCCAGCTTCTGCACGGTGGCCACGCCATTCGGTTTCAGGCGCGCCTGGTCGGTATCGAACAGCACGTCGCCGATCGTGATGATCATGCCGCGCTCGGTTTTCTTCGCCTGCAGGTCGGCCATCTGGGCTTCGAGCTGGGCCGCGCGGGCCTGCGCTTCGCGGGTCTGGGCCTCGGCGTTCATCGCCTTGCGCTGGGCGTCCTCGGCGCTGGCCTGGGCGGCATTGGCGTCGGCCTTGGCGCGGTCGGCCTCGTCCCTGGCTTTGTTGGCCTCGATGGTGCGCGCCTCGAGCTGCAGGCGGTCGCGCTGGCGGCCCGAATTGGCGATGTCGGCTTCGGCCGCCTTCTGGCTGGCCACCTGGCGCGCCGTCGCGATCTTCTGCTTGGCGATGTAGGCCAGGCGGTCGATCGTGTCGAGGCTCTCACGCTTGGCCGCGGCGGCGTTGGCCTGGTCGAGCGCGTCGCTGGCCTGCTTGAATTCGAGCGGCGCGTAGGTCGACACCGCCGGCGTGTTGTTGGCGGCAACGAAGTCGCCGCGCGCCTGGTCCAGCATCGAGGTAGTGGTTGGCGTGGTGCTGCACGCCGCCAGCAATACGGCGCTGGCAAGGACGGCGGTGCGGAAGAATTTCGTGTTCATGGTCTATCCTTTTTCTTGTGGCGCGCGCGCGGCGCGCAGAGATCGATTTCGAATTGTTATCGGGCAGCTCCGGCCGCGCCGCTTAACGGGCGCGGTCGACTTCCTCGCGCAGCACGCGCAGGTCGGCGTCGAGCGCGTTGGCGGCGGCGTTGGCCTTGGCCGAGTTGGCCTTGCTCTGGGCCAGCTTCGCGTCTGCCTGGGCTTCGGTGGCCAGCTGGCGAGCCAGCACATAATCCTTGGCGGCCAGCGCTTCGTTGGCGCGCATCATCTTGGCGCGGGCCGCGGTGATCTCAGCGGGCGCCAGGTCGGCGGCGCCGGCGCTGACGGCGTTGTCGACAGCATTGCGGGACACGGCCACGTCGGCGGTAGCGGGGGCTTTTTGCGACGTGCCGCAGGCAGCCAGCAACGACAGCAAGGCTGCGGCGCAGGCCACTTTGATCGACTGGTGATGTTTCGTTTCCGTGCTCATGTGCTCTCTCCATTCCGTAATAAATGACGTCGTGATAAGGTTATATGCTGATTCTTTGGCAAGTTCGGTACGCTGACGCACATACGCAAAAGTTCCCCGCCCCGGCTTGCGCTGGGTGCGTCAGCGCACATCAAACCATTGCCATTTGCGCTAGGCTGGCCCTTACTTTATATGAAGAGAAGGATCGGCCATGCCCGACAGCCAAGCGCAGCGCAGCGCCCCGCCCAATCCGTCCGCCAGCCCGCGCCGCAAAGCCCGCACCACCAAAATCGTCCTGTGGGTAATCGGCCTGCTGGTTGCGATCCCGGCCATCGCGCTGGTAATCCTGCTCAATTACGACTGGAACAAGGCGCGCCCCTGGCTGAACGCGCGCACCAGCGAAGCGATCGGCCGCCCGTTCGCCATCAATGGCGACCTGTCGCTCACGTGGGAAAAGCAGATCACCGGCCCGGCCGCGACCTGGCGTGACCACATCCCCTGGCCGCACCTGGTCGCAAAGGATGTCCACGTCAGCAATCCCGAAGGCATGCCGGCGCGCGACACCGCCAGCGTCAGCGAGCTGTCGTTCTCGCTCAACCCGTTCGCGCTGCTGCGCCACACCATCCAGGTGCCGGTGCTGCAATTCCAGTCGCCCGCGGTGGACCTGCTGCGCAAGGCCGACGGATCGAACAACTGGACCTTCCACCACCAGGAAAAGCCGTCGCCATGGACGCTCGACCTCGAGCGCGTTGTGTTTACCAAGGGCGTGGTGCATGTGGCCGACGCGCTGGAAAAAGCCGACGTCACCGCCGACATCGACACCCTCGACAGCGATCCCACGTACGGCGTCAGCTGGAAGCTGCGCGGCACCTTCAAGGACGCGCCGGTGGCCGGCGGCGGCAAGGCGGGCGCCGTGCTGTCGCTGAAAAACCAGGACACGCCGTTCCCGATCAAGGCCGAATTTCATTCCGGCGCCACCCACGTCAGCGCCGAGGGCACGGTCACGCGTCCTGCGAAACTGGCGGCGATCGACCTGCGGCTCAAGCTGGGCGCGCCCAGCATGGCGCGGCTGTACAACTTTACCGGCGTGCTGCTGCCGGAGACCCCGGCGTTCACCACCGAAGGGCGCCTGATCGGCACGCTCGACGCGAAAAGCAGCCGCTGGACCTACGACAAGTTCAAGGGCAAGGTCGGCGGCAGCGACATCGCCGGCCATCTCGAGTTCCAGACCGGCAAGCCGCGCGGCATGCTGACCGGTAACGTGGTGTCGCACCTGCTGCGCTTCTCCGACCTCGGCCCGATCATCGGCGCCGATTCGAACGCCAGCAAGACTGCGCGCGGCGTGGCGCCGGTGCAGCCGGCCGGCAAGGTCCTGCCGGTCGAAAAATTCCGCACCGACCGCTGGAAGACGGTGGACGTGGACGTCAAGTATTCGGCCGACCAGATCGTCCGCGACAAGCAGCTGCCGATCACCAAGCTGTCGACCCACCTGGTGATGAATGCCGGCGTGCTGACGCTCAACCCGCTGAACTTCTCCGTCGCCGGCGGCAATATGGTGTCGAACATCAAGCTCGACGGCAGCGGGCGCGAAGGCAAGGATGCGATCAAGGCCACCGCCAAGGTCACCGCGCGCCACCTGCAGATCAAGCAGCTGTTCCCGACCATCGAGAAGATGCAGGCCACCGTCGGCGAAGTGAATGGCGACGCCCAGCTGTCTTCGACCGGCAGCTCGGTGGCGACCCTGCTGGCCGGCTCGAACGGCGAAATCAAGACCCTGATCAACCAGGGTTCGGTGAGCAAGCTGCTGCTGGAAGAAATGGGCCTGAACGTGGGCAACATCATCCTGACCAAGATGTTCGGCGACAAGGACGTCAAGCTCAACTGCATGGCCACCGATTTTGCGGTGACAAACGGACTGATGCAGACGCGCACCTTCGTGGTCGACACCGACGAAGCGGTGATCACCGCCGACGGCACGATCAACCTGGCAGACGAGCAGCTGAACCTGACCTTGCGCCCGGAGACCAAGAGCCTGCGCATCTTCTCGCTGCGCGCGCCGCTGCATGTGACCGGCCCGTTCAACGCGCCGCGCGTGGGCATCGACAAGGGCGTCGTCGCGCTCAAGGCCGGCGGCGCGGTGGCGCTGGCGGCCGTGGCCGCGCCGGCGGCCGCCCTGCTGCCCCTGATCAACGCGGGTCCTGGCGAGAACAGCGAGTGCGGCAAGCTGCTGGCGGCCGCGCGCGTCAAGCCGGTGGCCCCACCGCCGCCGGCCCACGCGAAGCGATGATCTTGGGGAATTTGTAAGGAAATGTATTGCACACAACAAGTGTGCGTTGCCGAACAGACCAGAAACGGGCGGCGCTTTACTGTGTGACTTATCGGTGAGGCAATCACGCTTTGCCGGCTAGCTCAACAACAATAACCTGCCCACCACTGAGGACAACAACATGAAGAACCTGAAAATCGTATCGACCCTGCTGGCTGCGCTGATGCTGACGACCGTGGTCGGCTGCGCGTCCACCACGACCGAGAAGCATGAAACCCCAGGCCAGTACATCGACGATGCGGCCATCACCACCGGCGTCAAGGCGGCAATCCTGAATGCCCCGACGCTCAAAGTTTCGGAAATCAACGTCGAGACCTACAAAGGCGTTGTGCAGCTGAGCGGCTTCGTGAGCTCGGCCGAAAACATCGCGACCGCATCGTCGGTGGCGCGTTCCGTGAACGGCGTGAAATCGGTCAAGAACGACCTGCGCCTGAAGTAACCCAACCACCATAGGAGATACAACCATGAAAACCATCAAACAACTGATCGTTACCGCTTCGCTGGCAACCGTTGCACTGGGCCTGACCGGCTGCGCCGGCATGTCGGGTCAAGACAAGAACACCGCGATCGGCGCTGGCGTCGGCGCGGTAGCCGGTAGCGTCCTGACGGGCGGCTCGACCGTCGGCACCGTTGGCGGCGCAGCTGTCGGCGGCGTGATCGGCAACCAGGTCAAGACCACCAAGTAATTCTCGCTTCCGCGAAACGCAACGCCCCGCTTGCCGGGGCGTTTTTGCGTGTGCACCAAAGAAAAATGGGGTCTGGTCCTGCGGACCTGACCCCATCTTGTTGGCTCCCGCGGGAGTCGACCGCACCCAACGCGCGGCCGCCTGATTGAGACCATCCTGCCCTGGCAAGCAAAGATGGGGTCAGGTCCGCAGGACCAGACCCCGATGCGCATGTGTTGCGTAATGAAACGACGTCAAACGAACGCCGTCGCCAGCGCCGCCTCCCCCGCTTCCTTGACGATCTCGTAGCACTTGCACGAGGCCGCCACCAGGCCCGGCAGGTCGATGATCTCGATATTGCCGCGGCTGTAGTTGATCAGCCCCTGCTGCTGCAGCGCGCTGGCGGCCTTGGTCACGCCGACCCGCCGCACTCCGAGCGCGTGCGCGAGGAATTCGTGGGTCAGGTGGAACTTGTCCGATTGCAGGCGGTCGCGCGTGATCAGCAGCGACCGCGCCAGGCGCGCTTCGAGCACATGGAAGCGGCTGCACACGGCGATCTGGATCGCCTGCGCAAGCAAGGTGTCGGTGTAGCGGTAGAGCACGCGCTGCAAGGCCGCGTTGCGCGCGAACTCGGCGCGAAACAGGGCGCTGTCGATGCGGCTGGCGCGGCCGGCGCGCTGCACCACCGCGCGCACCTGGGCCTGCTCGTGGCCGAGCGCAACCGTCGCGCCCAGCATGCCTTCGCGCCCCACCAGCCCCACTTCGAGCGTCATGCGGCCCTCGGCCACGCCGAGCAGGGACACCAGGCAGTCGTGCGGGAAATAGATCTGGCGAATCTGCTCGCCCGGCTCGAACAGCACGTCGCCGACCTCGACATGGACCGGCTCGAGCAGCGCCGCAAGCCGGGCCAGGTCGGCTTCCGGCAAGGCTGCCAGCAACAAGTTACCGTTCGGTTCTGCCGCCGTCTGGACGGCCGCAAAATTCATCGGCCCCTCGCGGCTCGGTGGCGTGTGTTGAAACATTTTTCTCGTCTGGTGGCGATCATTGGGAGAGGCCATTTGTTAAATGGTGCGTGCTTACATTTGCAAACAATTTAAGTCAGCGTAACGGCTCTAAAACTGAAAGTATGTACGGTGACGCACGGAACACGGGCATGTTCCCAGACAGAATGACTCACATCGAGCACGACCATAACAACCAAAAGGAATCACCATGCAAACTCCCCTCACCCACAAGACCGGCCATCACCCGATGATGATCCTCGCGGCGATCGCCATCATCCTGTTCTGCCTGGTCGGCACCGCCGCCATCATGGGCTGGCTGCCGTCTTCGATCGGCGGCAACAGTGCCGCCTCCCGCAGCGATCTGACCGAAGCCGACCGCGCCGCGCTGGCCATGAAGATGGACGCGCCGAACCAGGCCCTGCAGCCGGGCCAGCAGCCCTACGTGCAGGCGCCGGTGAGCCAGCCGGTGCAGCAGCGCTTCGCCGACGAGCCGGTGCGCCCGCTGCGTGATCCGGCGCCGCGCTACACCGAACCCATGCCAGCGCCGGCGCCAAGCATGCGCGATGCCAATTACCGTCCCGTCCAGGTCGCCGCGGCGGCGCCCGCGAAGAACTGGTGCGACAACTGCGGTAACGTCGAATCGGTGCGCGAAATCACCACCCGCGCCCAGGGCAGCGGCGTCGGCGCGGCCGGCGGCGCGATCCTCGGCGGCCTGCTGGGCAACCAGGTGGGCAGCGGCCACGGCCGCCAGCTGGCCACCGTCGCCGGCGCGGTCGGCGGCGCCGTGGTCGGCAACCAGGTCGAAGGCAACATGAAGGCCAGCCACAGCTACGAGATCCGCGTCCGCATGGACAACGGCAAATACCGCACCTTCCACCAGTCCTCGCCGGGCTGGCACCAGGGCGACCGCGTGCGCGTCGTCAACGGCGCCCTGCACTCGGTACGCTGACGGCGGCGGGGCTCGCCCCGCTGGACCGGTCAAAAGAACGCCATGCCGGCAAATGCCGCATGGCGTTTTTCTTTTGTGCAACGTGCGCTGGCGAACAGAGCTACTGATGAGCTCGGCGACAGAATGATTGCGTGCCCAACATCGGGCGGCCATCAGGAGATTCGCATGAACAGCTTGCACTGGATCGGCATCATCATTTGGGGACTTTTTGTCGCTGGCTGCGGTCTAACCGGAGCAGGCGCCGGGGATTCCGCGCCGCCGCAGGATGTGATGTTGCTGATCGCCGGCGGCCTGGTCACCTGCCTGATCGGCCTGGTCGGGCTGATGGGCTTTGCGGGCTGGATTCCTGGATTGCGAACTGAGCAAAAAAGTTATTCTTAATGTACGGCACCGTACGGATCGATGACGGTCAATTGGGGATACTGAATTCACGACGAACCTGTCGCTATCACAACTAAATGAGGACACATCATGCTCTATACCATCGCAATTATTCTCCTGATCTTGTGGGTGCTTGGCCTGGTAACCTCCTACACTGTAGGCGGCTTCATTCACATTCTGCTGGTCGTCGCCGTCATCATGATCCTGGTCAAGCTGATCAGCGGTCGAGGCATTTAGCACGTCACTGCACTCGGACATCCGCACTGATGCCCGATCCGTTTCGCGGTCGCTCCCGTTTTGACGGATGCGACTACGAAACGGATTTTTTTCAATTGAGGAGACAGAACATGAACAAAATCAACAAACTCACCCGTTCCGTCATCGGCGCCGCCATCGTGGCGCTGGCAGCGAGCGGCTGCGCGGACATGAGCCCGACCCAGCGCGGCACGGCGCAAGGGGCCGGCATCGGCGCGGGCCTGGGCGCGATCCTCGGCGCCAGCACCGGCGGCGGCGGCGGTGACCGTGCGGCCAAAGGCGCGGTCATCGGCGGCGCCGCGGGCGCGCTGATCGGCAACGTCTGGTCCAAGCGCATGGAGCAGCAGAAGCAGCAGATGGAACAGGCCACGCGCGGCACCGGCGTCCAGGTCAGCCAGACCCAGGACAACCGCCTCAAGCTCGAAATTCCGAGCGACGTGTCGTTCGATACCGGGCGCTCGGACATCAAGCCGAATTTCCGTCCCGTGCTCGAACGCTTTGCCGGCACGCTGAACGAAAATCCGGGCACCACCGTGACCATCATCGGGCACACCGACAGCACCGGCAGCAGCGCCGTCAACCAGCCGCTGTCAGTCGACCGCGCGGCGCATACGCGCGACTACCTGACCACGCGCGGCGTGTCGCCGAGCCGCATCGCCATCGACGGGCGCGCCGACCGCGAGCCGATTGCCTCGAACGACGATCCGTCGGGTCGCGCACGCAACCGCCGCGTCGAGATCTTCGTGGCGGAGCGCGATCCTCGCGGCTAAATGGCGGCGGTTTGCGAACCGCTACACCTGGGTCTGACCCCGCAGGTCAGACCCTTTAACGCCTAACTTCCTTACAGCCACCCCGCGTCGCGCGCCAGCCGGAACGCGTCGATCCGGTTCGCCGCATCGCACTTGCTGATCGCCTCCGACAGATAATTGCGCACCGTCCCTTCCGACAAGTGGATCGACTTCGCGATCTCCGCCGAACTCTTGCCCTCGCCCGCCAGCCGCAGCACCTGGCGTTCGCGCTCCGTGAGCGGATCGACGCGCCCGCGCCAGTCTTCCAGCGCCAGCTCCGGCGCCACCGCGCGCCCGCCCGCATGCACGCTGCGGATCGCCGCCGCCAGCGCGTCGGCCGGCGCATCCTTCAGCAAGTAGCCGCGCACCCCGGCGTCCAGCGCGCGCCTCAAATAACCCGAGCGCGCGAACGTGGTCACGATGATGACCCTGCACGCCAGCTTCTGCGCCGCCAGCGCCGCCGCCAGCTCCAGCCCCGTCATCTGCGGCATTTCGATATCGGTCAGCACGATGTCCGGCGCCAGCGACACGCACAGGTCCAGCGCCTCGCGCCCGTTGCGGGCGCAGCCGACCACGTCCAGGTCCGGCTCAAGCTTGAGCAGCGCCGCCAGCGCGCCGAGCACCAGCGCCTGGTCCTCGGCGATCAGCACGCGGATCACGCCGCCGCTCCCGCCGGCAGGCGCAGCTCCAGCGCGAGTCCGCGCTCGACCCGCAGCGCCAGCTTGCCGCCCAGCGCGGCGATGCGCTCCTGCATGCCGGTCAGGCCGTTGCCGGGCCTGACCGCCGCGCCGTCGGCCAGCCGCGCGCCGTTGTCGGCCACGCGCAGCACGATCATGCCGTCCTCCAGCGCCAGGCTGAGCGCGCATTCGGTGGCGCCGGCGTGGCGCACGATGTTGGTGACCGCTTCGCGCAGCGCCAGCGACATCACGTTCTCGCAAGCGGGCGGCAGCGCAAACGCCTGCACCTCAGCGCGCAGCGCGATCCCGGCCGCCGCCAGGCTGGCGCGCGCGCCGGTCAGCTCGTGGGCGAAGCCGGTCTGGCGATAGCCGCTGACCGCGCTGCGCACCTCCGACAGCGCCGCGCGCGCGCTGTGCTCGATGTCGCCGATCTCGCGCCGGCACGCATCCGGGTCGCGCTCGAACAGCTTGCCGGCCAGTTCGGCCTTGAGCGTGATCAGCGACAGCGTGTGCCCCAGCAGATCATGCAGGTCGCGCGAGATGCGCTCGCGTTCGGCGATGGTGGCCATCTGCTCGACCTCTTCCTGCTTGCGCAGCAGCTGGTCGCGCGAGCGCCGCAGTTGCGCCTCCATCACGCCGCTGAAGCCAAGCGTGGTACCGACGATCAGCACCGGCACCAGGAAATTGAAGCCGGCGCCGGGCAGGCGCCAGGCGGTGGCGACGGCCAGCGCCACGATCGCCAGCACGGTGCAATAGGCATTGCGCGGGGTCTTGATGGCCGCGGCCATCGCGCAGGCAAAAATGAAAAAGGTGCTGGCGCCGAAATTGAACGGCGCCCACACGACGCCGAACAGGCAGGTCAGCGCAATCACCAGCGCCTGCGCGGAGCCCAGACACCAGTAGCTGGCGAAATACACCGGAACGAACAGCAGCGCCGTCGCGGCCAGCAATCCGATTTCGATCCAGGTCGGAGCCACGACCATGTACTTCCAGAACAGGAAAGACAGCATCAGGAGCCACAGGTAAGGCGCCTTGCCGCGGCGCGGCGGTATCCAGGGCCGGCCGGCCAGTTGCCGCAGCCGCTGCAACGAATTGATGAGCATATGGTTTTCCCGATAATCGATGAGTCGCACCCCGAACGCTACCATGCGCGCCAAGTCGGGCGCCAGTGACAATCGTCATGCGGCCAGGCCGCTGCGGAACGCTTGGGCGCGGCGTTTTGGTTTATGCTCTTGCCCGAGCCCATCAAAACCCGGAGCGACCATGAAATTGCACTATCTGGCCCTGCCCTTCGCCGTCCTCGCCGTCAGCGCCCACGCGGCCGAGATCATCAAGCCCGGCTTGTGGGAAACCAATAACAAGATCAACTCCGGCAACGGCAAGCTCAAGGATGCGATGGCCATGGCGCAGCAGCAGCTGGCCAGCATGAATCCCGAGCAGCGCGCGAAGATCGAAGGCATGATGGCGCGCCAGGGCGTGGTGTTGAACAACGACGGCGTCGTCGCCAAGGTCTGCATCACGAAGGAAATGGCGGCGAAACAGCAACTGCCGGTGCAGCAGCGCGGCAACTGCAGCTTCCAGAATTCGCCGATGACGGGCAAGACCATGCACTACTCGTTCACCTGCACTAATCCCGATGGCCGCGGGGAAGGCAGCGCCACCTTCACCAGTCCGACTGCCTACACTTCCAGCACGCGCATGACCACCACCGCGACCGGCGCCAGCGAAACGGTCAGCGTCGAATCGACCGGCCGCTGGCTGGCCGCCGACTGCGGCGCCGTCCGTCCGCCACAGTAATCGCCTGTCGTTCCTCCGAAGGCAGGAACCTATGCTGAGGATGCCGAACAGGCGGCCGCTGGCTGGCCGCCGATTGCGGCGCCGTCCGTCCGCCACAGTAATCGCCTGTCGTTCCTGCGAAGGCAGGAACCTATACTGAGGATGCCGGACAGCTAACGCACGCTCAGCATGGGTACCTGCCTTCGCAGGTACGACAACCAAGCTGTTCGTACGCTAGCGTACAAAGAATATTGGCATGCGCCCGGTACACTGTCCTTTTGTACCAGCACCAATATTTCCATGCTTCCCACGCTAGAGCGCATCGCTCCCGACACCGGACGGATCGACCTGCTCGTCGAGCTGGTGGACAAGTTGCGCCCGCCCCATCCGAGCCAGGGCGAGGTTGCCAGCGCCAACGTGCGCGCCCTGACCCGCCTGCTGGCGTCCCACCCGGACCACGCCGCGCGCCTCGGCGCCGCGCTGTGCACCCTGCTCGAACAGCGCCGCCACACCAGCCTGTACACCGACATCGGCATCCTGTCGAACGACGGCTTCGTCGTCGAACTGAAGCGTCGCATCGCCTACCGTTTCCTGCCGCCGGCGCTGGACGACAGCTACCTGGCCGACGCCATCGACGAAGTGCTGTACCTGGAAACCGACTGGCGCTGGATCAACGCCGTGCCGACCGCCGACTGGCTCGCGCTGTTCGACGCGATCGCCGCAGCCACGCCGCGCGAACACGCCGCCGCGGCCCGCCGCACCACCCTGCTCGGCATGCTGGACGCGATCCGCACCCTGTCCTGCCGCGTCTGCGCGCTGGGCCTGGAGCCGCGCCTGATCCGCAGCAATCCCGACATCGAGACCTTCGACTCGCCCTTCCTCATGCAAAACATCGAGGTCAACGACTACCTCGACGGCTACGCGCGCATGCTCACCGAGGGCGAGGCCGCGCCGGAAGACGCCAGGCACCTGCTGGTGATGCTCGACCAGTGCGAGGCGGCGCTCGGCAAGATCCGCAAGAACGCCGCCGCGCAAGGCACCAGCGTGGCGCTAACCTACCTGCTGGTGGCGCTGGCGCAAAGCATCGACCGCCTGCGCAAGCTGCTGTTCCTGGTGGACGTCAGCGGCGAATTGCCGAGCGCGCCCACGGTGGACCTGGAGGCCGTCGCCGCCGAGGCCACGCCGCCGGCCGAGCCGCCCACCAGCCTGCGCCGCGCCGGCGCCATCGCGCTGGCCGAGGAACTGATCGAGGCCCACAACGCCAAGTACGAAATCCGCGGCCTGCTGGCCGACAACGTCGACCTGCTGGCGCGCAACGTGACGGAAAACGCCAGCCGCACCGGCGAGCACTACATCGCCGAGACGCGCGCCGAGCTGCGCGGCATGTTCCTGTCCTCGGCCGGCGCTGGCCTCATCGTCGGCTTCATGGCCATGATCAAGATCCTGCTGGCCTGGTTGCGCAGCGCGCCGTTGGTTGAAGCCTTTCTGTTCAGCATGAACTACTCGTTCGGCTTCATGCTGATCCACCTGCTGCATTTCACAGTCGCGACCAAGCAGCCGGCGATGACGGCCGCGCGCATCGCCTCCGGCCTGTCGTCGAAGGACGGGCGCCACATCGACCTCGACAACATGGCCGAGCTGATCAACAAGGTGTTTCGCACCCAGTGCGTCGCCGTGCTGGGCAACCTGGCCACCGTGCTGCCGACGGCGTGGGCCATCGCGATGGTGTGGAAGAGCGTCAGCGGCGCCCACCTGGTGAACCCGGCCAAGGCGATGCACCTGCTGCACGACATCGACCCGTTCCACAGCCTGGCGCTGATGTATGCGGCCATTGCCGGCGTCTGCCTGTTCGTCGCCGGCCTCATTTCCGGCTACTACGACAACAAGGCGCTCTACACCCGGATGGCCCAGCGGGTGCGCCAGCTGCGCGGCCTGGGCCGCTGGCTCGGGCAGGAGCGCCTGGCGCGCCTGTCGGTGTACCTGGAAAACAACCTCGGCGGCCTGATGGGCAACTTCTACTTCGGCATCCTGCTCGGCTGCATGGGCACCCTCGGCTACCTGCTGGGATTGCCGCTCGACATCCGCCACGTGACCTTTTCCGCCGCCAATTTCTCCACGGCGCTGGTCGCCCTCGATCATCGGGTAAGCTGGCAACTGGCGGCCACATCCATAGCCGGCTTCCTGGCCATCGGCGCGGTCAACCTGCTGGTCAGCTTCTCGCTGGCGCTATGGGTCGCGCTGCGGGCGCGCAATATCCGCTTCGAGCACGGCATCCGCCTGCTGCGCGCGCTGGGACGGCGTTTCATTGCCGCCCCGCTCGACTTTTTTATCGGGCCCAAGGATCTGCCATCCGACCAGCCCACCGTTGAACTACCCAAAGGAATGACATGACAAGAACGCGCAGCGGCAAATGGTGGCTCCCGATGGTGCTGTCCCTGGCGGTAGCCTCGTGCGCCAGCCTGCCCGACGTCGGCGCTGGCGGCGCGGCGTCCGCGAAGGCCACGCCGACCGTCGCCACGCCGAACGGCACGCTGCAGTCGAAGCAGGCCGCCGCCCTGCTGGCCAAGCGCTGGGCGCACGCGACGCCCGACATGAAGGCGCTGGCGGTGCAGGAAGAAGCGGCCACCGGCGTGCCCCTCATCGCCGGCAACAAGGTCACCTTGCTGATCGACGGCCCGGCCACGATGAAGGAAATGATCGCCGCCGCGCGCGACGCCAAATCGACCATCAACCTCGAAACCTACATCTTCGACCAGGATCCGGTCGGCATGGAGTTCGCCGAGCTGCTGATCGAAAAGCGCCGCCAGGGCGTGACCGTCAACGTGCTGTACGACAGCGTCGGCACCATCGGCACGCCGCAGGCCTTCTTCGACCACATGAAGCAAGCCGGCATCACGCTGGTCGCGTTCAACCCGGTCAACCCGGCCAAGGCCACGGGAAAATGGGAGGTCAACAACCGCGACCACCGCAAGCTGATGGTCGTCGACGGCAAGGTCGCCTTCACCGGCGGCATCAACATCAGCAGCGACTACGCCAACAGCTCCTTCTTCGGTTCGCGCCGCAAGCCCAATCCGGCCGAGAAGAAAAAGGTCGGCTGGCGCGACACCCACATCAAGATCGAAGGGCCGGCGGTATCGGCGCTGCAGTGGTCCTTCGTCAACAACTGGGTGCGCCAGGAGGCGGGCGAACTGCCCGAGGCGAACTACTTCCCGCCGTTGGCGCCGGCCGGCGACAAGATCGTACGCGTGCTCGCCAGCGATCCCGAGAAGGGCTTCGAGATCTACAAGTCGCTGGTGCTGGCGATCCAGGAAGCGAAGAAGACCATCCACATCACCTCGGCCTATTTCGTGCCCGATCCGCAGATCGTCGACGCGCTGGTGGCCGCCGCCAGGCGCGGCGTGGACGTGCGCCTGGTGCTGCCCGGCGTGACCGACCATGGCCTGGTGATGCACGCCGGCCGCGCGTTCTACGACCAGCTGCTGGCCGGCGGCGTCAAGATCTTCCACCTGCAGGTCGCGGTACTGCACGCCAAGACCGCGGTGATCGACGGCACGTGGTCCACCATCGGCTCGGCCAATATCGACCGCCGCAGCTTCATTCACAACTACGAGCTGAATGTGATCGTGCTCGACCCGGCCTTCGGGCAGGACATGGAGAACGCCTTCAATGAGGATTTGCGCGACTCGAAGGAAGTGACCCGCGAAGAATGGCGACACCGGCCATTCGCCGACCGCATCAAGGAATGGGCGTCGCGGCTGACCGAATACTGGATCTGACCTAGCTTGTCGTTCCTGCGGAGGCAGGAACCCATACTGAGCTTGAGTTCATCGAGCTGCACGCTCAGCATAGGTTCCTGCCTCCGCAGGAACGACACCCGCCTTTAGATGCCCGCGGCCAGCATCCCGTCGTTATGCGCCGCCCACACGTCGCCGCTGCGCATGAACGCCTCCGTCGTCATCAGCGAGAACGCTGAGCTGAGCACATCCCACCCATAACGGTCCACTTCGATCCGGTCGTGCTCCACGCGCAGCACATTGAACGAATTGACCTCGCCGCGCCCGCGCGTGGACGTCGCCGTGCCGGCCTGCACCACCAGCGCCGCGTACTCGGACATCCCGTAGCGTTCCTCGGTCGTGTCGGCGTGGCTGGTGTGCAGGTGGCCCGCCAGCAGCAGGTCGACGCCCACTTCGGCGAACGCCTTCATCGCCATCGGCGCGCGATCGACCAGGTCGTCCTCGTCGGCGGATTGCGGCAGGTCGAACGGATGATGCGTCACCACGATGCGCGTGACGTGCGGGGCAAGGCCGGCGAATTCTTCCTTCATCTTCGCTACCTGCTCCTCGTTGATCCGCCCATCCTTCCACGTCAGCGAGCGCGCCGTGTTAATCCCCAGCACCGCGATCTCCTCGTCCACGTGGATCGGATCGAGGTCGTCCGTGATGTAGCGCTGGTAGCGCTCGAGCGGTTTGACGAAGCGGCGAAACACGTTGTACAGCGAAATGTCGTGGTTGCCCGGCACGATGATCTGCGGTCCCGGCAAGGTGTCGAGCCAGGCGCGCGCCTGCTCGAACTGCTCGCTCTTGGCGCGCTGGGTCAGGTCGCCCGACACCACCACCACGTCCGGCGCGATGCGTTCGACGGTCTCGCGCAATGGCGCCAGCAAGACGTCGTCGACGCGGCCGAAATGCAGGTCGGATAAATGAACTACTGTGCGCATGATGTCTCCTCGATGCTTATTGCGGCACGATCACCGTCAGCGCGCCCGGACGGATCCGGTAGCGCAGCGGCGTCGCCATGATGTTGACTTCCCCGTCGGTGGCCACGCGCAGGCGCTGATGGCGCGTTTCGATGTCGAACCGGTCCGACAGCATCGCATCGAAATCGCGCTCCTGCGCCAGCCGCCCGAACAGCGCGCGCCAGGCGAAGCGGATCAGGCCCAGCCGGCCCGGACGCTGGGCCACGTACAGGCTCAGCTTGCCGTCGGCCAGGCTGGCGCGCTCGCCGATCGACAGGCCTTGCATGGTGTACTCGTTGTTGCCGATAAAAACGAACGGCGTGCTGCGTGCCAGCTCCTTGCCATCCACGCACAGGTTCACGTGGAGAAACGGATAACGGCGCAGCGCCGCCACGGTCGCCCACACGGCCGCCGGCCACTTGCCGCGGCCGAGACGGTGCTGCTGCCTCTCGCGGTCGCGCACGATGTCCGGATACAGGCCGAGGCTCGAGTTGTTCAGGAAAATCTTGCCGTTCACCTCGCCCACGTCCACCTGCTGGCGCTTGCCTTTGGCGACGGTGCGCACCGCTTCGTCAAGATCGAGCGGCACCCCGACATCCTTGGCAAAGTGATTCAGCGTGCCCATCGGCAGCACGCCGAAGGCCACGCCGCTGTCCGCCAGCACAGACGCCACCGCATTGATGGTGCCGTCGCCGCCGCCGGCCACCACGGCATCGACGCCCTCCCGCACCGCCCGGCGCGCGGCGTCGATCATCTCCGCGCCGCTTTTCGCCAGGGTCACCGACGCCTCGCAGCCATGCGCGGCGAACTTGTTGCGCAGGTCGCTGGCGGCCTGGTCGTCGTGGCCGCTGCCGGCCCCGCCATTGATGATCACTTCGATGCGCTTCAGGTGTCTCTCCCGGGTTGATTCAGCGAATGGCCCTGCCGGCGCCGGCGCAAGGTCGAAATCGCGGTGATGCAAACCGCCAGCCACGCGCAGCCTTCCGCCGCCGCCGCCAGCACGTCGCTCAGATAATGTACCCCCAAATACATGCGGCTGATGCCGACCAGCGCCACCATCGTGCAGGCGCCTGCCACACAGGCCGCACGCGCGCCGATGCTGCGATGGTGCACCCACAGCCAGCACGCCACCAGCCCGTACAGCAAGGCCGCGTTCGCCGTGTGCCCGCTCGGAAAACTGTAGGTCGTCAGGCTCAGCAGCGGATCGTCGAAACTAGGCCGCGCGCGATGGAAAACATACTTTAGCAGCACATTTAGCAACATGCCGCCCGGCACGACAGCGAACAGCGCCATCATCCAGTAATGCTGCCGCCTCCTGTAGAAAAACAGCGCCAGCAGCGCCGCCATGATCGGCGCGCCCACCATCCCGTGCCAGTTCGAAATGAGCAGCATGAAGCGGGTCATCGACGCGGTGGCGTTGACGTGGAACCAGTGCGCCAGCCGCACGTCGAGCAAGGTGATCGACTCGTTGTGGACCACATCCTCGGCGATGTCGCCGAACAGCCAGGCGGCCGCCACCATCAGCAGCACGCCGACGGTCAGGTGCAGGCCGGTTTGCCCTTCGGGCGACAGACGAGCCGCGAGAAAACGCCGCAGGCGGGGAAAAGAAGACGTCGACATGGGCACCTTGGTGAAAAAACCACACTTCTAAAAAATACTGTGAATTCGTACAGTAACTGTAGATTTATACAGTAGTTGTGCTATTCTGGAATCTCTGGACCAACACAACAACATTAAGGAAATCGTCATGACCACCTTGAACAGCTCTTTCGGCATGGAATACGCTCCCACCCCTTTCATGCTGCGCCTCGGCCGCCGCGAAGTGCTGGTAACCCGCGACTTCCGCAAGCGCTTCTATGCGGTCAACCCGGTGATCGAATGCGATACCGGCGTCGAGCCTGGCCATGTTGAAGTGCTGCTGATGCGCCGCTGGTTGCTCATCCTGTCCAAGGCGCACTAAGCGCCTCGCTTGCACCGTTCTTTAAAAATCGCATATCGACAACTGATTTCCTTCGTTCCCTTTCCGATGAGGCCGTTTTAGGCTAGAGCTTCCTCCCCATCGAAAGAAATCAGATGTTGCTCAAAAAAATAAGCCAGGCGCTGGTCGCGCTCGTGCTGTTGGCGCAGGCCGCATCGGCCGCCGACATCACCCTGCTCAATGTGTCCTACGATCCGACGCGCGAGCTGTACCAGGATTTCAATGCGGCGTTCGCGCGCCAGTGGAAAGCAAAGACCGGCGACAGCGTCACCGTCAAGCAATCGCACGGCGGCTCCGGCAAGCAGGCGCGCTCGGTCATCGACGGACTCGAGGCCGACGTCGTCACGCTCGCGCTCGCCAGCGACCTCGATGCTATCAGCGAACGCGGCCTGCTCGCGCACGACTGGCAAAAGCGCTTGCCGCATAACGCATCGCCCTACACCTCGACCATCGTCTTCCTGGTCCGCAAAGGCAACCCCAAAGGCATCAAGGACTGGGGCGACCTGGTCAAGCCCGGCGTGGCGGTGATCACGCCCAACCCCAAGACCTCGGGCGGCGCGCGCTGGAACCATTTGGCGGCATGGGGCTATGCGCTGCGCCAGCCCGGCGGCTCCGAAGCCACCGCGCGCGACTTCATCGGCAAGCTGTACCGCAACGTGCCGGTGCTCGACTCCGGCGCGCGCGGCGCCACCACGACGTTTGTCGAGCGCGGCATCGGCGACGTGCTGATCGCATGGGAAAACGAAGCCTTCCTGGCCATCAAGGAACTGGGCCCGGACAAGGTCGAGATCGTGGCGCCGTCGGTCAGCATCCTGGCCGAACCGCCCGTGTCGGTGGTCGACAAGGTGGTCGACAAGCGCGGCACGCGCAAGGTGGCGCAGGCCTACCTGGAATATTTGTACAGCGACGAAGGCCAGGAAATCGCCGCGAAGCACTACTACCGTCCGGCGGTCGACAAGTTCGCGAAAAAGCACGCGGCACAGTTCCCGAAATTGAAACTGTTCACGATCGAGGAAGTGGCCGGCGGCTGGACCAAGGCCCAAAAAGCGCACTTTGCTGACGGCGGCGTGTTCGACCAGATCTACCAGCCCGGCCGCAAATAATCTCGCCGTATGACTTGCGGCGCCAACAGCACCGGGGTCTGGTCCTGCGGACCTGACCCCATCTTTAAGTGTCGCTGATTTATTTCGCCACGCGCGACGCGGACAATGTTGAATCAAGCTGATCCGCGCTTGCATGAATCGCAGGCCCTATCGACCTCATGTAGGAAAACATCGCCAGTTGAGCGCTCAAAAGGGCAATGGCGATGACTAGCATCCAACCCTTGAGGTTCGATTCCATCGCCTTCATCTCCGCCTTCAGCTCCTTCAGATCTTCTTTCTTTGCACAGTGCGACAGTTCGGTGTTCATACGTGTCATTTCACTGCGAAACAATCCGAACTCTTCCTTAAGTTTCGTCAAATCGCTCTGAAGGGTCGCTACCGCGATTTTCAATAGCGCGACATCTTCCTTCAGAATCGCCACGTCGATTTTCAGTTCCGCAACGTCGATCTTCAATTGCGCCACGTCCTTCTGCAACTGCGTAACATCCTTCTGCAGTTGCGCAACATCGCCCTTCAAAATGGCTATGTCCAATTCCATGCGCGACGTGCGCGCCGTCAGATCGGCAGCGTCGGCGCACTCGCGTCTGATTACCTCAAGTTCGGACTTGATAGTGGCGACATCCCGTTCCAGCACTGCAATGCGATCCTGCATTTCACGCCCTTTCTCGCGGTCGTGAGGTTAGCAATCACAAAGTTTTTTCGCCCTGCCCAACCCGTCCGCAACCGGGTTATCATCATGCCACCGCGCTCTCGCAGGCGAGCGCGACGCCGTCAATACAACCAACCAACCCCAGGAGCCCGACGCGATGACGAAACGCCTGACCGCCAAAGACTTTGACCCAGAAGTGCTGAAACTGTTCGACCAGTATGTGCATGGCCAGCTCGACCGTCGCGGCTTCCTGGCGCAGGCCGGCCGCTACGCCGTCGGCGGCGCCACCGCGGCCAGCCTGCTTTCCGCGCTGTCGCCGACCTTCGCAGCGCAAATCGTGGCGCCGGCCGATCCGCGCATCAAGGCGACGTATGCCGAGTACCCGTCGCCGAATGGTTACGGCAAGTTGCGCGGCTACCTGGTGCAGCCAGCCCACGTCAAAGGCAAGTTACCGGTGGTGCTGGTGGTGCACGAGAACCGCGGCCTCAACCCGCACATCGAAGACATCGCGCGCCGCCTGGCGGTGGACGGATTCATCGCCTTCGCGCCGGACGCCCTGTTCACGTTGGGCGGCTATCCGGGCGACGAAGACAAGGCGCGCGCGCTGTTTGCCAAGCTCGACCAAACCAAAACCCGCGCCGATTTCGTCGAAGCGGCGCACGTCGCCAAGTCCCTGCCGAACAGTAACGGCAAGGTCGGCGTGGTCGGCTTCTGCTGGGGCGGAGGCATCGCCAATTTTCTGGCCACTGCCGTACCCGACCTGGCCGCGTCGGTGCCGTTCTACGGCCAGCAGGCGCCGGCTTCGGAAGTCCCGAAAATCAAGGCGCCGCTGATGATCCACGACGCGGAAAAGGATGAGCGGGTGCGGGCGGGATGGCCGGCCTACGAGGCGGCGCTGAAAGCGGCAGGCGTGAATTACCAGTACTTCGTGTACGCGGGAGCCGAGCACGGCTTCAACAACGACACCACGCCGCGCTACGACGAGGCCGCCGCGAAGCTGGCGTGGCAGCGCACCGTCGACTTCTTCAAGGCGAAGCTGGCCGGCTGAACGGCGGCGGAGCAAGTCATCGGGGTCTGGTCCTGCGGACCTGACCCCATCTTCGATGTTCGGGCGCCACGGTGCGAAGGCGCTACAGGAAAAATCACGCAGCGCCAACAAACCCGGGGTCGGGTCCGTCGGACCTGACCCCAGCCCTTGGGCTGCGGCGCGTTCCCCACTTCACGCTGACCGAGCCATTGAAAATGGGGTCAGGTCCGCAGGACCAGACCCCAGCGCCGCTACTTGCCGCGTGGCGCCTTCTCTGCCTTGTCCGGCGGATTGGTTTGCATGAAGTCGATGTCCTCGTCGCTCAGCGGCACGTCCTCGAACGACTGAATCGAATCAGTGTCGATGTCGGCGCCGTCGCGCGTTGACGAATCGCGTCCCGCACTGGCGCGCTCGCCCGTGCCGCCCGAATCGCTGTCGCTGTCGAGGTTGGCGTCGCCCATGTCCGGGCCGGCGCTGTCGGTGCCGTGGCCGCGTTCGCTGTCCTCGCTGGTGCCGCGGTCCAGGTCCGGCAGCAGGTCGTCATCGACGCCCAGCGCGAAGCCCGGTCCGCCAACGACATCGCTGCCCGAATCGGAATTGTCGCTCGGTCCGAGCGCATCGGTGCCGTGCCCCTTGCCCAGGCTGCGGTCCGGCGGTTCCGGAAAATTGTCCGGATCTAATGTGCTGCTGCCACTCATAGGAACTCCCGAAAGGTTAGACAAATCATGATGGGAGCTTAACGAAATTTCCATTTTCGCGGCGCGCTCCACACGTCCGCCGCGCTCAGAACGCGTGCCGCATGCCCACGTTCAGCGCCGATGATCCATTGCCGTGCGACGAGGCGTTGCCGACCGTATAGCCGGCGCCGTTGCGGTTGGTGATGCGCGAATACGCGGCATAGAAATCGGTGCGGCGCGACATCGCATAGCTGGCGCCGAAGGCGACCTGGTTGGCGTCGAGGTTGGCCGGATCGCGGTCGTTCTTGCGAATGTACGACGCGAGGAAGGTGGTCGCGCCGACGGGCACCGCCAGGCCGACCAGCACGTCGCGGCTGTCGGTCGACGGTACCGATGCGATCGCGGCACTGTAGGGATTGTCCGGATTCCACAGCGGCGAACTGCCGGTCCCGCGGCTGATGCTGTACGCGGCGTAGGCGGTGGCGATCCCCACGCGCAGGTTGGCGGCGATGATCGAATTTTTCGCGTCCATGTTGTTGCCCATCGGCGTGGACGGCGCGATCTTGGTGAAGTTGCGGTTCTGGTGCGCCGCGCGCAGCGTCAACGGTCCCCGCTCGAGCCCGATCGACACGCCCCACGCGCGATTGCCGGACGGATCGCCCACCACCTCGCCGAAGCCATACGAGGCCGCGGCGGACACGCCGTGCACCTGGTTGGTGTAGTAGTGGATGCTGTTGTCGTCGCGGCGCCCGGAGGTGCCGATCAGGTTGGTCGCGCTGCCGGCTGTGCCGCCCTTGAACGGATCGCCGACATCGGTCAGCGCCGCGTGCTCCAGATTATCCTGGCGGCCCAGCGTCACGGTGCCCGCCTTGCCCTTCAGGCCAACGAACGCCTGGCGCAGCAGCCTGCCGTCCGGGCCGGAGCGGCCGGTGTCGGGCTGGACGCCCGCTTCGAGGGTGTAAATTGCCGACAGGCCGTCGCTGATCTGTTCGCTGCCGCGCACTCCGATGCGCGATTCGGTCGCGATACCGCCGTCGATGCGGGTCGTACAGCCGCCGTTGCAGCCGCGTTCGCTGACCACGCCGGCGTCGAGCACGCCGTACACGGTCGGCGGCGAACTTTGAGCCCACGCGCTGCCAAGGCTAGCGCCAAGCAGGGCGGCAACAAGGGCGGATTGTTTCATGCGTATGCTCCAAAACCAGGCAAAGTTGCCTGTACGCTTGCAATATCCGCTTTTATTGTCCCCCCATCTGTCGCCCAGACCACATAGCAGCCTCAAGCTTTCCTGTAAAGATGTCGGCCTTGTCTGACACTATTGCTCCTCAAAAACTCTCCCGGTTCGATGCGCCTCTGGCGCCCGCGCCTACACGTTAGCTGCCGCACAGACCATGGGGACGCGTGGCCGCATGCTGTTCGCATAGATCCAAAGGAGAAGCAATCGATGACAACCGACCCGTCCACCATCGGCGCGGCCAGCCCGGACGACGACAAAGCCCACCTCACCAGGAGCGAGGCGAAGGAAATTACGCGCGACGAAGGCGACACCGAACTGACGGCGTTCGTCGCGGCTTTGCAGATGCAGCGCCCGGTCAGCACCGACAAGGCTGCACTGCTGCTCGAGCACGTCATCAAGGAAACGATGTCGGCGACGGTCGGCTGGCTGGAGGGCCAGATGCGCGCCGATCACTGGGACCAATTCCTGAGCGAGGGTGAAACCCTGACGGATGTGGCGCAGCGCGCGCACAAGTACCTGGAATCGAACCAGGGCGTCGAACTGTTCAACCTGTTCGCCAAGACCTTCGCCAAAACCACCGGCGAGATGTTCGATTGACTGCCCCGGGTTCGCCCCGCGCTCACGGAAAGGTTCGACACCTCTTTGTTAAAACTTTCCATGGCCGGGAAGCGAGCGAATTATCTGGCGGCGAATCTTTGCTGTGCGTCCAAGGCTGGGGCATCGAAGGGGATGTACACGCCAACCGCTTGAGCCCGCGGCAAATTCTGATCGCGCTCGCGTCCGACTTGGAAAAATTCGCGATTGCGCCCGGCTCGCTGCACGAAAACATGGTGGTGTCACTTACGCCGGAACACATGTTTCGGCCCGGCGCCGCAATCCTCACCGACCGTGGTGTCGAGATCCGGCTGACCATGTACTGCGAACCATGCAGTCGCATCTCTCATTTGATTCCCAAGCTTCGCGACCTCGTTCAGCGCCGCGGCATTCTCGGTACGATTGCAAAAGGCGGCTCGATCAGCGCCGGCGATCTCTTCACGCTGCTTCCGGATCGGTACGCCCTGTTACCCGAGTCGCCCACTCGACGGTTCCGGGATTTTGTCGCCGCAATTCCGCCGGGAACAGTTGTTCGCTATGCCGACATAGCGGTCGGAATGGGAGTGGCGCACAGCTTCGTGCGTGCAATGCCTGGATACATCAAAAGGAATATCCACCAGGGTTTGCCCATGCACCGAATCGTCAACGCCAACGGCCAGTTGCTCGCCTACCTTCCAAATCAGGCAGAAAAGCTCACTGCCGAAGGCGTTCAGATTGAACGGGCCAAGGTGGATCTGCGAAGTTTTCTTTGGCAAGGGTGAGTACGACGACGTTCCCGCGCTCACATACGAGGCGGTGGCAACACGGCCAGGATCGCGTAAACCAAGGCGATCACCTCTGCAAAAACCCGCTTGCTGACGCTCGCCTCGACATCGGCAATGCAAAAGGCCGGATACAGCTTGTTGCCGCCGCCGGACCTCCGATCGACAGCTTCGGCGCCGGCCGCGCGAATAATTTCCCGTGCATCACGATGGCAAGGGCCACAAGTTGAGCGCCTGTCCAAACAAGATTTCGGCCCGCTCGGTTATTTCTGCTTCAGTCCATTTTTCCTTGCTTTGCAAATACCAATTCAAATTCAATAGGCTGTGCTTGCCTATTTGGGATCGCTTCCCTTCAACGAACTTAGCGTCCGCGGTCGCCGGCACATCCAGGAAGGGGCCATTGCTGACCGAGCTATTCAACTCTTGCGTGAGCAAGGTCAGATTTCCAAAACATTGGAGCACGTGATTTCGCCGCGCCAGCTCGTCATCTGAATCGATCAGCAATGGGTAGTGGGCCGTGCCCGCCCAGCCCTGCGGCAAGATGTGTTCGACGGTGAGCTTGTCCACGGTCGGGACAAGTATGGACTCGGTTCTGCTGGTGCGGCCGGCGACTTCGAGCGCGCGCAGGATGGCTGCGGTCTTCGCAGGTCGCAGCTCCTTGTATACCGGTCGGCGCATCCAGCTGTCGCGAAATTCGGCGTCGGTCGGCCAGCTCCCGCTGTGTCCCTGCAAACCGGTCAAATAGGTTCGCAATGCCTGGGCCGGGCGATTGGTTCCAGGCTGCGAGATTACCTCGAGCATGCGAAGAAAGATTCGGTTATACCCTTTCGCCGTAAATCCGCAGACATAACGACGGGTCAGATAGGAAGCCAAATCCTTCACCGCCTGCTCGAGCTCAGGATCGTCCGCGGCGTAGTGCTCGCGCAAGAATAAGTAAACAGGGGTTAAGGTGCTCACGTCCAGCACCTTCACCAGCCGGGCGAATTCAGCCAGGTAACCGCCTCCCTCGGGCGAAATTAACTCGCTGAAGTACCTGCTGGTAGTGACGATCTGCGCCAACGCGGTGTCGATGTCGCAGCGCGACGACTGCCACCATTCCTTGAATGCCTGGAATACATGACTCACCTTGGTTTCCTGCTTCCGACGAAGCACCGTATAGTGGAAGAAAAACAGGTCGATGCGCGGATGAGTGATGCGACCCTGCGTCTGTTTCTCTCTCCAGTACTTGTTGGCCGTCACCTTGTCGTTCTGGTCGCGTTGCTCGTCAAAGCCTTTCCAGAATTTCTCGTAGAGCCTCCCCACGTCCAATTCGCGGCGGGCGGCATCGAGGAAGACGAAGTTCCGCACCAGGTCGGACGCTAACAAAGGCTCCCCGCGCGCGTTCAGCGTTTCAAAGATGACCTGCGGATCGTCGTCGCCCTCGAGTGTCAGCGTCATGATCTGCACCGCTTCGAGCAGCGCCATGTACAGCGCCTGGGCCCGCTCGGCAGACAACGGCGGAAGATCGGCGACCGGGAGCCGCGGCGCGTTCTCGCGGCGGATGATGTGAATGACCGCGTCGGACAAAGTATCGTCGCCTTCAGCATCCATCAGGTCATCCAGCGGAACCCCGGCCAGGAAAGCGACGATCGCCTGGTGCAAGTAGAGGTAAGCCTGCACCATCAAGGGCCGATCGAACTTCTGTTTACCCGCTTTCACAGGAAATTCCGCGCAAACGGCGTCGGCCCCTGCTGCCTGGTTCAGGAAACCCATTTCGTCACGGCCAGCCTTGGTAGGCCATACTTTGTGAAAGTCGGACTCAACGGCGAACGGTCCCGAATTACGTACCAGCCCCGACAACATCTGCGAAATTTGAACGCTCCCCAGCTGTTCAGCCGCGTGACGAAACGCCAGCAACAGCAGGTGCAAGGTCGTGGTCCGCTGTTGGCCGTCAATCACCTCGTAAGCGTTGACCCTGCCGAAAGCGCTGGTAATGGGCGTGAGCACCACGGAGCCCAGAAAGTGCTTCCGGAGCGGCGCCAGCTGAGATGGGCTCGAAGATTTCAACAGCTCCTGGCGCTCGAGCCAGGCCGTGGCCCGCTCTTCGATATCCGCCCAAAGCGGCGCTACTTGTTTTTCGAGTGTCCAGACGTATCCGCGTTGGAACACCGGAATCAGGTATTGGCGAGGTGCGCTAAAAAGATTAATGGCTGAGGTTTTATCGGGTTGCAATTGGTTTTTCTCGTTGAAAGCTAAAGGCCGCGCGCTTGCGAATGAGCCCGGGTCCCGGAAGATTTTTTTCGCGTCGAATTTTCTGCAGGATCAGGCAGCCGTCGGGCGTTTCAGCACCGACGGTCTTTTGAAATTGCCGTTCTTGTCGAACATATGCTGATATCTCGCGTCGCACGCCGCCTCGATCTTGGACAACGATTCCGACTTGTTCAGTACGCCGCGCAAAACGCGCGCGGGAGTGCCCTTTTCGTCGAGCTGGTTCGTCTCCTCGGTGAAGCTGTACCAGGAGAAATCGACGACGGTCCGTTCCTTGTCGCCGTATCGAGCCACAATGCAGATATCGCCCGGCTGCAGCTCCAGCGCGAGTGCGGCTTGCGAACCCCTTGCCTCCAGGTCAAAAAATGCACCCGGCCCGAACAGCTTCTGATGGTCCCGGTTCACACAATTATTAAAAAACATCCCGTCTCCGCAATGAATAACCGGCCCAGCCTATCGCCCCGCCGCATTGCTGACAAAGTTACCATACAGATACAAACCGCGCATCCAAAAATGAAGGAACATTTCGCTCGAAAGAAACGAACCGTGATCATTCGCGCCGACGCGCGGTCAACGCTTTGCAGTGGAAAGGGTCGGGCCTGAATCGATCCGGCACAGTGCTGGATTGCCTTCATCGCGACTCCATTCGCACCAGCCGCCGTCATAAACCGCGATGCGGTCCCAGTTCATCAGCCACGCATAAAAGAACGCCAGCGAAGCGCGCCAGCCGGTGCCGCAATAGAACACCGTCTGGCGATCGGCATGGATGCCGGCGGCGTGCCACATCCGGCTGATGTCCGCCGCCGGTTTCATGCGGCCATCGTCATGGTGGAACTCGGTCATGCTATTGACGTCGTCGTCATCGCCGGCGCGGCCCCACAGGGCGCCGGCGATGTCGCCCCTGGCGTCGATGTAGCTGTAGCCTGATGTCTTGCCGATGTATTCGTTCCAGGTGCGGGTGCTGACCAGTGCGCCATCAGGCTGCTCCAGCAGGCTGCGCGCCTGCGCCATGTCGAACAGGTACTCGGGACGCGCGGGAAAGTCCGTGCCGAAATCCGCAGCTGCCGGATAGCGCCGCGGAAGCCCTTGCGAGACTGCCAGCCCTGCTCTGTTCCACCCAGCGAAGCCGCCATCGAGCAAGCGCACGTCGGTAACGCCGGCATACAGCAGCAGGTGCGCGGCGCGCGCAGCCGCCAAAGAATTGCGGCCGTACAGCACCACGGTGACATCGTGGCGAATGCCTTCGTTCAGCAGCAGCTGAAGCAGTTCGCGGTCGGACACCTTGTTCCACAGCGGGCCATGTTCAAGCTGCGCGGTGTCGATGTAGCCGGCGCCGGGGATATGGCCGGCGGCGAACGCGTCCGCCTCGCCGAATCCGATTTCGAACAGGCGCCACTCGCCAGCCGGCGCCGCGGTGATTGGCGCGCCCGCGACCAGTCCGGCCAGCCAGGCAGGCGTGACCAGCTGCCGCCAGCGATGCAGGTCGCGGCGGAAGCCGAAGGGCGCGATGGTGGCGGTGGTGTTCAAATGCGTGGACAGATAGGAAACGGCAGAATTCGCCTGTGGACGGCGGATTATACCGGTGTCCATCGAGGGGTCTGGTCCTGCGGACCTGACCCCATTTTGCTCCGGGCCTCTGAACTGACCGCTGCTGCATCCATACCTGCGACAAAAAACGGGGTCAGGTCCGCAGGACCAGACCCCAAACCCGCTGTTCCGCTGCTAGCCGCCTACCGCTTCAACTGCGACAGATCGCGCACGGCGCCGCGGTCGGCGGAAGTGGTCAGCGCCGCATATGCCTGCAGCGCCTGCGAAACGAAGCGCTGGCGGTTCACCGGCCGCCACGCGTCGTGGCCGCGCGCTTCCATCGCCGCGCGGCGATGCGCCAGGTCTTCGGGCGACACGCGCAAGTTGATCGTGCGCGACGGGATGTCGATGTCGATCATGTCGCCCTCCTCCACCAGCCCGATCGCGCCGCCCTCCGCCGCTTCAGGCGATGCGTGGCCGATCACCAGCCCGGACGAACCGCCGGAGAAGCGCCCGTCCGTGAACAGCGCGCACGCCTTGCCGAGGCCCTTCGACTTGATGTACGAGGTCGGGTACAGCATCTCCTGCATGCCCGGCCCGCCCTTCGGTCCTTCATAGCGGATGATGACGACGTCGCCGGCCTGCACCGCGTCGCCCAGGATCGCGTCCACCGCCGCGTCCTGGCTCTCGAACACGCGCGCCTTGCCGGAGAATGTGAGGATGCTCTCGTCCACGCCGGCTGTCTTCACAATGCAGCCCTTCTCCGCGATGTTCCCGTACAGGACCGCCAGGCCGCCGTCCTGCGAATATGCGTGCTCGCGATCGCGGATGCAGCCGGTCTTGCGGTCGATATCGTTCGCCTCATAACGCGCCGCCTGCGAGAATGCCACCTGCGACGCCACGCCGCCCGGCGCCGCGCGGAACAGCTTGTGGACCGCGGGATCGTCGCTGCGGCGGATGTCGTACTTCTCGATCGCCTCGCCCATCGACTTGCTGTGCACCGTCGGCAACGAGGTGTCGAGCAGGCCGGCGCGCGCCAGTTCGCCCAGGATCGCGATGATGCCGCCGGCGCGATGCACGTCCTCGATGTGGTACTTGTCCGTCATCGGCGCCACTTTGCACAGGCACGGCACCTTGCGCGAGATGCGGTCGATGTCGGCCATCGTAAATTCCACCTGCGCCTCGTGCGCCGCGGCCAGCAGGTGCAGCACCGTGTTGGTGGAGCCGCCCATCGACACATCCAGCACCATCGCGTTTTCGAACGCCGCCTTGGTGGCGATGCTGCGCGGGAGGACGGAATAATCGTCCTGCTCGTAATGGCGCTTGGCCAGTTCGACGATCAGCCGGCCGGCGCCCAGGAACAGCTCCTTGCGGTCGGCGTGGGTGGCGACGATGGTGCCGTTGCCCGGCAGCGCCAGGCCCAGCGCCTCGGTCAGGCAGTTCATCGAATTCGCGGTGAACATGCCGGAGCAGGAGCCGCAGGTGGGGCATGCCGAGCGCTCGATCTCCGCCACGTCCGCATCCGACACGGTGCTGTCGCCGGCCTTGATCATCGCGTCGATCAGGTCCAGCTTGATGATCTTCTTGTCGCCGTTGACGACCTTGACCACCTTGCCCGCCTCCATCGGCCCGCCGGACACGAACACCACGGGGATATTCAGGCGCATGGCGGCCATCAGCATGCCTGGCGTGATCTTGTCGCAGTTCGAGATGCACACCATCGCATCGGCGCAGTGGGCGTTGACCATGTACTCGACCGAGTCGGCGATCAGGTCGCGCGACGGCAGCGAGTACAGCATGCCGCCGTGGCCCATCGCGATGCCATCGTCGACCGCGATCGTGTTGAATTCTTTCGCCACACCGCCCGATGCTTCGATCTCGCGCGCCACCAGCTGGCCCAGGTCCTTCAGGTGCACGTGGCCCGGCACGAACTGCGTGAACGAGTTCACCACCGCGACGATCGGCTTGTCGAAGTCGCCGTCCTTCATGCCGGTGGCGCGCCACAGTGCGCGTGCGCCCGCCATGTTGCGGCCTTGGGTGGTGGTGTGGGAACGGTAGGTGGGCATGTGTATCTCCTGAGTGCTGCGAAAGAATTAAGAACCCAAGGGTGCCAAGTTATCATTGATATGTCCAATATGCGTTTCAGGCATCTGTGAGTCGCTCAACATATCAGCGAGCCTACCGCCCTTATTCGCATTGGCCAATTATTAATGTTTCCGTGTGGACATAGTGTGTTAGAGTCGATTGTCTTTCACCCTCTCGTTCACCGATGACCTTGCCTGCCCCGACTGCCGAAGACGACTTCCGCGCTGCGGTCCTTCATTTACGAGCGAACGATGGCGATGCGGTCGCCGCCCGTGCATTGTTTTCACGGGCAGCCGAGCGGGGACACGGACGTGCCCAGTTCAACCTCGCGCTGATGCTGCAGCGTGCATTGGGCGGCCCCGCAGATGCGGTCGGTGCGCGGCAATGGCTGACGCTCGCTGCTGAAAATGGTCATGCCGCGGCGCTTGAGGCGCTCAACAAACTGGCGCCGGAGACAAGTGCTGAGCACGTGGAGCGCCGCGAATTGTCGGCCAACCCGGAGCCGGCGACCGAAGCACCGGCAGAAAATAATACCGATCACGAAGCAAGTTGCGAACAGCCTGCCCCAGCTCCTTCCGCCACTGTTCCCCCGTCACCGGCGCCGGCCCGACGTTTTCGCACGCCGCTGTTCCTGCTCGCCGCAGCCCTCATCGTCGCAGGCGGCGCCGGCGCCGGCGCGAGCTATGGTTATCGGGCCTGGCGCAATGTCCAGGTTGTCGCTGCCGAAACTGGCCTGCAAGAACTGCTTGCCCAGCCTGTGTCTCTGGCATGGCTGTGGGCTCCGAATTCGCCGCGCGCACTTGCGGGTGTGCTGAGCGAGCCTGCGGTTAGTGAAGACCGCGTCGCTGCCGCAAACCTGTCGGCACTGTTCGCGCAGGTGCCCGCGAAGGCCGCCAACGCCGACTTCGTCCATGAAGCGTTTCTGTTTCCTTATCGCGTCGCGAGGCTGCACGCCTCCCTGGCGCTGAGTGTCGCGGCCGCTACTCCTGACGCGGCAGATGACGCCAGGAAGCAGCTTGCGGCTTTACATACGGGCCTGTCTGCCCTTCAGGGGTTCCGCCCGGAGTGGGTGACTGCGCACTACGACAACACTTGGCAGGGAAATCCCGAATTGCCTGACAGCCAGGCGAATGCCGATTTTCAGCGTCTGCCGAGCCTGGTAGATGAGATCAAGGTCGCGCTGGTCGGCCGCCTCGGCACCTATGGTCCCGCGCTCGAGGCCGACGCGCGGCAGATTGCGTCCGCAACCGCGCGACCGGCCCCGGTCGCATTTGCGACGCTTGCGCCGTCGCTTTTCGCTGGCGCGGATGCGGTCAGCGCGCGTCTGGCGGATACGCCAACCGACGCGGCCCGCATCGCCTCCCGTGACATTGTTTGCGACGTATTATGGTTGGCGCACTGGGTGGCGAGTACCAGGACCCTGGCCGATTCGCGGGTTCCTGCGTCCGATGTCTCCTATCGGCTTAACCGCGTGCGGCAGGCAATTCAAGCCGACACCTCGGGTGTTTACGGCCCCATGCGCGTGCCTGCCATTGCGTTGCTCCAGATGGCCGATGCGCTGTCGGCGCCAGTTGCGCGTACCACTTTCGAAGCAGAACTGGCTCGCAACAGCGCGCTGCTCCAGACGCTCAAGGCAGATCCCACGACCATCGTCTGGCGCCAGCGGCTGCCGGGCACGCCTGTGCGGCCCAACGAGGGTGACGAATATGAGCGTCTCGACGACGCCTTCAATGCGCTTAACGCAGCGCGAGACGGCGACCAGAAGCCAAACGACGCCATCGCACAAAATTTGCGGACCACGGTGGGCGAACTCAAGGTGGCGAATGTCGGCGTGGAAGGCGACGGCCCGTGGCGGGTCACTATCGGAACATCCGCAAGTCCGTTCCGCATGCAATGGCTGGTGCCGAGCGAACTGATCAGTCCGGACGAAATAACGAAGGCCGAGCCAGTTATCCTGTTGAAATACAAGAACGAGCGGCTGTCGATTACTGGTGTTGCACTGGTAACTAAAAATTCGATCGCCTTCCAGACGCTCAACCGCACGCTGCCGCTCGAAATGAACGAAGCGACAGCCCAACGCTGGCGCCAGGATTTTGTCGCGCGCATGAATGCTGAACGCGACCGCATCAAAGCTGAAGAGGAAAAGCTGGCGCGCGAACAGGCGGCGGCTGAGAAGGAGCGCGTCGCAAGACTGCGCAAGGACGAGGTTTACGAGTACGCCTTCCAGATCACGCAGTCCATGAATCGCCATCCCGGCTGCCAAGGCATCGGCCAGCAGTTGCTCTTGCTGGCCGAACCGGATGCGCGCATTCCCGATGATTTGCGCATGAGACGGGTAAACAACACGATCAACCACATGCCGGCGATGTGTGTGCAATGAGGCGATAAGAAGAACGTCTGATCTGACCGGCCGTGGGGCGCGCGTCGACGCCATTCGCGCCCGGCTTGGTGACGGGCATGAAAAAAGCCCGCTGCGTGCGGGCTTTCAAACAGTTTGCTGGCTTGCCAATCAGGCGCGCTTATTCTTCGCCGATTTGCGCCGCGACGCAACCACGCCGAGCAGGCCGAGGCCGAGCAGCGCAACGGATTCGACACACCAACGAAGGCGGCGTAGCATGAAAGCGGGCTATCTCCCGCGCCGCCTCCAGCCCAACAGAAGGGGCTGGGAGCGGCAGCGGGAATAACCCTTCGTCGCATCTCAACATTTATTCAGTAATCGCTAATCCAGGCATGCGGCTCGAGGTTCACCGTCGAGCCACCTCTCACGGAGGAATTATGCAAGCGCAACTTATCACCTATCATTTAAAAGATATCTCGCAAGCAGAATATTTTAAACAAATGGTAGAGCCAGACGCCCCAGTGCTGGCCAAAGTACCTGGTTTGATTTCAAAAGTTTGGCTGGCGGATGAAGAGAAGAATACTTTTGGAGGTTTCTACTTGTGGGAAAGCAAGACTGCAATGGAAGACTTTATGCATTCCGATCTTGTCAAAGCAGTCGTGAGCCGACCGTTCGTGATCAACGTTTCTTCGGTGGACTTCGAAGTAAATCAAAAGGCATCATTAATTACCAGGGGACTCAAATAGGGGCAGCAAAGGCGGCAAACATGAACAATTGCTAACCGCCTCTCTTCTTCCCACTCGATGGAAGGGGAGCTTACTGATGTGCTGACGCCGGAAGCGGTGTCAATAGAATCCTCCTATGAAAAAAGCGCCTCATAAATCATCTACCCAGCTTTCTACCCATGTTTGTCGCAAAGAGAGACTATGGCCGTTTAGGGCCATACTTAACAAATATATGAGTCAATATTTACAACTCATAGTGAAGATGTCCACACATCGACAGCCGTTCTCGAATAGTCGACTTAATATGTAGATCTCACATCCGTACCTTTATCCCACCTCGACTGCCAGTGGCTTAAAAAGGAATTTGCCAATGGCGAATTATTCCAAACGACTAGAACATTTTCACTATTAGACTTAGCGGCCGCACGACTATAGTTAAAACTACCATTTTGCACCGTTCTATCGTCGCAAACTATGAATTTGTCATGATGAATCGGGTACGCGGAAATAGTTCGCGCCGGTATATTCGAGTTCACAAGAAGGTTGAGCGCCGCGATGCTCGCCTTACCTTTATTTCCCTTTTCGTCAACCACTACTTGGACATCGACTCCCCGCCTCTTGGCAGCAATTAAGGCGCTAACAATTGCCGGCGAAGTGAACGAATAGGCAGCCAAACGAAGCCTTTTTTCAGAGGAATCGATTACCTTCACAACCAATTCCTCACTTCCTCCATTTGGAGAGAATGCTGTCTCGATAACGCCTTGCCCCTGAACCTTAACACCTGGGTTTTTCATGCCAGACGCGAGGGCGTTTATCGGATGTGGTGACCCACCGTGCGCCGGAAGAAGTGTAAACAATAAAAGAAGGCTAGCACAGAGGCGTTTCATTACCATTTCAAAGTCGCTTCCAAGGAAAAACAAAAAAACACCCATCCATTCATAGCAGTATCCCATCTACTTTTAGCTGTTGCCACGGAGGAGTCTTGCGAAAAATTCGCGCAGTGTCCCTGCAACGGGCATTTGATGTTCTGATACGCTCGAACGCAATGGAGCGCTGCTCGCTTCCTTCGCGTCAACCTCCCCCTTACTCTGATGAATTTTCGAAATATGAACCGTCATTTCATCAAGCTTGTTGCAAAGCGACGCAAGTCTAGGATCGATCGATTGGGGCATTATGGCTTCTCAATGTTCAAATAAAAAGCAAACCGCGCTGCATCGCGGGCGTCTACAATTCGAGTTCTCTCTAAAAAACGGAGAGTGTAACGACAATCCGATTTATGTTGAATTATGGGAGAAAAGGTCCTTCGGAAATCGCTTAGTGAAAGCTCTCTGACAGCCGAAAATCTGACATTTAGCAGCTCGAGAACTTTCCTTAGCTCATCCCCCTCACTCTGAAACTCAATTGTAGTGTCAGTAGCAACCACGGTGGCAAGGGGTTTAACCACCTTCTTTTCCCCCACGACGTCGAAAAGGCAAGGCGGCTTCCCTAATCCATCCTCCAATTTTTTTAAGCGCATCAAGCCCGCCTTCAAATTTTGCATCCCGCCGGCGTCGCGAACTACTTCGTTAGCATTTTTAATCGCAGATACCCCTCCATTCCGGTTAATAAAATCGGCCATTCCCTTAAGCTGGTCAATGGGAGCCATATTTGTCAAATCATCAGTCAATTCTGTGATTGTCGAAACCCCTGTTGCGTCAAGCAACTTCTTTATCTGGTCGGCAACTTCTTTCTGTTCACGCTCTTTGTTTGCTTGGGTGGACTGGCCCAAAACATATAGAACCAATCCAAAGAAAAAGACCTGAACCAAAAAATCAATTAAAGTGAAGAAAAAGACGTCATCAGACCTTTTCATCGGACCGGCTCCGGTTTAGTTCTATCGATGATATTTTGTGCGACCTGCGAAAGCCTTTCAGTGAACATTGAAGCAGCTTCCGCAGAGCGTTTGATATCCCCTTCGAGAGCAAGGGTCGATCCATGAATCGCAGTTTTTATGCCAGTCGAGGATGTTAAAATTGCGTCTTGGGCGAGTTGGAGTGAGTTAGTAAAGCCATGGAAATCCCTGTGAAGATGCTCAATTAACTTCTGCAATCCATCCGCTGTTTCAAGAAGTTTTGTTGCACCTTCCACTGTTTTAGCGGTCCGCACGGAATTTTCGGATAGTCTTTCACTGTGCGTGGCAGCTACCTCAATAACCTCGAAAATTCGTTGAAGGCCCGCCGCGATTTCATTCGCTGTGTCGTGAAGAAGCGCCGTGCGTGCAGGCAAATCGCCGATACTCCTATCAAATTCACTTGAGATTTTCGTTATTTCAGTGAACCGTAACGCAAGAATATTAGAGCCGGATGCTAATGGTTCCATGGCAGAAGTAACCTTCGACATCCCAACGGCTAATGAATCGGAAGCTACTGCAGCACTTGCGATCTGGTCTAAGGAAGTATTAATTCTTCCAGAAGCCTCGGCTAACGCTTCAAGCTGTTCCGTGGCCTTCTTGGTAAGCGTTCGCATTTGCTTGAAGGTCGGCCCGGTATCGCTCACAGTGCTGACCATTTGGCTCAAGCCCTCTGCGGCGACAGACATCGTTGTGTTGCATTCGGACATGCTAGCCGTAGCTTCCTTAAGCGTTTCCGCAGACTTGATAAAGGCTCCATCGTCGCCACCTAGTGCATCAATTTGAGCGGCCAAAGTTCGCACGGTCTCCTGAAACCCATCTGTCGCGACGACTGATTCCTGAGTCGATTGTGCGCTCACCCGCGCCTTTGATGCCAGATCGGTAAGGGCTGCATTCAAGAGTGAAGTTGCTTCTGAAGTCGATTTGAGGCTACGCGCCAACTCTTCCCGTTCAGCTACGAAAGAGGTTTCGGAAACAAGTCCACGTATTTCCGCAAGACTATCCCGAGCCGATGCCAGAGTATTTTTCATTTCTGCGTCGAACGCTCTTGCCGCATCCATCATCATTCGTTCGGAAGAACTCCTCGTTGATTCCGTCATCTCTACGGTTCGTCTAATAATGTCCTTCGAGAACTCAGCGAGCTGACTAGACGCCATTTCGACATTGCTCACCAATTCGACGGAGCGTTTCACGTATCGGTCCATGAGAGCTTCTGGACTAGCCTCATCCACCATTGATGCAGAGCTAGTAAGATGCATACGGGCTACCACCGCGTAACCAGTCGCGAATAATCCCACTCCGAATTGATAGATAACCGTGTTTAAATTTCCCTCGGACCCTCGAAATGCAATTGAAATCGCGCTAATTCCCAAAGCCGACACCGTGACCAAGAATCCAAAGTAATAGACGCTATCGATCGCCGTCCCACTGAGCCCCTTCGAAGCCTGAGGCCATAAAAATAATAAATGATAGTAAACCAACGGCAGAATACCGCCCAACATAGCCACCCAGGGCGGTAGACGGAAAAAAGTGCTACTAGCAAGCACAACAATAGAAACGACGATACACTTGAATAGCGTTAAGAAATAGTTGCGATTCATTTGGAATGCCTAGGAATAAGCTGAGCGTGGCCGGCTCCGCCGGGAAGGTAACGGATTGAAAGTGCCGCGTCAGCGCCAGGATTGTCACCAAAAAACCATGGCCAGAATTTATCTCTGCATTTTAACGTTCCCGCAGTTTGCCCGAGCCTTGGGATCAGGTTAATATCGATTCGCGCATTTGAAAACTTCGGCCGTTCCATGGCACCGTGACGCGATAGGCGGTAACGATCTATGATATTTGCCGATGATTCGCAACCATACATCGTGAACTTCTCCGTATTTTCCAACATATCTGAAAAGATTAATAAAGTGCTTCGATCGCCTGCTAAATATTCACTGAGGGCAATATCAGTTAGCGTCTGCGCAATTGGAGATTCTTTGCTTTCGGCTGGGTTCTTTTGCAATATCTCTCGGAGAGGCTTTTCAAAAGTTGCGTGGAACCGCTTCTGAATTGTTTGGATTCCCTCGACCATTCTATTTCCATCATTAGGCGGTTTGCAAACCGAGAGTACGGGTCTCAGTGCGCGCTGCGAATCATCCGAAACAGTAAAGATCGAAACACGTTCATTGACCTTTACTTCCCCTATTATCCGAGCCATCGCACGTGCGGCAATTTCACTCTTTGTCTGCTCAGGTATCTCTTCTGAATAATCCAGAACAATCACTGTATTTCCTACCGGCGTACCCACACAATTGTCGCCCCCCGGCTTTGCGTGCTTATCGAAAGCAATTTTTACCGCAAAAATGACAATGAAAATTGCAGAGACCGCAGCGATCAGCCAAATCCCTTTCTTATCTTTTCGGCTAAGCATTGGTCGTCATTTCCAGATTGTCGCGATGAACAGTTGCCACTGCTCGGTTGATTCGTTCCTTGGCTTCGTTCTCCACGTCACGCAAGAAAGCCGAAAATGTAAAACTCAAGATTTTTGCCGAATCGCTCTGTAACGCCTGCAATTTTAGATTTAACGCGTCTTGATTTTCGTCACGCCAGATTTTGACATCCGTCTGAAGCCGTGCGAGTTGATCGAGGAACGGTGTGGCCGGAGAGACATCAATTTTCGCAATCAAATCCGGGATGATTTTAAAATAACCCGGCACAGCTGTCGCGCGGATCGATGCATTTGCGTTGCGATACGTGCTTAAAACCAGTGCAAAATCTCGTTGAATGGCCTGCGCTTGATTAATCAATGTAGATTTGGCGATCTGCAAATCTGATATTCGACGCGACGCGAGATTAATAATCTGCGCCGGTTCGTGAAGAATGGCTTGCGTTTCTGCTTTTCTGTGGTGCAAATATTCTTTTATTTTTTGTCGAAGCATCTCTTGTTGCACGGCTTCGGATTTTAACGCCTCCTTGCGCGTTCGATCCAGCGCACCGTATCCTGGAAATTTATCGTCCAGTGTATAGCCTTTATAAAACGCCAAAAAACTTAAAACTAAACCAAGCCCGAACAGAACAAAACTTGTTAAATCAGAAAAGCCCATTCCCAAATAGAATATCTTTTTTGCTTCGGCAGCGGCAATTGCAAACCCGTGCCTCATCTGAATTCCATCAGACGGATCCAATATTAATTGATATTCTGAACGAAACGCCGCAAATAGTGCGTTGCAATAGATAGCCAGAACCAGAAAAGCAATTAAACATCCGTAACCCACAAACCGATAATCGATCTTTGATAGATTTTTATATCGAAAACCATAACCCAAGATCAACGCGCCTACCATATTAATAAATGAAACGCCCAGCGCTACAGTAAATCCCCCCAATAACCCTTGAGAATTTTCGTAGAAAAATGCATTAACAATGGTTTCAATAAGAGCGAGAGCGAAAATTAAGGCCAGATGCCATATCACACTCTCCGGATAACTGGCTTGAATTGTGATACCATTAATTGCACGAAGGTGGCGCCAGTCCACTTCCGTTTTCATTCGATTTTCGGTCAACAATACTAATGCGTCCCGCTCTGCCGACATGTCGGCCTCGATTGTCGCCAATAGTGTTGTGTCAAGTAGTAGCTGATCTGCCCGACCTTGGAGCTCTACCACTTTTTGCCCCGATTCCGCAATCGCGCGAGAGGATTCCGTCAACACTGCATCGAATAATCGCTGTTCAGACCCGATCCATTTTTCCGCCTCCGCTTGCAGCGTCGTCTCATTCTGGTCCATCTGTAACGCGTCACCAGGCGGTCTATGGTGAGCCGCCTCCTTTTCGCCGCGTTTTCGGTAGGCATCGAGCTCGGTGGAAAGTTCGCCGGCATAATTCGTGTAGGTAGGCATTTATGAATATCTCTGGTGTTGATCGATTGGCAACTTATCGCACTTGGGCAACTGTTCCTGCGTGCAATTTATTATAACGGTTGGTTTATCTTTTAGCATCATCTTGTTTGATATCAATGGAGCTAACACAGCATTCAACTGCAAACTCCTCGCCGTTCCCGCTTATGTCTCGCTAACGAAAGACGAATGTGGTGCGCTATCTTGAGTAGAAGCGCAACGTTCTGCGGACACGTACCGATGCGTCCCAGGCTCGGCTACTGCTGCGGCGTAATCGAAACACAGCCTGTAACGCAGTGCTACATTTCTTCAATGAGCGAGGTGCCATCTAGATGGGGCGCCGCGCTTGCAAGATGAGGACTGCTTCCGCCTGCGGCCAGCGTCCTCAGACAAGTTAGGATTTCGTCACACGGGGCGCACAGATATTTTTGTGCATGCGGTCGCTTCCACGGGCGGCGCCGCCGGAGCGCCAACTCCTTCGACGAGCGTCGCGAAGATGCTAAGCAGCGCTTCGTCGGGGGGTTGATCGAGAGCGCCTTGCAGGGTTATGCGCGGGCCGCGTGTAAGCGTCCAGGTCGATGCTCACTCCGTTCAACCGGAAAATAGCGCCCATGGGGGTGTCGCGCCGTAGTTAAATCGATAAATGCGTCCAATTAAAGTTAGCCTTGCGCGGAGCACGTTCTCCGGCGCCAGCCTATCCCGCATTACGTTGGCGACTCTGCTTTTACTTGATACTGTCAAAGCCGCGTGGGATGAATTTGCGTGCTCGGGACAGAATCATGTAACGCTTTTCCCGGCTGAGAGCGATGTAGCATCGTGCGTGAAGCCGGCGCCGATCACCGACATCCGCGTGCTGTTGCACCAGATAGCGAAACGAATGTTTCAATAAAGACAGAAAAATGGCAACATAGTCGAATGACGCCGATCCCCTACTACGATCAGAACGCACCAGCACTGGTGACTCAATATGAATCGTTGGCGTTCGAGGACGTGCATGCGGCGCTACTCAATCTGCTGCCCCAGCCTGGCGCCACTATTCTGGACATTGGCGCCGGCTCCGGTCGCGACGCTGCCTGGTTTGCGGCCAATGGATACGATGTCGTTGCGGTCGAACCGTCCGACGCAATGCTGCAAAGGGGACGGACGTTGCACCCGTCATCCCAAATTCACTGGTTGTCTGACAGCCTTCCCGAGCTCTCCCAGGTACGGCGCCTTGGACTGACCTTCGACCTCATTCTCCTGTCCGCGGTATGGATGCACATTCCTCCGGCGTCTCGTGCGCGAGCCCTGAGAAAGCTCGCCACGATGTTGGCGCCTGGCGGCCGCATTGCCATCACTCTCAGACTTGGTGCGCCTGATCGCGAACGCGAGATGCACGAAGTCTCGCTGCAGGAACTATCGTCACTCTCGCAGCAGTTCGGACTCAGAGTGGTTCACGCGAGCGAAAGCGCCGATCGATTGGGCCGCGTCGGCATTTCTTGGACCACTGCGGTCCTTGGGCTGCCTGACGACGGACTCGGCGCCTTGCCTCTTCTCCGCAACCTGGTTCTGGTGGACGACAAATCTTCCACATATAAAATCGCCCTATTACGCATACTGGCTCGGATCGCGGACACTGCGAACGGTACGGCACGCCACGAATCCGATTTCGTCGCCGTCCCCATGGGCATGGTCGCACTGTTCTGGATGCGCATGTACAAGCCCCTGATCGAAAGCGATCTGCCGCAGATGCCGCGTACGCGCTTAGGCACACGACCTGGCTTTGTCACGGACAGCTTCAACGCCCTACGGATCATCAATCCCTTCGAACTGCGTGTGGGGGCAACCTTCAGTGGCGACACGGCGAAGCATCTCCAACGCAGTCTTTCCGAGATCTCGCAATTAATTCGCCGGATGCCGGCCACCTATTTGCGCTGGCCGGCGAGTGACCAGCCCATATTCGAAATTCAATCTGGCCGACGCACCACTACCCCATCGCCGCTCTCGATTGACGCGCCCTTCCTCTGGAGCTTCGGCGAACTACGCGTGCCTCCCCAGATCTGGCTGGCCCTCACTCGCTACAACGTTTGGATTGAACCAGTCCTCATATCTGAGTGGGTCAGGCTGATAGAAGTCTATGCGGGGAGCGGCCAGCCGAACGCACGTCAACTAGCCCAAACAAAGTTGGCATGGTCAGATCCTGAGCGCGACACCCGAATCGCGCGCGAAGCCGTTGTGCGTCTCCGTTCGGCGGGGAAGGCTGTCTACTGCGTGTGGTCCGGCCAGCGATTGCGTGACGACTTCGATATTGACCACTGCTTTCCGTTTGCAGCCTGGCCTTGTGGCGACGCATGGAACCTGATGCCCGCGTCAAAACAAATCAACAATCAAAAGTCGAACCGCCTCATTACGCAGGGTGCACTTGAGCGCGCGAGTGATTACATCACCAACTGGTGGGAAGACGCATTCTTAGCCGACGGTCAAACCTCCAAACATTGCTTTTATCTTGAAGCCGCACAAACTCTGCCCCTCCTGATAGAACACCCGGCGCCGGCGGATATCATCGATGCGATGAAGATGCACCGCATCCGTCTCTCCAAAGATCAGGGACTGCGGCCATGGGAGCCTACACCGACGGCCACGCTGAGAGGCCCCAGGGCCAGCATCATCGAGCAGGTTTGATCGGTACTCTCCTCGTGAACAGTGGAGGACATCCGCGCACATTATCCCGATGAAGAGGCGAAAAAAAGCTCCCGTCAGGGAGCACCGATATGCTGCTGGCGGAAGCGGTGAGATTCGCCTACCTTCGGCAGGCCGCTCCACCGCGAGTACGCGGATGGCCTTCGAATCTCACCCGTGAGCCACGCAGGTGGCTCACTCGCTTCCGCCAAAAAATAAAAAAGCCCCATTCGGGGCTCATTTATTTCTTGGCGGAAGCGGTGAGATTCGAACTCACGAACAGGTTCCCCCGTCGCCAGTTTTCAAGACTGGTGCCTTCAACCGCTCGGCCACGCTTCCTGCAAGACCCGCATTATACATAAATCACCTCCCCGCCGGTAGCGCAGGGCCCGCCATCACAGCAGCCAGTTCTCCCGCAGCGCCGTCTCGAACGCCCCCGCCGCCAGCGGCCGCGAGAACAGATACCCCTGCACTTCATCACAACCCGATGCGCGCAGGAATTCCAGCTGCTCGACCGTCTCCACCCCTTCCGCAATCACCTGGTGCCCCAGCTTCTGGGCCATGCCGATGATGGTGGTGGCAATCGCGCAATCGCTGGCGTCATTCGGCACACCGGTGGTGAACGAGCGGTCGATCTTCAGCGTGTGAATCGGAAAGCGCTTCAGGTACGACAGGCTCGAATAGCCGGTGCCGAAATCGTCCAGCGACAAGGTCACGCCCAGCGCGTTGATCTCGCCCATGATGTCGATCACGCGCTCGATGTCGTGCATCAGCGCGCTCTCGGTAATTTCCAGCTCCAACCAGCTTGGCGCCAGCTCATAGCGCCTCAAGGTCGCCGCCAGCCGCCCCGGCAAGGTTGCGGTAAATTCGCGCGCCGACACATTGATCGCAATCCGCAGCGGCGGCAGCCCCGCCCTCTGCCAGATCGCCGCCTGCGCGCACGCCGCTTCCAGCACCCACTCGCCCACCTGCACGATCAGGCCGGTCGTTTCGGCCAGCGGAATGAACTCGGCCGGCGGCACCAGGCCGCGCTCCGGATGCATCCAGCGCACCAGCGCCTCGGCGCCGATGATGCGATGGCCGTCGATCTGGAACTTCGGCTGGAAGTGCAGCAGCAGTTCGCCGTGCCCCAGCGCATGGCGCAGGCCCGACTCGATCCGCATGCGCTCATGCATGCCTTGGTTCATGTCGAGGCTGTAAAACGCCACGCTGTCCTCGGGATTATCGTGATGGCCCTGCTTGGCGCGCGCCATCGCGATGTCGGCCAGCCGCAGCAGGGTTTCGGCATCGCCGCCGTCCTGCGGATACACGCTGATGCCAACGCTGGCGCCCACGCGCAGGTCGTGTCCTTCGATCAGGAACGGCCTCCCGAGCGACGCCTGCAGCTTCTGCGCCACCGTGGTCGCCTCGAAATGCTGGCGGATGTCGAACAGGCCGACGACGAATTCGTCGCCCGACAGCCGCGCCACGATGTCTTCCTCGCGCAGCGCGTCGCGGAAACGCAGCGACACCTGCCGCAGCAGTTCGTCGCCGATGCGCCGCCCGAGCGTGTCGTTGATCCACTTGAAGCGGTCGAGGTCGATGAACAGCACGCAGCCGGTCGCCTCGTTGCGCTGCGCCACCATCAGCGCCTGGTCCAGCAGCTTGGTCAGCAGCGTGCGGTTCGGCAGGCCGGTCAGCGCGTCGTAATAGGCCAAATGGTGCAGGCGTTCCTCTGCCTGCTTGCGCTCGGTGATGTCGCTCAGGTAGGCGATCAGGCCGATCGGGCGCTCGTCGAGGTCCACCAGCGGCGTCAGGGTCATGCTGGCCCAGAACACTTCGCCGGATTTCTTGCGGCGCCGCACTTCCATCAGGCGCCCGCCCTGCTCGGCAAAGCTGTCGTGAAAATTTTCGTCCTCGTCCACATACAGGAACAGGATGTGATTGCCGATCGCTTCCACCGCGCTGTAGCCGAACAGCCGCTCGGCGCCCTTGTTCCAGCTGGTGATGTAGCCGGTCCGGTCGAGCGTGAGCACCGACTCCTGAATCTGGTCGAGCACCTGCAGCTGGTGCGCAAGCTGCGCCTCCACCTGCACGAAGGCGTGCGTCGAGCGCTGCGCCAGCGAATGCACCTGCATCAGGCTGGCCGTCAGCCGCGCCAGGCTGGCGAGGTGATGGCGGTCTTCCGCGTTGTAGCCGAGCCGGCCGAACACGCGGTAGCTGCCGAAGCGGTGGCCGTCGCTCGCGACTTCCTGGCGCAACTGTTCGCCGATCGGCGCAAACGATTCGTGCTCGCCGTCGCCTGCCTCGAACACGCCGTACGGGCAGCCCAGCAGGGTGCGCGCGATGCGGCCCAGTTCTTCGTGCAATACCTTGCCGCGCAGCCGCATCACCGCGTCGCACAAGGCGTCGCTGCTGGTGATGAAATCGGACACTGGCTGCGCGCGCATCTATAGGTTCCTGCTGACCTGGATCGCCCAGTGGTAGGCGTGCAATTGGCTCTGCCACCAGTGCGCCGGCGTGACCCCGGCGGCCAGCAGCGCGTCGCGCGATGGCGCCTCGACCAGCGCCAGCAGGCGGCCCATCGAGCCGTCGCGCGCAATCAGCGCCGCGGCCGGATCGGGCGCCAGGCGCAGGGCGTCGGCGATCTCTTGCATCGAAATGCCGAGCAATACGTCGAGCAGCGAGAACACGCCCACCATGAACGCCAGGTCCTGCGTTTCGCGGTCGCCGCCGCGCTGCTTGCACAGCGACTCCATCTGGGCCGCGCGCAAGGCGGCCACCGGGAGCAAGGGATTGGGCAGACCGTCCGCCCGCTGGCGCACGTACAGCAGCAATTGCAGCCAGCGTTGCAGCTGGCGCCGGCCCAGCAGGCCGATGGCCTGGCTGAAACTGCTGATCGGGGTGCTGGGGGCGAAGGCGGCGGAATTGACCAGCTTGAGCAGATGGTAGGACAGTGTCGGGTCTTGCTTGAGCAGCGCTTCGACCTCGCGCGTGTCGGCGTCGTCCGCCAGCAAGCCCAGCAGGTTCAGCAGGCGCTTGCGCGAACTGCCGTCGTCCTGCTCGTCCGATTGCGGCGGACGGATCGGGTAGTCGCCGCAAAACCAGCTGAAGCCGGCGCGCGCGCATTCGTCGCGGCGCTCGGCACTGTCGACGCCGCGCGCCAGGTGCGGGCCGAACAGCGGCGCCAGCGTGCCGGGGGCCGGCGCCGCGGCGCTGCAATCGAGGGAGATGGCGCGCAGCGTTGGCGCATCTGTCACGCCGTCGCGGTCGGCGCCGTCGAGCAGGACCCGGTAGCCCTGCTGCTGCAGCGCCGCGGCGGCCTGGCGCTCGGCCTGGCCGGCCATCGCCGCGGCGTCGATCGCGAACATCACGCGGGTGGACGGCATCAGGGCCAGCAGCGCCGGGGTGAGCAGGGTTGGCGTCGATATCAGCAGCAGGCAGTCGAGCGGGGCCATTGCCGACAGCAGGTCGCCGGAGGCGAACACGGCGTGCCAGGCGGCGGCCTCGTCATCTTCCGCCTGGCTGGCGTCGATGCGCAAGGTCAATGCAACCCATTGGTTGCCCGCATTGGCAGCAGCTTGCATGTCAACCAACGGGAACGGGAGGGTTTGCAACACGGTGGTTTGAAAGAAGGTAGGAATACCGCCAATACTAGTTCAGCAATTGACGGAAAGCAACATTTTATTACTCCGCGAGCGCGCAATCAGGTCAAAAAACCACGTCGGCGGCGCTCGCTGCTCCTGGGGTCTGGTCCTGCGGACCTGACCCCGTTTTGGACGCGGACGCGTACCACATCGGCGATCGGACTGATTTGCTGGCGCCGACAAAAATGGGGTCAGGTCTGAGATGCACCGGTTTGGTGGACAGGTTAATTAGCAACACATGTGCTGCGCCTGGACCTGCGCCGGCGTTTTGTAGCCGAGCGATTGATGAAGTCGGATTGTATTGTAGTACACCTCAATATGATCTTTGACGGCGGCAACTGCGGCAGCGTGATCTTCATACACGAAGTGATGCGTCAACTCGTTCTTCAGGTTCGAGAAGAAGCTCTCCGCAACCGCGTTATCGTGACAGTTCCCTTTGCGGCTCATGCTCGCAATTGCGCCCTTCGACTCGAGGTAGTCGCGAAACTTCTTCGAGCCGTAAGGCGATCCCTGATCCGTGTGGCAAACGAGCCCTGGCGGCGGGCGATATCGCTCCATGGCCGCTTCGATCGTCTGCACGGCCAGGGCGGCGGTCTGGCTCGTTCCCATCGCCCAGCCAATGACAGCGTGCGTGGACAAATCCAGGAATATCGACAGATGGCTTATCCCCGTCCGCGTGGTGATTTGCGTCATGTCGCCCACCCACACGCGGTTTGGAACGGCGACCTTGAATTTCCGGTTCACCAGATTCGGGGCTGGCGGTTCTTTTTGTTGCGGTGCTGGTTTGCTTTGCAGTCGTTGGGTTCGAAGCGTCTGAATGCCGGCGCAACGTCGTAGACGTGCCACTCGATTTCGCCCGCATGGATTTTTTTCCGCGCGTAGCACCCGCCACATCTTGATGACGCCTGCAGCGCGCCGGTGTTCCGCGTCGATCTCGTGAAGCCTCGCAATCAAGGCGATGTCCGCGCTATCGCGCGGGCTCATAGGGCGACAGCGCGAGGCATGGTAGCCGCTTCGGCTTACGCCAAGTAAGCGGCACATCAGCCCGACCGGATACATCTCGGCATGCTCGCGAATGAAGGCGTACCTCAGCGCTATCGGCGCATGAAGTACGCCTCGGCTTTTTTTAGAATTTCGAGCTCCAGTGCCAGGCGAAGATTCTCCTTGCGAAGCCGAGTCAGCTCGTCTTCCTCGCCAGCTGGCGGGCGCCCAGGCGGTCGAAACGCCAAGTCCGGGCCGACCAAGTCGACCCGCTTCGCCCATTTATAAAGCTGATTTCGACGCACGCCGAGCTCTCGCGCCAGCGCCGCGGCGTTATCGCATTGCTTCAGACGTTCAACCGCTTGGAGCTTGAACTCCGGGCTAAAGACCTGGTTTTCAGATGATTTTACGAGTTTGGTATCCATGGAACGTATTGTCCCCTATTTGGATGTCCACCAAACTCGGTACATCTCAGGTCCGCAGGACCAGACCCCGCCACTTCGTGACGCGGCGCCGGACAAGCGCGGCCGCTGCAGCCAACCAGTCGGAGGCTGGGCCAACGGATCGACGAGGACGCGCCCCATTTCCCTTGCGGCCGCCGTATGCATGAGCGCGCCGCATCCCGCTGCGCTCCATTCGTTTTTCCGCAGTGAAATCCTATCTGTTTCCCAGCGGCCCGGCCTCTTTTGCGACACATCAAGCGCGCGCCGGATCTTTCCTCGTATATTTTTCCAATCGGAATTTGCATTCTTCCGTGCAGCGCGTCGTCCTTTCGCTTTTCAACCGTGTTCCGCCGCCGGGTTAGCCATGCTGAACTTCGAGCGTTCCAGCCTCAACCAGAAACTGACGATCATCTCGTTCCTGTCGACGGGCACCGCCTTGCTGTCGGTGTTCCTCGCTTTCGCGGTGACGTCGGTGCTGAACCACCGCAAGGACGAGGGCATGCAGCTGTCGTCGTTCGCCGGCGTGATCGGCGCCAACAGCGTGGACGCGCTCGTCTTCAACGACCGCAACGGCGCCCAGAACACGCTGTCGGCCCTGAAGGCGAAAGAGGAAATCTCGAACGCGACCCTGTTCGACCGCAACGGCAAGGTGTTCGCGCGCTACGTCGCGCCCGGCCGCGCCGAGGAGGTGTTCGCCAACGTCGATCCGGTCGGTCCCGGCGAGGACGCGCTGGCCGAGGCCAACGCCCAAGGCCGCTCGTTCTGGAGCACGCGCATGCGCCTGTACCGCGAGGTGACGGGCAACAGCCACCAGGTCGGCGTGGTGATGATCGAAGCGGACCTGACCAATATGTGGCTCGACATCTTCAAGAGCCTGGGCGTGATCGCCGCCGCGATGGGCGCCTCGCTGCTGGTGGCGATGATGCTCGCCAGCCGCTTCAAGAGCAGCATCGCCGATCCCGTCACCAAGCTCATCAACGCGGCGCAGAAAGTGTCGGCCAGCCAGAACTACACCTTGCGCATCGCGCACGAGCGCACCGACGAGCTGGGCACCCTGATCGACAGCTTCAACGACATGCTGGCCCAGATCGAAGGCCGCGGCGCCGCCCTCACCCACCATCGCGACGAACTCGAACGCCAGGTCAGCGTGCGCACCGAGCAGCTGGAGAAGGCCAAGAACGCAGCCGAGGCCGCCAGCCGCGCGAAGAGCGCCTTCCTCGCTACCATGAGCCACGAGATCCGCACGCCGATGAACGGCGTGCTGGGCATGACCGAAATGCTGCTGGGCACCAGCCTGTCCGAGACCCAGCGCAAGTACACCAAGCTGGTCAAGAGTTCTGGCGAGCACCTGCTGGTGATCATCAACGACATCCTCGACTTTTCCAAGATCGAGGCGGGCAAGCTGTCGGTCGAGTACATCAATTTCAACCTGTGGGACCTGCTCGACGACATCAACAACGTGTACACGCCGCAAGCCCAGGGCAAGGGCATCGCCCTCGACTTCGATATTGCCAGCAACATTCCGGTGTCGATCTGCGGCGACCCGAACCGGCTGCGCCAGATCATGGCCAACCTGCTCGGCAACGCCCTCAAGTTCACCGACCAGGGCCGCATCATGGCGCGCGTGCAGGTCAACCAGGAGGACGCCCAGGCCGTGGCGCTGCGCTTCGAGGTGCACGACACCGGCATCGGCGTCTCGCGCGAGGCGCGCGGCCGCATCTTCGAGGCCTTCTCGCAGGCCGACGGCTCGACCACGCGCAAGTACGGCGGCACCGGCCTGGGCCTGGCGATCTCGAAACAGCTGGTCGAACTGATGGGCGGCAAGATTGGTGTGGACAATGCTTCAACGCAAGGCTCGATCTTCTGGTTCACGGTAAGTTTCGACAAGCGGCGCGTCGCCCCCGACGAGCCCGGATTCTCACTGACCGCCATCGAGGGACAACGCGTGCTGATCGTCGACGAACATCCGTCCAGCCGGGAAGAACTGGAGCGCCAGATCCTCGCGTGGAACCTGGACTGCGACAGCGTCGCATCGGCCCTGCAGGCTTCCGAGCGGCTGCTGTCGGCCGCGCGCGCCGGCCAGCCCTACGACGTCGCCATCCTCGACATGGAGCTCGAGCGCACCAGCGGCCTGTCGCTGGCGGCGCAGATCAAGGCCGATCCGGCCAGCCGCGCCACCCGCATCCTGCTGCTGAGCGAAGAGCGCCTGGCGGCCGATCCGGTGCAGCGGCGCGAGGCCGGCGTCGCCTACCAGCTGATCAAGCCGGTGCGCGCCGGCGACCTGTTCGAATGCATCGCCGCGCGCCGCCGCAAGCCCATCGCCGCGCCCGTGCCGACAGAGGCGCCGGCGCCGGTGCGCGCTCCCGCCGCCGACCCCGGCGCGGCGCGGCAGCGCAAGGTGCTGCTGGCCGAGGACAATCCGGTGAACGTCGAAGTGGCGACCGCAATGCTCGACAGCCTGGGCCTGGCCGTGAGCTGCGCGCGCAACGGCGAGGAAGCGCTGCAGGCGGTGCGCGAGGGCGGCCAGTACGACATCGTGCTGATGGACTGCCAGATGCCGGTGATGGACGGCTTTGCCGCGACCAAGGAGATCCGCCGCCACGAGCGCGAAGGCGGGCGCGCGCGCAAGCTGCCGGTGATCGCCATCACCGCCAATGCGCTGCAGGGCGACCGCGAGTCCTGCCTGGCCGCCGGCATGGACGATTACCTGAGCAAGCCGTTCACGCAGCAGCAGCTGGCCGCCCTGCTCGGGCGCTGGATCGCGCTGCCGCTGGCCGGCGCAGCGCCGCAGGAGGCGCCGTATGAGCCGGAGCCGCGGGAGGCGCCGCGCGCGTCCGAGCCGCTGGTGGCCATGGTCCACCACGACGACGAGCGCCCGGTGCTGCCTGCCGCGGCGCGCGAGCAGATCGCCCGCGACGTGATCAACCTGCACGCGCTGGAGAACATCCGCGCGCTGTCGGCCGACCGCGGCGGCGCGCTGGTCCAGCGCGTCATCAACGCCTACGTGGACGACACGCCGCAACACCTCGACAAGCTGCGCCAGGCCATCGCCGGCCTCGATACGACCAGCGTGCGCAAGGTCGCGCACAGCCTGAAGTCGAGCAGTGCCAACGTCGGCGCCGAAACGCTGGCGCAGATGTGCAAGGACCTGGAGATCCTCGGCCGCAACGACAGCACCGAAGGCGCGGCCGGCATCCTCACCGACATGGAGCATGAATTCCAGGCAGTCCGGCATTCGCTCAGTGCCATCCTAGAGAAGGAAACTTGACATGGCTTCCCCCAATCCCACCAAGCGCGGCGTGGTCCTGGTCGCAGACGACGACCCGGTGATGCGCCTGTTGATGCTGGAAATGCTGGGCCAGGTCGGCCTGGACGGCATCGAAGCGGAGGATGGCGAGCAGGCCGTCGCCACCTTCCAGGGCATGGCGCCGGACCTGATCCTGCTCGACGTCGAGATGCCCAACATGGACGGCTTCTCGGCCTGCCGCGAGATCCGCCGCATCGAAACGGGCGCGCCGGTGCCGATCATCATGGTCACCGGCGGCGACGACATCGAGGCGGTCACCCACGCCTACGAAGTGGGCGCCACCGATTTCGTCTCCAAGCCGATCAACTGGCCGATCCTCGGCCACCGCGTGCTGTACGTGCTGCGCGCCTCCGACGCCATCGTGCGCCTGCGCATGGCCGACGCCCACAACCGCGCGGTGCTGGCGGCGATCCCCGACACCTTCTTCCGCCTCAACCGCGACGGCTTCTACCTCGATTACGAGCCTGGCCACGAGCGCCATGGCCGCGACGCCAGCGCGCCCTTCCCCACCGAGACCTGCATCGGCAAGCACATCACCGAAGTGCTGCCGCGCGAGATCGCCGAGCGGCTGCTCGAACAGATGCGCGCCGTGCTCGACACCCAGCATATCCGCTCGGTCGACTACGAGCTGGTGCGCTTCGGCGCCGTGCATCACTTCGAAGCGCGCCTGGTGGCCACCGGCGCGAGCGAGGTGCTGGGACTGGTGCGCGACATCAGCGAGCGCAAACGCACCGAGGAACAGATCCGCCGGCTGGCCTATTGCGACAGCCTGACCGGCATCCCGAACCGCCAGGCTTTCCTTGAAACGCTGGAACGCGAACTGCACCGCTCGAAAGCCGGCAACAAGAAGTTCGCCGTGCTGTTCATGGATCTCGACGCCTTCAAGCGCATCAACGACACGCTCGGCCACAACGTCGGCGACAACCTGCTGAAGGTGGTCTCCGAGCGGCTGCGCGAGACCATCCGCCCGAGCGACCTGGTCTCGCGCGGCGACCAGTCCTCGCGCGGCGACCAGTCGCACAACCTGGCGCGCCTGGGCGGCGACGAGTTCACCATCCTGATCCCCGACCTGGAACGCGTCGACCACGCGATGAACGTGGCGCAGCGCGTCAAGGAAGCGATGCGCCGTCCCTTCCTCATTGAAGGCAACGAGATCTTCGTCACCGCCAGCATCGGCATCTCGCTGTTCCCGGAAGACGGCGACGACTGCAATTCACTGCTCAAATTCGCCGACACCGCGATGTACCATGCGAAGAACTGCGGCAAGAACAACGCCAAGCTGTACTCGTCCTCGCTGACGATGCAGATCATGAGCCATGTGAAGCTCGAAGTGGGCCTGCGCAAGGCGCTCAAGAACCAGGAACTGTACCTGCTGTACCAGCCGCAGATCGAGGTGCGCAGCGGCCAGATCGTCGGCGTCGAGGCGCTGGTGCGCTGGCGCCATCCCGAGCGCGGCATCATCTCGCCGACCGAATTCATCCCGCTGGCCGAGGAGACCGGGCTGATCGTGCCGATCGGCGAATGGGTGATCCGCACCGCCTGCAACCAGGCGCGCGCGTGGCAGCGCCTCGCCAAGCGCTCGCTGCGCATGGCGGTGAACCTGTCGGCCAAGCAGTTCAAGGACGAGAACCTGACCCAGATCGTGGTGTCGGCGCTGCACGAGACCGGGCTCGATCCGAAGCTGCTCGAGCTCGAGCTGACCGAGGGCACGCTGATGGACGACGCGCGCGCCACCATGTCGACGCTCGAGCAGCTGCGCGGCATCGGCGTCTACCTGTCGATCGACGACTTCGGCACCGGCTATTCGTCGATGAACTACCTCAAGCGCTTCGACGTGCGCGCGCTCAAGATCGACAAGAGCTTCATCAGCGGCCTGCCGCAGGACTCCGAGAACGCCGCCATCACGCGCGCCATCATCGCGATGGCGCATGGCCTGAAGATGGTGGTGGTGGCCGAAGGCGTCGAGACCGACGAGCAGCTGGTGATGCTCCAGCAGTACGGCTGCGACATGGTGCAGGGCTTCTACCTGGGCCACCCGCTGCCGCACGACGCCATCACCCAGCTGCTGCTGCATCCGGTGGTCGATCCGGCGCCGGCTAAATAGGCTTCTCGAAGCGCAGCGTGTGGATGGCCGGCCCGGGCAGCAGCGGGCCGGGCCTCCCCGCCACCCAGTCTGCGTGCCCGCGCAGGAAAAACGGCGACAGCGGATGCCCGCTCTGCCCGCCCGGCATGTTGAAGACTCCCTGCTCCTCGCGCCCCGGCGCCACCGTCATCCGCTCCGACTGGCCGAATCTGGCGCCCGCCACGCGCGGCATGTTGGCGTCGCCGGCCAGCATGTCGGGCGGCGCCGACAGCCAGGGCCGCAGCGCCGGCACCGCCATGCTGATCGGATGGGCGATGGCGGCGGTATTGCGCGCGCCCCAGGTCGCCGCCGCCAGCGGCTTGCCGTCCTTGGTCAGTTCCAGGATCACCTGGTCGATCGCGGCCAGCTGCACGTCCTGCCAGTTCGAATAGCCGGCCGGTAGCCAGCCCTCCGGCTTCGCATCGAGCAGGCGCGCCAGTACCGCCGGCCAGCGCGTGCTCGCCGAATGCATGGTGGCCTTCTCGTCGAGCGCGGCCATCTCCGTGGCGGCGACGCCGAACAGCATGTCCTGCAGTCCCCACATGAACGCGCGCGCCAGCCGGTAGCCGGCCGAATCCACGCTGGCGCGCCCGCTCCAGCCGTCCTTCAGCAAACGCAGGAATTCGGCGCGCTGCGGCCGGTCCTTCAGCGCCGCGCCGTCCAGCGCGGCCATCGCGCGATCGCGCCATGACTGCATGAATATCGCCCGGTCGTCCATCGTGATCGCATACACGCTTTTCAGGTCGGTCTTCGGGCCCAGCGCCAGCAGGTCGTCGCGCACCTGGCGGGTTCGCGCGCCCAGGTCGAACCCGCCGTCGCCGATCAGTTCCGCGCCGGCGCCCATCAACTGGCGCGAGTTCGCAGTCCATAACTGGCCGCCGGCCGGATTGATCACTTTCGGATAATCGGCCGGCGCCAGCACCCCGTTCCAGCCCGTCGCGCCCTGCCTGGGCAGCGCGCCCGTGATGGTCCAGCCGATGCTGCCCTTGTCGTCGCCGGCGACGAAATTCTGGGCCGGGATGCCAATCGTGGCCGCGATCGTCAGTGCGTCCGCCACCGTGTCGGCGCGCTCCAGTTCGATCTGCCGCAGGTTCACCGCGGCCGGATCGTGCGCGATCCAGTGGACCGCGTAAGCGCGCTCGCCGACCTGCCGCACAGGCCCGAACGCGCTGTCGCGCACCACCATCCTGTATGCCGGACGGCCCTTGACCAGGATGGTCTCCTCGTGACTGGTCAGCGCAGCGTCCGCATCCAGCGGGACCAGGTCGAGGTACTTGCCGTTGCTGTTGGTGTAGCCCCATGCGACGTGGCCGTTGCTGCCGACGATCAGCAGCGGCGCCCCCGGCAAGGTGACGCCCGCCATGCGCCGGGATCCGCCGCGGCCATCGGGGAACTGCAGCGCCAGCCGATACCACGTGGTCGGCAGTTGCATCCCCAGATGCATGTCGTCGCTCACGATGGCGGCGCCGTCGCGCGTGCGGCTGCCTGCGACCGCCCAGTTGTTGCTGCCGACCGAATCGGCGAATTCGTTCAAGGCATATACCTTCAACGCGCCCGAGCCGTGCCCGCCCCACCAAGCGGGCGCGGACGGCGGGATCGGCGCTTCCGGCGCGCCGCCCGCAGCCCCGTCGAGCGGCGCGTCCCATCGCGTCGATTCCGGCAGCAGGAAGGCGCGTTGCGCCGCGTCGCTGTGCTCGGCGATCCACCCGCGCGCCAGTGCCCGCGTCTCCTGGCTGCCCTGCAGGTCGAAGAACATGGCCCACACCACCAGCAGCGAATCGGCGGCGGTCCACGCGCGAGGCGAAGTCCCGGTCAGCACATATTCGAACGGCCGCGCGCCGAGCGCGTTGACGCCATCGTTGACGCCGGCGACGTAGCGGTCGAGCAGCCGGCGTTCGGCAGCGGGCATCGCCGCCAGCACTTGCGCGGCGCGCGCGCGAAAACGATGCAGGCGATGCGCGCGGTCGGCCGGCAGCGCCTTTTCGCCGAACAGTTCGGCCAGCTCGCCGGCGCCGACGCGGCGCAGCAGGTCCATCTGGAAAAACCGGTCCTGGGCGTGAATGAAGCCGGTGGCGTAGGCCAGGTCGAGCCGGTCGGCGCCCTGCAGCAGCGGCACGCCGCGCTCGTCGCGCGCGACCGTAACGGCGCCCGCCAGTCCGCCCACGCGGCGGGTGCCGTCAAGCTGGGGCAGGCTGGCGCGCAGGTACAGCCAGCCTGCCAGCAGCGCCAATGCGAGCAGCGCCAGCAGCGCGAACAGGATCCGCGCCGCCAGGGTTTTCAAGCGACGATCACGCATGCATTTTCCCCGAGTCGATGTGGGGCAAATAGTGCCAGAAAAATACTATTTTCGGGATTTTTTGGCGCGGCGACTCTGCATTTGGTTCCCGGCGCCAGATTGATACGGATCAGTGTTCTCAAGAGGCGCACTCTTAAGCTGGATCAAAGGGCGCTGCCCTGCCGCGCCTGTCCAAGTTCTGCGGAAAGGAATCGACATGCGCCCGTTCATCGTTCTCGCCGCCAGCACGCTCCTGCTGGCCGGCTGCACCACCCCGCAGGAGCGCGCCGCGCGAATGCAGGCCGACATGGACCGCGTCATCGTCGAGTACGGCCCGGCCTGCTCTCGGCTCGGCTACCAGACCAACTCCGACGCCTGGCGCAACTGCCTGCTGCAGCTGAACACCAACGACGAAATCATTCGCTCTGGTTACTCCACCCGCTTTTATGGAGGCTGGGGTCGGTCGCACTGGGGAGGCGGCGGCGTATGGGGACCGTAGCGCCGAACGCGGCGGCGAAGCCGGCCTTGGTGAGCGGCTGCCGGTCGGCCAGCAAGCGCGCCACCAGCCGCTGCGCATGGCGCACCAGCGCCGGGTGGCGCGCGTCGGCCGGATGCAGGCTCAGGCGCACCAGCGGCGCCGCCGCCAGCCAGGCCGCCAGCGCATCGGCCATGCGCGGCGAGACCAGCCGCCCCGCCGTGTTGCGCGCCGTATAGACCAGCGAGGGCGACCACAGCGATGCGCCGGCCTTGAGCAGATGGAAGCGCGTGAAGGTGGTGGTGTAGTCGAAGCCGGCCTCGCGCACCGCGTTCCACGCGCCGCCGCTCAGCAGCCACGCCGGCGGCACGAAGCCGTGCGCCGGCCAGCCGCGCTCGGAGAACCAGGCCAGCCCGAGCGCGATGCGCTGGCGCGCCTCGGCCGCGTCGATGGCGGCGAACTCGCCCTCGCCGGTGGTGTACACATTGCGCAGGAAGCGGCCGCGCCAGCCGCCGCCGGGCGCCGCGCTGTCGAGATGTGTGTAGCCGTGCAGCGCCAGTTCGTGCCCCTGCGCCAGCATGGCGTCGAGCGTGCGCTCCATCGCCGGGGCGGCGACCGCGCTGCCGTGGTAGCGCGGCACCACCAGCCAGGTCAGCGGAATGTCGGCCACCGCCTCGATCGCGCGCTGCAGGCAGGCGCAGTCCGGCCACGTCTCGGGCGCGACGTCGTGGATCGAGACGCACAGCGCCCTGGGCTCAGTCGGTGGCACAGACACGCTCGGCGTCGAAGGCCGCGCGCTGGCCGCTGGCCAGCAGTCCGGCATAGCGGTTCAGCAATTGCGGCATGATCAGGTTCCAGTCGTACAGCTCGCTGGCCTTGCGGCGCGCGTTCGCGCCCAGCGCCGCCAGGTCCTGGCGGAAGATCGCGGCGATGCCCTCGGCCAGGCTGTCGACGCTGTCCGGCCGCACCACCAGCCCGGTATGCTCGTCCACCAGTTCGGCCACGCCGCCGCCGGTGGCCACCACGGGCAGGCCGCAGGCCATCGCCTCGAGCGCGATCAGGCCGAAGGTTTCGCAGTCGCCCGGATGGACCAGCACGTCGCAGCTGGCCAGCAGGCGCGCCAGCACGCGCTGGTCGCGCCGGAACGGGATGCAGGTGAGCTGCGGAAAGGCCGGCAGCGTGGCGCCGCCGCCGACCAGGACCAGGTGGTAAGGCGGCCCCAGCTTGCGCACCGCCTCGATCAACACCGCGAGTTTCTTTTCGGGCGTGAAGCGGCCTGCGTACACCAGCAGGCGCGCGCCGGGCGCCAGCCGCAGGTGCTGGCGCAAGGTCGAGATGCGCCGCTGCGGGCTGAACACGCCGGTATCGATGCCCAGCGGCTGGTGCACCGCATCGGCGATGCCCAGCTGGCCGAGCTGCTGCACCATCAGCCGGCTCGGCGCCATCACCATGTCGAAGCGGCGGTACAGCTGGGCCAGGTAGCGGCGCGCGCCAGGCAGCACGAGCGGGCCAAACCGGTTCGCCAACAGACGCTGCAAGTCGGAATGGTAGAACGCCACGGCGGGAATGCCGAGCTGGTCCTTGGCGCGCAATGCGGCCCACGCGCAGGGGCCGGCGTCGCCCGCCTCGACCAGGTCCGGCCGCAGCGCGGCCAGGATGCGCGCGGCGCCGCCGATCGAGCGCGGCATGCGATAGCCGTTCAAGCCGGGAACCTGCATGGACGGGATCGAGACCAGGGCCGGCAGCGTATCGCCGCTGCGCACGCTCGGGCTGACGATGGTGTGATGGATGCGGCTGCGACTGGCCAGCCAGCGCGATTTGGCGTTCAGGTAGGTGTTGACGCCGCCACCCTCGGGGGCGTAGAACATCGTGATATCGACGAGATGCATGCTGGTAGGCCCCCTGGGTGAGCCCAACAATAGCAGCGCGCCGCCGCCAGCGATTGCGCACACTCAAACGGATACTAACAGGGTGATTTTACGCCGATTGGACGGAAATATTCTGCTGTCGCACCTGCGAAGGCAGGTGCCTATACTGAGTACGTTTTGCCATCTCGCACGCTCAGCATGGGTACCAGCCTCCGCTGGTACGACAAACCTACGTAGCGCGCCGGTCGAGCATGGCGCGGGCGATGGTGCCCGCATCGACGTATTCGAGCTCGCCGCCCACCGGCACGCCGCGCGCCAGGCGCGACACGCGCAAGCCGCGCGCCTTGAGCATCTCGCTGATGTAATGCGCGGTCGCCTCGCCCTCGTTGGTGAAGTTGGTGGCTAGCACCACTTCGGTGACGACGCCATCGGCCGCGCGTCCGATCAGCTTTTCAAGGTGAATATCTTTCGGCCCGATGCCGTCCAGCGGCGACAGCCTGCCCATCAGCACGAAGTACAGCCCCTTGTAGGTCAGGGTCTGCTCGATCATGATCTGGTCGGCCGGCGTTTCCACTACGCACAGCAAGCTGCGGTCGCGCGTGTCGTCCTGGCACAGCTCGCACACCTCGGTCTCGGAAAACGTATTGCACAGCGCGCAGTGGTGCACCGTGTCGACCGCCTGGTATAGCGCGCGCGACAGCATCGCGGCGCCTTCGCGGTCGTGCTGCAGCAGGTGAAACGCCATGCGCTGCGCCGACTTCGGACCGACGCCGGGCAGCCGGCGCAGGGCTTCGGTCAGAAAATCGAGCGACTTGGCCATGATCAGTCCCGGCGCAAGGCGGCCAGCGCATCGCTGGTCATGCTCGGCACGAACTCGGTGATGTCGTAACGGGCCACGCCGGCGACGTGAAACGGATCGCGCCGCACCAGCGCCTCGACCTCGGCGCGGCTGGCGGCGTCGGCGATCAGGATGCCGCCGTCGCGCGGCACCTTGCGTCCCGACATCAGCAGCACGCCCTTGTCGTAGTGCTCGCGCAGGAACGCGCGGTGCGCCGCCAGGTGGGTGTCAACCTGATCGAGCGGCGCCACGTAGCTGAGCGAAATGATGAACATCTCAGAACGGCATCTTGAAGCCTGGCGGCAGCGCCATGCCGGCGGTCAGGCCGCTCATCTTTTCGGCCGAGGTCGCTTCTGCCTTGCGCACCGCATCGTTGAACGCGGCGGCGACCAGGTCTTCGAGCATGTCCTTGTCGTCGGCCAGCAGCGACGGGTCGATCGTCACGCGCTTGACGTCGTTCTTGCAGGTCATCACGACTTTGACCATGCCGGCGCCCGACTGGCCTTCCACTTCGACCAGCGCCAGCGCTTCCTGCGCCTTTTTCATATTGTCCTGCATGGCCTGGGCCTGCTTCATCAAGCCTGCGAGCTGGTTCTTCATCATGGTGGTCTTCTCCGAAAATCTAATTGTTCAATGAAAGGGGAAATCAGTTCAACGCGGGCGGGCGTACCGAGCCGGGCACGACGAAGGCGCCCAGCTGGCGCGCCATCTCCTGCACCCACGGATCGGCGGCGACGGTCTGCTCGGCCTCGACCAGACACTTCTCGCGGTAGGCTTGCAACTCGACGCTGGCCGTGTACCAGACCTGGCCGACGTCGATCTCGACGGCGACGCGGGTGTGCGGGAAGCGGTCCTGCAGCGCGGCCGACAGTTTTTCGGTGTTGCCGCTGGCGCGCAGCGTGTCGATCGGCGCGCGCAGGCGGAACGTGCTCTGGTGGCCGTCGCTGCTGCACTCGACCAGCTCGGTCTGCATCGCCAGTTGCTGGGCGACGCCGCGCAGCGGCAAGGTCGCGGCCAGCGCCGGCCAGTTGCCGTCCCATTCGATTTCGGGGACCGGCGTGATCACGTAGGGCGGCGCGGGGACGCGAACGCGCGTGGCGACGGGCGCCGCGGCGGGCGCTGCGGCAGCTGCGGGCGCGTGCTGGGCGACTGCGGTGTCGTCGGAAAATTCGGTGACCCACGATGGCGGGCCGTCGTCATCCTCTGGTTCCTGCTTAACGGCCTGCACGGCCGGCGCGACGGCTTTCGCCTGCGGCTGGTCCCATGGCGGCGGCGTCGACGGTGCGGCGGCGGGGGCTGGCGGAGCAGGCGCTGGTTCAGGCGCGGCGGGCGCTGGCTGTGCTGCCGCAGCGGCCTGGTTCGACATCGCGGTCGGCCGCTTGGCCGCGCCGGCGCGTCCGCCGCTGGCCGCGCGCGCCGCTTCCAGCGCGGCGTTGATTGCCGCGCGCGCCGAATTCATCGCCGGTGCCGGCGCGGCCGGAGCGGCTGGCGCCGGCGGTGCCGGCGGTGCCGGCGGACGCGCTTGCTGAACCGGTGCTGCCGGCGGCGGCGTCACCGCGGCATGGCTTGCCACCGCCACGCTGGCGGCGCGCGCCGCGGTCGCGGCCGGACGCGCGGGCGCCGCCGCGGCGCGGGCCGCTGCCGGGCCGGCTGGCGCCACGCCCTCGTCCCCGCCCTTGCCGGGGCGGAACGCGAGCATACGCAACAGGGTCATGGTGAAGCCGGCGTACTCGTCCGGCGCCAGGCCGATCTCGTTGCGGCCGTGCACGGCGATCTGGTAGAACAGCTGCACTTCCTGCGGATCGAAGGCGGCGGCCAGGCGCACGATGTCGGCCAGTTCCGGCAGGTCCTGCGGCACCGCGCCCGGCACCGACTGCGCCAGCGCGATCCGGTGCAGCAAGGTGCCCAGGTCCTGCAGCGCGCCGTTGTACGACAGGCTGCGGCTGGCCATCTCGTCGGCCACCGCCATCAGGTCGGCGCCGTCCTGCGCCAGCAGCGCGTCGAGCAGGCGCACCAGGTAGGACTGGTCGAGCGCGCCGAGCATGCCCTGCACCGCTTCGAGTGTCACCTGGCCGGCGGCATACGCGATCGCCTGGTCGGTCAGCGACAGCGCGTCGCGCATCGAACCGTGGGCGCCCTGCGCCAGCAGGCGCAGCGCCGGCTGGTCGAAGGTGATGTCTTCCTGGCCGAGGATATTGTCGAGGTGGCTGATGATATGGCCGGGCGGCATCTGCTTGAGGTTGAACTGCAGGCAGCGCGACAGCACGGTCACGGGAATCTTTTGCGGGTCGGTGGTCGCCAGGATGAACTTGACGTGCTCGGGCGGTTCCTCCAGCGTCTTCAGCATCGAGTTGAAGGCGTGGTTGGTCAGCATGTGCACCTCGTCGATCATATAGACCTTGAAGCGCGCGTTCGATGGGGCGTACACCGCCTGCTCCAGCAGCTGAGCCATCTCGTCGACGCCGCGGTTCGACGCCGCGTCCATCTCTATATAGTCGACGAAGCGGCCGGCGTCGATCGCGGTGCAGGCGTCGCACACGCCGCAGGGGGTGGCGGTGATGCCGCCATTGCCGTCCGGGCCGGTGCAGTTGAGCGACTTGGCCAGGATCCGCGACAGCGTGGTCTTGCCGACGCCGCGCGTGCCGGTAAACAGATACGCGTGGTGAAGGCGGCCGGTTTGCAGCGCGTGCGACAAGGCGCGCACGACGTGCTCCTGGCCAACCAGCGTTTCAAAGTTGCGGGGACGGTATTTGCGGGCGAGTACTTGATAGGACATGCTGGGATTTTACCGTAGATAGCGGGCGCAGCGAAGAATCATGCTGCGAGGGCAGCAATTGTAGCAAGACGGTAAGGGAATGGGGGTGCAGCGGGAGATAAAACGAAGGAGGCGAGCCTGATCTGCGGCACTCATGGTTAATAGCCGTGGCTGCTTCGTTCCCGACCTGACCAGGTTAGCCATGCCACGATGCGCAGGGGCCCGCCAGACTGCATTATAACCGACCCGCCGCGTTTGGGGGAAACTCGACTGGCACCAATCAAGATGGGGTCAGGTCCGCAGGACCAGACCCCGTGCAGCGGCGTGTCACGAAGCGGGGGTCTGGTCCGGCGGAGCGACGGGGACGCCTGGCCCCCATTTTCAGATGCCCAGTTCCTGCCAGATGTTATCGATGCGCGCCTTCACCTCCGGCGTCATCTCGATTGTGGTGCCCCACTCCCGGTTGGTCTCGCCCGGCCACTTGTTGGTCGCGTCGATGCCCATCTTGCTGCCCAACCCGCTCACCGGCGAGGCGAAGTCCAGATAATCGATCGGCGTGTTGTCCACCAGCGTGGTGTCGCGGATCGGATCGACCCGCGTCGTGATCGCCCAGATCACCTCTTTCCAGTCGCGGATATTCACGTCCTCGTCAACCACCACGATGAACTTGGTATACATGAACTGGCGCAGGAAGCTCCACACCCCGAACATCACACGCTTGGCGTGGCCGGCGTACTGCTTCTTCATCTGCACCACCGCCATCCGGTAGCTGCACCCTTCCGGCGGCAGGTAGAAATCGGTGATCTCGCTGAACTGCTTCTGCAGCAGCGGGATGAACACTTCGTTGAGCGCCACGCCCAGTACCGCCGGCTCGTCGGGGGGCTTGCCTGTATACGTGGAGTGATAGATCGGGTCGCGCCGCATCGTGATGCGCTCGATGGTGAACACCGGGAAGCTGTCCTGCTCGTTGTAATAGCCGGTATGGTCGCCGAACGGCCCTTCCATCGCGTGCTCGTAGCCGGACGGATGGTTCGGGTCGGCCAGGATATGCCCTTCCAGCACAATCTCGGCCGAGGCCGGCACCCGCAGCTCGCTGCCCAGGGCCTTGGTCAGCACCGTGCGCTGCCCACGCAGCAGGCCGGCGAACTGGTACTCAGACAGACTGTCGGGCACCGGCGTGACCGCTCCTAATATAGTGGCCGGGTCGGCGCCCAGGGCGACGGCCACCGGATACGGCGCCCCCTTGGTGGCGATCGCATGCTCGCGGAAGTCGAGCGCCCCGCCGCGGTGCGCCAGCCAGCGCATGATCACCTTGTTCGGCCCGATCACCTGCTGACGGTAGATGCCCAAGTTCTGGCGCTTCTTGTTGGGCCCCTTGGTGATCACCAGACCCCAGGTGATCAGCGGCGCGGCGTCGCCCGGCCAGCAGTGCTGGATCGGCAGCTTCGCCAGGTCGACGTCGGCGCCCTCCCACACGATGTCCTGGCAAGGCGCGCCCTTCACCTCCTTGGGCGACATGTCCCACACCGCCTTGACCAGCGAGCCCAGCCCCATCAGGTCCTTGAAGCCCTTGGGCGGCTCCGGCTCCTTCAGGCGCGCCAGCACGTGGCCGATCTTGCGCAGTTCGCTCACGTCCGACGCCCCCATGCCCAGCGCCACCCGGCGCGGCGTGCCGAACAGGTTGCCCAGCACCGGCATGTCGTAACCGGTGGGATGCTCGAACAACAAGGCCGGGCCGCCGGCGCGCAACACGCGGTCGCACACTTCGGTCATCTCCAAATGTGGCGAAACTGGCATGGAAACGTGCTTTAATTCGCCCATTTTTTGCAATTGGGAAATAAAATCACGCAAATCTGAATAGTTCATCGGTTTTTAATTTTTTATTGTTGAGGACAGAGTTGTTGAATATGCCATCCCAAGTGGTTGATTTAACAGGGATTTGCTGCAATGCCGCATAAAAAGCTATATCTAAAAGTAATAAGAGCCGTTCGTGCTAGTATTGACTTGATATATGCGAGCTTCTACAATTTGTTCACTTGATGAGATAGCTGCGTCCAATGACGTGATTCTAGCCTGTCTCATACATTCACGGGGTCGGGGCCCCAATGACATTTTTAAGGAGTGTTTTCAAAAGGCGTCTGCCTTATCCCCCGAAAAAAGTTGTTTAGCCACTGGTTCAATACCACAGGGAACGACCAGCTGAAGCAAGCAATGACGGCGTTTGATCGTACGCAGCAGCGGCGATAGACGATATTTCTGATGCACGGCATTTGAGGTCCGATGTGCGCTGTGAGCGCCGTGGGGACAGCATTTTCCGCGACAAAGGGGAATTCGATGAGTAATCGTTTCAACGGGGCGACAGCAAAGCTCGCCCAAACCATGGCCAGCCAGCCAGTTACGTGGGCTTCCGTAACGAAAACGGCACGTGGCCTTGCCACCACCGCGCAGCACACCCTGACCGTATTTGGTCTGTCCGCAGTCACCATCGCCGCCGTGCTGTATGCCCGCCCGGACGTCGCGAAACAGGTTTCCCAGTTCATCGCACCGGCTGCGGTCGTGGCGCCTGTGGCCGCCGCACCCGCGCCCGCGCTGGCAACCCTGATGGAATCGCATCCGGCGCCGGCTCCTGCGAAAGAAGCGCCTGCAGTTGTCAGCGCCGAAGAAAAGGCCATGCTGGGCAACCAGAAGCAGCAGAAGTTCGTCACCTCCTGGCTGTCGAAGCGCTACCGTGTTGCCGGCGACGCCGCCAACATGCTGGTGTCGACCGCCTACATGACGGCGCACGACATCAAGCTCGACCCGCTGCTGATCCTGGCGGTGATGGCGATCGAATCGGGCCTGAACCCGTTCGCCGAAAGCCCGGTCGGCGCGCAGGGCCTGATGCAGGTGATGTCCAAGGTCCACCATGACAAGTTCCAGCAGATGGGCGGCGTGCAGGCAGCGCTCAATCCGGTGGCCAACATCCGTGTCGGCGCGCTGATCCTCAAGGATTACGTGCAGCGCGGCGGCTCGGTGGAAGCCGGCCTGAAGACCTACGTCGGTGCGGCAGCGTTCGAGACCGACTCGGGCTACGGCTCGAAGGTGCTGGCGGAATATCGCCGCCTGAAGCAGGTTGCGACCGGCAAGAACGTGCCGACCGTGACCCCGGCAGCGCCGGCGCAGCAGGTCGCCAAGGCCGAGAAGAAGGCTGACGACGTGGTCCATCCTGCCGAGGCAATCGCCGGGCTGTAAGCTGAAAATGGGGTCAGGTCCGCAGGACCAGACCCCGATACTAAAAAAGCCACCGGCATTTCCGCGGTGGCTTTTTCGTTGTTGGGGTCGTAAAAAAACCACCGGCATCGCTGCGGTGGCTTTCGGTGTCGGGGTCTGACGGGGACGCCGAGTCCCGCGGGGCAGACCCAGGTGTCACTGTCAAATCAACGGCGCGTATCGGCCGCCACTTCATCGGCGCGGAACTTCGGCGCCAGCTTGTCGAGCACGCCATTGACATACTTGTGCCCGTCGATGCCGCCGAACGACTTGGTCAGCTCGACCGCCTCGTTGATCACGACGCGGTACGGAATCTCCAGGTTGTTCTTCAGCTCGTAGGCGCCGATCAGCAGCACGCCGTGCTCGATCGGCGACAGCTCGGACACGCCGCGGTCGATCAGCGGCGCCAGCGCTTCGCGCAGCGACACCGAATCCTTGATCGCGCCGTACAGCAAGGCGGCGAAATGGTCCGAATCGGCCTTCTCGAAGCCGTGCGCGGCGCGGATATTGTTGACGACGGTGGTCGCGTCTTCATTGTTTAGCAGCCACTGGTACAGCCCCTGCAAGGCGAACTCCCGCGCGCGGTGGCGCGGCGTGCGGTTCTTGCTGGGATTGGCGTGCAAATTCTTCTCGGTCATGATGTTCTTCTGTGCTTGATTAATCTTCGTCGGCTTGCAGCTCTTCGAGCGCGAGCAGCAGGTTGGCCATCTCGACCGCGCAACGCGCCGCCTCGGTGCCCTTCTCTTCCATGCGCGCCTCGGCCTGCTCGTCGTTCTCTGTGGTCAAGACCGCGTTGGCGATCGGCATGCCGTAGTCCAGGCCGATGCGGGTGATGCCCGCGCCCGACTCGTTCGACACCAGCTCGAAATGGTAGGTCTCGCCGCGGATCACCGCGCCGAGCGCCACCAGCGCATCGAACTGCTGGGTTTCGGCCATCTTCTGCAGCGCCAGCGGAATTTCGAGCGCGCCCGGCACGGTCACGTGCAGCACGTCCTCGTCCTGCACGCCCAGGTGCTTGAGCTCGGCCAGGCAGGACGACAGCAGCCCGTGGCCGACGTCGGCGTTGAAGCGCGCCTGGACGATGCCGATCCGCAGTCCGCTGCCGGTCAAATTGCTCTCATAAGTTCCTACGGTCATGGCTGGCCCCTTCGTGTTGTGGTGTTTGTTGGCTCAATAGTACGCTTCAGGCGCCCGGCTTGGCGAGATATCCCGTCACTTCCAGGTCGAAGCCGGTCATCGACGGCATCTTGCGCGGGCTGGCCAGCAATTGCATCTTGCCCACCCCCAGGTCCTTCAGGATCTGGGCGCCGATGCCGTAGGTGCGCAGGTCCATGCTGGCGGCGCGGCCCTGCGGCCGGGCCTGCGGCGTGTCGAGCGCGGCAAATTGTTCGAACAGCTGCTCGGCCGACTCGCCGCAGTTCAGCAGCACCATCACGCCGCGCTCGGACTGCTTGATCGCCTGCATCGCCGACGCCATGGTCCACGAGTGCGTGGTGGCGCGGTTTTCCAGAAGGTCCAGGATCGACACCGGCTGATGCACGCGCACCAGCGATTCGAGGTTCGGCGCCAGTTCGCCGTGCACCATCGCCAGGTGCGCCGAGCCGCTCGGCTTGTCGCGGAAGGCCACCAGGCGGAAATCGCCGAACACGGTGTTCATCTGGCGCTCGGCAACGCGCTCGACCAGCGATTCGTTCTGGCTGCGGTAATGGATCAGGTCGGCGATGGTGCCGATCTTCAGCTTGTGTTCTTCGGCAAACTGCAGCAGGTCCGGCAGGCGCGCCATGGTGCCGTCTTCGTTCATGATCTCGCAGATCACCGACGCCGGCGTCAGGCCGGCCATCTCGGTCAGGTCGCAGCCGGCTTCGGTATGGCCGGCGCGCATCAGCACGCCGCCCTTGACCGCCTTGAGCGGGAAGATGTGGCCTGGCTGCACGATGTCGTTCGGGGTGCTGTTCTTCGCCACCGCCACCTGCACGGTGCGCGCGCGGTCGGCCGCCGAGATGCCGGTGGTGACGCCTTCGGCCGCTTCGATCGACACGGTGAAATTGGTGCCGAACGAGGTGCCGTTACGGGCCGTCATCATGCCGATGTTGAGCTCGTCGCAGCGCTGCTCGGTGAGGGTCAGGCAGATCAGGCCGCGCGCATGGCGGGCCATGAAATTGATGGCTTCGGGCGTGACGAAATCGGCCGCCAGCACCAGGTCGCCTTCGTTCTCGCGATCTTCTTCATCGACCAGGATGACCATGCGCCCCGCGCGCAGTTCGGCAACGATTTCCTGGGTGGTGGAGATAGACATATGGGATTCCTATGGGTCGGGCGAAAGATGCGCAATCCGCTATTTTAAAGGATTTGGCGGCATCCGGCCGCTGCCGCAACGGATTGACTGGCCGAAATTATGCGCGTGGCACGGAAATATTGCTGATAGACTAATCAAATCGACCACTCCCGTCCTTGCGACACCATCCCCGATGAAGCGCACATTCCTGGCCACTGCCTGCTTTGCCCTCCTGCTTGCGCAAGCCCCTGGCGCGCTGGCCGACATCCGGCTGAGCGACACCATCCCCATCGGCCCGCAAGTGAAGGTGGGCAAGCTGCCCAACGGCCTCACTTATTACATCCAGAAGAACGGCCGTCCCGAGAAAAAGCTCGAACTGCGCCTGGTGGTCAAGGCCGGCTCGATCCTGGAAGACGACGACCAGCAGGGACTGGCCCACTTCCTCGAACACCTCGCGTTCAACGGCTCGGCCCATTTCAAGCCGCACGAACTGACCGACTACCTGCAATCGATCGGCGTCAAGATCGGCGCCGACCTGAACGCCACCACCAGCTTCGACGAAACCGTCTACATGCTGCCGATCCCGACCGACAAGCCGGACAACATCGACAAGGGATTCCAGGTGCTGGAAGACTGGGCCCACGGCCTGACGCTGGCCGACGCCGACATCGAAAAGGAGCGCGCCATCGTGCTCGAGGAAGCGCGCCTGGGCAAAGGCGCCGGCGAGCGCATGAACAAGATCGTGATGCCGAAGATGTTCAACGGCTCGCGCTACGCGCAGCGCCTGCCGATCGGCCAGGAAGCGGTCATCAAGACGTTCAAGCCCGACGTGGTGCGGCGCTTCTACCGCGACTGGTACCGGCCGGACCTGATGGCGGTGGTGATCGTCGGCGACATCGAACCGGCGCGCGCCGAGCAGCTGGTCAAGGCGCACTTCGGCGCCATGAAGAATCCTTCGCCGGAGCGGCCGCGCAGCTACGCGCCGATTTCCGCGCGCGCCGCGACCGAGGCGGTGGTCGCCACCGACAAGGAGGCCTCGGGCAACGCGGTGATGATCCGCTATCCGGTGCGCGAGGCGCGCGAGCGCAGCACCTTCGGCGCCTACCGCGAAAAGCTGGTCGACCTGCTGTTCTCGTCGATGCTCAACCAGCGCCTGCAGGAACTGTCGCAGCAGGCCAATCCTCCGTTTATCGGCGGCGGCAGTTCGCTCGGCAAGCTCACGCCGCGCTACAAGTCGTACGGCGCGGCCGCGGCGCTGGGCAAGGACGGCGCCGCGCCGGCCCTTGCCGCGCTGGTGCAGGAAAATGAGCGCGCACGCCAGTTCGGCTTCGGCGAAGCGGAGCTCGAGCGCAGCAAGAAGAACTTCATGCGCATGATGGAACGGCAGTACAACGAGCGCGACAAGACCAACTCGATCTCCTATGTGAACGAATACACGCGCAACTTCCTCGAGCGCGAAGAGATCCCGGGCATCGAGAACGAGTACGCCTACGCGCGCGAACTGGTCCCGGGCATCACGCTGGCCGAGGTGAACCGCTACGCGCGCGCGACCATCCCGTCCAACAGCGCCAGGCTGGTGGTGTACACCGGCTCGAGCAACGGCGCCACGCCGACGCCGTCCCCCGCCGAGCTGCTCGCGTGGGTCGATGCAGCGGCAAAGGCCAAAGTGACGGCGCACGAGGAAAAGCAGGTCGCCTCAAGCCTGATGGCCAAGGCGCCGGCGCCCGGCGCCATCGTCGCCGAGACCGCGGACAAGGCGCTCGGACTGACCACGCTGACGCTGTCGAACGGCGTCAAGGTCATTCTCAAGCCGACCGACTTCAATAACGACCAGGTCTTCCTGAGCGCGTCGCGCCCTGGCGGCCTGACCCAGTTCGCGGAAAAGGACATCGTCAACGCCCGCTACGCCAGTGCGATTGTCGACAGCATGGGCCTGAACGGCCTGTCCCCGCTCGACGTGCAGAAGGCGCTGGCCGGCAAGGTTGCCGGCGCCGGCCTGGCGATCGGACAGTACATCGACAGCGTCGGCGGCAGCGCCGGCAGCAGCGACATCGAACTGATGCTGCAGATGGTGCACCTGCGCTTTACCACCGTACGGCGCGACGAGGACCTGTACAAGTCCTATCTCGGCAAGCACGTGGAAGCGGCGCGCAATGTGATGGCGCAGCCGGCCGCGGTCTTCAGCGACGCCCTGATCGGCACCATGTACAAGGACAGCCCGTGGGTGGCGCGCCCGCCGCGGCCGGCCGACTTCAGCAACCTGGACATGGACCGCGCCATTGCGCTGTACAAGGAACGCTTCGCCAGCGCCAGGGGCATGACTTTCGTCCTGGTCGGCAGCTTCGACGTGGAAAAGGTCAAGCCGCTGGTGGCGACCTACCTGGCTAGCCTGCCGACACCCGACCTGCCGCTGGCGGTCAGGGATGTCGGCGTGCGCCCGGTCCGGGGCGTCGTCAAGAGGGAGGTCTTCAGCGGCACCGAGCAGAAGAGCCAGGTGGCGATCAACTTCAGCGGACCGGCGCCCTTCTCGCCGGACGAGCAGATGCGCGTGCAGGCGCTGATCGATGTAATGAACCTGCGGATCAACGACATCCTGCGCGAGAAGCTGACGCTCATTTACAGCGGCCGCATGAGCGGCTCGCTGGAAAAGGTCCCGTACGAGCACTACGCGATCGGCATGTCGCTGCCGACCGGACCTGCCAATGTGGACAAGACGATCGCCGCGGCGTTCGCCGAAATCGCGCAGATGAAGGAGAGCGGCCCGTCGGCGGCGGACCTGGCCAAGGTCAAGCAGAACTGGATCCAGGTACACCGCAGGGCGCTGCGCGAAAACGCCTACTGGCTGCATGAACTGCAGTCCGCGGTGATGCTGGGCACCGATCCGGCGGCCATCCTGGCGTATGAAGAGAAGGTCGCGGCGATCACCGCGCAGGATGTGCAGGCCGCGGCGGCGCGCTACCTGGACACGAACAACTACGTGCAGGTGGTGCTGTACCCGGAGAAGAAGTAAGTCAAGATGGGGTCAGGTCCGTAGGACCAGACCCCGATGCTGCATGCTGAGGCTGGCCCTGCGGAGCGACGGGGACGCCGAGTCCCCGCCCTTGGGACGCGGCGCATCACGAAGTGGAGGGGTCTGGTCCTGCGGACCTGACCCCATTTTTATTGTTTCAAATAGCGGTCGAACCAAGCCAGCGTGCGCGCGCGCTGGTCGCGCTGGTGTTCGGGCTTGCGGATCGAGTGCCCTTCCCCATCGTAGATCACCAGCGAAGTGGGCACGCCCATCGCCTTCAGTCCATGCCAGAACTCGGCCGATTGCGCCGGCGGGCACTCCACGTCGCGCTCGCCCACGTAGATCATGGTCGGCGTTTTGGCCGACTTGATCGACTCGATCGGCGAGGCCGCGCGGTAGATCGCCGGGTCGTCATACGCCGACGCGCCGAAGAACGGAATCATCCACTGGTCGATGCCGTTCTGGCCGTAATAGCTGATCCAGTTCGCGATGCCCGCGCCGGCCACTGCCGCCTTGAAGCGCTGGCTGTGCGTCACACCCCACATCGTCATGAAGCCGCCGTAGGAATGGCCCATCAGCCCGAGGCGCTGGCCATCCACGGGCGCTACCTTCTCGACCGCGTCAACGCCGGCCAGGATGTCGCGCCAGTCGCCGCCGCCGAAGTCGCGCTTGTTGGCGCCGCTGAAGGCCGTTCCCTGGCCGAAGCTGCCGCGCGGATTCGGCATGAACACGAAGTAGCCCTTGCCGGTCAGCTCGCGCAGCAGCGCGTTGCCGCCCTCGCCCTGCGACACAAAGCGGGGACCGGCCGCGGCGGCAGGTCCGCCATGCACCATCACGATCATCGGATACTTCTTGCCCGCTTCGATCTTCAGTGGCTGCACCAGCCAGCCCTGCACGTTGAAATGATCGCTGGTCCAGCTGATGCTGCGCGCGGACACCTGCGGCGCGTGGCCCTCGTTGTCGTGCGTGATGCGCGCCAGGTTCGGCAGGCGCCCGGCGACGATGCGCGCCGGATGCTGGAAGTCTTCCTGGACCGAGGCAGCGATGGCGCCGTCGGCGCTGAACACGAAGCGGCCGTCGCGCGAGCCGCTGGCCGACACCGGCGCCGACCACAGCGTGCGCTGCGTGCGTGCCGACGGATCGATCGCCACGATCGCCTGGTCGCTGCCGGCCAGCGCCGACGCGACGATCTGCCTGCCCTGCCACGACAGGCCGTTGAACGAGCCCTGGTAGCCTGGCGTCGCGCTGACCGGAACACCACCGGCGGCGGGCACGGTGAAGACGTCGCCGCCGACCGAGCCGAAGTCGCTCATCAGGCCGCCGATGAAGGCGACGGTCTGGCCGTCCTTCGACATGCGCGGCATATTCATCTGCATCTTCGGCGCCGCCAGGATGCGCAGCGCGCCGGTGGCCGCATCGACATGGCCGAGCGTCGCCACCCACCAGTTGTTGTCGCCGTCGCCCTTGGCGCTGGTGACGACGAAGCCCTTGCCGTCCGGCGTCCAGTCGTATTCGTAGATGAAGGTGTCGGCTGGGGACACCAGCTTGATGTCGCCGCCGTTGCGCCCGACGACGGCGATGCGCTGCTCGTCTTCCTCGGCGCCGATTTCGCCGACCAGCGCGGCGCCGGCTTCGGTCGCTCCGGTCATTTTCTTCGCGCCGACCGTCGCCAGCAATGCCAGTCTGGCGCCGTCCGGCGACCAGCGCGCGGTGCTGGCGACGCCCTTCACCGTCGTCAGTGCGGCGACCTTGCCGTCGGCGGCGACATACAGCGTCGCGGTGCCGACCTTGCGGTCGGATCCGATGAACGACAGCGCGTTGCGGTCCGGCGACCAGGATGGGAAATCGTAGGTGCAGCTCGCGCATGGGTCGAAGGTGGCGACGACCTTGCCGCTGGCGGCGTCGCGCACGTTGATGACGCCATGCGGCCGCGTGGCGGAATCGCCCTGCTCCACCGATTCGATCGCAGCCAGGCGGTCGCCGGCGCTGCTGATCGCCAGCGCGCGGTAGCCACGCATCCCTTGCGGCGCCGCGGCCGCCACGCCGGCGCAGAACAAGGCGCCCAGCATCACGATATTTACACCCGATTTCAATTTGCTCATTCCGCTTCCTGTATCCGATTAGGCGAGGCCCGCCTCAGCATTTTTTGCCACCGAGAGTCTACGCCAAAACGGCTGAGAATTGCGTGGTGGTATGCTGGCAAACTATTCTTAGAAAGGACAAACATTTGTTGATCCGCCCTACCACGGAAGAAGACTGGCGCGCGCTGAAAGCGATCCGCCTGGCCGCGCTGATCGATGCGCCGACCGCATTCGGCGTGGACTACGCCTCGGCGGCCGCGAACAGCGACGATCAATGGCGCAATCGCGCATCAGGCCGCGGCCCTGCGCGGTTTTTCATCGCGGTCGAAGAGAATGAAGCGGTGGGGCTGATCGGCGGCGTGGTGGATTGCGCCAATGAGACCGAATTGATCGCCATGTGGGTGCGGCCCGATAGCCGCGGTGGCGGCGTCGCGGACCGCCTGGTCGATGCGGTGAAGGCGCTGGCCGTGGCGAACGGCCATGCGCGGGTCGTGCTGGACGTCTCGCCCGACAACGCACGCGCGGCCAGCTTCTATCGCAAGCAGGGCTTCGAGTTCCTGCCCGAATGGGAAGCGCTGGCCAGCCACCCCGGCATCACGGTGCAGAAGATGGCGTGGCGCGCGCGGTGAGCGCCTACATCGTCCCGGCGGCCTGGGACACCTCTGGCGCCAGCGCGATATTGTTCGACTTTGCAAACTGCGCGGCCGCCTGCAATTCCTGGCGCGCCTGGGCGACCGTGGCCGGCATGGTCTTCGCCGCGTACAGCGCGAGGCGGCCTTTGGCGCCGGCGTCCGACAGCGACTTCTTCACCGCGGCCAGGTCCCCGGTCAATTCCACGTAACCCTTGACCGCCTGCGCCAGGCTGAGCGCGCCCGCCGCAAACGCCGCCTGCTTTTCCGCGCTAAGCACGGGGCCGCCCGCCAGCCGGTCCATCACCTTCTGGTGAGCCGCCGCTGCGGCGCCGACCGTCGTTTCGATCCTGCCTGGCGTGGTCTCGACGGAGAAGCCAGCGGACTGGGACGCGGCCGTGCCCGCATCGCCCTCCAGATCGAGCGCGGCCAGCATCACCGCGTTGGCTCCCAGGTCCGCCCGCGTCAGTTCGACGAACCGGGCCAGGAACTCCGCCGGCGGACGCGTGGTCGGCGCCAGGTCGCTGTACAGCGCGCCTCCATTGCCCTGGTTGGTGCCCATGGCCTGCCCCATCGCCAGTGCCGATGCGGGAATTGTCGCGCAGCCGGCGGCGAAGGCGGCGATAAACCAGAAGTTGCGATGTGTCGTCATTGTCTGCCCCTGAGCGGTGATCGATGGTGTTGCCTGCGCGAGGCAACCTTTTCGAAACGCTAACATAACGCTTTCACTCTGGCAACTTAATTGTTGTCGGGCAGAAAATGAACGCGCCGCCGGCCAAAGCCGGGGCGGGTCGACGGCGCCGATTTTCACGGCGCCGCGTGCGTCAGGCGGTGGTCAGCGACAGCATCCGTTCCACATAGCGCGCGATCAGGTCGATCTCGAGATTGGCCTTGCTGCCGGCGCGCAGGTGCTTGAGCGTGGTGACCGCGATCGTGTGCGGAATCAGGTTGATCGAAAAACGGCACACGTCGCCCACATCCTCCACCCGGTTCACCGTCAGCGACACGCCATTGACCACCACCGAGCCTTTGAAGGCGAGGAACTTGGCCAGTTCGCGCGGGGCGTCGATCACCAGCTCGAACGATTCGCCGATCGGCTCAAAGCGCTGCACCGTGCCCAGTCCATCGACATGGCCCGACACCAGGTGCCCGCCCAGCCGCTCGGCCAGCGTCAGCGCCTTCTCCAGGTTCACTTCGCCGACCGCATCGAGCCCCGCCGTGCAGTTGAGGCTTTCGCGCGACACGTCCACGCTGAAGCCGCTGCCGGACTTTTCGACCACGGTCATGCAGGCGCCGTTGATCGAGATCGAGTCGCCCAGCGCGACATCGGCCAGCGGCAGGCCGCCCGCATCGATGTCGAGGCGCACGCCTGCATCGAGCCCGCCCGGCTGCGGCGTGACCGAATTGATTTTTCCGACGGCGGCGACAATTCCTGTAAACATAAAAACGGTTTCCTAATTATTTGGTGATGCGTGCAAGGATACGCAAGTCGTCGCCGACTTGCTGGATGTGGTGAAAAGCGAGGCGCTGGCGCTGCTCGAGCGACTCGAACGGCCCCAGCGCGAACATGCCCTGGGCCTGGCCGATCAGGCTTGGCGCGAGGTACACCAGCAATTCGTCGACGCAGCCTTCGCGCACCAGCGAGCCGTTCAGCTTGAAGCCGGCTTCGACGTGCACCTCGTTGATCTCGCGCCGGCCAAGCTCGCGCATGAGCGCCGCCAGGTCGACCTTTCCCGCCTCGTTCGGCAGCATGATGATGTCGTGGCCGGCCTCGCGCAGCGCCGCTTCTTTCGCGGGATTGGCGACGGCGGCGACGATCCAGCATGGCTCGCCCGCCAGCACCCGCGCATCGAGTGCGATGTCGAGCCGGCTGTCGACGACGATGCGGCGCGGCTGGCGCGTCGTCTCTACGCCGCGCACTGTCAGTTGCGGATCGTCGGCCTTGACGGTGCCGATGCCGGTCAGGACGGCGCAGGCGCGCGCGCGCCACGCGTGGCCGTCGGCGCGCGCCTCGGGCCCGGTGATCCACTGGCTGGCGCCGTTGTTCAGCGCCGTCATGCCGTCAAGGCTGGCGGCCGCTTTCAGGCGCACCCACGGCAGGCCGCGCCGCATGCGCGAAAAGAAGCCAATGTTCATTTCGTAGGCCGCGTCGGCAAGTACTCCGGACGCGGTTTCGATGCCGTGGGCGGCCAGCCTGGCCATGCCCTGCCCGGCCACCAGCGGGTTCGGGTCTTCGATCGCCGCCACGACGCGGCCAAGGCCGGCGCGCACCAGCGCCTCCGAACATGGCGGCGTGCGGCCGTGATGATTGCACGGCTCGAGCGTGACGTAGGCGGTGGCGCCGCGCACGTCGTGGCCGCGCGCCGCGGCGTCGCGCATCGCCATGATCTCCGCGTGCGCCTGGCCCGCGGGCTGGGTATGCCCGGCGCCGATGACCTGGCCGTCGCGCACGATCACGCAGCCCACGCGCGGGTTCGGGGCGGTGCTGGTCATGCCTTTCGCGGCCCATTCCAGCGCCAGTGTCATGCCATCGATGTCGTTCAGTATTTGCACAGTGTTCCAGTATGGGTGGCGGCGGCTCACGGATCGTCGCCGGCGCAGCTGGCGCCGTCGCGCGCCGGATCGCAGATGCGCGCGCGTCCGAGCATGTTGATCTTGATGCGCCTTATCTGGCCGCCGTGCGCCAGCGATAGCGTGCCGAAGCGCGCCGCCTGGCTGCTGGTGTCCGAGCAGCTGCGGCCCATACTATTATAAGCAAGATACGGCGCCCCCTGCTGGCCGGTGAAGCTGGCGCCGATCTCGATCCCCGCCGCGAGCGGCCCGTGACGCGCGATCACCTCCTCGCCGGCGTCCGGCCGGCGGTTGCCGTCCTGGTCGATGAACACGACCCAGCCGCCGCGCCAGCCCACGTTTGCGTCGGCCGGCGCCAGCAGGACCTTGCGCCCGCGCGCGATCGCCTGCATGCGCGCCAGGCCGATTGCGCCAAACAGGTCGCTGGTTCCCGCCTTGAGCTGCTGCGAGCGCACCAGGTGGTGCAGGCCGGGCATCGCCATGCCCATCATCACCGCCGAAATGGCCAGCACGGCCATCAGTTCGAGCAGCGTCGCGCCGCCCCGCCTCCGCCCCGGTTTCATGGCCAGCATCCCTCCTTGGGACCGGTGGCGCCGCGCTCGCCGGCGCTGTTGAGGCTCAGCGTTTCGCATTCGGCGTCGCGGAACCGCGCGTCCACGTTAGTGGTGCCAGGCAGCGCCTTCACTTCGACGCATTCGTTCAATTCGTGGCCGGGACAGGCGTAGGCGCGCAATTCGTACGCGCTGCGCGCCGCCGCGGAGCCCGACCACCATTTGAAGCGCATTGCCTCCGGGTCGGTCGAGGCGGACGAGAAGGCGATGTAGGTGTGGTGCGCGCTGTAGAAGCGCTCCTGCTGCTGCAGTGCGTCGATCAGCGCCATCTGTCCTTCGATCCGGCGCGACTTGGTGACGTAGCCGGCGTAGGCGGGGTACGCGATCACCGCCAGCACCGACAAGATCGCCAGCACGATCATCACTTCGATCAAGCTAAATCCGCTAGCCCTTTTCATTGGCCCCTCCTCCATCTTATGGTTATGTGGCGGCGTCGTGCAGCTCCTGCCAGTTGGCCACTTCGCGCCAGCTGATGCGCAGGTGCGCCGCGCCGGTCTTGCGGTAAAACGACTGCAGTACGACCTGGGTGCCGGCCCGCATGCCATAGCCGATGGCGGTAATGCGATACAGGTGGCCGGTCGCCGGCGCCGGCTGCGGAATCAGCTCGATGATGTAGCGCGGCGGCCGCCCGGGCAGCGCGGCGCCGGTGAAGGCGCCGTAGGGCACGGCAGCTCCCAGGTCCGCCGCCTGCCAGGCGGGCGGAGCGCCGGCGGCCGCGCATTTGCACAAGCCGAATCCGACGCTGCCCGCGGTCCGGCCGCAACCCTCGGCGAAGCCGGCCGCATCGCCGCTGGCAAACAGCGCCGCGCGCGCCGAAGCGGGGTCGAAGCCGCCGGCGATGTCGCGCTCGGCGTCGGCCAGGGCAGCTTCGGCCGACTGGAAAGCGAGATGGCGGTCGCGTTCGGCGCGCGCCGATTTTTCGGCGTTGAGCGCGGTCTGCGCGGCCGACGCGGCGAGCAGCATCACCGCCACCGTCACCACCAAGGCGGCCAGCAGTGCGGCGCCGGACTGGCTGGGGCAGCGGCTCATGGCGGCGCGTGCAGGTAGATCGTCGTGGCAAACAGCTTGCGCTCGCGCCGGCGCAGTGCGGCCGGCAGGTCCTGTTTCGCCAGGCGCACGCCGCGATCGACGCCGGCAAAGGCGTCGCTGTAAGCGCTGCCGAACAGGTCGAATACCCGAGGCTGGGCATTCGCGTCGTGCGCGGCGTGCAGGACCAGCGCCACGCGGATGCTGGCGACGCGTTTCCAGGCCGCGGCGCCGCGTTCGTCGAGCGCGGTGGCGCTGAGGTATTCGTTGGCCAGGCCGTCCGGCGGTTCGTCGGTGTCCACGCCGTACAGCAGCTGGAAGGAATCGACGCCGGCGACGATTGCATCCGCACCCCAGCTGTGCGCGCCGCGGTACTTGCAGCGCAATTCGGCTTCGCCCCGTGCATCGCGGCCGACGTAGAAAATGCTCCAGCCATCGTCGGCTTCGCCCACGCCAAAGCCGGCGCAGTTGACGGCGCTGCCGTCGCCGCCGCCCGCCGCCCCCGATCCGGCAAAATGCACCGCCAGCACGTCGCTGCCGTTGACCGCTTCGGCGAGCGCGCCATCGAGACCGGAGGTGGCGCGCGGCAGCGAACGCGCATCGAGCCCGGCGATGCGCGCCGGCCCGGCCGATAGCGCCGCGCCGGCGCCGGGCTGCTCCCAGTTGACGTAGCCCGCCTGGCGCACGGCCCGCGCGACCGAGTCGAGCGCAAACCGGCCGCCCTCGTCGAGCGCCACCGCGTCCACCTGCGCCAGGTAGGCGGCGTTGGCGGACACCAGCAGGCCGGCCGCCATCAGCATCGCGCCCATGCCCACGGCGAGCGCCACCAGCAGTTCGGCCAGTGTGGCGCCGTGCTGGCGCTTCATCCGGCCGCTCCGGGCAGCGCGAGCGCCACGCGCGGCTGCGCCGCGGCGCCGGCTTCCTGGCCGCGCCAGCCGATCTTGATGACCACTGGCGCGCCGGCGGCGCCATCGCAGGCCCAGTTCAATTCGGCGGCGGAGTCGCGGCAGACCACCACCCGGCCGCCGGGATATTGCGTGCGCAGCGCATCCTTGATGTGGTAGGCCTCGGCCTCGGCGAGCTGCAATGCGGTGCAGGGAGCGCCGGCGTGGCACAGCGCGCCGGGCGGCTGCGGCGGCCCGTCGGTTTGCGCGTCGTAGCGCAGCTGCAGGTAGGGATTGAGTGCGTCGCCGGCCTGCATGGCCACGCGGTTGGCGCGCATGCTGTCGGCCAGGCTGCCGGCCAGCTGCACCGCGCTCGATGCGAGGCCCGATTGATGGCGGGCGCGCAGTGCCGAGAGCTGCATCGCGGCGGCGCCGAGCGCGCCGATGGTCAGCACGCACAGTGCGACCAGCACTTCGATGAGCGTGAACCCGCCGGCGAGCCGCGATCGCATCACTGACCTCCCCCTTGTTGAGTCGCCCAAGTTATCAGGCGCGACCCGGCCAGCCGTGAGATGGCTCAACAGTGCGGGAGGGGTGCTGGGGAACTAAAAATCAGGGCGCCGCTTGCAACAAAATGGGGGCAGGTCCGCAGGACCAGACCCTACTTGCGCGGCTGGCCGACTTCGGCGATGGCGTCCTGGAATTCGGCCAGGTCCTCGAAATTCTTGTACACCGAGGCGAAGCGGATGTAGGCGATCTTGTCCAGGCGCTTGAGTTCCTGCATCACCAGCTCGCCGACGTAGCCGCTGTCGACTTCACGCCGGCCGCTGGTGAGCAGCTTCTCTTCGATCGTGGCGACCGCGGTGTCGATCGCGTCGGCCGACACCGGCCGCTTGCGCAGCGCCAGCATCAAACTGGCGCGCAGCTTGGCCGAGGCGAACTCGGTGCGGCTGCCGTTCTTCTTGACGATGATCGGCATCGAAAGCTCGATGCGCTCATAGGTGGTGAAGCGCTTGTCGCATTGCGCGCAGCGGCGCCGCCGCCGCACGGCGTCACCCTCCTCCGATACGCGGGTATCGAGGACCTGGGTTTCGTCGTGCTGGCAGAACGGACATTTCATGGCGGCGCCGGTGCGGGGGCTGCGATTGGCTTACGCCGCGTAGACCGGGTACTTGTCGGTCAGCTTCTTGACTTCGGCCTTCACGCGGTCGATGGTCGCTTCGTCGGTCGGATTATCGAGCACGTCGGCGATCAGGTTGCCCACCATCGTTGCGTCTTCTTCCTTGAAGCCGCGCGTGGTGAACGCCGGGCTGCCCAGGCGGATGCCGGAAGTGACGAATGGCTTCTGCGGATCGTTCGGGATGCCGTTCTTGTTGCAGGTCATGTGGGCGCGGCCGAGGATCGCTTCGGCTTCCTTGCCGGTCAGGTTCTTCGAACGCAGGTCCACCAGCATCACGTGCGACTCGGTGCGGCCGGACACGATGCGCAGGCCGCGCGCGATCAGGGCCTTGGCCAGCGCGTCGGCGTTCTTGATCACCTGCGACTGGTATTCCTTGAACGACGGGTCGAGCGCTTCCTTGAACGCGACGGCCTTGCCGGCGATGACGTGCATCAGCGGGCCGCCCTGGATGCCGGGGAAGATCGCCGAGTTGATCTGCTTCTCGAATTCGGCCTTCATCAGGATGATGCCGCCGCGCGGGCCGCGCAGCGACTTGTGCGTAGTCGAGGTGACGAAGTCGGCGTGCGGCACCGGGTTCGGGTACAGGCCGGCGGCGATCAGGCCGGCGTAGTGCGCCATGTCGACCATGAAGTAGGCGCCGACGGCCTTGGCGACCTTGGCGAAGCGCTCGAAATCGATCTTCAGCGAGAACGCCGAGGCGCCGGCGATGATCAGCTTCGGCTTGTGCTCGTGCGCCAGGCGCTCCATCGCCTCGTAGTCGATGTCTTCCTGCTCGGTCAGGCCGTACGAGACGACGTTGAACCATTTGCCCGACATGTTCAGCGCCATGCCGTGGGTCAGGTGGCCGCCTTCGGCCAGCGACATGCCCATGATGGTGTCGCCTGGTTTCAGCATGGCGAAGAACACGCCCTGGTTGGCCTGCGAGCCGGAGTTCGGCTGCACGTTGGCCGCCTCGGCGCCGAACATCTGCTTGACGCGGTCGATCGCCAGTTGCTCGACGACGTCGACGTATTCGCAGCCGCCGTAGTAGCGCTTGCCCGGGTAGCCTTCGGCGTACTTGTTGGTCAGCTGCGAGCCCTGGGCCTGCATCACGGCCGGCGAGGTGTAGTTCTCCGAGGCGATCAGCTCGATGTGGTCCTGCTGGCGCTTGTTTTCCTTCTGAATCGCGTCCCACAGGTCCGGGTCAACGTTGGCGAGCGTGTGATCTTTTGCAAACATGAAAAACTCCAATCGGGTATCGGTGCAAGCACCAGGCAGTATGGAACGAATGAGGGAGAACGGAATAACCGAAGAGGCAGCCTCATCGCGCGCTTCCATCGATGGCTGCCCAGGCGAACGGCTAATGAAATCTCACGTTCCCCGGTGGAAGTCCACCTTTCGCCGAACGGTGGGAGGCCGCGGCTTTTCGCCAGTCACGTGAGACGTAATGGAGCCCAAATTGTAAGTTAAAGCCCAGGAATGGGCAAGGAAGGTGGTGACAAACTATCATCGCCGCCATCGAAACTGGCCAATTCGGCTACAATTTACGACGTTTCCCTTTTCGGACCTCACCATGATCGTATTTATCACCGGCGCATCTTCGGGCTTCGGCGCCGAAATGGCGCGCACCTTCGTCGCCAACGGCCACCAGGTCGTGCTCAGCGGACGCCGCAAGGACCGCCTGGACGCGCTCGCCGCCGAACTGGGCGACCTGGCGCTGCCGCTCGAGATGGACGTGACCGACAAGGCCTCGATCGAGGAAGCGCTGTCGCTGCTGCCCCAATCGTGGCGCCAGGTGGACGTGCTGATCAATAACGCCGGGCTGGCGCTGGGCACCCAGGGCGCGCACGAAGCGTCGCTGGCCGACTGGGAGACCATGATCGCGACCAACTGCACCGGGCTTGTGACGATGACGCGCGCGCTGCTGCCGGCCATGGTCGAGCGCGGCAGCGGGCTGATCATCAACCTCGGCTCGGTGGCCGGCTCCACGCCCTACCCGGGCGGCAATGTGTACGGTGCGACCAAGGCCTTCGTCGACCAGTTCACGCTGAACCTGCGCGCCGACCTGGTCGGCACCGGCGTTCGGGCGACCAACATCGCGCCGGGCCTGTGCGGCGGCACCGAATTTTCGAACGTGCGCTACAAGGGCGACGACGCGGCCGCGGCCAAGGTGTACGAAGGCACTCAGCCGCTGACGGCGCAGGACATCGCCGCCACCGCGTTCTGGATCGCCACCCTGCCGCCGCACATCAACATCAACTTCATCGAGATGATGCCGACCTGCCAGGGCTACGGGCCGCTGGCGATCAAGCGGGTCTGACCATTGGCCGTTGTAGCCGTGCAGGCAGGTTCCATGCCGAGTTTCCGGCCACTTTTGCCCGCTCAGCATGGGTACCAGCCTTCGCTGGTACGACGACCTGAAAGTTACTCGGTCGAAAATAGATTTGTACCAATGTATCGAATGATGTTAACCTGTTAGGAATTGTTTCAGCACTTGGCGCAATTGTGGACATAACGTCTACTACGGACGCGAAACCGCCCCAACCCTGCGGATCGCGCCTTGCCATCACTATGTACGCTGGCGTACTTATGGCAGCCAATTCGGGTAAAATGTTTCCCAATATCATTTATGGCAACAGCAATGCCCTCCGTTTTTAACTGGACAGTCCGTGTGTACTACGAGGATACCGACGCCGGCGGCATTGTCTTCTATGCCAATTACCTGAAATTTTTCGAGCGCGCCCGCACCGAATGGCTGCGTGCGCTGGAAGTGAACCAGCAGCAGATGGCCGAGCAGCACGACGCGATTTTCGTCGTCAAGTCAGCCAGCGTCGACTATCACGCGCCGGCCAGGCTCGATGATGTAATAACATTGACCCTGTCGATCGAGAAGCTCGGCCGGGCCTCGGTCGTATTCATGCAGCACGCTTCCTGCGGCGACGCCCTGCTGGCCAGCGCCCGCGTCAAGGTCGGTTGCGTCGACCGCGCCGGCCTCAAGCCGCGCCCCTTGCCCGACTCCGTGGCCGCCAAGATGCGCGCCGCCTGACTCACCACACATAGAAAAACCCTAGCCGCCCAATGAACGCAGCCCAAGACCTTTCCTTCATCGCCCTCATCGCCAATGCGCACCTGATCGTCAAGCTGATCATGCTGCTGCTGGTGGGAGTCTCCCTCACCAGCTGGACCTACATCTTCCGCAAGATGTTCGCGATCCGCGCCGCGCGCCGCCAGACCGAGCTGTTCGAGCGCAGCTTCTGGGCCGGCGGCAATCTGCACACCCTGCACCAGAGCGCCAGCAGCCAGCGCGACCAGAGCGGCGCCCTGGCCCGCATCTTCGAGTCCGGCATGGGCGAATTCATCAAGGGCAAGCAGGCTTCAAGCCGCGAGCTCGACATGGGCGCCGTGCTCGACAGCTCGCGCCGCGCCATGCGCGCCGCCTTCCAGCGCGAACTCGACGCGCTCGACATCCACCTGAACTTCCTCGCCTCGGTCGGCTCGGTGTCGCCCTACATCGGCCTGCTTGGCACCGTGTGGGGCATCATGAACGCCTTCCGCGGCCTGGCCAACGTGCAGCAGGCCACCCTGGCCGCGGTCGCGCCCGGCATCGCCGAAGCGCTGATCGCCACCGCGATCGGCCTGTTCGCCGCGATTCCGGCCGTGGTCGCGTACAACCGCTTCACCCACGACATCGACCGCCTGGCGATCCGCTTCGAGAGCTTCGTCGAGGAATTCTCGAACATCCTGCAGCGCCAGGCGCGCTGATCGGAGCACCTGATGGCATCCCTTTCGAGCAGCATGCGCGGCGGCCGCGCCCGCAAATTCAAGTCCGACATCAACGTCGTGCCCTACATCGACGTGATGCTGGTGCTGCTGATTATTTTCATGGTGATCCCGCCGGCCAACAGCCCGAGCGTGATCAACCTGCCGAGCGCCGAGAAGTCCGCGCTGCCGCCTGACGACTATATCCAGGTGGTGCTCAAGCCGAATGCGACGCTGTCGATCGGCGTCAACGGCAAGAACAGCCAGCCGGCGCAGGACATGCCTGACCGCGCCGGCGTGCTGCGCGCGCTGCGCACCCTGCACTCGGAGCATCCGGAGTATCCGGTGATGATCGCCGGCGACAAGGACAGCAAGTACGACGACGTGATCCAGCTGATTTCCGAAGCGAAGAAGATGGGCATCAACCGCGTGGGGCTGGCGACTAAGTGAGCATGAAGCCCGTCACCGCCGGCGCGCCGTACATCGTGCCGCCCGAACCGAAGCGCTGGCCGGCGATCGCGCTGGCCGCGGCGATGCACGCCGGCCTGCTGGCGTTCCTGTTCATCGGCGTGAACTGGCAGAACACCGAGCCGGTCGCGGTCGAAGCCGAAGTGTGGGACATGAAGGCCCAGTCCGCGGCGCCGCCGCCACCGCCGCCGCAAGAGACGGTCGAACCGGAACCGGCGCCGCCGCCCGAGCCGGCGCCGAAGGCCGTGGAGCCGCCGCCGGTGGAGCAGCCGGTCGCGCCGAAGCCGCCCGATATTGCGCTGGAAAAGCGCAAGGCCGAGAAGAAGCGGCTGGAAGAGGAGCGCCTCGAAGAGCAGCGCCAGGAAGAAAAGCGCCTCGCCAAGGAAGAAAAAGAGCGCAAGAAGGCCGAGAAGCTGGCAGAGAAAAAGGCAAAGGAAGAAGCCGAGAAGAAGGCGCAGGAACTGGCCGACAAGAAGCTCGAGGAGAAGAAGCTGGCCGAGAAGCTCAAGGCCGACAAGCTCGCCAAGTCCAAGCTGGCGGCCGCCGAACAGGCCAAGCTCGACAAGCTGCGCGCCGAAGAAATGAAGCGCATCACCGGCAGCGGCACGGTGGGCGACGCGGCCAAGTCGACCGCGCCGCGCATCGACAGCGGCTACCTGGCGAGCATCCGCGGCAAGGTCAAGAGCACGACCTCGTATGCGGGCGATACCGACGTTACGGGCAACCCGACGGCGGAATTCAAGATTGAGCAGCTCCCTACCGGCGAGATCATCTCGGCTCGGCTGGTCAAGAGCAGCGGCATCGCCGCGTTCGACGATGCGGTCGAAAAAGGCATTGTCAAAGCGTCACCACTGCCAAAGAAGAAAGATGGTACCGTGGAGCGAACACTTGTGATCGCTTTCAAGATGAAGGATTTGAATTGATTGTTGCAGTTTGTGCTTGTCGTTTCTGCGGAGGCAGGAACCTATACTGCGTCGACTCAGGTTCGGCATGGGTTCCTGCATGCGCAGGAACGACAGCGTTGAATTGATATCGCATTCCGTCACCAACCAAGGACCGAACCGACAAATGAAAAAAACCCTCACCACCCTGATGTTTACCGCCGGCGTGCTCGCCGCCCTGCCCGCCTTCGCGCAAGTGCGCGTGGAGATCGCCGGCGTCGCCAGCAACCAGATTCCGGTCGCCGTGGCCACCTTCGCCGACGAATCGGTCGCGCCGGCGCAGATGTCGGCCATCATCCGCGCCGACCTCGAACGCAGCGGCGTGTTCAAGGTGATCGACGCCGGCACGGTGCTGTCGGAGACCTCCGCGGTCGACTACGGCCAGTGGAAATCGCGCGGCGCCGACGCGCTGGTGGTGGGCAGCGTGCACCACAACGCGGACGGCCGCTACGAAGTGCGCTACAAGCTGTTCGACACGATCAAGTCGGCGCAGCTGTCGACGCTCTCGCCGGTAGTGGGGCCGAAATCGGCCCGCCTGGCGGCGCACCGTATCGCCGACGACGTCTACGAAAAGCTGACCGGCACGCGCGGCGCTTTTGCCACCCGCATCGCCTACGTCACCAAGGCCAGCAACAACCAGTACCGCCTCGAAGTGGCGGACGCCGACGGCGAAGGCATGCAGGTCGCCGCGTTCGGCAAGGAGCCGATCATCTCGCCATCGTGGTCGCCCGACGGCACCAAAGTCGCCTATGTGTCGTTCGAGCTGCGCAAGCCGGTGATCTATGTGCAGGACCTGGTGACCGGCGCGCGCCGCATCGTCTCCAACGAAAAAGGCAGCAACTCGGCGCCGGCCTGGTCTCCTGATGGCACGCGCCTGGCGGTGACTCTGTCGCGCGACGGCCACTCGCAGGTGTACGGCGTGAACGCCGACGGCAGCGGCCTGCGGCGCCTTTCCAACAGCAACGGCATCGACACCGAGCCGCAGTTCTCGGCCGATGGCCAGACGATTTACTTCACGAGCGACCGCAGCGGCGGTCCGCAGATCTACAAGATGAGCGCCAGCGGCGGCGCGGCCAGCCGCGTCACCTTCAACGGCAGCTACAACATCAGCCCGCGCCTGTCCTCGGACGGCAAGACGCTGGCGTGGATCTCGCAGCGCGACGGCGGCTTCTCCCTTTACGCGATGGACCTGGCCAGCGGCCAGGAACTGCGGCTGGCCGATGGCGCCAGCGAACCGAGTTTTTCGCCGAACGGCAAGTACATCATGTACGCGACCAAGGGCAGCGGCTCCGGCCTGGCCGTGGTCTCTGTCGATGGACGTGTCAAGCAGCGACTGACGACCCAATCGGGAAATATACGGGAGCCCAACTGGGGCCCGTTCATGAAGTAAGTAGTAGTCCTTAACTAGACCAGGAGAAGAAAATCATGCGCAATTTTAAGAGTTTAGCTTTCATCGTGTCGAGCGCCGCCCTGCTCTCAGCTTGCAGCTCGCCAGTCAAACTGAACGAAGCGCCGGTCGTCGAGCGTGCCCCTGAAAAAGTCGCGCCGGTGGCCGACACCAACGCCGTGCGCCCAGTCGAAACCGGCACCGCCGATCCGCTGAACGATCCGCAAGGCGCGCTGGCCAAGCGCAGCGTCTACTTCGACTTCGACAGCTACGCCGTGCGCGAAGACGGCAAGCCGGTCGTGGAAAACCACTCCGCCTACCTGAACAAAAACAAGTCGCGCAAGATCCTGATCCAGGGTAACACCGACGAGCGCGGCGGCACCGAGTACAACCTGGCGCTGGGCCAGAAGCGCGCCGAAGCCGTGCGCAAGGCGATGGCCTCGATGGGCGTGGCCGAGTCGCAGATGGAAGCGGTCTCGCTGGGCAAGGAAAAGCCGAAGGCAACCGGCAGCAACGAAGCGGCATGGGCTGAAAACCGCCGCGCCGACATCGTCTATTAATCGATTGGCCTGAACCGGCCGATTGACAAGGGGGCGGCGTGCGGTGCAGACTGCACCCGCCCCGATTTTTTAGAAAGTCACGTCCATGAAACCAATTTCCAAGTCCCGCATTGCAGCGGCCTGTTTCGCGCTCGCCGCCTGGTTCCCGCTGCACGCCGGCGCCGGCATTCTTGACGACGACGAGGCGCGCAAGGCGATTCTCGATTTGCGCTCCAAGGTCGAGAACCTGTCGCGCGAACTGAATGCGCGGATCGACACCAAGTCCGACAAGAGCGCCGCGCTCGACCTGGTGAACCAGCACGAGCAGACCATGCAGGAGATCGCGCGCCTGCGCGGGCAGATCGAAGTGCTGGCCAATGAAGTGGCCACCGCGCAGAAGCGCCAGAAGGACTTCTACGCCGACCTCGACGCGCGCATCGCCAAGCTCGAGCCGCGCAAGGTCAACATCGACGGCAAGGAAGCCGAAGTCGAAGTGAGCGAGCTGAAATCGTACGAGGCCGCGATGGCGCTGTACAAGGCGGGCGACTTCAAGGGCGCATCGACCGCGCTGTCCGAGTTCGTGCGGCGCTTCCCGGAGTCGAGCTACGCCTCGAGCGCGCAGTACTCGCTGGGTAACGCCTACTACGCGCAGAACGACTACAAGAACGCGATCGTGGCGCAGGAAAGCCTGACGTCCAACTACAAGGACAGCCCGCGCGCGCCGGACGCGATGCTCACCATCGCCAGCAGCTACATCGCGCTGAAGGACAAGAAGAACGCCAAGAAGACGCTGCAGCAGGTGGTGGCGAAGTATCCCGGTTCGTCGGCCGCGCTGGCCGCCAAGGACCGTCTGGCGACGCTGAAGTAAGCTACGCCGAGTTCGGGGGTAAGGTCCGCCGGACCTGACCCCGGGTTTGTCGGAGCCGCGCGAGCTTTCCTGGTAGCGCGTTCGCGCGTTGCCAACAATCTGGCCTTGGGCATTTGACAGGATCGCCGATGCCCCCTATAATCTTGCTTCTTTCGGGTCGTTAGCTCAGCTGGTAGAGCAGCGGACTTTTAATCCGTTGGTCGCAGGTTCGAATCCCGCACGGCCTACCACGAATAGCAGCAAGAAATCAGGAAATTACGAGCAATCGTAATTTCCTTTTTTTTCGTCCATGTTTTCGGCCTGGCGAAGCTGAAAAAAGTTGGCCCGGGCGGTATGACGCACCGCAAGCCCGAACAGTTGAGCTCCACGATACTGGTGTCTACCTATGATGCCAGTCGACTTGGAGACAACCATGCAGCGCAGAACATTTTTGAAAATCGGGACCGGTGCGGCGGTCGGAAGTGCGCTCGCCGCGTGCGGCGGCGGCAGCGGTATCGCGCCTCCGCCACCGGAGCAGGCGCCACAGTTCAAGGCGGTGATGGGCTGGAACCAGACAGCGCTGCAGGCGATCCGCACCGTCAAGCCGGGTCCGCCGATGGCGGCGCGCTCGCTCGCCGTGCTTCACACCAGCATGTACAACGCGTGGGCAGCTTATGATCCGGTCGCGCTCGCCTCGCTTCCGTCGGACCTGCGGCGCCCACCTGCGGAGCGCAACGCCGCCAACCGCCTGCAGGCGATGAGCTATGCCGCCCACGTCGCGCTGGTCGATCAGTTCCCAACCCAAAAGGCCGCGTTCGACGCCTACCTGCTCTCGCTGGGCTTCGCCGCCTCCCCCGCTTCGACCGATAGCACGACGCCATCGGGCATCGGCATCGGCGTAGCGAAGGCGATGCTCGACAAATGCCACGCCGACGGAGCCAACCAGCTCGGCACACTGACGCCAGGCGGCGTGCCTTACGCCGACTACACCGGCTACTCCGCAAAGAATCCGCCGATGTCGGTCACCCTGCCGACACCGGTCGCTGCAATCCCGGCCCCGGGCAATTGGCAACCGCTAACCTATACGGACGCCGGCGGCACCGTCAAAACCCCTGGCTATTTGGCCGCCTGCTGGGACCGGGTAGCGCCATTCGCGCTGGCGTCGGCAAGCCAGTTCCGGCCGGCCGCCCCTGCCGCCTTCGGAACCGAGGAATACGCCGCCCAGGCCTACCATGTAGTCGCAGTGCAGCAGGCGCTTACCGAACGACAGAAAGTCATCGCCGAATACTGGGCCGACGGACCCAACTCGGAACTGCCGCCCGGCCATTGGTGCCTGCTCGCCCAGCAAGTCTCGGAACGCGACCGGCACACCGACGACGAGGACGTCAAAATGTTCTTCGCGCTGGCCAATGCGCTGAACGACGCCGCCATCGCCGCGTGGGATGCCAAGCGCGCCTACGACTCGGAGCGCCCGATCACTGCCATCCGCTACCTGATGAACGGTCAGACCATACTGGGCTACGGACCTGAAGGTCCGGCTGGCGGGCTGCGCCAGATTGCGGGCGAGGCGTGGGTGCCTTACCAGCCTACCACCTTCCCCACTCCCCCTTTCCCCGAGCATGTGTCCGGCCACAGCACCTTCAGTGCGGCCGCCGCGGAAGTATTACAGCGCTTCACCGGCAGCGATGCGTTCGGCGCCAGCTACACCAAGGCCGCCAAATCGATGGCGCTCGAGCCAAACCTGCCTGCTGCGGACCTGACGCTGACCTGGCCCACATTCACCGACGCCGCGATCGAGGCCGGCCTGTCGCGAATCTACGGCGGCATCCACTTCGACAACGCCAACACTGCAGGACAGGATCTGGGGCGCAAGGTCGGGGCCACCGTATTCGCGAAGGCACAGCAGTATTGGCAGGGCTCGGCCTGAGCATTCCGGCACGATCAGGTGGTGTGCGCCGCCGGAATGAGCGGCGCACAAACCGCCTGCGAGAAATGCGGGCGCAGCAATTCCCTCGAGACGATTTCTCGCGATCGGCTATTGACCCACATCAGACATCCCGTGGTTCATTCGGTTCGCCATTTCTATCCCGTGACGCGTACCTATACTGCCTTGACGGCGCTGTTCCCGGCTAACCGCCAGTTCGCGGAACCGATCAGCGCTGTTCAAGGAGACTATGATGACGCCCATCTCGAGAGGCAACATCGCGCGCCGGCTATTGCTGTGGACCGCTGCATGGGCGATGTCGGCGGCAATGGGTGCGGCACACGCCCAAATTTCCAGCACCCCGAATTCGATGTATGTGATCGCTGGCGGCACCGAGGGGGCCGGCGATGGCGTCGGCCCGGCCGCCCAGTTCAGCCGCTCCCTGTACGGCGTCAGTGCAAATCCCGACGGCAATCTGTATGTGGTGGACGCGGATGCGTCCACCATCCGCAAGATCACGCCCGCCGGCGTCGTCACCACTCTGGCAGGGTCGCCCGGCGTGGAAGGCAACGCCGATGGGGTCGGCCCGGCCGCCCGCTTTCGCGTCCCGATTTTCAGCGCCACGGACAGCGCGGGCGTGCTGTACATCGCCGATCAATTGAATCACACGATCCGCAAGGTCACGACGGCCGGCGTGGTCACCACCCTCGCCGGCCTCGCCGGCTCATCGGGTCACGTTGACGGCGTCGGGGCCGCGGCGCGATTCGCCTCACCCTGCGGCATCGCGGTCGATGCTTCCGGCAATGTCTTCGTCAGCGATTCGAATTCCTACACGATCCGAAAGATAAGTCCCGCAGGCAGCGTGACGACCGTGGCCGGAACGGCATATGTGTACGGCTACAGCGACGGGCCGGGCGCAAGCGCCCTGTTCTCGGTTCCGCTCGCCCTCGCGACCGATGCGGCCGGCAATGTGTATGTGTCCGACACCCTCAATCGCACCATCCGCAAGATCACGCCCGCCGGCATGGTCAGCACGCTCGCCGGCTCCGCGGGCATGAGCGGCACGGTCGACGCAACCGGCGCGGCGGCCCGCTTCGAAGAGCCGCTCGGGCTGGCCGCCGACGCTGCAGGCAATGTGTACGTTGCCGACAGCAACAACATTCGCAAGATCACCCCCGCCGGCGCGGTCACGTCGGTGGCGTTTTATGCCAGCTCGATGCGCGGCGTGACGCTCATCAGCCAAACCCAGCTGGCGGTCACCACCGCCGGGTTCAACGTCATCGGGATCAATTTCGCCAGCCCGCTCCAGTACACCTTCACCGGCTTCATGCCGCCGGTCGACAACCTGCCCGTCGTCAATACCGTGAGGGCGGGCAGCGCCATCCCCGTCAAGTTCAGCCTGAGCGGCGACAAGGGGCTCAACATCTTCGCACCGGGCTTCCCCGCGTCCCAGGGCGTGGCCTGCGTTTCGGGCGCGCCGACGGATGCCATCACCGAAACCGTCAATCCCGGCAGCAGCACGCTCAGCTACGACGCCGCCGCCGACCAGTATGTCTACGTCTGGAAGACCGAAAAAGCCTGGGCAGATACCTGCCGGCGCCTGACGGTAAAACTGGCGGATGGCAGCGAACACAGCGCCATGTTCAGGTTTGGAAAATAGGACAGCAAAAAAATTCTCGACGGCAACGCAACAAGATGGTCTAATCTGCAATATTTTCCGCTCGCAGAGGACTGTATGGCAAAGCAACGCTTGTTGATGTTGATCCTGGCCGCGTCGTGCTCGCTGACCCAGGCCGAGGAAATCCTCGTCGTCGGTACCGTCGAGCGGATCTTGCTGCTGCCGTTCGGCAGCGAACAATGCCCTCCAGTTTGTCAAATGGCGACCCCGCTGCCTGACGGGGGCACTCGCGTCTGCATTTCCAACGCTTGCGGCTGCGAGGTCACCGAGCTGAAGGTCGACAAGGTTCTGGCCGGTGGCGCCAAGGGAGCAACGCTGCAGGTCAAGTCGCATGTGGGAGAATGGTGCCGGCCGACGTTTCCCATCTCGTCGAAGCCTTTGCTGGTGCAGGTGAAGGACGGCCAGCCGCGCTGGTCGCGCATCGAGGCGCATGACGGACGCGATTACTTCGACGCCAAGCCATTCTCGACGATCGGCGCCGTCGCCGTGGGCTCCCTGCAAGACGCCCAAGGCAAGGTGCGTCTCGATACACTGCTCGAACATCTGTCCCAACAACGCTGATTGCAACAGGACCTTCCTTGATTCCAGATTATTCCAAGTACGATCTCGCGCAGCTGCGCCAGGTGCTTCGTACCATTGACGTCGAACGCTTTCCCGAGCGCGTGGCTGAAGTCCGCGATCGCATCGCCCAGCTCGAACAAGCGCCGCCCGACCTCGAACACGCTCCGCTGCCCCAGGCCGCGCGAACCGCGCTGCGCAACGCCGGCAAGGTTTTGTTGGCGGTGGGCGCCGTCGATGCCATCTACGGCATTGCCAACTTCTTCCTCCACCCGGGGAACGGTTTCTACATCAATTTCACCATGCTGCTCGGCGCAGCAATGCTCTGGTCATGCAACCTGCGGGCCGTCGCGCTGGTGCGCTGGTTCGCCTGCGTCTACCTGCCGATTCCACTGCTCTGGGCGGCGTCGCTGGGCTTTCCGCCGCTCGACCTGACCCTGAGCTACCTGCGCTTGTATCCGCTGGAGGTGCTCGTCATCGTGGGCCTGCAAGCCGGCCACTGGCTCGTTGCGCTGTGGCTGGTGCGGGCCTTGGGCCTGCCGCCTGTTCTTGCCGCCCGCAGCGCCGCCGGCAAGCCTGTGCGCGACATGCGCATTCCGCTCGCGCTTGGCACGCTGGGCGCCGTGGTCAGCATCGTCCTGATGGTCAAACTGCTCGGCAGCGAACGGGCCATCCACGCCGAATCGATGGCGCAGCAGTCTTTGGGCAAGGGCTATCGCGTCTACACCGAGGGCCTTAACATCACGAAGACCGCCTCCTTGAGGGCGGGCGAAAGCGCCACCATCGTCACCGCTTCGGTCGCCGCGTGGAACGACGGCGTGGTGATGCATGTGCCGGTGCGGTGGCGCGAAAACTGAGGGCAATGGCTACTGTTGACGGGACTTGAGCCAGTCCCTCAGCGCGTCGTTCATGCGAGTTTGCCAGCCGTCGCCTTGGGCCTTGAAGGCAGCCAGGATGTCCGCATCGAAGCGGATTGTGGTGCTGATTTTGGTGGTGTCTGCCGCCGGCCGGGCGCGACGTTTTTTGTCCTCGATGCTGGCCTCTTCACGCGTCACCACCCGGTCGCCGATGCGCCAAACTCCTTTTTCGAAGAACTCGTCCGTCAGTTCGGGCGCCTCGTCGGGATCAACCCAGGGCTGCGATGAATTTTTTGATCTCACGCTCATTTGCTTTCCTCATACTGATGATCCTGCGGGCAGGTCCACGAGGCGTCCAGACCACGACAACGATTCGTCCGTCGAGTCGACCGGATGTCACGAAGCGCGGCTCACCATAATCTTTACGCTCATCGCTGCGTGTCACCGTCACGCCTTCAAATACTTCTGCCGCCCTCGCGAAATCAAGGCCTCTCTCGGCACGATTGCTTTCGCGCTTGGCAGCATCGAAGGTAATCTTCATCGTCTTTTTTATTGTAGTAACAAAAAATTGGAACTGCCAGCGCTGTTTCGAATGACGCCAGGGCCCTTACGTGCTTCGCTCCAGGTCGCACCTTCTGCCCAGAAGAGCGCCGGTGTTGCCGGCGAGATGCCACTCGACAAGATCGCGTAATTGCTGCAAGAATGGTTCCATCGTCAAAATTGGGAAAATGTCAGTGAACATACGCGCCGCCAACGTGGAAGACGCCGAGATCATCGCTGCGATCTACAAGCACTATGTCTTGAACACGTCCATCAGTTTTGAGGAAGCCGAAGTAACCGGCATCGAGATGGCTGGCCGCATTGCCGATGTCCACGCGGCGGGCCTGCCATGGCTGGTCGCTGAAGTCGATGGCGTCGTCGCCGGTTACGCTTATGCGACCAAATGGCGAGTGCGGCATGCTTACCGCTTCTCGGTCGAGACCACGGTCTACCTGGCGCCGGATCGCGCCGGACAAGGCATCGGCACGACGCTGTACAGCGCCCTGTTCGATCGGCTGCGCGCCGGCGGCTATCACCTGGCGATCGGCGGCATCGCAATGCCCAATCCGGCCAGCGTCGCGCTGCACGAAAAGCTCGGATTCGAAAAGGTGGCCCAATTCCGCGAGGTCGGATTCAAGTTCGATCGCTGGACCGACGTCGGGTATTGGCAGCTGGCGCTGGCGAAGTCGTAGGCGGCGTCCCAAATGGGGTCAGGTCCGCAGGACCAGACCCCGGCATGCAGATGCCGCGTGTCAGGGGTCTGGTCCCGCGGACCTGACCCCATTTTCAGCAGTTCGCACCGAATGTGGATAGAATGCTGCCAACCATTGCTTGAACGAACCATCCCGGGAAACCCATGAATATGCCCCTGATCCTGAACCTGCTCGTCGCGCTCGCCGTGTGCTTCGCGCTGTATCGCATGCAGGCCGTCCACGTGTCGTTCACCAGGCGCGTGTTCGCCGGCATGGGCGCCGGCGTGCTGCTCGGCGCGGCGTTCCAGGCGCTGTACGGCGCCACCTCGCCGATCGTCAACGACACCGCCGCCTACCTCGACATCGTCGGCTCCGGCTACGTCAAGCTGCTGCAGATGATCATCATGCCGCTGGTTATGGTGTCGATCATCTCGGCCATCCTCAAGCTCAAGGACGCGTCCTCGCTGGGCAAGATCAGCGTACTGACCATCGGCACCCTGATGGCCACCACGCTGGTCGCCGCGCTGGTCGGCATCCTCATGGCCAAGCTGTTCGGCCTGACCGCCGTGGGACTGACCTCGAGCGCGACGGAACTCGCGCGCGGCCAGTATTTGCAGGGCAAACTGCCCGACGCCCAGGCCATCAACCTGCCGTCGATGATCCTGTCCTTCATCCCGGCCAATCCCTTCCTCGACATGACCGGCGCGCGCAAGACCTCGACCATCGCGGTGGTGCTGTTCTCGATCTTCATCGGCATCTCCGCCACCGGCATCGCCGCCAAGAAGCCGGACATCTTCGGCTCGTTCGCCCATTTCATCAAGGTCGCCCACGTGATCGTGATGCGGATGGTGACGCTGGTGCTGCGCCTGACCCCGTTCGGCGTGTTCGCGCTGATGACGCAAGTAGTTGCGCAGTCAAGTATCTCCGACATCCTCAAGCTGATCAGCTTCGTGGGCGCCTCCTACAGCGCGCTGGCGATCATGTTCTGCGTGCACCTGGCGATCATCGCCGCGGTCGGCCTGAACCCGCGCCGTTACCTGCAGAAGATCTTCCCGGTGCTGGCCTTCGCCTTCACTTCGCGCACCAGCGCAGGCGCCATTCCGATGAGCGTGCAGACCCAGACCGGCCGCCTCGGCACGCCGGAAGGCATCGCCAACTTCGCCGCCTCGTTCGGCTCGACCATCGGCCAGAACGGCTGCGCCGGCATCTACCCTGCGATGCTGGCGGTGATGATCGCGCCGACCGTCGGCATCGATCCCTTCACCAGTTCCTTCATCCTGCAGCTGGTGGCGATCGTCACGGTGGGATCGGTCGGCGTGGCCGGCGTCGGCGGCGGCGCCACTTTCGCCGCGCTGATCGTGCTGTCGGCGATGAACCTGCCCGTCGCTCTGGCGGGCCTGCTGATCTCGATCGAGCCGCTGATCGACATGGGCCGCACCGCACTGAACGTGAGCGGCTCGATCACCGCCGGCACCTTCGCCAGCCGGGTGCTGGGCCAGACCGACATGGCGGTCTTCAACAACGCAGAAGAAGTCGAACTCGATAGCGAACAGCTGGTCGCCTGACCGGCCTATCGTGCGCTGAGAGGCCGCCGAATCCGTCTATCATGACGACGTGTCAACATGAGCGGCGGACAATCGATGGAACAGAAGTGGCCTCAGGATATCTGGCTGGTGCGGCACGGCCAGAGCGCCGGCAATGTCGCGCGGGACGCCGCCGAAGCGGCCAAGGGTCTGATGATCGACATCGCCGAGCGCGACGTCGACGTGCCCTTGTCCGACCTGGGCGTGAAGCAGTCGAAGGCGCTGGCCGCCTGGTTTGCCGCGCTGCCGGAGGAGCAGCAGCCCAACGTGATCCTGCACTCCCCTTACCTGCGCGCCGCTGAAACGGCGCGCATCGTCAAGTGCGGCTTCGACCAGGAAAGCCTGTTGATGGCCACCGTCGACGAGCGCCTGCGCGAAAAGGAATTCGGCATCCTCGACCGCCTGACCACCCACGGCATCTCGGCCCGCTACCCCGACCTGTACGAGCAGCGCAAGCACGTCGGCAAATTCTATTTTCGCCCGCCCGGCGGCGAAAGCTGGTGCGACGTGATCCTGCGCCTGCGCAGCGTGGTCGATACCATCACCCGCGAATACGCGCGCGAACGCGTGCTGATCGTCGGCCACCAGGTCACCGTCAACTGCTTCCGCTACCTGCTCGAACGGCTCGACGAATCGACCATCCTCGAATACGACCGCAGCGGCGACGTGCCGAACTGCTCGGTCACCTCGTACCGCTTCGATCCCACCCAGGGCAAGCGCGGCAAGCTGGCGCTCAACCTGGTCAACTTCGTCGCGCCGCTCGAAGCGACAGGAACGCCGGTGACGGTATCCAAAGATGTCCCCACTGCTCCGAAAGCGTAGGCGCCCGGGGCCGATGGAAACGCCATCTTCCAGCACCTATTCCGTCGACGCGACGGCCCTGCGCGCCTGGCCGCTGCCGATGCCGTCCGGCGACGGCGACAAGGAAGCGCGCGGCCACGTCTTGATCCTGGGCGGCTCGCGCGAGATGCCCGGCGCCGTGATCCTGGCCGCCACCGCGGCGCTGCGCGCCGGCGCCGGCAAGCTGACGATTGCCACCGGCGCCAGCGTGGCGCAGCTGGTGGCGCTGGCGCTGCCCGAAGCGCGCGTGATCGGCCTGGCCGAGACCGACCAGGGCGGCTTCACCGAGGCGGCGGTCGGCAAGCTCGATCCGCTGGCAGACAAGGTCAACGCCATCCTGATCGGCCCCGGCATGCAGGACGAGGAAGCGACCGCGGTGCTGGTGCGCGCGCTCTTGCCGCGGCTCGACGGCAGCGACGTCAGCGTGGTGCTCGACGCCTGCGCGATGGGCATCGTGCTGGACGAATCGTTCCGCTTCAGCGTGCCGGTGATCCTCACCCCGCACGCCGGCGAGATGGCGCACCTGACCGGCGCCACCAAGGAAGCAGTCAGCGCCGCGCCCGACGAGCATGCGGCGCAGGCGGCGCGCGACTGGAACGCGGTGGTCGTGCTGAAAGGCGCGCGCACCGTGATCATCGCCCCCGCCGGCGAACGCTGGCAGCATGAAGGGGGCAACGTCGGCCTGGGCACCTCCGGCTCGGGCGACACGCTGGCCGGCATCATCGCCGGGCTGGCCGCGCGCGGCGCCGCCCTGCCCCAGGCCGCCTGCTGGGGCGTCGCCCTGCACGCGCGCGCCGGCGAAGAGCTGGCCGAGCGCTTCGGCGTGCTGGGCTACCTCGCACGCGAAATCCCCGAGCATATTCCCGCGTTGATGGAAAGCTTCGCGCGTCCATAGTTTGAGCTGCATCAAGCGGCGTTTGATTGTCTGGCAATGCATGAACCTGCCCGGCGGTTCTCAGTCTAATTTCTTCATTCCTGTAGACCAGAACGAGGAGTAAAACGATGAAAGCGATTACCGGTGCATCGAAACTGCTGCTGGGCGTGGCCGTGATGGCCGCCATGCTCGGCGCCTGCAAAAAAACCGAAACGACGGTGGTGCCGCCAGCCGGAACCTCCACCACAACCGTGGTGACGCCGCCAGCCGTGCCGCCGGCCGTGTCGCCGGCCGACACCGCACCGGCGACGACCACGACCACGACCACGGTGCCGCCGGCAACCGAGCCGCCACCGGCATCGGCGCCGCCGTCAAAAAATCCCTGATGCGCTGGTGAAAAAATGGGGTCAGGTTCGCGGAACCTGACCCCGATGCTGCCGGAGCCGGGGGTCTGGTCCTGCGGACCTGACCCCATTTTGCGCTGTGCTGCGCAAATGACGCGCTTCATGCGCCGCGGCCAAAGGGCTGGGGTCAGGTCCGCCGGACCTGACCCCGGGCTTGCTGGCGCCGCGGAGTTTTGCCACGCCGGCGCCCTGTTCCCGCGGTGTAAAAAAAAGCGCCAGGCCTGTTCGGGCCTGGCGCTTTTTTGACGCTGAAGTTTGCTTACGCCGCTTTGTCGAGCTGCACGGTCGCCGGACCCACCGCCTTGGCGCGGCCACGGCCGGTCGCGAAACGCACCAGCTTGACGATGCCCCGGTACACCAGACGCACCAGAATCAGGGTCAGGATCGCTTCGATGAAGGTCAGCACGAAGGCGACCAGCGCATTGAAGCGCACCACGCGGCGGCCGAACTTGGCGGCCATGCGGTCGCGCGCGATCTCGATGCTGTCGTAGAAGGTCGGCACCACCAGCAAGGTCAGGATGGTCGAGGTGATCGTGCCGCCGATGATCGAGATCGCCAGCGGACGATAGAACTCGCCGCCCTCGCCCAGCCCCAGCGCCACCGGGAACATGCCGGCGATCAGCGCGAACGTGGTCATCAGGATCGGGCGCAGGCGCATGCGGCCGGCGTCCATCAGCGCGTCCTCGCGACCGAAGCCCTCGGACTCGCGCTTGCGCGCCGCGTCGAGCAGCAGGATCGCGTTCTTGGCCACCAGGCCCATCAGCATGATGATGCCGATGAAGCTCATCAGGTTGAGCGTGCTACCGGTCAGGAGCAGCGCCAGCACCACGCCGATCAGCGACAGCGGCAGCGACATCATCACCGCCAGCGGCGCCGTGAACGAGCCGAACTGCATCACCAGGATCAGGTACATCAGGCCGATGCCCGACAGCAGCGCGATCAGCATCTGCGTAAACAGCTCGGCCTGGTCCTTGCCGGCGCCGCCCAGCGCCAGCCCGTAGCCCGGCGGATAGTCGAACGTCTTGGCCAGCTTCATCGCCTCGGTCGTCACTTCGCCGTTCGAGCGGCCCTGAACGTTGGCCGACACCGTGATGGTGCGCTTGCCGTCAACGTGCTCGATGCCGGACGGTCCCTTGCCCATCGTGACCTTGGCGATCTGGTCGAGCGGCACCATGTCGTTGGTGCCGCTGACGGCGATCGGCAGGCGCTCGATGTTTTCCAGCCCGACCCGGTCGTCCGGATGCAGGCGCACCGCGACGTCGCGCGTCTCGCCGGTCGGATCGACCCAGTCGCCCACTTCCACGCCGGCGAACGCCACCCGCAACGCCTGCGCCGCGTCGTTGACCGAGATGCCCATCGAGTTCGCCAGGCCGCGGTTCAGTTCGATCTTCAGTTCGTTCTTCGGATCCTGCTGCGACAGCCCGACGTCCACCGCGCCCGGCACCTGGCGCAGCTTGTCCATGTAGGCGCTGGTAATTTCCAGCAGCTTGCGCGAATCGGGGCCGGTAAATTCGATCTGCACCGGCTTCTGCGAGCCGCCGTTCACCTCGTCGATGACGACATACTCGGCGCCCACCAGGTGGCTGATCTTCTCGCGCAGTTCGACCGCGATCTGCTTGGCGCTGCGCTTGCGCTCGGCGCGCTTGCCGATGTCCACATACACGCGACCGCCGGCGGCGTTGATGGTGCTCTGGGTATCCTTGGTCTCGGCGATCGAGCGCGCCAGTTCGGCCGCCTTCTCGACCTTCAGGCGCCCGTATTCGACGCTCGACGAGGCCGGGGTGCGCACCGTCACCAGCACGAAGCCGGCATCGGCGGCGGGCAGGAAGGACGAGCCGCCCTTCCAGATGTGCAGGCCGATGGCGCCGGCGAAACTGAGCACGGCGATCGCCGTCATCGAGCGGCGGTGGTGCAGCGCCCAGCCGATCACGCGGCCGTAGCGGTCGGCCTGGTGGTCGAACCAGTCGTTAAAGCGCTGCAGGATACGGCCCAGGCCTTTTTTCGGCGCGTGGTGGTGGTCCGGCGGGTCGCCCCAGTAGGCCGACAGCATCGGGTCGAGCGTAAACGAAATGGCCAGGCTGACGATCACCGAGCACGTCACGGTCAGCGCGAACGGCCGGAACCATTCGCCGGAGATGCCGGGCATGAAGGCGACCGGGACGAACACCGCCATGATCGAGAACGTGGTGGCGGCGACCGCCATGCCGATTTCGGCGGTGCCTTCGAGTGCGGCCTTGCGGCGGTCGGAGCCGTTCTGCATGTGGCGCACGATGTTCTCGCGCACCACGATCGCGTCGTCGATCAGCACGCCGATCGCCAGCGACAGGCCGAGCAGGGTCATGAAGTTGAGCGTGAAACCGCACAGCCACACGGCGATGAAGGCGGCGATCACGGAGGTCGGCAGCGACAGCGCGGTGATCAGGGTCGAGCGCCACGAGTTGAGGAAGGCGTACACCACGAAGATCGTCAGCACGGCGCCGAACACCAGCGACTCGATGACGTTGTTCAGGCTGCGCTGGGACTGGTCGCCGCCATCGCGCGTGACTTCCAGCTTGGTCCCTTGCGGCAGGTCCTTGTTGATCTCCTTGACCATCTCGCGCACCCGCTTGGCCACCGACACCGTGCTGGCGTCGCGCGCGCGGGTGACGTACAAGCCGACGTTCGGCTTGCCGCTGCGTACACTGAGGCTGTTGATCTCGGCAAAGCCGTCCTTGATCTCGGCCACTTGCGACAGGCGCACGATTTCGGAGCCGCGGCGCTTGACGACGATCTGCTGGAACTCCTCCGGCGACTCGATGCGTCCGACCAGGCGGATGCTTTTCTCGTCGAGCGCGGCGGTGACCTTGCCGACCGGGGAGTTGGTGTTCTGGTTGCGCAGCGCGGTGACGACCTCGCCCACCGACACCTTAAATTCGCGCAGCTTCTCGGCGCGCAGCAGCACCGACAGCTCGCGCCGCAGCGAGCCGCTGATGTTGACCTGCGAGACGCCGTCGATGCCGCGCAGGCGGTCGGCCAGCTGGTCTTCGGCGATCCGCGAAATCTCCGCGTGGCTCTGGGTGTTCGACGACAGCGCCAGGTTCATGATCGGGTCGGCCGACATTTCCTGGCGCTGCACGATCGGCTCGCGCATCTCGAGCGGCAGCTTGTAGCGCACGCCCGCGATGGCGTTGCGCACGTCGTCGGACGCTTCGATCAGGTTCTTCTTGAAGTCGAACTGCAGGTAGAAGCTGGCATTGCTCTCGCTCGCGCTGGCGTTCACCTTGGTCACGCCGGCGATCGCCAGCAGCGGCTTCTCGAGCCGGTTGATGATCTCGCGCTCCACCGTTTCGGGCGAGGCGCCGGGGTAGTTGATGTTGACGAACAGGGTCGGGAACTCGACGTCGGGATTCTGGTTGACGCGCAGCTTCGACAAGGCCATCAGGCCGAGCGCCATCATCGCCAGGATCAGCACGATCGTGACGATCGGCCGCTTGATGGAGAAATCGGAAAGGAACATATTATTTCCCCTGCGCGGCCGCGGCCGCCGTGGTTGCCGAAGTGCTGGCCACGCGGGTCGCGGCCAGCGCCACCGGCTGGCCGTCCTTCAGGCTCGAAGTCGGATTGCGCATGACCGTGTCGCCGGCGGCCAGGCCGCCGCGCACCTCGTAGTTGCCGGTGCGCGCGTCGCGCATGCCCAGCGTCAGGTCGACCCGGTTGAGCGTGCGGTCCTTGACGCGCCAGGTATAGGCCTTGTCGCCGGCCTTGACCAGCGCGCCTTCCGGCAGGGTCAGCGCCGCGACATTTTCCGCTTCAACGCGGCCTTCGGCGTACAGGCCCGACACCTTCGGCTGCGTGGCGTTGGCGAAGCTGACCAGCACCTCGACCTGGCGCGTCACGTCGTTGGCGGCAAAGTCGATGCGCTTGATGGTGCCGCGGAATTCCTGGTCGCCGTAGCCGTTGACGCGGAAGCTGACCGGCAGGCCGACCTTGAGCTGGCTGACCTTGTCGCTCGAGACGCGGCCTTCGAAGCGCATGCTCGACGGATCGATCACCTTCAGCATTTCCTTGCCCACGGCGGCGGTGTCGCCGGCCGATACCTTGCGGTCCGACACCACGCCGTCGAACGGCGCCCGCACCTGGGTGCGCGCCAGCTGCTGGCGCGCCTGCACCACGCGGGTGCGCGCGGCCGCCACTTCGCTCTGGGCGCTGTTGCGGCGCACTTCGGCGTCGTCGAGGGCCTGGGCCGAGGTCATGCCCGAGGCGCGCAGCGTCTTGAGGCGCTCGAGCTGGCGCTCGGACTGTTCCAGCGCCTGGGTGGCCGAGCGCGCCGACGCTTCGGCCGAGCTCAGGCTGTCGCGGATTGCTGTTTCATCGAGCTTGACCAGCACGTCGCCGCGCTTGACCGCTTCGCCGTTCTCTTTCAGAACCTGCAGCACGACGGCCGACACTTCGGCGCGCAAGTCGGCCTTGCGCTCGGGCTGGACCGAGCCGGTGATGACCGGGCCCGAGGCCAGCGCGCTGCTCTGCACGGTCAGCAGGTCTTCCGGGGCGACCTGCAACTGGACGGCCTTGGTGTCCTTGGCGTCCTTCGGGTCCTTGCCCTGCTTACTGCAGGCGACGAGCGCCGAGGCGACAGCGAGGACGAGCATGGTTTTGCGCAGCATTGTATTTCTCCGGAAATATAGATTTTTTAGACGTGAAAGCAGCCCGAACGAACGGTCAGCGTGAAAGTATCCTTGAGCGCCAGAGGCCAGTCAATCGGCGAGACTTGTAATGACGATTTGATGGGATGAAATGCAGATAAGCGCGACAGCCTGCATTTCCAGCGGCAAATTGTCGTACCTGCGGAGGCAGGTGCGACATCCTTAAAACAGACGAGTGGAAACGTAGTTGATGGCGAAGCCGACCAGGATGCCGGTGCAGACGCCCCCGCTGATCTCGACCAGGGTGTGGCCCATGCGCTCGCGCAGCGGCTTCACGCCCTCGCCCGCGCCGCCGAGGCGGTTGATCGCCGCAGCCTGGCGCCCGACGTGCTGGCGCAGGCTGTTGGCGTCGATCATCACGATGAAGGCCAGCGTCACCGCCACGCCGAAGGCCGGGTCGGCCATGCCCTCGCGCAGCGCGATCAGGGTCGCCATGCTGGTCACCACCGAGCTGTGGTTGCTCGGGAAGCCGCCGTTGCCGACCAGGTCGAACGCCAGGCGGCGCTGGCGCACGCTGGTGATCAGGAATTTGATCGGCCCGACCAGCATCCAGGTGATGACGGGGGTGACGAGATAGGTGATGTCCATCGAATTCTTCCAGGAATAGTTGCATTAATTAATGCCGTGCAGAATTATCGCAGAAGCAAGCCCCGGCGGCGACCATCAAAACGCCCCGGCCGCCTCAGACGCGTTAAACTTCTGTCCAGTGTGGCGTTTCAGTCAATTAGAGGAGAAGCATGCAATATTTCAAACTATCCATCCTGGTCACCGTGGTGCTGATGGCGCTGGCCGGATGGTGGGGTTATTCGCACGGCGGCCCGGGGACCATGCTGCAGGCGCTGTGGATCGCCGCCGTGCTGGGCGTGCTCGAAGTATCGCTTTCGTTCGACAACGCGGTCGTCAACGCCACCGTGCTACGCCATTGGAACGAGAAGTGGCGCAAATTGTTCCTCACCGTCGGCATCCTGGTCGCGGTGTTCGGCATGCGCCTGCTGTTCCCCCTGGTGATCGTCGCCGCCGCCACCGGCCTGGGCCTGGTCGATGTCTGGAGCATGGCGATCAACACGCCGGCCGAGTATGCGCGCCACCTGGGCGACCACCATGCCGAAGTGTCGGCGTTCGGCGGCGCCTTCCTGCTGCTGGTGTTCCTCAACTTCCTGTTCGACGACGAGAAGGAGCTGCACTGGCTGGGCTGGATCGAGCGCAAGGTCGGCCAGTACGGCACCGAGGGCCTGGCCATCCTGCTGACGGTGGGCGCGGTGTTCGGCTGCATGACGCTGGTGCCCGAGGGCCGCAAGCTGGCCGTGCTCACCGCCGGCATCGTCGGCGTGCTGGTCTATGTCGGCGTGGACTGGATCAGCGGTTTGCTCGAAGAAGAAGAGTCGAACGACCCGGCGGTCGGCAAGCTGATCTCGCAAGGCTCGATCGGCGGCTTCCTCTACCTGGAAGTGCTGGACGCCTCGTTCAGCTTCGACGGCGTGATCGGCGCCTTCGCCATCACCAACGACGTCGTCATCATCATGCTGGGCCTGGCGATCGGCGCCATGTTCGTGCGTTCGCTGACGGTCTACCTAGTCCACCGCGGCACGCTGGACGAATTCGTCTTCCTCGAGCACGGCGCCCATTACGCGATCGGCATCCTCGCGCTGATCATGTTCGCCAGCGTCGAATACGAGATTCCCGAATGGTTCACCGGCCTGTCGGGCGTGGCCTTCATCGTCGTCTCGCTGTGGTCGTCGATCCGCCACAAGCGGCGCGAGGAGCGCGAGCTGGCCGACAAACACCTGCGCGCCTGATGCGCAGTCATCCTCAACCAACCATGAAAGCCCTCCATGCCCACGCCTAAACGCGTATCGCTCATCCTGCTGCTCCTGATCGCCGGCGCCGTGGCGCTGTTCGCCGCCTATACCTGGGTGACCCTGACCATGTCATATGCGGACGGCGAACGGGCCGGCTTCCTGCAGAAATTCTCGCGCAAGGGCTGGATCTGCAAGACCTGGGAAGGCGAGATCCTCCTCACCAGCATGCCGGGCGCGATTCCCGAGAAGTTCGAGTTCTCGGTGCGCGACGACGTGGTGGCCAAACAGCTGATGGATGCGATGGGCAAGCGCGTTAAACTGAGCTACGAGCAGCACAAGGGCGTGCCGAGCGCCTGCTTCGGCGAGACCGAATACTTCGTCGGGAAGGTCGTCGTCACGCCTTGAGGACTAGCGGTAGCGCGCGGCGATCGCCGGGACGGCGCCATCCTTGACGATGCGCGCGATGGCGCGGTTGACGTCGGCGACGCCGACCTTGCTCTTCGGCGACACGGCGCAGCGGGTCATGTAGGTGGTCACCACCAGCGGCGGGTGCAGGGACAGGCCCGGTTCGCTGGTCTTGATGCGATAGTCGGACCAGCTTTTCATCGTCACCATGTGGCGCAGCCGGCCGGCCGCCAGCTTGCGGAAGTTCAGCTCGATGCTGGGCGCGTCGGCGCGCACGAAATCCTTGCCCAGCGCGCGATCGAGTTCCGGATAGCTGAAGCCGAACACGGTGCCAATCTGCTGGCCGGCCAGCTCGGCGACAGAGGACGGGCGCGGGGCGGCGCGGTCGCTGAGCACCACTTCGACCTGCGGGTAAAACGGCTGGCTCCAGCCGAACCGGCCATCCAGCCACTCTGGGACGTACCCGCACAGCACATCGGCCTCGCCCGAATCGAGCGCCAGCGGAATGCGCTTGCGCGGCAGCGCCAGGAACTTCGGCGTGCGTCCCATGGCCCTGGCCAGCGCCTCGCCGATATCCTTGTGGACGCCGGCCACCAGGCGGTAGTGGTCGAAGCGCGCCATCGGCATGTCGGTGCCGGTATCGACCAGCACCACCAGTTCGCCGGACCGGGCGAACAAGGGCGACAGCAGCGCGCAGCAAAGCGCGAATCGACGGAGGGCTGGCATGGAGGCAGTTGGGGAAAAAGCGAAAAAAGAATAAATGGTACGCGATCCGGCCGTGAAGATGGCTGAGATTTCGATACTGTGTGAACAAATTGGGGTCAGGTCCGCGGGACCAGACCCCGGCTTCGTGACGCGGCGCCGGCACATCGGGGTCCGGTCCTGCGGACCTGACCCCATTGTAGCTCAGCGTCGGGTGCTATTTTTCCGGGGTTGACGACGACGGCTGCGTGAGCAGGCGGCCGATGACTTCGCGGGTGATGGTTTCGGAGGCGACGCGCTGCTTCGCTTCGGACGAGCGCTGGGCCACCGCCTCGCCGGTCGCGGCCAGCGCGCGGCGTTCGGCCGCCAGGCGCGAGGTTTCCAGCTCCAGCAACTGCTGCTTGGCGTCGGCCATCGCCTGGGTCGTCATCGCTACCTTGCGCTGCATCGCCGCGTGCGCCTGCGCGCTTTCCAGCAGGATGCGCTGCGCGTTGAGCTTGTCGCTCATCGCTTCGGCCGCCTGCTCTTCCGCGGCCTGCACTTCCAGCGCAATGGCCGCCTTCTGGTGCTCGGCGTCGGCGCGCAGTTGCACCGCTCCGGTCGTCGCGCGCTCCGCTTCCACGCGCGCGGCCATCGCCTCGTTTTCCTTCGCCTGCGCGGCGGCGGTCTCGCGCTGGGCCGCCAGCAGCTGTTCGGCCAGCGCCAGCGCGGCGCGCTCGGCGTCGGCCGCGGCGCGTTCGGCCGCCAGCGCTTCTTCGGCCAGCGCCAGCTTTGCGCGTTCCAGTTCGGCGCGCTGCGCCTGCACTTCGGCCAGTTCGGCCGCGGCCCGCACCTGCGCGGCAACGGCCTCGCCGGCGGCGCTTTGCTGCGCGCTTTCCAGTTCGGCCTGTTCAGCCAACAGGCGCGCCGCTTCGTTCTCGGTCAATTGCGCCTGTTCGGCGCGGCGTTCGGCGTCGGCTTTCTGGCGCAGCAGCGCCGCCTGTTCCTGCTGCGCGGCGGCGCGCGCCTCGGCGGCGGCCGTCAACTCCTGTTCGGCCGCGAGCTTTTCCTGCAGCGCCAGCAAAGCCTGCTGCTCCGCCTCGGCGCGCGCGCGTTCGGCCGCTTCCAGCGCGGCGGCCTGTTCGGCCTTGCGCGCGGCCAGTTCGGCCGTCTCGGCGTGGCGCGCCACCTGGGCGGCCAGCGCTTCGCGTTCCGCCTCGCCCGACGCGTTTTCGGCGGCGGCCAGGTCGGCGGCCTTCTGCGCCAGCGCGGCGCGTTCCTCGGCCAGCACGCGTGCGCGCTCGTGCTCCTGGGCTTCCAGTTGCGCGGCGGCGGCAGCGGCCTGCTCGGCGGCGGCGCGCTGGCGTGCCTGCTCCGCGGCGGCTTTCTCCGCCTCGACCCTGGCCTGCGCCTCCTGGGTTTGTTCTTCCTCGGCCAGCGCGCGGCCCAGCGCCACTTCGCGCAGCTGCCGGTCGACCTGGATGCGCGCCTCGGTGGCGGACATGATGCGCGCCTCGGCATCGCGCCGCGCCTCGGCGGTGGCCAGCGCCATCTGCTCGACGCGTTCGCGGTGCACCGCCGCCTCGCGCAGCTCTTTTTCCGTCTGCAGGCGCAAGTGGATCGCCTTGGCCGCCATCCGCTCGGAATCGGCCTGGGCCTGGGCGATCGCCTCGCGTTCCTGCTCGATGTGAGCCAGCGCGCGGGCTTCCTCCAGCGCGCGCGCCTCCGCCATCGCGCGGGCGAACGCCGCGGCCAGCGCGACCTGGTCGGCCTTTTCGCGCTGCACGGTCAGCTCGAGCGCCTCGGCTTCGGCGTCGGCCAGCTGTTCGGCGGTCTGGCGCGCGCCCTTGGCCTGGCGTTCGCGCTCGCGCGCCAGCGTGGCCATGCGCGCGTCGGCGCTGGCGATCTGCAGCACTTCCTCTTTCGCGGCGTGGACGGCGGCGACGCGTTCGACCGCCTGCAGCCTGGCCTGCTCGGTGTGCGCCTCGAGGTCCTCGGCGGCAAGCGCGGCGCGCCTGGCCATTTCGGCTTCGGCTTCGATCTGTTCGGCGGCGCGGCGGCGCGCTTCTTCCTCGGATTTGGCGCGCGCTTCGGCGGCCAGCTTGATTCGGGTGTCGGCTTCGACGCGGGCGCGCAGTTCGGCGGTCTCCTGGCGCACCGCTTCGAGGCGCTCCATGCTCGCCTGTGCGGCGGCGCGCAGGGTTTCGACGCGGTCGCGGTTGGCCTCGATCGCGTCTTCCGACGCCTGCGCGTGCTCGAGCGCGGCCTGGGCGGCGGCGGCGTCCATCGCGGCGCGCTCCTCGGCCAGGCTGCGCGCGCGCGCTTCGGCGTGGGCCCGGCTTTCGGCCGCGCAGGTTGCCTTCGCTTCGGCTTCGACGCGCGCGATGCCCTCGCGGATGGCGCGCATCTCCGACTGCGCGCGGTCAGCCGGCTCCGGCGCGCCCGGGGCGGCGGGAAGGTCGATGCTGATGTTGGCGTCGTCGTGAGGTGGCAGAAGCGGTTCCATGATCGTGCTCGCAATGTCGTCTTCCAGGACGGAAAACATACACGATTATCACGCGCGGCGGCGCTCGGCCGAGCACCGAGCAGACGGGGGAAAGTGCCCTATTTCGTTATTTCGAAGAGGCCGTGGAGGTTGTGCCTGGGCGCCGACGGCGGCATGTCTCAGCGGCGCCGACAAACCCGGGGTCAGGTCCGGCGGACCTGACCCCAGACCTTGGGTCGCGGCTTCACACAGGCCACAGCGGCGGCTCGTCCATCAGCGCCACCTGCTCGCGCAGTTCGAGGATGCGATCCTGCCAATACCGTTGCGTGTTGAACCACGGAAACGCGACGGGGAACGCCGGGTCGTCCCAGCGCATCGCCAGCCAGGCCGAATAATGGATCAGGCGCAGGGTGCGCAGCGCCTCGACCAGGTACAGCTGGCGCGGATCGAAATCGGCGAAGTCCTCGTAGCCGGCCAGGATGTCGGCCATCTGGCGCACCATGTCGGCGCGCTCGCCCGACAGCAGCATCCACAGGTCCTGCACGGCCGGGCCGGTGCGGCTGTCGTCGAAATCGACGAAATGGGGGCCGTCGGGGGTCCACAGCACGTTGCCGGCGTGGCAGTCGCCATGCAGGCGCAGGGTCGGCTGGCTTCCCGCGCGCTCGAAGCAGCGGGCCACGCCCTCGAGCGCCTGGTCGACCACGCTGGTCCAGGCCGGCGCCAGTTCGGTCGGAATGAAGCCGTTCGCCAGCAGGTAGTTGCGCGGCTCGTAGCCGAAGGTCTCGATGGTCAGCGCCGGACGCTCGCGGTACGGCGCCAGCGCGCCGACGGCGTGGATGCGGCCGATGAAGCGGCCGATCCATTCGAGCGTGGCGGGGTCGCCCAACTCCGGCGCGCGGCCGCCGCGGCTGGGGAAGACGGCGAAGCGGAAGCCGGCGAATTCGTGCAGGGTGCGGCCGTCGACTGTCAGGGCCGGCACGACGGGAATCTCGCGCTCGGCCAGTTCGGCGACGAAAGCGTGCTCCTCGAGGATGGCGGCGTCGGTCCAGCGTTGCGGGCGGTAGAACTTCACGACGACCGGGCCGCCCTCTTCGCGGCCGGCCTGGTACACGCGGTTCTCGTAGCTGTTCAGGGCCAGCAGGCGGCCGTCGCCGAAGAGGCCGACGCTGTCGAGGGCGTCGAGCACGCAGTCGGGGCCGAGGGCGGAAAATGGGTGGGTAGTATCGGTCATCGCCTATTGTAAGTCCTTAAACCGGGGTCAGACCTCAAAAGCCGGGTCAAACCCGCTTATTCGCTTGCCGGATCGGATATCGCAATCGTCTCGTCGCCTGGATCGATCGTGCCGGCGAACTTTTCGTGAAAAATCTCTCCGTTTGACGGTTGTTGACGATTTTAATTGTGGTCTGGCCCCGGTTTTGGGGGCGCAGGCGTTAAACTAGCGCCTTCACTTCAAGAAAGAGCACGCCATGCAATACGATCAGCCCCTGTCGGAAAAAGAATTCGACGAACTCGACAAATTCCTGCTGTCCGACCGCAGCTCCGACGACGCGATGACGATGGATACCCTCCACGGTTTCCTCACCGCCATCATGATCGGCCCGGAAACCATCATGCCGTCCGAGTGGCTGCCGAAGGTCTGGGGCGAAGACGGCGCCAGCGAGCCGAAATGGAAGAACCCGAAGGAAGCCGAGCGCATCTTCGAACTGATCATGCGCTTCATGAACGAAGTCTCCGTCACCTTCGAGGTCGCGCCAAAAGAATTCGAGCCACTGTTCTGCGAACACGAGCACGGCGACCAGACCCTGATCGACGCCGAAGCCTGGTGCTGGGGCTTCTGGGAAGGCATGGAGCTGCGTCCCGGCTCCTGGGATCCGATCTGGGAGTCGGACCTGGCGCCGCTGATGCGCCCGATCTACCTGCTCGGCGCCGACGAGATCGAGGAAGAGGAACTGAAGGAAGTGGACGACCCGGTCAAGGGCCACAAGCTGGCGCTCGAGATCGAGGCGAACCTGCCGGCCATCTACAAGTTCTGGCTGCCGCTGCGCAAATCGGCCGTGCAGACCATCAAGCGCGATGAGCCGAAGGTCGGGCGCAACGACGACTGCCCTTGCGGCAGCGGCAAGAAGTTCAAGAAGTGCTGCGGAGCTGCTGAAGCGGAATAAGCTTTGATTGGGCCGCGGCCCAACACCTGGGGTCAGGTCCGCAGGAGCGACGGGGACGCCGAGTCCCCGATTTTAGCGCCGCCGCGTGCAGCATCGGGGTCTGGTCCCGCGGACCTGACCCCATTTCCAGATCCTCCACAAATCCAAGATGGGGACAGGTCCGCAGGACCAGTCCCCGCCCTCGCTCTCCCGCATAGTAGAATCGTCAACATCGCTATTGCAACGGAGAGCCCCATGCCCACCCTTCTGCCCCTCGCCACCAGCATCGACAAGCAGCCGGCCGTCGTCTACGGCCTGCTGTCGAATCTGGCCAACCGGCACGGCTGCATCACCGGCGCCACCGGCACCGGCAAGTCCGTGACCTTGCAGGTGATGGCGCAGGCCTTGTCGAACATCGGCGTGCCGGTGTTCATGGCCGACGTCAAGGGCGACCTGTCCGGCCTGTCCCAACCCGGCGCGCTTTCCCCGAAAATGGAGGAGCGCCTGAAGATGCTGGGCGTCGAGGCGCCCGCCTGGGCCGCCTGCCCCGTGACGTTCTGGGATGTGTTCGGCGAACTGGGCCACCCCGTGCGCGCAACCATTTCCGATCTCGGCCCGCTGCTGCTGGCGCGCATGCTGAACCTGAACGACACCCAGGAAGGCGTGCTGCAGCTGGTGTTCAAGATCGCCGACGACAACGGCCTGCTGCTGCTCGACACCAAGGACCTGCGCGCGATGCTTCAGCACGTGGGCGACAACGCGGCGGATTTCCGCACCAGCTACGGCAACATCTCGGCCGCCAGCATCGGCGCCATCCAGCGCGGCCTGATCGGCATCGAGGAGCAAGGCGGCGACAAGTTCTTCGGCGAGCCGATGCTCAACATCGACGACCTGCTGCAAACCGACGCCGCCGGCCACGGCGTGGTCAACATCCTCGCCGCCGACAAGCTGATGAATTCGCCGCGCCTGTACGCGGTGTTCCTGCTGTGGATGCTCTCCGAGCTGTTCGAGCACCTGCCCGAAGTGGGCGACGTCGACAAGCCGAAGCTGGTGTTCTTCTTCGACGAGGCGCACCTGCTGTTCGACGACGCGCCCAAGGCGCTGCTCGACAAGATCGAGCAGGTGGTGCGCCTGATCCGCTCGAAAGGCGTGGGCGTGTTCTTCGTCACCCAGAATCCGCTCGACATTCCCGACACCGTGCTCGGCCAGCTGGGCAACCGCGTCCAGCACGCGCTGCGCGCCTACACGCCGCGCGACCAGAAGGCGGTGAAGGCCGCGGCCGACACCTTCCGCCCGAATCCCGCGCTCGACACCGCCCAGGTCATCACCGAGCTGGGCGTGGGCGAGGCGCTGGTGTCCTTTCTCGACGAGAAGGGCCGGCCCAACATCGTCGAGCGCGCCTTCGTGCTGCCGCCGGCCTCGCGCATCGGCCCGGTCGATCCGGCCGAGCGTCAGGCGGTGATCGCCAAGTCGCTGGTGGCCGGCGTGTACGAGCAAGCGGTCGACCGCGAATCGGCCCACGAAAAACTCAGCGGCCGCACCGCCGCCACCGCCCGGCCCGCGGCGCCGGCGCCCACACCTGCCGGCCAACCGGCGCCCGCACCGGCCGGCATACCTGCGCCCGCATCGGACAACTCCCTCGGCGGCCTGCTCGGCGGTTTATTCGGAGGCAGCAGCCGGCGCGACTCGCCGGTGCAGGCGATGGTCAAGTCGGCCGCGCGCAGCATCGGCTCGCAAGTGGGCCGCGAAATCATCCGCGGCGTGCTCGGCTCCATCCTCAAACGTTGACGCAAAGTTACAACACATCGTTTAAGTTTCCCCATCGTATTGACACCCGATACAATGTGATACATTATGTTACACATCGTAGTAGATCAATAAGATAACGAGACTTCCCGCCGGCGCCGCCGCCGTCCCGCACCCACGGACGGCACGCCCCGCTGACCGGGTTATGCGCCCAGCACCACGCGCTGAATTCCGACCGCCACTTCCGATCCCGACTTGCCGCCTCGCCGCGGCCCGGGCTCTGCTATGCCGGTTTTTGTCGAGCAGTATTCATGAATCAACTTATTACCCTCCGCTGCGGTCTGCGCTCCGAACTGTCCGGACTGGCGCTGCTGCGCGAATCGATGAAGCTATCGGCGCGCGCTATGCTGCACCGGCGCCAGACCGGCCGCTGGCTCGAATTGCTCAACTCCCACCCCTTGTTCCGCCAGATGCTGCCTGCCTGCCCGCGCCTGGTCAACAAGATTTACCGCTCCTATTTCAGCACCCGGCTCGGCTGCGATGACCGCCTCGCCGTGCTGCAGGCCCATTACCAGACCGTGATACAGCGCGGCCTGGCGCCGCTGGTGGCGCGCGCCGCCGAAGGCCCCGTCGAACTGTGCCGGCTCGACGGCAAGACCGGCCAGGAATACCGCATCGAACTGCGCGCCGGCGGCGTGCTGTGCCGCGAAGGCGAACTGATCCTGCAACTGGCGCACGGCGATCAGGTCCTGTATTCGATCGCGTTTTCATTTTTGCACCATTTTGGTGCAGTTGCGGTCGGCGTCGGCTGCCTGCAGGGCAAGCACGGCGGCGGCGGCCTCGACCAGGTGCGCGACGCCACCCGCGAGTTGCACGGCATGCGTCCGAAGAATCTGCTGGTGCGGCTGGTGCGCCAGTTCGGCCACGATCATGGCTGCGCACAGATGATCCTGGTCGGCAACGCAAACCGCGTCGTCACGACCTCGATGAAGCAAGGGAAAGTGCACGCCGACTACGACGCGCTGTGGCTGGAACTCGATGCGGCGCGCCAGCCCGATGGCGATTTCAGCCTGGCCTGCGAGCACCTGCCGGAGCCGGACATGGCGCAGATAGCGTCGAAAAAACGCTCCGAAGCGCGCAAGCGCCACGAGATGCTGGCCAACGCCATTGCCGCGATGCGCGCGCAGGTGGTGCGCTCGCAGCGCGCCGCGACGCCGCTGCGGCTGGTGTCGATCCGCGCCACGGCGCCGTCCGGCGTGTCCGCTCCCTTGCTGCAGCTCGGATAAACGCAACGTCGTTCCTGCGCAGGCAGAAACCCATGCTGAGTTGGCATGTCGTCGGCCAGCGTGAAGCAAGCGCCGTATGGGTTCCTGCCTGCGCAGGAACGACGGCCTTCAGACTGCCTGGGCGGACTGCAGCGCCTTGCCCTGCTCGTTGAGCCGGCTTTCATACAGCGCCGCCAGCAGGTCCGACTGGGTGACCATGCCGGCGAAGCGCTCCTCGCTGTCGAGCACCGGGATGTGGTGCAGGCCCGAGTTCGACATCAGCGGCACCAGTTCGACGATCGGTGTGCTGGCCTTGGCCGTCACCACGTTCTCGCTCATGATCTGGCCCACCACTTCCGGCTTTTCCGAATGGCTGTCCGGGCTGCGCCCGAGGAAGCGGCGCAGGCGGTGCGCGAACGACACATATTCGTCGAGCTCGCTGTGCCTGAGGAAATCGCTCTGCGAGACGATGCCGATCACCCGGCGCGCCCGGTTCAGCACCGGCAAGGCATGCACCTTGTGGTGGCGCATCAGACGCCACGCCTCATCGAGGCCGCTGGAGAAGTCGAGCGTGACGGCGTCTTTCGACATGATGTCGCCGCAGGTGATGATGCCGAAGCGCCGCTCGTAGGCCTGCATCTCGGTGGCCAGAATGATGTCCTCGAGGTCGTCGCGGCTAACGTCGAGCACCTGGCCGTAGCGCTTGAGCACCGCGTCGAGGTCGTCGCTGGTAAAGCCCACGCGCGCCGTCGGCGCCAGGTCGCGCGTGTCGTGCGCCGGCGCCAGGCTCGATTGCTGGGTGTGCGGATAGCGCCGGCCGGTCAGGTTGTTGTAGAGCAGCGCGGCCAGCACCATCAGGCCGGTGTTGAGCGCCACCTGCTCGAAGGCGAACTGGTAGCCCGACGCGTGCACGGCCGGGCCGGCCAGCACCGCGGTCAGCGCCACCGCGCCGCCGGGCGGGTGCAGGCAGCGCAGCAGGAACATGCACACGATGGCCGAGCCGCCGGCCACCGGCGCGGCGAGCATCGGATCGGGAATCAGCATGGCGCAGGTGACGCCGACGAAGGCCGACACCACGTTGCCGCCGAAGACAGACCACGGCTGCGCCAGCGGGCTGGCCGGCACGCCGAACAGCAGCACCGACGAGGCGCCCATCGGCGCGACCAGGAAGGCCATGCCGCTGTGGTCGCGCAGCAGCAGGTGCGTGATCAGCGCCGTCAGCAGCAATCCGAAGATCGCGCCGGCGCCGGCGCGGACCTGCTCGGTCCGGCTTGCCGTGTTCGGCTTCGGTAAGAACGATTCCAGCCACTCCCTGCGCAATACCGCCATGCTTGTATCCTGAATTTCACGAGAGCGCAATTATGCGCAAGTTTGCGCAGGAGCGCACTGAACAGGTGCATTTTTGTGGTGCCCCCGCAGCGCCACGGACTAGTTATCAAAATCATGACGCAGGGCATTGACGGACGTTGATGGATGCGATCCATTCCGCGGTCGCCGGATTGATGTAGGATGTACAACACCTTCAACCCGCCCGAAAAGGAAAAACAATGATCAAGCAAACCGCATTGGCCGCACTCGCCGCCGCCCTGTTCGCCGCGCCCGCCTTCGCCGCCGCGCCGATGGTCAAGACCCAGGCGCCGGGCTATTTCCGGATGATGCTGGGCGACTTCGAGATCACCGCCATCAGCGACGGCACCACCGAGCTGCCGGTCGACACGCTGCTGCAAGGGATGAAGAAAGGCGAGATCGACAGCGAACTGAAGAAGCACTTCGTGCAAAGCCCGCTGGAGACGTCGATCAATGCCTTCCTGATCAACACCGGCAGCAAGCTGATCCTGGTCGATTCGGGCGCGGCCGGCGTGTTCGGCCCCAACACGGGCAAGTTCGCGGCGAACCTGAAAGCGGCCGGCTACCAGCCGGAACAGGTCGACGAGGTCTACATCACCCACATGCACGGCGACCATGTGGCCGGCCTGGTGGCCAACGGCCAGCGCGTGTTCACCAACGCCATCGTGCGGGCGCAGAAGCAGGAATCCGACTTCTGGCTGAGCAAAGAAAACATGGAAAAGAACCCGGCCAAGGCCGACTTCTTCAAGGGCGCGATGGCATCGCTGAACCCCTACGTCAGCGCCGGCAAGTACAAGCCGTTCGAAGGCGACGTCGAACTGGCGCCTGGCGTGAGCTCGCACTCGGGCAAGGGACACACGCCGGGACACGCGACCTACGTGGTGCAGAGCAAGGGGCAGAAGCTGGTGCTGATCGGCGACCTGATCCACGTGGCGGCGGTGCAGATGGACCATCCGGAGGTGACGATCAGCTTCGACAGCGACCAGAAGGCGGCGGCGGCCGAGCGGCGCCAGGCGTTTGACGCGGCGGCGCGCGGCGGCTATCTGATTGGCGCCGCGCACCTTCAATTCCCCGGCATCGGCCACCTGGAGAAGGAAGGCAAGGGCTACGAGTTCATTCCGGTCAACTACAGCATTCCGCGCTAACGAAAAATGGGGTCAGGTCCGTCGACCTGACCCCGGTTTGGTCGCCGCAGCTTGAATAATCGAAAGGCAGGGGTCTGGTCCTGCGGACCTGACCCCATCTTGACATTACTGTCCGCGCGGCCCCTTGTCGGCGCCCTTGTGGTCCTTCTGACCATCCTGCCTGTGGCGCCCGGCGACCTCGTTCTCCTCGGCCTTCTGCTGGTTCTTCTGCGCTTCCTGCTGAGCCTGCTGCGTATCGCGCTGCTGCTGCTCGCGTGGATCCTTGCTTGGTTTCGACATGGCAGTCTCCTTGTTTAAAAGCACACAGTACCCGCGCCGCCCGCCCCCGACCGTTCGCCACATCACATAGGCTGGCGATTCGATCCAATCCGGATGCGCCGGAACGCCTGGCGCTGGTGCTCTTCCTCGTGCAGGGTCAGCGACGCCTTGATCAAGTCGCTGCGGCTGACCAGTCCCACCAGCTTGCGCGACTGCCCGTCGTCCACCACCGGCAGGCGTTCGAGCTGATGCACCGCCATGCGCGTGGCCACCGTGCGGCAGGTTTCGCCGGCTAGCGCGAAGACCGGCACATTCACGCCATACAGGTCGCCGACAAAACACTTGCCCTCTGCCGCCACCAGCGCTGCGCGGTCGAGCATCCCCACCAGCGTGCCGTCGCGCGTGACCGGGAAGGCGCGATGCACTTGGCCTTCGCCGAAATGACTGTGCAGCACCGCGTCGATGGCGGCGCCGGCGTCGATGCGCACCGGCTGCGCCGTCATCACCTCCGCCACGCTGTGGCGCTCGAGCGGGTCGATGCCGTATTCGCGGTAGATGTGATAGCCGCGCCGTGCGATCTTCTCGGTCAGGATCGAGCGCTGCATGGTGAGCACCGTGAAGCCGTACGCCACCACCGACGCCGCCAGCACCGGCAGCAAGGCGTTGGTATCCTGCGTGAGTTCGAACGCGAACACCACCGCCATGATGGGCGCGCGCATCATGCCGCCCAGGGTGGCAGCCATGAACACCAGCGGCCACACCGCCGGTTCGCCGCCGGGCAGGTACGGCGCCATCAACGCGCCCAGGCCCGCGCCGAGCATCAGCAGCGGCGCCAGCACGCCGCCCGAGGTGCCCGAGCCCAGCGCGATCAGCCACATCACCATCTTCGCCAGCAGCAGGCCGGCCAGCACGCCGGCGCCGATGTGGTTATGCAGCAGGTCGGCGATGACGTCGTAGCCGACGCCCAGCGCGCGCGGCTGGAAGTAGCCGCCGACGCCCACTGCCAGGCCGCCGATCGCCGGCCACCACATCCAGTGCAGCGGCAGCTTGTGAAACAGGTCCTCGACCTTGTACAGCATGGTCGACATCAGCCAGGCCAGCATTCCGCACAGGAGGCCCGCCAACGCGCACGACGCCAGGCCGAGCGGCTGCAGCGGCATGGTCTGCAGCGGGAACAGCGCGCCGCCTTCCATGATCAATGGCCGCAGCACGCCGGCCACGGCGCACGCCACGGCGACCGGCAGCAGGCTGCGCGGACGCAGTTCGAACAGCAGCAGTTCGACCGCGAGCAGCAGCGCGGCCACCGGGGTGCCGAATACCGCGGTCATGCCGGCCACCGCGCCGGCGACGAGCAGCGTCTTGCGCTCGCTGCCGCTCAGGTGAAAGTGCTGGGCCAGCAGCGAGCCGACCGCGCCGCCGGTCATGATGATCGGGCCTTCGGCGCCGAACGGGCCGCCGCTGCCGATCGCGATCGCCGAGGCGAGCGGCTTGAGCACCGCGACCTTGGGCGACATCGCGCTTTTCTTGAACAGGATCGCCTCGATCGCCTCGGGGATGCCGTGGCCGCGGATCGCCTCGGTGCCGTAGCGCGCGATCAGGCCGATGATCAGGCCGCCGAGCACCGGCACCGCGATCACCCAGGCGCCCAGCGTGTTCAGCGCCGGCGACACCGGCTTGTCGGACAGCGCCTGGAAGAAGAACAGGTTGGTGAAGAAGCTGATCGCGTGCAACAGCAGCCACGCGGTGCAGGTACTGAGCACGCCGATGACGGCGGCCATGCAGGCGATGCGCAGCAGGCGCGCCTCGCCGTTGAAGTCGCGCCGGGTGTCCATCTTACTCATGCGGATCTTCCTTTTCGATGACCGGCACCGCGAAGATGCCGTCGAGGGACGCCAGTTCGGCGCGGTGCAGTGCGGCCAGGTGGGTCAGGATCGCCTCGCCGGCCGGCAGCAGGTGGATCTCGACGCGGCGCCGGTCCACCGTGCTGGGGCGGCGCACCACCAGGGCACTGGCCTCGCAGCGCGACACCAGCGCAACCACGCCGTGCGGCTTGGCTTGCAGGCGCTCGGCCAGTTCGCCGACGGTGGCCCAGTCGCGGCCCTTGAAGCCTTTCAGGTGCAGCAGCAGCAGGTACTGCAGGGGCGTGATGCCCTCGGCCTGCACGGCGTTCTCGGAAAAGCGCTCGAAACGGCGCATCTGGTAGCGGAACTCGGACAGGACGCAGAAATCGTCCTTGGCGAGCGAGCGCTTCGGGGGTGAGGTCATCGGAGGGTTCGAAAATCGGAAAAGCGAGAATATATCACGACATGATATAAATTGTTCGTAAAAAAACCGCGTGCGCAATGTGCGACGCGGCTCAGCGCAAATATCGGCCTATTTGCCGGCAGTGACCAGTCTTAGTTCCACCACTCTCGCTACCCACGCTTTTTCCCAGGTGACAAAGGCCAGCATGGCAGCCATAAACTTGGCGAACGCTGCGGCGGCATCTTGCGGCGTTGCCGCTATCTCAATGATGCATTCGTCGGTGAAGCGAAGGCCGTTGGCCGTTGCAATTTCGGACAGAAACCCGAGGTCGTGATGTTTTCCATAAAACACACCCCGGCCATCGAAGTGGTCGTACACCTCGCCATCGTCGAAGAAGCGCACAAAATCCTGTCCAAATTCAACATAAGCAAAAATGTCATCTCCGTCCTCGTATTTAAACGGAGTCGCAATCTCGGCGACAGTCTCGTCCTCGCTCAGCGGATAGCACTCGTAGCCGGTCATTTCCGAAATCGCGGCGCAGTTCATAATTACCTCGCGAAAAAAATGCTCATGGATGTGAAGGAACGGGATCAAAAGTAATGTTCGTCTGGGCACAAAAATACGCCAACACTTCATGATAGCTCCAACGCCGCCATCGCGCGTGACCGATCGAGCGGAGGTCGCCGATGTGCTCGTGTGATCTTCGATGAACATCCTTGGGGTCGCGCGGCGTCTGCGTTACCTCGAGTTGATAAACCCGTTGCAGGCCATAGCGTTCGCGAATTTTGACCGAAAATACATACTTGGTCGTTGCGGCTTGTGCGCTATGCATATAGCGAAGTTCGACCACCAGCGGGGTTGCGAGGCCCGTTTCGTCGAGCAAGCCGACAGCCAGGATCCGCCCTTTCCGTCCGTCAGCGCGAGGCTCCCACGCGAGATCGCCCTCGCAACGCAAAGGACGACTCAGGAGCAAACGTGCTTCTGCCTCGGAAATATCGGACATGGAAAGGTGGGAAGTTAATCGGCACGGCCGCACCTGGCGGACGATTGCCAGGCTTCCCGGAGTATGAGCGGCCCGCGGGCGCGGCGATTTGCCGCACCACACGGGACGTCGATTTACAGCTTGATGAAATGCTCGCGGTAGTACTTCAGCTCTTCCACCGACTCGATGATGTCGGCCAGCGCCGTGTGCTTCTGGTGCTTCTTGAAGCCGCCCACGATCTCCGGCTTCCAGCGACGGCACAATTCCTTCAGCGTGGACACGTCCAGGTTGCGATAGTGGAAGAACGCCTCGAGCTTGGGCATCGTGCGCGCCATGAAGCGGCGGTCCTGGCAAATGGTGTTGCCGCACATCGGCGACTTGCCGGCCGGGACGAACTGCTTGAGGAAGGCGATCAGCGCCGCCTCGGCCTGCTCTTCCGACACGGTCGAGGCCTTGACCCGGTCGATCAGCCCGCTGCGACCGTGCGTGCCCTTGTTCCACGCGTCCATCTTGTCGAGCGTCTCGTCCGACTGGTGGATCGCGAACACCGGGCCTTCGGCGATGGTGTTCAGGTGCATGTCGGTGACGACCACGGCGATCTCGATGATGCGGTCGGTGTCCGGCTCCAGGCCGGTCATCTCCAGGTCCACCCAGATCAGGTTGAATTCATTCGGGCGGTGCGCGACCGCGCCTTCGGTTGTTTCAGTGGCTTGTGACATAATTCTCTCTTGGCCTAATCAATCCTGCATTTTCTCACAGGCACAGAATGTATTCACTCGCGTTTTCGGTTTTGTTTGTCGGTTTCTTGATTTTTACCTTGATCCTGCGTTTCTGGCTGGCAAACCGCCACGTGCGCCACGTGCTGGCCAACCGCGCCGCGGTGCCGGCCGAATTTGCCGCCAGCATCCCGCTCGCCGCGCACCAGAAGGCCGCCGACTACACGGTCGCCAAGACCAAATTCGGCCTGGCTTCGCTGCTGTTCTCCAGCATCGTGCTGGTCGGCTTTACCCTGCTGGGCGGCCTGCAATGGCTGGCCGCGGCCCTGCTGCCGCTGACCGGCCCCGGCATGAAATACCAGATCGCCCTGCTCGCCGCCTTCGCCGCGGTCTCCGGCCTGCTCGACCTGCCGTTCGACTGGTACCGCCAGTTCGTCCTCGAAGAGCGCTTCGGCTTCAACAAGATGACGCCCGGCCTGTGGCTGGCCGACATGGTCAAGGGCGTGCTGCTGGGCGCGGCCATCGGCCTGCCGCTGGTGTGGGTGGTGCTGACCCTGATGGACAAGACCGGCCCGCTGTGGTGGCTGTACGCCTGGCTGGTGTGGAGCGGCTTCCAGCTGCTGATGATGGTGCTGTTCCCCACCGTGATCGCGCCGCTGTTCAACAAATTCAGCCCGCTCGAAGACGCCAGCCTGAAATCGCGCATCGAAGGCTTGATGCAGCGCGTCGGCTTCGCCTCCAAAGGCCTGTTCGTGATGGACGGCTCCAAGCGCAGCGCCCACGGCAACGCCTACTTCTCCGGCTTCGGCGCCAACAAGCGCATCGTGTTCTTCGACACCCTGCTCGAGCGCCTCGCGCCGCAGGAGATCGAAGCGGTGCTGGCGCACGAACTGGGCCACTTCAAGCTCAAGCACATCATCAAGCGCATCGCCGTGATGTTCGCCGTCTCGCTCGGCTTCCTCGCCCTGCTCGGCTACCTGAAGACCCGCACCTGGTTCTACGCGGGCCTCGGCGTCGATCCGCTGCTCGCCAGCGACGCAATGGCGCTGATCCTGTTCATGCTGGTGCTGCCAATCTTCACCTTCGTGCTCTCGCCGCTGACCTCGATCAGCTCGCGCAAGCATGAATTCGAAGCCGACGCCTTCGCCGCCACCCACACCGACGCGCGCGACCTGGTCTCGGCGCTGGTGAAAATGTACGAAGATAACGCCTCGACCCTGACGCCCGATCCGCTGCACTCGGCGTTCTACGACTCCCATCCGCCCGCCTCGGTGCGGATCCGTCAACTCAACCTGGCGGCCCCATGAACCTGCTCGATCAATTCTGCGTCGAAGGCGCCCCGAAACTGGATGCCGGCCAGCTCGACATGCTGCTGCCCGAAGTCCCCGGCTGGGCCATCGAGGACGGCCAGTTGCGCCGCAAGTTCGCCTTCCGCGACTTCCACGAGACCATCAGATTCGTCAACTCGCTGGCCGAGATGATCGACCAGGAAAACCACCACCCGACCCTGACGGTGACGTACCAGCACTGCGCGGTCGCGTACCACACCCATTCGGCCGGCGGCGCGGTTTCGCTGAACGATTTCATCTGCGCCGCCAAGGCCAACGCAATCTACGCGCAGCGGGCCGGCGCATGAGCGGCGCGATCACCGGCACCATCATCGCCGCGCACGGGCGCCACTACCTGGCCGACGTCGATGGCCGCAAAATCCAGTGCGTCACCCGCGGCAAGAAGACCAACATCGCGGTCGGCGACGTCGTCCACCTGCAGATGACGTCGGCCGACCAGGCCAGGATCGAATCGACCGCCGAGCGCAAGACGCTGCTGTACCGCTCGGACCAGTACAAGTCCAAGCTGCTGGCGGCGAATCTGACGCGCTTGTTCATCGTCGTCGCCACCGAGCCGGGCTTCGCCGACGACCTCATTTCGCGCTCGCTGGTCGCGGCCGAAGCGGCCGGCATCGACGCCCACCTGATCCTCAACAAGACCGACGTGACCGAGTCGCTCGATAAGGCGCGCGAACGCCTCAAGGTCTATACCGCGCTCGGCTACCCTCTGCACGAAGTGTCGGCGCGCGCCAACCCGGAGCATGCGGTCGCTACCCTGATGCCGCTGCTCGAGGGCCAGTCGTCGATTTTCATCGGCCAGTCCGGCATGGGCAAGTCCTCGCTGATCAACCTCTTGGTGCCGGACGCCGACATCGCCGTGCGCGAGATCTCCGCCGCGCTCGACACCGGCAAGCACACCACCACCTTCACGCGCCTGTATGCGCTGAAGGACGGCGCCTCGATCATCGACTCGCCCGGCTTCCAGGAGTTCGGCCTGTACCACCTGACCGAAGGAATGCTGGAGCGCGCCTTCGTCGAATTCGCGCCGTATCTGGGGGGCTGCAAGTTCTACAACTGCCGCCACCTGATCGAGCCGCAGTGCGCCGTGCTGGCCGCGGTCGCCGACGGCAAGATCGCCAAGTTCCGCCACACGCTGTACGGCCAACTCTTGCACGAGTCGTCGCAGACTTTATATTAGGCAGTCCGGATGGAGATGTTCGTTGTCGATGAAGATGTGGCGCGCTGGGAGCAGTCCCTGCCCGCGCTGCACGGCGCCGAACGCCTGCACGCGCTGCTGCCGCTGGCCTGGCACCTGCGCCAGCGCGATACCGTGCGCGCGCTCGCCCTGGCCCGCGAAGCGCTGGACCTGCTTCCCGGCGCCGCCCTGCCCGCGCCGGAACGCGCGCTGGCCGAGGTGCGCATGGCGCTGGTGTTTGCCGAGTCTTGCTGGCTCAATGGCGCGCTCAACGAGGCGCTGGCGCGGGCAGGCGCCATCCTCGCCACCTGCACCGACCCGCTCGCGCGCGCCGACGCATACTGGCTGCTCGCCGCGATCGCGCTCGATCGCGGCGACCATGGCGACGTCGAACAGCAGTTCGGGCTGGCCGCGGAGGCGGCGCGCGACGGCGGCGACGAACTGCGCGCCCGGCTCGCCGAGGCCGCGCTGGCCCGTTCGCTCCTGTTGAAAGATCGCGACGCCGCGCTGGCCCGCTGGGGTGACCGGATGAATGCATCAGGGGCCGCCGGTCACCCCGCGCTGACCGCCTGGATCAGCGACTTTCAAGCGGTCGCTGCCAACCTGGCGGCCGATTTCAGCGTCTCCGCTACCTGCTTCATGCGCTCCCACGAAGCGGCGCTGCAAAGCGGCCAGCTGCGCAGCGCAATTAACGCCGCCTCGAATATCGGCGAAAACTTCACGATGCTGGGCGACCACCAGACCGCGCTCGAATGGCACCAGAATGCGCTGGCGCTCGCGCGGCCGACGGTCTGGCCGAAGACCGTGAGCGGCTGCCTGATGCAAAGCGCGAACACCCTGCGCCGCCTGGGCCAGCTCGCGGCCGCCCAGGACATGCTCGACCAGGCGCTGGCCACGCTCAAGCCGGTGGAGAACACGCGCAGCTACGCCATCGCACTGCAGTACCAGGGTGAGCTGTCGCTCGACCGCGATGATTTTCACGCCGCGCTGGCCACGTTCCAGGCCCTCGAGGCGCGCGCCGAAATGCTCGGCCAATCGGATTTCCAGAGCACTGCCAAGCGCGGGCAGGCCCACGCGCTGCTGCGCCTTGGGCGCGCCGACGAGGCACTCGAGGCGGCGGCCAGCGCCATGACCCTGGCGGCCGAACGGACCCTGGCCCACAGCCGCATCGATGCGCTGCGGGTGATGGCCATGATCCACGCCTCCCACAGCCTGCCGGCGCCGCGCGGCATGGTGGAACCGACCGCTTCGCTGCACTATCTGCGCGAGGCGCTGGAGGCCGGCGCCGGCATCGACCAATATTGCGCACCCGCGGGTCTGCATGACACGATGGCGCGCGAATATGCAGCCGCGGGCGACTTCGCCCGCGCCTACGAATCGGCCTTGGCCGCCGGCGCCGCGCGCGAGAAAACCCACGGGCAGGAAACCACCAACCGCGCCATCGCGATGCAGGTGCAGCACCAGACCGCGCAGGCGCGCAGCGAGGGCCAGCATCACCGCGAGCTGGCCAGGGTCGAAGCGCTGCGCGCCCGGCAGCTGCAGCGCACCAGCGAGACGCTGGCGCGGCTGTCAGCGATCGGCCAGGAGATCACCTCGCAGCTCGACGCGCGGGCCGTGTTCGACGTCCTGGCCGGCCACACCGGCGCGCTGCTCGGCGCCAGCACGCTTACGGTCTACCTGACGGACGAAAGCGGCTCGCACCTGCAGCGCGCGTTCGGCGCCGAGCCGGGCTGCCCGCTGCCGCCCAGTTCCATCCCGCTGTCGAACGAGCAGGCCGTGTCGGTGCGCTGCCTGGGCGAGCGGCGCGAGATCTACATCCCGCACTGGCCCGACGCCGACCAGCGCATGGTGGCGCGCGACGATCGCCTCTGCGCCCTGTTCGTGCCGCTGGTCGTGGGCGAACGCGCGATCGGCGTGATGGCGGCGCAGGCGCCCCACTCGCACGCCTACGGCGAGGAAGAGCGGCTGGTGTTTCGCACCCTGTGCGCGTACGGCGCGATCGCCCTCGACAACGCCGCGGCCTACCGCCAGCTGAAGGACGCCCAGTCGCAGCTGGCGTCGCAGCAAAAGCTGGCCGCGCTCGGATCGCTGATGGCCGGCGTCGCCCACGAACTCAATACCCCGATCGGCAACAGCCTGCTGATCGCCAGCACCATGCAGGCCAAGACCGAGGACATGGAGGCCCTGCTGAACGGGCGCGGCCTGCGCCGCTCCGACCTGGCGGCCTATCTGGCCGAGACGAAGACGGCGTCGGTGCTGGTGCTGCGCGGCCTGGCCAGTGCGGCCGAACTGGTCAACAGCTTCAAGCAGGTCGCGGTGGACCGCACCACCGAGCAGCGGCGCCAGTTCAATCTGCTGCAGGTATGCCGCGAAAGCGTCGCGACGATGATGAACCGGATCCGCGGCGCGGGCCACGAGATCGAACTGCGGATCGGCGAACAGATTGTCCTCGACAGCTATCCGGGCCCGTTCGGCCAGGTCGTCACCAACTTCATCAACAACGCGCTGGTGCACGCGTTCGGCGGCAAGCGGGGCGGCCGAATGGTGCTGTCGGCCGAAACAAGGGTCGCGGGCCGCGTGCTGTTCGAATTTCGCGACGACGGCGTCGGCATCCCGCCCGAGCACCTGAACCGCATCTTCGATCCCTTCTTCACCACCAGGCTCGGACAGGGCGGCAGCGGGCTGGGGCTGTCGATCAGCTACAACATCGTCACCGTGCTGCTGGGCGGCCAGGTCGCGGTGAGCTCCGGCGCGGCCGGGGGCGCCTGCTTCACGCTGGACCTGCCGCTGGTGGCGCCGCGGCCGAAACCGGGCGCGCACGACCAGGATGACCCGTCGATCTGACGCGCCACCCGGGCCCTGGTCAAGCGGCGCCGGCTCCATGGAAATAAGTGGCAAATCCTGCAATCCTGCCCGATAATCCAGCGCATGAAATCCGCCAAACATCGCCCGATCGCGCTGCTGACACTGCTCCTTGCGGCCGCTTGCGCGCCGGCCAGCGCAACAGCCGTCACGCCGGCCCAGGACTGCACCGACATCCGCGGGACGGAGAGCATCATTGCCGGTCACCGGATCGTCATGGTCGGCGAATTGCACGGCACAAAAGAGATGCCCGCCATGTTCGCTCGCCTCGTTTGCGCCGCGCTGGCGCGCGGGAACGCGGTCGCTGCCGGTCTCGAATTGCCGGCCGCCGAGCGCAAACCGCTGGCGGCCTTTCTGGCTTCCGACGGCGGCGAAAGTGCGCGCAGGTCCTTCCTCGCGACGCCGTTCTGGAAGCAGTGGCTGCCCGATGGCCGGAGCAGCCGCGCCTACGTCGAGATGGTGGAGTCGTTTCGCGCGATGCGCCGGCGCGGACTGCCGCTGACTGTGTTCGTGCTGGAGGAGCAAGCCGGCGCCGTTTCCCCTTCAACGAGCCGCGATGAAATCATGGCGGCCAATGTGAAGCGGCGCTACCAGGCAAATCCGCGGGCGCTGGTCATGACGTATTCGGGAAATATTCACAATATGCTCAACATCCCCCGATATATGCCCGACCTTCCGGCGCCCATGGGATTCGAACTGCGGGACCTGAAACCGGTTTCGATCAACTTGACGGCGTCCGGCGGAACCGCCTGGAACTGCCAGCCTGAATGCGGCATCCACGCCCATCCATTCGGCGCATCCGCCGCCCTGGTTCGCGACCCCGCCCTGGTCTTGGATGCACCCTCCGACGCATATTCCGGCCACATCGACATCGGCGCCACCACGGCATCGCCGCCGGCGGCCGCAACCGCGCCCTAACCCACCGAGTTTCCCGAAGAGCAGCAAACCCCTTATAATTGTCTGCTAGCCGCCTCAAAAAGTTGCCTGTATGTCCACCAATAAACCCATCAAGCACTTCCTCCAGTTCTCCGACTTCACGCTGGCCGAATTCGAGTACGTGATCGAACGCGCCAAGATCATCAAGCGCAAGTTCAAGAGCTACGAGATCTACCACCCGCTGATCGACCGCACCCTGGTGATGGTGTTCGAGAAGAACTCGACCCGCACCCGCCTGTCGTTCGAGGCGGGCATGCACCAGCTGGGCGGCGCCGCGATCTACCTGAACACGCGCGACAGCCAGCTCGGACGCGGCGAGCCGGTCGAAGACGCCGGCCAGGTCATGAGCCGTATGTGCGACATCATCATGGTGCGCACCTTCGGCCAGGAGATCATCGAGCGCTTCGCCGCCAATTCGCGCGTCCCCGTCATCAACGGCCTGACCAACGAACACCATCCGTGCCAGGTGCTGGCCGACGTGTTCACCTTCGTCGAGCACCGCGGCTCGATCGCCGGCAAGACCGTGGCCTGGATCGGCGACGCCAACAACATGCTGTACTCGTGGCTGCAGGCTGCCGAGGTGTTCGGCTTCCACCTGAACGTGTCCACGCCGAAGGGCTACGACATCGACATGTCGCAGGTGGCCACCAAGCGCTTCACCTTCTTCGACAATCCATCCGACGCCTGCGAGGGCGCGCACCTGGTCAACACCGACGTCTGGACCAGCATGGGCTACGAGAAGGAGAACGCCGAGCGCCTGCAGGCCTTCGCCGGCTTCATGGTGGACGCGCCGAAGATGGCGCGCGCCAGCCCCGACGCGCTGTTCATGCACTGCCTGCCCGCCCACCGCGGCGAGGAAGTGTCGGCCGACGTCATCGACGGCCCGCAGTCGGTGGTGTGGGACGAGGCGGAAAACCGACTGCACGTGCAGAAGGCGCTGATCGAATACCTGCTGCTCGGCGAAATCTCCGGGCGCTGATTTATCAAACTACTCAAGCAATTCAACGGAAAACCATCATGAGCGATATTAAAAAAGTAGTCCTCGCCTATTCGGGCGGCCTCGACACCTCCGTCATCCTGAAGTGGCTGCAGGATAACTACGGCTGCGAAATCGTCACCTTCACCGCCGACCTGGGCCAGGGCGAGGAACTCGACCCGGCGCGCGCCAAGGCGCTCAAGTTCGGCATCAAGCCGGAGAACATCTACATCGACGACGTGCGCGAAGAGTTCGTGCGCGACTTCGTGTTCCCGATGTTCCGCGCCAATACCGTGTACGAAGGCGAATACCTGCTCGGCACCTCGATCGCCCGTCCGCTGATCGCCAAGCGCCTGATCGAAATCGCCAACCTGACCGGCGCCGACGCCATCTCGCACGGCGCCACCGGCAAGGGCAACGACCAGGTGCGCTTCGAGCTGGGCGCCTACGCGCTGAAACCGGACGTCAAGATCATCGCCCCGTGGCGCGAGTGGGACCTGCTGTCGCGCGAGAAGCTGCTGAAGTACGCGGAAGACGCCGGCATCGACATCGACATGAAGCACAAGCAAGGCGGCGCGCCGTACTCGATGGACGCGAACCTGCTGCACATCTCCTTCGAAGGCCGCCACCTCGAGAACCCGAGCGCCGAAGCGGAAGAATCGATGTGGCGCTGGTCGGTCAGCCCGGAGAACGCGCCGGACCAGGCCGAATACCTCGACCTGGAATACGAGCGCGGCGACATCGTCGCACTGAACGGCGTGCGCATGTCGCCGGCCGCGGTGCTGACCGAACTCAATCGCCTCGGCGGCAAGCACGGCATCGGCCGCCTCGACCTGGTCGAGAACCGCTACGTCGGCATGAAGTCGCGCGGCTGCTACGAAACCCCGGGCGGCACCATCATGCTCAAGGGCCACCGCGCAATCGAGTCGATCACGCTGGACCGCGAAGTGGCGCACCTGAAGGACGACCTGATGCCGCGCTACGCCTCGCTGATCTACAACGGCTACTGGTGGGCGCCGGAGCGCGTCGCGCTGCAGACCCTGATCGACCACACCCAGGCCACCGTGAACGGCTGGGTGCGCGTCAAGCTGTACAAGGGGAACGTGATCGTCGTGTCGCGCGACTCAAAAACCGACTCGCTGTTCGACATGAACATCGCCACCTTCGACGAAGACGGCGGCGCCTACAACCAGGCCGACGCCGGCGGCTTCATCAAGCTCAACGCCCTGCGCATGCGCATCGCCGCCAAGGCGCGCGCCAAGCGCGGCCAGTAAGCCTGGCTGTCGCCGCGAAGGCCGCCTGCGGGCGGCCTTTTCTATAGGTATCGTTTTCGCTCCTGCGCAGGCAGGAGCCTATGCTGAATCCGCTCACACTCAGCATGGGTTCCTGCCTGCGCAGGAACGACAACCCGCCCCCTTAAAACATCACCGCACCCCGCTATCGCGCCCCATCCCCACCGGCAAAATGGTACATTGTCGGCGATCAACATATGCACCCCGGAGATTTCATGTTTAAAGACCTGAGCATCAAGAACAAGCTGGTTTTCGGCCTCGGCTCGATCGTCGCCATCATGCTGTTACTGCTCGCGCTTGCCTACAACAACTTCTCCCGCCTGTCCGAAGCAAACCGCTGGGACCGCCACACCCTCGAGGTGCTGCTCGAAACCAACCACATCACCACCTCCCTGCTGCAGGTCCAGACCGCCACGCGCGGCTTCATGTTGACCGGTAACGAGACCCTGGTGACGCCGATCGAAAAGGAAGAGGCCGAAGCACGCGCCCACCTGGCCAAGTCGCGCGAGCTGACCAGGGACAATCCGAACCAGCAGGAACGCCTGCGCCGGCTCGAGCCGATGCTCGATAACTGGATCAACAACGTCATCACGCCGCTGATCGAAAAGCGCCGCGAATTGAACAAGACCGCCGGCGTGTCGCAGCAGGTCGCCAGCGCCGCCGATGTGCTCAACGGCGCGCGCACCATCGCCGAGATCCGCAAGCTGATCGACGACATCGCCGACGAAGAAAACCGCCTGCTCGCCGCGCGCAGCACGGAATCGGCCGCCCTGCAGCAACACCAGTTCCTGCTCCTGAGCGCCGGCGGCGTGTTCTGCCTGGTGCTGGCGGCGGTCATCGCCTGGCTGCTGATCAAGGCGCTGCTGCACCCGCTGAACAACCTGACCGGCGTGGTCGGCCAGATCGCCGCCGGCGACCAGTCGGCGCGCGTGGCCATCGCGTCGAACGACGAACTGGGCAAGGTCGCGGTCGAATTCAATCGGATGGCGCAATCGATCCAGGACAGCCAGGCCAAGGAACTCGCTTCCACCAACGAGTTGCGCGCCAAGGTCGACGCGCTGCTCGGCACCGTCTCGAAGGCGGCGTCGGGCGACCTGACCGGCGAGATCACGATCAGCGGCGCCGACGCCATCGGCCGCCTCGGCGAAGGCCTCAAGACCATGTTCGACAACCTGCGCATCCTGCTCAACAACGTGCAGAAGGCCGGCATCCAGGTCACCACCTCGGCCACCGAAATCGCCGCCTCGGCCAAGCAGCAGGAAGCGACCGGCATCGAGCAGGCCCAGACCAGCGTCGAGATCCTGTCGACCACCAAGGAAATTTCGGCCAACACCACCCAGCTGCTGCGCACCATGGAAGACGCGACCGCGGTGGCCGATTTCACCACCACCGCCACCGCCGAGGCGCAGGGAAACCTGAAACGCATGGACCTGACCATGCAGCACATGGTCGCGGCGACCGACTCGATCAACGCCAAGCTGGCCGCGCTGTCCGAAAAGGCCAGCAACATCAACAGCGTTCTGATCACGATTACCAAGGTGGCCGACCAGACCAACATCCTGTCGCTGAACGCCGCGATCGAAGCGGAGAAGGCGGGCGACGCCGGCCGCGGCTTCTCGGTGGTGGCCACCGAGATCCGCCGCCTGGCCGACCAGACCTCGGTATCGACCTGGGACATCGACCAGATGCTCAAGGAGATGCAGTCGGCGGTGTCGGCCAGCGTGATGGGCATGGACAAATTCTCCGAAGAGATCCGCCGCAGCGTCGGCGAAGTGCGCCAGGTCGCCGAACAGCTGTCGTCGGTGATGGACCAGGTGCAGAAGCTGGCGCCGCAGTTCGACCTGGTGCTGCAGGGGATGCAGTCGCAGGCGGTCGGCGCCTCCCAGATTTCCGACACCATGATGCAGCTGAACGACGCGACGCAACAGACCGTCGAATCGCTCAAGGCCACCAGCGAAGCGGTGCACCAGCTGCAGTACGCGGCAAGCGACCTGCAGTCCTCGGTCGCCACCTTCGCCGTGAACGCCTGAGACGGCGATGAAAGTGCTGGCGTTTTCGATCGGGCCTGACCGCTACGGCTTGCGCCTGGGGTCGATCGCGCGCGTGCTGCCGGTGGTCGAACTCAAGCAGATTCCGCTCGCGCCGCCGTTCGTCGCCGGCCTGATGGACCTGCACGGCGAGCCGGTGCCGGTGATCGACCTGTCGCGCCTGGCCGGCTTCACGCCCGATGCGGTCTGGTTCGATACGCGCATCGTGCTTGTCGACTACGGGCCGCACCAGCTGGGCCTGCTGGCCGAGCACGTGACCGGCGTCGAAACCATCGACGACGCCGCGCTGGCCGGCAGCGGCGTCGATGGCGCGCCTTTCCTGGGACAAGTCGCGCCCGGCGCCGCCGGCATGCTGCAGCTGGTCGAAGTCGAGGATTTGCTGGCTCCGGACGTGCGCGCGCTGCTGTTCCCCGCGGGAGCGCCGGCATGAGCGCGCGCGCCATGCTGCAACGCGCGACCGGGCTCGAAGTGAGCCAGCAGGCGGTCGACCGCGCGCTGCGCGAGCGCATGGCCAAATGCGGCATCGACGACGCCGGCCGCTACCTGAAAACAATCTCCCCTGAAGAACTGGCGGCGCTGGTCGAACTGGTGGTGGTGCCCGAGTCGTGGATGTTCCGCGACCCCGAAGCGTTCAAGGCCGCCACCGCCTTCGTCCAGCGCCGGCTGGCCGAACGGCCCGAGCGCATCGTGCGCATCCTGTCCCTGCCCTGCGCCGGCGGCGAGGAACCCTACTCGATGGCGATGTCGCTTGCCGACGCCGCGGTGGACCCGGGGTCGTTTCGCATCGACGGCATGGACCTGTCGTCGGTGGCGCTGGAGCGCGCGATGGCGGGCCGCTACACGCGCAACGCCTTCCGCGGCCGCGACCTGGCGTTCCGCGAGCGCCATTTCACCCGCGTCGGCGACGAATACCAGATCGGCGACGCGCTGCGCAGTCAGGTCAGCTTCGCGCAGGGGAATCTGCTCGAGTTCGATGTCAGCGCCGCGGCCGGACGCTACGATGTGGTCTTCTGCCGCAACCTGCTGATCTACTTCGACGAGCCGACCGCCGCCGCCGCGATCGCCATCCTGCGCACCTTGCTGGCCGACGACGGCATGCTGTTTGCCGGTTACGCCGAGGTGCCCTCCTTCGTGCGCAACGGCTTCGCGCCGCTGCGCGTGCCGGGCGCATTCGCCTTGCAGAAGACCCCGGCCGCAGTCGCTCCTCCGGCTCCCGCAGCAAAACGCGTAGCACGCGTCGCCGCAAAACATGGGGTCAGGTCCGCCGGACCTGACCCCGTCCTTGTCGCGAAGGCCGCTCCGCAGAAAGCGCCCGCCCCCGCCGCTCCGGTCGACCTGCTGGCGCAGGCCAGGAGCCAGGCCGACCGCGGCGACTACAAGGACGCGGCCGCTTCCTGCCACGCCTTGCTGGCGAAGGAACCGAACGCCGCCGAGGCCTACTACATCCTCGGCCTGGTCAGCGAAATCGAACGCAAGCCCGGCGCCGCCGACGGCTACTGGCGCCGCTGCGTCTATCTGCAGCCCGACCACTACGAGGCGCTGTGCCACCTCGCCCTGCTGGCCGACCAGGCCGGCGATACCCGCCAGGCCGACACCTTGCGCCAGCGCGCCGCCCGCATCTACGGGCGCCGCCAGCATGACGGAGGCGCGGCGCGATGAACACCATTCCGATCCAGATCGACGACTGCTGGAACCGAATAGGCGTGAGCGGCGACCAGAGCTGCGGCAAACTTGAGCAGCACGTCCACTGCCGCAATTGCGATGTCTATTCCGGCGCCGCCCAGCGCAACCTGCAGCGGCCGGTCGGCGACGCCTATCGCCAGGAGTGGGCCGAGCATTTCCGCCAACCCGCCTCGCGCGACGCCGCCAACGACCAGTCGGCGCTGGTGTTTCGCATCGGTCGCGAATGGCTGGCGCTGCCGACCGCCACCATCGGCTCGGTCGCGCCGATCGCGTCCAGCCACAAGCTGCCGCATCGCGCCAGCCGCGCCCTGCTCGGCATCGCCAGCGTCGGCGGCAAGCTGACGCCGTCGATGTCGCTCGGCGCCCTGCTAGGCATCGACGAGCACGATGCGCCGGCCACCGTCGGCCGCCACGTATTCGCGCGCCTGCTGGTGATGCGATGGGAAGGCCAATCGTTCGCGCTGCCGGTGGCCGACCTGCACGGCATCGCGCGCTACCCGCAGGCCAGCCTTGCGGCGCCGGCCGCCACCATCAACAAGGGCCTCGACCGCTTCCTCACCGGCGTGCTGACGCTCGGCGAGCTGCGCGTCGGCGTGCTCGACGCCGCGCTGGTCGGCCACCAACTGACAAGGCTGCTGCGATGACCCAGGAAGACCTGAGCCAGTTTTCGATGCAGGACCTGTTCCGCATGGAGGCGGAGGGCCAGACCCGCACGCTGACCGACGGCCTGCTGGCAATGGAGCGCGGCGCCGGGGACGCCGCCACCATCGACTCGATGATGCGCGCCGCGCACTCGATCAAGGGCGCCGCGGCCATCGTCGGCCTCGACGTCGTGGTTCAGCTCGCGCACGCCATGGAAGACGCCTTCGTCGCCGCGCAGCGCGGCGCGCTCCAGCTCACGCCGCGCCGCATCGATGTGCTGCTGGCCGGCGTGGACCTGATCGTGCAGGTGTCGGCGCTCGGCGAAGAAGGCCTGCCGGCCTGGTTCGCGCAGAACGCCGAGCGCATCGCCGCCGCGATGCAGTCGATCGCGCAGATCGAACACATCGAGGAGGCACCGGCGCCGCCGCCCGCCCCCGCCGCCGCGCCGCCCGAGCCGGAACCGCCGGCGCCGGCGCCGCGCGCCGCCCAGCAGAACTACGACCAGCTGCTCGCGCTGGCCAGCGAAACGCGCATCAACGCGCACCAGCTGGTGCCGGTGGTCGAATCGCTGCAGCGCTTCAAACGCCACCAGGCCAGCCTGTTCCAGGCCATCGAGCAGCTGCATGAAGCGCTGGTGCGCACCGCCGATCCGGGCCTGGTCGAGCAGTCGGCGCTGGCCCTGCAAAAGACCCACCCGCTCAAGCAGATCCTGCACGACCACATGGCGGAACTCGACAGCTACGAGCGGCGCGTCCTGACCGTGTCGAACAACCTGCTCGACGAAGTGCTGGAACTGCGCATGCGCCCCTTCCGCGACGGCGTGCACGCGTTCGGGCGCATGGTGCGCGACCTGGCGCGCAGCCTGGGCAAGGAAGCCGGGCTGACCATCAGCGGCGAGGACACGCTGGTTGACCGCGACATCCTGGCCAATATCGAAAACCCGCTGAACCACATGCTGCGCAACGCCGTCGACCACGGCATCGAGACGCCCGCGCAGCGGCTCGCCGCCGGCAAGCCGGCCGCCGGCGCGATCCGCCTCGAAGCGCACCACCGCAACGGCATGCTGTCGATCGTGATCAGCGACGACGGCGCCGGCGTCGATCTCGAAAGGATTCGCCAGGCCGTGGTCGCGCGCAAGCTCGCCAGCAGCGCGATGGCCGCAGCCATGTCGCCGGCCGAACTGATGGAGTTCCTGTTCCTTCCGGCGTTCAGCCTGAAGGAAACCGCCAGCGCCATTTCCGGCCGCGGCGTCGGCCTCGACATCGTGCAGCAGGCCATCCGCGCCCAGAACGGCAGCGTGCGCATCGAGTCCGAGCCCGGCCGCGGCACCCGCACCTTCATCACGCTGCCGCTGACCCAGTCGATCGTGCGCGCGCTGGTGGTCGACGTGCGGGGCGAGGCGTACGCGATCCCGATCGTCAAGGTCGAGCGCGTGCTGATGCTGCCGCAGTCCGAACTGCACACGCTGGAGCGCAAGCAGTTCTTCGACCTCGGCGGCGAGCACCTGGGTCTTGTCTCTGCGGCGCAGGTGCTCGAGCTGGGCCAGATGGAACCGTCCGCCGGCGACCTGCCGGTGGTGGTGATCGGCTCGGGCGCGCGCCGCTACGCGCTGGTGGTCGACGCGATCCGCGGCGAGCAAAGCCTGGCGGTGCAGCCGCTCGACGCGACCTTCGGCAAGCTGCGCGACATCGCCTCGGCCGCCCTGCTCGACGATGGCGCCCCGGTGCTGATCCTCGACGTGGCCGACCTGCTGCTGTCGATCGACAAGCTGCTGCACGAAGGCGGCCTGCACCAGCTGGCGCCTACGGGCGGCGAGGAACAGGCGAAGGTCAAGCGCGTGCTGGTGGTCGACGATTCGCTCACGGTGCGCGAGATGGAGCGCAAGCTGCTGCAAGGCCGCGGCTACCAGGTCGATGTCGCGGTGGACGGCATCGATGGCTGGAACGTGGTGCGCAGCGCCGACTACGACCTGGTCGTCACCGATGTCGACATGCCGCGCATGGACGGCGTCGAACTGGTGGGACTGATCCGCAAGGACCCGCGCCTGCACAAGCTGCCGGTGATGATCGTGTCGTACAAGGACCGGCCGGAAGACCGCGCGCGCGGCATGGCGGCCGGCGCCGACTATTACCTCACCAAGGGCAGCTTCCACGACGAGACCCTGCTCGACGCGGTGCTCGACCTGATCGGGGAGGCCGGCGCATGAAGATAGGCATCGTCAACGACATCGCCATGGCCGCCGAGGCGCTGCGCCGTGTAGTCGCCGGCAGCGGCAAGCACGAGGTGCTGTGGGTGGCCCGCAGCGGCGAGGAAGCGGTGCGCCTGTGCGCCGCGCAGCGCCCCGACCTGGTGCTGATGGACCTGGTCATGCCGGGCATGGACGGCGTCGAGGCCACCCAGCAGATCATGCAGGCGTCGCCGTGCGCGATCCTGATCGTGACCGCGCAGCCGCAGGACAATGTCGGCCAGGTGTTCCGCGCCCTCGGCGCCGGCGCGCTCGACGTCACCGCCACCCCGCTGCTGATGAAAGGCGGCGCCGGCGACGCCCACCTGCTGGCCAAGATCAAGACCATCGGCAAGCTGATCCGGGTAAGCCTGGCCGAGCCGGCGCAGGCGCCCCGCCCGGCCGGCGGCGCGGTCCGGCACCTGCTGGCGATCGGCGCCTCCACCGGCGGCCCCGGCGCGATCGCGAAGATATTCGGCGGCTGGACGCCGGCGCCCGGCACCTCCATCGTGGTGGTGCAGCACATCGACGCCAACTTCGCCGGCCACTTCGCCAAATGGCTGGGCGACCAGCTGACGATGCCGGTGCGCGTGATCGAGGAAGGCGACGCCCTCGAGGCCGGCGTCATGCACGTCGCCCGCACCAACGACCACCTGGTGCTCGACGCCGGCCACCGGATGCATTACGATGCCAACCCGCGCGACTATGCCTACCGCCCGTCGGTGGACGTGTTCTTCCGCTGCATCGCGGCGCACTGGGAAGGCGAGGCGACCGGCGTGCTGCTGACCGGGATGGGACGCGACGGCGCCGCCGGCCTGCTGGCGATGCGCCAGGCCGGCAAGGCCACCATCGCCCAGGACCAGGCCAGCAGCGCCGTGTACGGCATGCCGCGCGCGGCGGCCGAGCTCGACGCGGCGCAGCGCATTCTCTCGCTCGACAACATCGGCGTCGCTTTGCGCAGTAGAATTGGCGATCACCTGTAATCCCGCATAGACGAAGAGAACAAACGATTCATGTCAGCAGTCACCGCCAACACCAGCACCGCCGACCCGGCCGTCACCCAATTCAAGGTCCGCGTGCTGCTGGTCGACGACCAGCCCATCATCGTGGAAGCGGTGCGCCGCATGCTTGGCGAGCAGACCGATATCGAATTCCACTATGTCACCGACGCGACCACCGCGCTGGCGATGGCGCGCCAGCTGCAGCCGACCGTGATCCTGCAGGACCTGGTGATGCCGGAAGTGGACGGCTTCACCCTGATCCGCGACTACCGCGAGGACGAGGCGCTGAAACACGTGCCGGTGATCGTGCTGTCGGCGAAGGAAGACCCGAAACTGAAGGCGCACAGCTTTGCCGTCGGCGCCAACGATTACGTGGTCAAGCTGCCCGACCGTCTCGAACTGCTGGCGCGCATCCGCTACCATTCGTCCGGCTACATCTCGCGCCTGCAGCGCGACGAAGCCTTTGCCTTCCTGCGCGCGAGCCAGCGCAACCTGGCCGACGCCAACATCGAATTGCAGAAGCTCGCCGCGCTCGACAGCCTGACCGGCATCGCCAACCGGCGCCGCTTCGATGAGGTGATGCGCGCCGAATGGCAGCGCGGCCAGCGCGAAAAGAAGCCGCTGTCCTTGATCATGTGCGACCTCGATTGCTTCAAGGTCTACAACGACAGCTTCGGCCACCTGGCCGGCGACCTGTGCCTGAAGAAGGCCGCGGCGGTGCTGACCGAACACCTGAAGCGCCCGGCCGACGTGGTGGCCCGCTTCGGCGGCGAGGAGTTCGCCATCGTGCTGCCGGCCACCGGCCCGGAAGGCGCGCTGCTGATCGCCAACGCCTGCCGCGACCACCTCGAACGCCTTTCGATCGACAATCCCCAGGCGCCCGGCGGCCTGGTCACGATGTCGCTGGGCGTGGCCACCATCGTGCCGTCGAAGGCCAGCTCGCCCGAGGCCCTGATCGAGAAGGCCGACAAGGCGCTGTACGCCGCCAAGAACGACGGCCGCAACCGCGTCGTGGTCGCGCCGGACTAGACGAACACCGGTTCCGGCTCGAGCTGCACGCCGTAGCGCGCGGCGACGTCGGCCTCGATGGCGCGCGCCAGCGCCAGCACGTCCTCGCCGCGCGCCCCGCCGTTATTGACCAGCACCAGCGCCTGCTTCGGATACACCCCGGCCGCGCCGAGGCTCCTGCCCTTCCAGCCGCACTGGTCGATCAGCCAGCCGGCGGCCAGCTTTTCGCTGCCGTCCGCCTGCGCGTGGTGCACCAGCGCCGGGAACCGCGCCAGCAGCTCGGCGCAGCGCTCGCCCGTCACCACCGGATTCTTGAAGAAGCTGCCGGCGTTGCCGATCACCGCGGGGTCGGGCAGCTTGCGGCGGCGGATCGCCACCACCAGGTCGCTGACCTCGCGCGCGCTCGGAGCAAGCAGGCCGGCCTGCTGCGCCGCCTGCGCCAGTTCGGCGTAGCGCAGGTTCGGCTGCCAGACGGTAGGCAGCGCGAACGTCACGTCGACGATCACCAGGCCGGCGCCGGCGGCGTGCTTGAACACGCTGTCGCGGTAGGCGAAGCGGCACTGCTCCGCGTCCATGCTGCGCAATTCGCCGCTCGCGGTGTCGTACGCCGTCAGCGAATGGAATACGTCCTTCGTTTCGACGCCATACGCGCCGATGTTCTGGATCGGCGCCGCGCCCACGGTGCCGGGGATCAGCGACAGGTTTTCCAGCCCGCCCAGCCCTTGCGCGAGCGTCCACTTGACGAATTCGTGCCAGTTTTCGCCAGCCGCCGCGCGCACCAGCGTATGCCCGCCACGCTCGCCCAGCACCTCGCGCCCCTTGATCGCCATGTGCAGCACCACCCCGTCGAAGTCCCCAGTGAGCACGATGTTGCTGCCTCCGCCCAAGACCAGGCGCCGCATGCTTGCGAGCCGCGGCTCGGCCAGCGCGGCGGCCAGTTCGGCGACGCTGGCTATCTTCACGTAGCAGCGCGCGCGCGCATCGATGCCGAAGGTGTTGCAGGTCTGGAGGGAGAAATCGTGGGAAATGGCGAGGTCTGGAAGCATGGCTGGCATTCGTGGTTTCGAAGATTATAAGTGGAAACTATGGGCCAGCCCGCCCGTTGTCCGTTAAAATATCGCCATTCATAATCAGCAAGAAAAAGGAATTCATCATGCCCTCGTTTGATGTGGTCTGCGAAGCGGACATGGTCGAAGTGAAAAATGCGGTCGAACAGTCCAACAAGGAAATCACGACCCGCTTCGACTTCAAGGGAAGCTCGGCCAAGGTGGAACAGAAGGAAAACGAGCTGACCGCCTACGCCGACGCCGATTTCCAGCTGTCGCAAGTGCGCGACGTGCTCACCAACAAGCTGGCCAAGCGCAAGGTGGACGTGCGCTTCCTCGACGAGGGAAAGATCGAGAAGATCGGCGGCGACAAGGTCAAGCAGGTCATCAAGATCAAGAACGGCATCGAGACCGAAGACGCCAAGAAGATCGTGCGCGTCATCAAGGACAGCAAGATGAAGGTCCAGGCCAGCATCCAGGGCGAATCGGTGCGCGTCACCGGCGCCAAGCGCGACGACCTGCAGGCCGCCATGGCGATGCTGCGCAAGGACGTCGCCGACCTGCCGCTGGAATTCAACAATTTCCGCGACTAGTTGGACTGTCGTACCAGGGCTCGGCGCCCCCCTTGGCTGGTACCCATGCTGACCCGGCGCTTGCCACTTTGCCCGCTCGGCATGGGTGCCAGCCAAGGGGGCGCCGAGCCCTGGCACGACAACCATTAAAAGTGTTGCTTCGTATAACACCTCGTGAAACCCTCACCTGCTTAGGGTAGAATTGAGGATGTGCAAACTCGTCTGCTTCCGACTGTGTTAGCGCGCTAAGAACAAACGCCGTAGTAGTTTAAGGATTGCAATGAAACGTGTTGATGATTTCCGCCTGCGTCTGGGCAACAAGGATTACGTGCCCATCATGATCGGCGGAATGGGCGTCGATATTTCGACCTCCGAGCTCGCGCTCGAAGCATGCCGGCTGGGCGGGATCGGCCATATCTCCGATGCGATGGTGCAGGACGTTTCAGACCGCAAATTCGACACGAGCTTCGTCAAGGAAAAAACCAAGACCTACAAGTTCAACATCAACAACATGGACAAGGCGGTGGTCCAGTTCGACCTGGCGCGCCTGGCCGAAGCGACCATGCTGCACGTGGGCAAAACCATGGAAGCGAAGCGTGGCGACGGCCTGATCTTCGTGAATTGCATGGAAAAGCTGACCATGAATTCGCCGAAGGAAACGCTGCGCACCCGCCTGTCGGCCGCGCTCGACGCCGGCATCGACGGCATCACCATGTCGGCCGGCCTGCACCTGGGATCGTTCGCGCTGATCGCCGACCATCCGCGTTTCCGCGACGCCAAGCTGGGCATCATCGTCTCGTCGGTGCGCGCGCTGCAACTGTTCCTGCGCAAGGTCTCCAAGCTCGACCGCCTGCCCGACTACATCATCGTCGAAGGCCCGCTGGCCGGCGGCCACCTCGGCTTCGGCCTCGACTGGAAAGACTTCGACCTGCACACCATCATGGACGAGATCCATGCCTTCATGCGCGCCGAGCAGCTCAATATCCCGATCATCGCGGCCGGCGGCGTGTTCACCGGCTCGGATGCGGTCGGCTTCCTCGAAAAAGGCGCCGGCGGCGTCCAGGTCGCGACCCGCTTCACCGTTACCCACGAGTGCGGCCTGCCCGACGACGTCAAGCAGGAGTACTTCAAGGCCAGCGAAGAGGACATCATCGTCAACGGCATCTCGCCGACCGGCTATCCGATGCGCATGCTGAAAAGCACGCCGGCGATCGGCTCGGGCATCCGTCCTGGCTGCGAATCCTACGGCTACCTGCTCGACGCCACCGGCAACTGCTCGTACATCAACTCGTACAACCGCGAAGTGCTGGCCAATCCGGACACCAAGAACATCGTGGTGATGGACAAGACCTGCCTGTGCACGCACATGCGCAACTTCAACTGCTGGACTTGCGGGCACTATACCTACCGCCTGAAGGACACCACTCACAAGCTCGACAACGGCCAGTACCAGATCCTGTCGGCCGAGCACGTGTTCAAGGACTATCAGTTCAGCACCGACAACCAGATCGCCCTTCCGCCGAAGGAAGAAGTCGCCGTCGCGTAAAGCGCGCGCGCCCGGCAAAAACCACGGTTCGCCGTGGTTTTTTTTCGCCCGGTTTTCGGCAATTGTCGGGAACCAGCGGTCACATAATTTGTCCAATTTGTAATATCGACCAACAACGCACAGGACACCATGGCAACCAGCGAGTCGACGGTGCACGCCGCCTTCCTTGTCAACGATTCCTGCGCCATCGTGACCTGGAACGCCGGCTGCGAGCACTTGTTCGGCCTGCGCGGTGGAAGCGCCCTGAGCCGGCCGCTGGCGGCACTGCTGGTCGACTCAAGCGCGGCGATCGTGGCGCGCGAATGGCCCAAGCTGCGCTTCCAGTCCGAACCCCTGCGTCTGCACATCCGGATTGCCAGGCTCGACGGCAGCAACCCCTCCGCCGACCTGGTCCTCACGCCGCAGACCAACGTCACCGGCACGCCGGCCGGCTGCGTCGCCCAGTTCAGCGCGCGGGCCGACCATTCCGAGCACGCGCTGATCGGCGGCCTTCCACTGCGCTCGATCATCGACGTGCTGCCCGGCACCTTCTACATGCTGCGCCGCGACGGCACTTTCGCGCTGTGGAACAAGACCGTCGAGGCGGTCACCGCGCTCTCGAGCGAAGAAATGCGCACAGTGCAGGCGCTCGAGATGTTCGATCTTACCGAGAAAAGCAAGATCAACGAGAAGATCCAACAAGTGTTCGAACGCGGCGAACAAGTGTTTGTCGAAGCGAACCTGCTCGACAAGGATGGGCATGGCACGCCCTACCTGCTGACCGGCGCGCGCATTGAATGCCACGGCAAGTTCTACCTGTGCGGCATGGGCATGGACATTTCGGTGCGCCACCAGCAGGAAGAGCAGCTGCGCCTGCGCGAGCGCGCGCTGCACGCGGCCAGCAACGGCATCGTCATCACCAGCTGCCACGGCCATGACAATCCGATCGAATACGTCAATCCCGCGTTCGAACGCATCACCGGCTACTGCAGCGACGAAGTGATCGGGCGCGACTCGCGCTTCATGGCCGCGCCCGGGCTCGACGCCGACGCGCGCGTGCAGCTGCGCCGCGCGATCGACCAGCACCACGAGGTCAACGTCACCTTGCGCAACCAGCGCAAAAATGGCGAGGTGTTCTGGAACGACCTGACCATCACCCCGGTGGCCGACGAAAAGGGCCGGGTCACGCACTTCATCGGCGTCATCAACGACGTGACCGAGCACAAGCAGCGCACCGCCCACCTCGAACACGAGGTCAACCACGACGCCCTCACCGGCCTGGCCAACCGCACCTTGCTGTGGGACCGGCTGGAACAGGCGATCCACATGGCCCAGCGCAGCAAGGCGCTGGTCGCCACCGTGCTGCTGGACCTGGACGGCTTCAAGCAGATCAACGACACGCTGGGGCACGAGGCGGGCGACGAAGTGCTCATCGTGGTGGCCAACCGGCTGGTGTCGGCGGTGCGCGAGAGCGATACCGTGGCGCGCCTGTCCGGCGACGAATTCGTGCTGGTGCTGGTCAACCAGCCGTCCTTGCGCTTCACGCTGCGCATGGTCGAACGCGTGCGCCACGGCATGCAGAAGCCGATCCTGTTCAACGGCACCGAAATCGCCGTACGCGCGAGCATCGGCGTGAGCGTCTACCCGCATGACGGCGATACCGCCTTCGACCTGGTACGCGCGGCCGACGTGGCGATGTACCACGCCAAGGGCACGCGCAAGAACGATGTTCATTTCTTCTCCGCGGAAATGAAAACCACCAGCGAGGCCAAGCAGCGGCTGGAGGACACGATGCGCGTGGCCGTCGAAAAGAACCAGCTGTTCGTGGTGTTCCAGCCCAAGGTGTGCCTGCAGACCGGGCGCATCCGCGGCTTCGAAGCGCTGCTGCGCTGGAACCATCCCGAGCAGGGCCTGCTGCTGCCGCCCGCCTTCCTGCCCGAGGCGGAGGAAAACGGCGCCATCATCCCGTTTGGCGACCTGGTGCTCGAGCACGTCTGCGCCTTCCTGCAGCGCCTTGGCGCGGCCGGCTTCGGCGACGTGCCGGTGTCGGTCAACGTGTCGCAGCGCGAATACCTGCGGCCCGATTATGTCGAGCACGTGGCCGGCGTGCTGGCGCGCTTCCGGCTGCCGCCCGCCAATCTCAATGTCGAGGTGCGCGAGGAAGGCCTGGCGCGCAACCAGCACCGCGCCGCCGAAGTGCTGGAGCAATTGAGCGAGCTGGGCGTGCTGCGCACCGTGGACGCGTTCGGCGACGGCCTGTCCGACCTGAACTACCTGCAAAAGCTGCCGCTGTCGCACGTCAAGCTGGCCAAGGCGGCGGTGCACCAGATTTCACCCGAAACCCGGCGCGGGCCGATCGCCAAGAGCCTGATCGACATTGGCCACAACATGAACCTGACCGTCATCGCCGAGTGCGTCGAAACGCGCGCCCAGGTGGACTTCCTCAAGTCCAATGATTGCGACGAAATGCAGGGCTTGTATTTCAAGGAGCCCTTGTCCGCGGCCGCTGCTGAAGAATTGCTGGGCGCCACCGTCAGCGCCTGACGCCAGATGGGGTCAGATCCGCGGGACCACACCCCGATAAATCAGGCGGCGGCGACAAACCCGGGGTCAGGTCCGGCGGACCTGACCCCATTGTGCGGCACGGCACGCAGCCCACTCCCCGATTCGTGCAGCCTGTCGCATGCGGCTGGCCGCGCCCCGCCCTTGCCGATACAGTTGCATCATCCCAACAGTGCTTGCACGGGCGATGCCTTTTTTACAGCACGCCGCGGTGGGAGCAGTTACACTCGCCGCTTGCATCGCAATTTGACTCACACGGAACACCATGGAAGCTCGGCGCAACAATCCGCAACACCTGACCGCCATCCTCGGATGGCTGCACCGTTTTTTCGACGCGGTCGCCACCTGGGTCAGCCAGCTGTCGTGGTGGAAGTTTTTCCTGTTCGCCCTGCTCGCCCTGGTCGCCGGCAAGATCCTGCAGGACGAACTGTTCTCCGGCGGCGGCGAGGAAGTGGTCGTGCGCAACGACAAGAAGCTGCACAAGAAGGAACCCGAGAGCAGCATCCTGATCGACGACAGCGGCATCCGCTTCAATCCCCGTCCCAAGGACAAGCGCGGCGCCGCCGTGGTGCCCGAACCGCCGGTCCCTGGCGAGGCGCCCGCCGCGCCGGCCGTGCCGGCGCCGCCGAAAGGCTCGGCGGCCGTGCGCGCGGCCAGCGGCGAGGAAGTCCACATCGCGCTGCCGCCGCAAATCGGCGAGGAGCTGTCGAACGCGATCGAGGCGGCGGTCGATGACGCCGCCGAAGCGAAGGTGTCGCGCTACCACAAGCAGGCCTCGACCTGGTTCAAGAGTTTCGTCTCGCTGCTGGTGATCGCCCTGTTCGCCACCAAGGCGCTGATGGGCGGCAAGAAACGCGCCGAAGCGCAGACCCAGAGCGCCAACGCGGCGGTCGAGCGCGAATCGATGCAGCGCCAGCTGTCCGAGGCGAAGATGCAGATGATGCAGGCGCAGGTCGAGCCGCACTTCCTGTTCAACACCCTGGCCTCGGTCGAATACCTGATCCAGACCGACCCGCCGCGCGCCTCGGCGATGCAGCGCAGCCTGATCCAGTACCTGCGCGCGGTGCTGCCGCAGATGCGCGACAACGCCGTCGTCACCAACCTCGGGCGCGAAGTGGACATGGTCACCGCTTACCTGAACCTGCTCAAGATGCGCATGGAAGAGCGCCTGACGGTCGACATGCAGATCCCCGAGCAGCTGCGCAGCGCGGCCTTCCCGCCGATGATGCTGCAGTCGATGGTGGAAAACGCGATCAAGCACGGCCTCGAATGCAAGCCGGAGGGCGGCACCCTGAAGATCATCGCCGAAGTGGCCGGCGGCAAGCTGCGCGTGATCGTGGCCGACAACGGCGTCGGCTTCGGCGTGGTGCCCAGCGACGGCACCGGCCTGGGCCTGCCGACCATCCGCGAACGCCTCAAGCTGCTGCACGGCGACGCCGGCCAGCTGCACATCGCCGCCAATTCGCCCAGCGGCGTGATCGCCACCGTCGAAGTGCCCTACCAGGTGTCGAAGTAAGCCCCACGCAGCGATTGATTAACGCGCCAATTCATTGAATAATTGGCATTTCCACTCTCCTTGCCCGAACCGACTATGCCAACAGCAATCATTGCCGACGACGAAAGACTGATGCGCGACCAGCTGCGCATGCGACTGGGCCAGGTATGGCCCGAACTGGAGATCGTCGGCGAGGCCAAGAACGGCGAAGAAGCGGTCGAGCTGGTCAAGCAACTGAAGCCGGACCTGACCTTCCTCGACATCCGCATGCCGGGCACGACGGGAATGGAAGCGGCGCGCCAGATCGGCGGCCAGAGCAACATCGTGTTCGTCACCGCCTACGACCAGTACGCGGTCGAAGCGTTCGAGCGCGGCGCGGTCGATTACGTGCTCAAACCGCCCGAGCCGGAGCGCCTGCAGGTGACGGTGGACCGGCTCAAGGAGCGGCTCAACAAGCCGAAGGAAGCGGTCAGCGACAGCGTCACGCAGATGCTCTCGCAGCTGGCCGAGAAGATGGCGGCGCCCAAGCCGACCTACCTGCAGTGGATCCAGGCCAGCATCGGCCAGGACCTGCGCATGATCCCGGTCGAGGACATCCTGTTCTTCCGTTCCGACGAAAAATACACCTGCGTGCAGACGGATAAATTCGAGGCACTGATCCGCAAGCCGGTGCGCGACCTGGCCGAAGAGCTCGATCCATCGCTGTTCTGGCAGATTCACCGCGCCACCTTGGTCAACGTGAATGCGATCGAAGGCGTCACGCGCGACATCCGCGGCCGCCACCTGGTGCTGATCAAGGGCAAGCCGGACAAGCTCGAAGTGAGCCGCAGTTTCCTGCACCTGTTCAAGCAGATGTAAAGCCGGGAATCTGGTTAGCGGTGTTTGCGCCAGATCAAACGCGCGGCGGCTGTATTTGGCGCTGAGCTTGCTTTTGCACGGCGTAGAATCGATGGATATCCTTTTCGATCGAAACCGCCATGAGCAATGCGATTACCGTCCTGCCCCTATCGGCGCAAGATGAATTGGCACTGGACGGATGCACCGCCGACTCCAGTTCATTTATCCTGCAGGTGCATGAAGGAATGTCGCCGCAATTGCGCGCGCGGCTGCGCGATGCACTCGATGAGCTCGGCATTCTCTACACGCTCGTCGCGGTCGACCTGATTGCGGCCCCTCAAGCCCCGGTTCCTGCCACACTCTAAAGTAAGCGACGGGCTCGCGTTCGCGGGCCATCCACGGCGCGCGCAATGAATCGAGTCCTGAAGTCCCTGCTTTCCGGCCCGGCCATGCTGGCCATCGGCATGGCCGCCGGCCGTGCGCTGGCGCCGCGCCCGCGCATCGCCCACGAGCATGGCGACGACATCATCGAGCACGCCAGCGAAGCGATCATTTCCACCGACGACAGCAACACCATCATCATGGCCAATCCCTCGGCCGCGGCGATGTTCGCCACCACCATCGACAAGATGCTCGGACGCCCGCTGGGCAATTACCTGACGCCGGCGCCGACCACCCACGACGGCCCGGCCGCGTATTTCGGCGACAGCAGCCGGGTCGGGCGGCGCGCCACCGATTACGCCGTCAGCGGCATCCGCGCCGGCGGCGAAACCTTCCCGCTGGAAGGCTCGGTGTCGACCGTGCGCGAGGACGATCTGCCGATCCACACCATCATCCTGCGCGACGTCACCGGCCGCCACCAGGTGCAGGAAAAGCTCTCGCGCTCGCACGCCCAGCTGCGCCAGCTGTCGGCGGCGCTGCAGACGATCCGCGAGGAAGAACGGACCCACATCGCGCGCGAACTGCACGACGACCTTGGCCAGCTGCTGGCGTCGCTGCGCATGGATCTGGCGCTGCTGCAGCAGCACCAGGCCGGCAACGGCAGTGCGCGCCTGATCAAGGGCATGGAGCAGAACCTGCTGACGGCCATCACCTCGCTGCGCCGCATCGCCACCAACCTGCGCCCGCGCTCCCTCGACGAGGGCGGCCTGTTTTTCGCGCTGCAAGGCCTGCGCGACGGTTTCGTCGAACGCTACGGCATCGCCTGCATGCTGTTCGCCGACGAAGCCGAACTGCGCCTCGACGACACCGCCAGCACGGCGATCTTCCGCATCGTGCAGGAAGCGCTGACCAACATCGCGCGCCACGCCGACGCGCACAACGTCACCATCACGCTGTACCGCATCAACGGCGAAGTACTGCTCACGGTGCGCGACGACGGCCGCGGCATCGCCGCCTCGGACATGGAAAAGGCCCAGTCGCTGGGCCTTGTGGGAATGCGCGAACGCGTCTGGGCGATGGACGGCGAGATCACGATCACCTCGGACGAGGCGCCGGGAACCCGGATCGAGATCGTCCTGCCGCTGCCCAGGCCTGCGGAGCATTAGCCCCGTGCGCGACCTCAGAAGTTGTGGTGCACGCCCACGCCGTAGTACTTGACGCTGGTTGCGGCCTTCTTGTCCGACACGTCGGCATAGAGGAAGGTGCGCTTCGACAGGTTGTACTCGTAGCCCAGCGAAGCCTGTTTGGTCTTGACGGCGCCATCGGGAGTCTTCTGGCCGTAGCCGAACAGGACGCGGCCGGCGCCGACCGTATAGTTCGCACCGACCAGCCAGCCCTTGGTATCAGGATTGACCGCCTTGGTGTGGCCCTGGTCCTGGCGCGCGTAGGTCGCCATCAGCTTCAGTTCAGGCATCGGGTTTACGGAGACGCCCGCATGCAGCAGCTTGGTTTCGATGGCGTTGCGCTCATAGCCGAGCATGGCGGCCATCATGCCGAGCTTGTAAGTGCCGGCGACCGAAAACGGATTGGCCGACGCTTCGGCGTTGGCAGGGTACTGCGGCGCGGCGGAGCTGCCGAGGCCGGTGATGGCCGCACCGCCATTGGCTTCCTTGGTGCCGGCCGTCACGTTCAGGGCGAAGCCGCCCATGACCGGGCTGTTGTACCACACGGCATTGTTGAACCGGTCGTTCGAGCTGCCGGCCGGATCGAGCGGCTGGCTGGTGTAGCCCGCCACTTCGACGTCGCCCTTGAAGCCTGGCGTGCCGGAAATGCCGTTGAACGGATCGAAAGCGTCCTTGGCGTCCTGCACGGCAGTCACGCCGCGGCCGATGCGCAGCATGCCGAAGTCGCCCTGCAGGCCGACCCGGGTTTGTCCCTGGAACAGCGGACGGGAGCCGGACTCGACGGTGCCGGTGTCCGGCTCGTAGCGCATCTCGATCTGGAACAGTGCTTTCAAGCCGTTGCCCAGGTCTTCGGTCCCGCGGAAGCCAAGCTTGTTGGCGTCGCGCTTGGTGACGGCCAGGGTCTTGTCGGTGACTTTGGCGATGCCGGCGTCAATGGCGCCGTAGACGGTGACGCTGGTCTGGGCGGTGGCGGAAGTGGCGAAGGCTGCGAGCGCGATGGCTGCGAAAGAAGTATTTTTCACTTGTCGTTTTCAGGTTGAAGTTAAGAGGATCTACCGGGATCGAATAATGCCCGGCAAATACTTCAACATGATGACAAGCTAAAAACTTGGGTTGTCGTTCCTGCGGAGGCAGGAACCTATACTGAGCATGCTTGGCATGGGCTCCTGCCAAGGGGGGCGCCGAGCGCAGGAGCGACAACCGTTACTTGAGGCGCGCGGTCAGCATCCAGTAATACTCGAGCCGCACGATCTTCAGTTCGCGCACCGACGACGCCAGCTTCTTGCGCAGCGCGCTGTCCGACGGGTACGTCTTCGGAATCTCGTAGCGCTCGCCGTCCGGCGTCGCCAGGATCTGGTAGGTGTTGCCTTCCAGGTCGGTGCGCGCCACGGTCGGGCTGCTGCCCTCTACATAGGCATCGTCGGCCAGCACGATCACGACATCCTTGCCGACCTTGCTGCGCAGATGCGCCAGGAATTTTTCCTGCTGCTCGCGCTTGATGTGCGACCACCAGAAGCCGATGAACACGGCGGTGAAGCTGCCCAGGTCGTCGGGCAGGTTCCAGGCGTCGGCGACGCGGAATTTCACCTTGCCGGCCGGCAGCCCGCGCGAGACGGCCAGCGCCAGCATCTCCGGATTGATGTCGACGGCCACCACCGAATCGGCACTCGCGGCAATGATGCTGGTCCAGTAGCCGGTGCCGCAGGCCAGTTCCAGCACGACGTGGCCGCGCAGCGCGCCGGCGACGTGCGTGCGCAATTGGGCCAGGTCTTGCTGGCGTTCAGGCTTGTCGTACACCTGGTCGTGGACGGAAGCGCTCTTGGCGTAATACTGTGCGGATTGTTCGGTGATCATGGATATCTTAAAAATTAAAGCTCGTAGGTTTCTTTGGCGCCGTTCATGGCCGACTCGACCATCTTGCGGTTCAGCGTGGGCGCCAGCAGTTCGATGAAGGTGTACACATAGCTGCGCAGGTAGGCGCCCTGCTTGACCGCCACCCGCGACACATTCATGCCGAACAGGTGGCCGACCGGGATGGCGCGCAGGTTCTTGTCGCGCTCGGCGTCGAACGCCATGCCCGCTATGATACCAATCCCCATGCCCAGCTCGACATAGGTCTTGATGACGTCCGCGTCGATCGCCTCGAGCAGCACGTCCGGCTTCAGGCCGCGCAGGCCGAACGCGTGGTCGATCTTGTTGCGCCCGGCGAACGCGGTGTCGTAGGTGATCAGCGGATAGGTGGCGATTTCCTCCAGCGACACCGCCTTCGACTTGAGCAGGGGATGGTCGGGCGCCACCACGACGACGTGCTCCCACTGGTAGCACGGCAAGGTGATCAGCCCGTCCACGCTGGCGATCGACTCGGTGGCAATGGCCAGGTCGGCCTGGTCACTCTTGACCATGTCGGCGATCTGCTTCGGATTGCCCTGCAACAAAGACAGGCGCACCTTCGGATACTTCAGCATGAAGCCCTGCACCACCTTGGGCAGGATGTAGCGCGCCTGGGTGTGCGTGGTGGCAATGGTGAAACTGCCGCTGTCCTGGGCCGCGTATTCCTTGCCGATGCGCTTGAGGCTGTCGATCTCCTGCATGATCAGCTCGACCGATTCGAGCACCAGCCGGCCGGGCTCGGTCAGGCCGCGAATGCGTTTGCCATGCCTTGTGAAGATATCAACACCGAGTTCCTCCTCCAGCTCAATAATGGCCTTGGACACGCCTGGCTGCGACGTGAACAGCGCCTTGGCCGCGTCGGTCAGGTTGTAATTCTGGCGTACGGCTTCGCGGACGAAGCGCAGTTGGTGAAGGTTCATCGGTGTTTTCTGGAAAGTCGTCGCATGCCGGGCGCATGCCACAAACGCATTTTATAAGAATGCTTATGCCCGATACGAATATAAGCAAATAAATACTCGGTAGTTTGGAATAAAGGCAGAGTTTATTACCATTGAGTCTAGTTTGGGGCTCCAAGCGCCACTTTAGGATCGACTTATGTACCGTTACGACCAGTATGACCACCTCATCGTGCGCGAACGCATCGCCCAGTACCGCGACCAGGTGCGGCGCCGCCTTTCCGATGAGCTGACCGAAGCGGAGTTCCTGCCGCTGCGCCTTCAGAACGGACTGTACATGCAGCGCCACGCCTACATGTTGCGCATTGCCGTGCCCTACGGCCTGCTGGCGTCGAAGCAGATGCGCATGTTCGCCCACATCGCGCGCAAGTACGACCGCGGCTACGGCCACTTCACCACGCGCCAGAACATCCAGTTCAACTGGATCGAGCTGGAAAACACGCCCGACATCCTGACCGACCTGGCTTCGGTCGAGATGCACGCGATCCAGACTTCCGGCAACTGCATCCGCAACACCACGTCCGACCCGTTCGCCGGCGTCGCGGCCGACGAGATCATCGATCCGCGTCCGTTCGCCGAAATCCTGCGCCAGTGGAGCACCTTCCACCCCGAATTCATCGCCCTGCCGCGCAAGTTCAAGGTCGCCATCAACGGCGCCGAAGAAGACCGCGCCGCGATCGCCGTGCACGACATCGGCCTGACGATGGTGCGCAACGAGGCGGGCGAAGTTGGCTTCAAGTTCATGGCCGGCGGCGGCATGGGCCGCACCCCGATCCTGGGCAGCGTGATCCGCGACTTCCTGCCGTGGCAGCACATGCTGACCTACACCGAAGCTGTCATGCGCGTGTATAACCAGTACGGCCGGCGCGACAACAAGTACAAGGCGCGCATCAAGATCCTGCTCAAGGCGCTGGGCGTGGAGGAATTCACGCGCCAGGTCGAAGCCGAATGGGCCGACCTCAAGGACAACGCCGAAACCCTGACGGCCGAGGAACTGGCGCGCGTTTCGGCCTACTTCACCGCGCCGCCCTACGCCGACCTGCCGAACGTCGATCCGGCCGCCGGCAATGAAGACAACAAGGCTTTCGCTAACTGGATGAAGCGAAACCTCCATCCGCACAAGGTCCCGGGCTACAGCGCCGTCGTGCTGTCGCTCAAAAAAACCGGCGTGCCGCCGGGCGACGCGACCGCCGCACAAATGGATTTCATGGCCGACCTGGCCGACCGCTACAGCTTCGGCGAACTGCGCGTCACGCACGAGCAGAACATCGTGCTGGCCGACGTCGAGCAGCGGCGCCTGTTCGAACTGTGGACCGAAATCAAGGCCAAGGGCCTGGCCACGCCGAACATCGGCCTCCTGACCGACATCATCTGCTGCCCGGGCGGCGACTTCTGCTCGCTGGCCAACGCCAAGTCGCTGCCGATCGCCGCGGCGATTGCCGAACGTTTCGACAACCTCGACTTCCAGCACGACATCGGCGACATCGAACTGAACATCTCCGGCTGCATCAACGCCTGCGGCCACCACCATGTCGGCTCGATCGGCGTGCTGGGCGTGGACAAGGACGGCGCCGAGTGGTACCAGGTGTCGATCGGCGGCGCCCAGGGCAACGCGCCGGCCATCGGCAAGATCATCGGCCCGTCGTTCTCGGCGCTGCAAATGCCCGAGGTGATCGACCGCCTGCTGCAGGTGTACGTGCGCGAGCGCTACGAAGACGAGCGCTTCGTCGACACCGCCCAGCGCCTGGGCATCGCGCCATTCAAGGACCACGTGTACGCCACGCCGATCAATTCCAGCGGCACCGTCGGGGAAGACCACTATGCTTGAAACGAACACCCGCATCATCAAGGGCCGCGAGGTCGTCGCCGACGACTGGAGCGTGCTGCGCCTGGACGAGAACGACGCGCCGGAAAGCGCCGTCGTCCCCGAAGGCAAAGTCATTGTGCCGCTCGCGGTATGGCAATCGCAGCGTGAATCGCTGGCCGGCCGCGCCGACCTGGGAGTGTGGATCGGCGCCGACGAGCGTCCCGAAACGCTGAAGGGCGAACTGGATAACTTCGCCGTCGTCGCGGTCGATTTCCCGAAATTTACCGACGGGCGCGGCTATTCGATCGCGTTCAACCTGCGCAAGCGCCTCGGCTACACCGGCGAGCTGCGCGCCATCGGCGACGTGCTGCGCGACCAGCTGTTCTCGATGCACCGCGTCGGCTTTGACGCCTTCGCCACCCGCCCCGACCGCAGCATCGAAGACGCGCTGAAGGGCCTGACCGACTTCTCCGAAACCTACCAGGCTTCGGTGGACCAGGACCTGCCTTTGTTCCGCCGCCACCAGCGCGACGTGCGGGTCGAATCGACCGACGTCGGCTACGGCATCTGAGGAGCGCGCATGAATGATCTGAACGCCCTTGTCGCCGCCACCCAGGCCACCCTGCAGCGCATCGCGCGCGACTTCACGCCGGCGGTATTCGCATCGAGCCTGGCCGCCGAAGACATGGTGCTGACCGACCTGATTCTGAAGGCCGGCCTGCCGATCGGGATCTTCTCGCTCGACACCGGCCGCCTGCACCCCGAAACGCTCGCCGTGCTGGACGCGGTGAAGGAACGCTACGGCTACGACATCGAGCTGTACCACCCGAACGCGCAGGCGGTCGACAGCTACGTGGCCGAGAACGGCCTGAACGCCTTCTACGACAGCGTGGACATGCGCCGCGAGTGCTGCCGCATCCGCAAGGTCGAGCCGCTGGGCCGCGCCTTGGCCGGCAACAAGGCCTGGATCACCGGCCAGCGCCGCGCGCAATCGACCACGCGCGCCGAACTGGCGGTCGAAGAAATCGATGCGGCGCACGGCATGACCAAGTTCAATCCGCTGGCCGACTGGTCGGAGCAGGATGTGTGGGACTACATCCGCGCCAACGACGTGCCGTACAACGCGCTCCACGACCAGGGCTTCCCGTCGATCGGCTGCGCGCCGTGCACGCGCGCCGTGCAGCCGGGCGAGGATGTGCGCGCCGGCCGCTGGTGGTGGGAAAACCCGGACTCGAAGGAATGCGGCCTGCACATGGTGGACGGCAAACTGATTCGCATTAAATCCGTGGCTGCCTGAAGCCACATCAGCCACACGACAGGGCAACGCCAAATGAACACAATCACCGACACCCCGAACGTACTGACCGACGTGAATGCGCGCCACCTCGATGCGCTCGAATCCGAAGCGATCCACATCATGCGCGAAGTCGCGGCCGAATGCGCCAACCCCGCCCTGCTGTTCTCGGGCGGGAAGGACTCGGTGGTGCTGCTGCGCCTGGCCGAGAAGGCCTTCCGCCCCGGTAAATTCCCGTTCCCGCTGGTGCACATCGACACCGGCCACAACTTCGCCGAAGTCATCGAATTTCGCGACAAGCGCGTGGCGGAACTGGGCGAGCGCCTGATCGTCGGCTCGGTCGAAGACTCCATCAAGCGCGGCACGGTGCGCCTGCGCAATCCGGCCACCGACTCACGCAACGCGGCGCAGGCGGTGACGCTGCTCGAGACGATCGCCGAACACGGCTTCGACGCCTGCATCGGCGGCGCCCGCCGCGACGAGGAAAAGGCGCGCGCCAAGGAACGCATCTTCTCCTTCCGCGACGAATTCGGCCAGTGGGATCCGAAGGCCCAGCGCCCCGAACTCTGGGACCTGTACAACACCCGCGTGCACCCGGGCGAGAACATGCGCGTGTTCCCGATCTCCAACTGGACCGAGCTCGATGTCTGGCTCTACATCCAGCGCGAGCAGCTGGCGCTGCCGCCGATCTACTTCGCCCACGAGCGCCAGGTCATCCCGCGCAACGGCCTGCTGGTGCCGCTGACGGACCTCACGCCGCCGCGCGAAGGCGAAACGGTCGAGACCCAGGTCGTGCGTTTCCGCACCGTCGGCGACATCTCCTGCACCTGCCCGGTGTCGTCGAACGCATCGACGGTCGACGCGATCATCGCCGAAACCGCGATCACCCAGATCACCGAGCGCGGCGCCACCCGGATGGACGACCAGACCTCCGAAGCCTCGATGGAAAAACGCAAGAAAGCAGGATACTTCTGATGAACGCCATGAACGAAAAACTGACGGAACGGGGACTGCTGCGCTTCATCACCGCGGGCTCGGTCGACGACGGCAAGAGCACCCTGATCGGCCGCCTGCTGTTCGACAGCAAAGGCATCTTCGCCGACCAGCTCGATGCAATGTCGCGCTCGAAGCACAAGCGCACCGTGGGCGACGCGGTCGACCTGTCGCTGCTGACCGACGGCCTGGAAGCCGAGCGCGAACAAGGCATCACGATCGACGTGGCCTACCGCTACTTCGCCACGCCCAAGCGCAAGTTCATCATCGCCGACACGCCGGGCCACGAGCAGTACACCCGCAACATGGTGACCGGCGCCTCCACCGCCGACGCGGTGATCATCCTGATCGACGTGTCGAAAGTGAAGCTGCGCGAGGATGGCGGCGTCGACCTGCTGATCCAGACCAAGCGCCATTCGACCATCGCCCACCTGCTGAAAATCGAGCACGTCGTCGTCGCGGTCAACAAGATGGACCTGGCCGGCTACGACCAGCAGGTGTACGAGCGCATCGTCAAGGCCTACCGCGAGTTCGCGGCGACGCTCGGCCTGCACGACATCACGCCGATTCCGCTGTCGGCCCTCACCGGCGACAACGTGGTCGAAAAGAGCGAGAAGATGGCGTGGTACCAGGGCCCTACCCTGATCGAGCTGCTCGAATCGCTGTCGGTGTACGACGAGTCGCACCACGCGCCGTTCCGCTTCCCGGTGCAGCTGGTGGCGCGCCACAACGGCCACGAGGCCAACGACTTCCGCGGCTACATGGGCCGGATCGAAGCGGGCAAGGTCAGCGTCGGCGACAGGCTGGTGGTGCAGCCGTCCGGCCAGAGCGCGACGGTCAAGGACATCGTCACGCTGGAAGGCTCGCATGAGTCCGCGGTGGTCGGGCAGTCGATCACGCTGCTGCTGAACGAGCATCTCGACATCTCGCGCGGCGACCTGCTGGCCGGCGCCGGCCAGCCCGCGACGCTGCTCAAGAACGTGGTCGCCGACGTGTGCTGGATGTCGGACGAGCCGCTCGATGTGCGCCGCAAGTACTGGATCAAGCATGGCACGCGCCAGACCGCGGCCAAGGTGACGAAGGTCGATTCCATCCTCGACATCAACACCCAGCAGCGCCATCCGGCCGAAGGACTGAAGCTGAACGACATCGCGCGCATCGGCCTGACCGTGCAGCAGCCGCTGGCGGCCGACGCCTACGACGACATCCGCGCCACCGGCGCCTTCATCCTGATCGATGAAGTCACCCACCAGACTGTCGCCGCGGGCATGATCCGCCTCGACGCTTAAGGAGACGGCATGGGCGGAAAAGTCTATCTGATCGGCGCCGGCCCCGGCGCCCAGGACCTGATCACGCTGCGCGGCGCGCGCCTGCTGGCGCAGGCCGACGTGGTGCTGCACGACGCGCTGGTCACGCCCGAGATGCTGGAACTGTGCCCGCAGGCGCTGAAGGTCGCGGTGGGAAAGCGCTGCGGCCAGCTGTCGACCGCGCAAGGCTTCATCAACAAGCAGATGCTTGACTACTCAAGTAAATTTGACCTCGTCGTGCGCCTCAAGGGCGGCGACCCGATGCTGTTCGGCCGCGCCGACGAGGAACTGCGCGCGCTCGAGCAGGCCGGCGTCGAGGTCGAAGTCGTCCCCGGCATCACCACCGCGCTGGCCGCGGCCGCGGCGACCAAGCAGCCGCTGACCAAGCGCGGCGTCTCGCGCAGCGTGGCCTTCTTCACCTCGAGCACCGCGCCGGAACATGCGGACCAGCCGGCCGTGCCGGACACCGACACCCTGGTGCAGTACATGGGCGGGCGCGAGGCGATCGCCACAGCGCAGCGCATGCTCGACCAGGGCCGCCGCGCCGACACGCCGGTCGTGGTGGTCGAAAACTGCAGCCGGCCCGACCAGCGCATCCTGCGCCTGACCCTGTCCACGCTGGCGCGCGGCCTCGACGCGGCGCACGGCCCGGTACTGGTGATGATGGGCGAGGCACTGAGGCTGCGCGAGCACCAAGCGGCGGACGACGCCCGGCACGGGCAAAGGCTGTCGGCCTAAGCCGGCAGGCCGCGCACGCGGCCGCGCTCCGCAAGCTCCCACAGCAGCTGGTCGGCCTGGGTGAAAATGCGCTCGCTGATGACGGCGATCGCCGCCAGCGCCCGCTGCAGGCGCGCGCTGCCCAGCGCCGCCGAATCGCACTGCCAGCCCGCCACTTCGCAGCGCAGCGCGCGCATGTCCTGTTTCAGTTCGGTGAGCATCACGAGAAAACCGGCGTCGGAATCCACCGCATCGGGGTAGCTGGCGCCGCGCACGTGCACGCGCAGCGACTCGATCTTGCTGCCCATGCGCGTCAGGCGCAGCGCCAGCGCTTCGACGCGGCGCGCGCAGCGGGCGTCGGCGAACAGGGCGGGCAGCCACCACGCGCGGATCGGCAAGCGCGGCGCCCGCGCCGATTCACGCTGCGCGACGACACCCAGCCGGCGCAGCCACTCGCGCGCGGTAAGAAAAAGCAACTTGCAAAATTCGAGGAACATGGAGGCGCCCCAGCTGGCATGTCATCCAGTGTGGCCGCCTGAAAACGGGGTGTCAAACGTATGCGGGCGCGCGCGACTGATGCAGCGCAAAGCTCGTGCCGAAGGTGAAAAAAACCGGCGTGCGACTACCAAGAGTCGACACTCAGCCCTTGGTGGCGTTCACCAGGCAGTTGGACAGCCGGTCGAAATGGAGCAGCGCCGCCTGGGTCAGCTCGATCTGCTTGCGCCGCGTGTCCTCGGTATCGGCCAGCATCAGCCAGCCCTTTTCGCGCATCGACTTCAGACGGCTGTGCACCGTGGCGGGCGATCCGAATTCGGCGTGAGCCATCATGTCGCGTACCGAAAGTCGATCATTCGCTTGCGCCTTCACCGCCACAAATGCCAGAATACGCTCTTCCAGCGGATCGAGCGAAGGCAGCGAGGGCAAGCCGCGCAGCGCGTCTGCGAGTTGCAGGAAGCGCAAATAAATGTCTGCGGGACGGACGGGCGACTTTGTCATCGAACTCCAATAGGACCGAATGGCGATAATGCCATTGTATACTACAGGAAGCGGTGATTTGATGACTCAGTGGCGGTTTCAGGCAGCGATGGTCGCGACGACCATGATCGCATTTGTCGCCATGCTGGCCGCGAACGAATGGCTGTTTACGCAAATCGAATTCGTCCCCGGTATCGCCTGGATCTACCTGCCGGCCGGCATGCGCCTGCTCTGCGTGCTGCTGTTCGGCGACGCCGGCGCGATCGGCCTGCTGCTGGTGTCCTGGCTGGTGTGCTTCTTCCACTTCTTCCCGAACGACTTCATGCGCTCCTTCATGGGCGGTATCCTGGCCGCGGCCGCACCGTGGCTCGCCAACCGCGTCGCCCAGCATGCGTTCGGACTGCGCGCGTCGCTGACCAACCTGTCTCCGAAGCGCCTGCTCGGCTGCATCCTGCTGTATTCGCTGGCGAGCCCGCTGCTGCACCATATCTGGTTCTTCGTCCACGGCGACTCCGGCAACCTGCTGCGCGGATTTTTCGTCATGTTCATCGGCGACCTGAATGGCACGCTGATCGTCGTCTACACCATGAAAGGGCTGCTGGCGCTGTTCCCGCGCCCGCCTCAGCCCAGGGACGCGACGCAGTAAGCGGTCATCGCATCGAGCACCGCCGGATCTTCACCGACCGCGCCCACCACCTTGATGTCGATCGAGGGGTGAGCGAGCTTCATCTGGTCCACCAGCAGCGGCAGGTCGCGCAGCAGATGCCCGCCCTGCCCCAAAAATACCGGCACCACCGTGACCTGCGTGACGCCGGCGGCCGCCAGGCGCGCCACTTCGGCAGGCAGGCGCGGCTCCATCAATTCGAGGAAGGCGAGCGACACCTGCACGTCCGGCAGGCGCGCCTGCGTGAGGTCGCGCAGCCGCTCGAACGGCGCCGCCCACGACGCGGCGCGCGCGCCGTGCGCGAACAGCACCAGCGCGCGCGCGTCCATCAGTGGCGCTCCACCCGCCACAGCGCGCCCAGCGCCAGCAGCAGGTACAGCAGGCTCGGTGCGACCGCGGTGAGAAGCGGCGGCCAGGTCGAGAGCAGGCCGAGGTGCGAGAACAGCGTGTTCACCAGCAGGAAGCTCACGCCGATCATGATGCCGATGAAGATCTTCAGGCTCACGCCGCCGCTGCGCATCTGCAGGTAAGCGAACGGCAGCGCCAGCGCCATCAGCACGAAAATGGCGAGCGGGTCGATCAGCTTTTTCCAGAATGCGATCTTGAAGCGGTCGTTTTCCTGCTTGTTCTCGGCCAGGTGGCGCGTGTACACCGCCAGCTCGTTGGCCGACATGCGGTCCGGATCGGCCGACGACACCGACAGGATCTTCGGCGTCACTTCCGACACCAGCTGCATCGTGGGCAGCTTGCGCGTCGAGACGGCGCTGGTCTCCTGGCCGAACATGCCCTGGACAGCCGCTCCGGACCGCGCCAGTTCGCCCGGCGCCGGCAGCACGCGGCTGTTCGAAAACAGCGTCTCGGTGACGTCCGTCAGGCGCCAGGTATTGTTCCCCTCGAACGCGGCACTGGCCGCAGTCACCAGGGAGCGCAGGCGGAAACTGGTATCGAATTCGTACAGCTTCACGCCCGCCAGCTGGCCGTCCGGCTTGAACTGGTTGACGTTGAAGAAGCGCGAGCCGGTGACCGGCCCGTTGACGCCGTCGCGGTGCACCACGTCCTTGGCCCACAGCCCCGACCGGAACTGCTGCGACACGGTCGATCCCTTGGTCGAAAGCTTGAGCCGCTCGGCCAGCGGCGCCGTGCGCGGCGTGATCAACTCGCCGAACACGAAGGTGATCAGGACGAACACGATGCCGATCCTGAACAGCATCCAGGCGGCCATCGCGGTCGACATGCTCGAGGCGCGCATGATGGTAAATTCCGAGCTGGCCGCGAACTGCGACATCGCATAGATGGTGCCGATCAGCGCGGCCACCGGCATCACTTCGTACACGTGGCCGGGCAGCAGCATCAGCACGTACAGGAAGGCGTGCTGGATCATGTAGCCGCCCTGCCCCACCGAAGGCAGTTCGGCGGTCAGGTCGTTAAATGCCGTCAGGGCGAGAAAGGCGACCAGCGCGAAGGCGACGGCCTGCATGATGTTGACCGCGAAGTAGCGTTGCAGGATCTTCATTTGGCGCTCGCCTTCCCAAGGATGCGCGAGCGCTTCCAGGCATTGAGCAGCACCAGCGGATGATAGCGGTGGTTGACGTTCAGGCGCCAGGCGAACAAGGCCATCACCAGCAGCCCCACGGTCAGGTGCAGCGGCCACCACGCGGTGCCGAATTGCGCCTTGCCTTGCTTGACGCTGCCTTCGAACACCTTGACCAGGTTAATGTAGGTGAAGAAGATCAGCAGCGCGAGAATCAGGTTGACCGAACTGCCGGCCCGCGGATTGACGAAGCCGAGCGGAATGGCCAGCAGCATCAGCACCGCGCACATCAACGGCGACGCCAGCCTCCACAGCAGTTCGGCCATCGTATAGCGGTTCGGCGCGGCGATCAGCGCCATCGTGGTGAAGGTGTCGACCGGCAGGTCGGCGCCCAGCACGGGCACCTTGGTCGCCACGCGCATGCTGTAGCGCTCGAACTCCATCGACTGGAAATCTGCCTGGCCCGGCACGCCCTGGTAGCGCCGCCCGTTTTTCAGCACCAGCAGCTGGCCGCCCTTGCCGTCGCCTTCGATCACGCCTTCCTTCGCCACGACGACCGTGTTGCCGTTCTTTTCCACCGTGTTGACGAAGACGTTCTGCACCGCGTTCGAGCCGGAGGCGGCGCCTTCGACGAAGAAGACCCGGTTGGCGGTGGTCGATTCCTTGAACTGTCCCGGCGAGACCTTCTTCAGGTCTTCGCGCTTTTCGAAACGCTGAATGAACTCGGTGCTTTTCAGCTTGGCCCACGGCGTGGCGACCAGGCTGAGGGAAGCGGTGGCCAGCACGATTGGCAGGCCGAACGTCATGACCGGGGCGATCCAGCGCAGCAGCGACTGGCCCGATGCGAACCAGACCACCATCTCGGAGTCGCGGTAGCTGCGCGTCACGGCCATCAAAACTGAAATAAAGCTGGTGAGGATCAGGATAGTTGGCAGATAATTCAGCACTGCGAAGAAGATCAGCGCGACGACGTCGCCGGATGCGATCTTGCCGCCGGCGGCTCTGCCCAGGAGGGTGATCAGGGTCCAGGTGACATAGATCGAAAACAGCACCGTGAAAGTGGCGCCGGCGGCACTGGCAAGTTCACGTCGAAGTGCGCGTTGAAAAATCATTCGAAAGTTATAATCACAGGTTAGGCAGTGCGCGTCATATACATACGGAGAATCAAATGGACTTTAGCATAAAAGCATTCGACACAAAAAACACCATCGCGTCGGCCAAGACTGGCTGCGTCGCGGTCGCGGTCTACGAAAACAAAAAACTGTCGCTTGCCGCCCGCGCCTTCGACCAGGGTGGTGAAATCACGGCTGCGCTGAAGTCCGGAGACATCACTGGCAAGGCCGGTTCGACCCTGCTGCTGCGCGGCGTGACCGGCGCGAAGGCCGAGCGCGTGCTGCTGGTGGGCCTGGGCGCCGACGAAGACGTCAGCGAAAAGAGCTTCACCACGGCCATCGGCGCCACCCTCAAGGCATTCGCCCAGCTGGGCGCGGCGGACGCCATTATCGCATTACCGATGATGGAAGTGAAAGGCCGCGACCTGGCCTGGGCCGTGCGCGCCATCGTCTGCGCCGCCCACGAGAGCGTGTTCCGCACCGACGGCCAGAAGAGCAAGAAGGATCCGGCGCCGACCGGCGTGCGCAAGATCACTCTGGCGGCCGATTTCGTCGACTCCAAGACCAAGATCGCGCTGGCGCAGGCCGAAGCGATCGCCAACGGCATGGACCTGACCAAGGAACTGGGCAACCTGTCGGCCAACGTCTGCACCCCGACCTACCTGGCCAACACCGCCAAGAAGCTGGGCAAGGACTACGGCTTCGACATCGAAGTCCTCGAGCGCAAGCAGCTCGAAGCGCTGAAGATGGGCAGCTTCCTGTCGGTCACCAACGGCAGCGAAGAGCCGCCGAAGTTCATCGTCCTCAAGCACATGGGCGCCAAGAAGAGCGACGCACCGGTGGTCCTGGTCGGCAAGGGCATCACCTTCGACACCGGCGGCATTTCGATCAAGCCGGGTCCCGCGATGGACGAGATGAAGTACGACATGTGCGGCGCCGCTTCGGTGCTGGGCACCTTCCGCGCGATCGGCGAGATGAACCTGAAGCTGAACGTGGTCGGCATCATCGCCGCCTGCGAGAACATGCCGTCGGGCCGCGCCACCAAGCCGGGCGACATCGTCACCTCGATGAACGGCCTGACTATCGAAGTGCTCAATACCGACGCCGAAGGCCGCCTGGTGCTGTGCGACGCCCTGACCTACGCCGAGCGCTTCAAGCCGGCGGCTGTCGTGGACATCGCCACCCTGACGGGCGCCTGCATCGTCGCTCTGGGCCACCATAACAGCGGCCTGTTCACCCGCAGCGACGACGCGCACGAGGCGCTGGCCGCCGAACTGCTCGCCGCCGGCAAGGAAGCGTCGGACACCGCATGGCGCCTGCCGATCGAGGAAGCCTACAACGAGCAGCTCAAGTCGAACTTCGCCGACCTGGGCAACATCGGCACGCCGGGCGGCGCCAGCGTCACCGCTGCCTGCTTCCTCGAAAACTTCACCCGCAACTACACCTGGGCGCACCTCGATATCGCAGGCACCGCGTGGAAATCGGGCGGAGCGAAGGGCGCGACCGGCCGTCCGGTGCCGCTGCTGTCGACCTTCCTGATCAACCGCACCTAAGAAGCAAAATGGGGTCAGGTCCGAAGGACCAGACTCCGATGCGCCGACTCTGGGGTCTGGTCCTGCGGACCTGACCCCATTTTTTTAGTACACGGTATTGCCAGGCTCGCTGGTCGGCGCTGCCTGCGCCGCGGCGACTGGCCGCATCAGCACCGTGATCGTCGACTGGTAGTCGAAACCGGCGCCCGAATGGCGATCGACGTACTCCCCCAGTCCCGCGGTGAGCAGCGCATTGCCGAGAATCTTGTCGGTGCCGTAATGCGGATGCCACAACTCCGCTCCCATCGCCACCCCATCCTTCTTGCACGAGACGCGCAGGTCGGAATCGTTCTTCTGCACCGTCACCCGTCCCGGCGCCATAACGAACCAGCGCCCAACTCTGTTCGACAGCACGCAGCCGACTCCGGCCAGCTCGCGGTGGTCGAGCACCGCGTGCACGGTCACTTCCTGCTGTCCGGACTCGGACAGGGTCGCGCAGCCGGCCAGCGCGCCGCAGGCGAGCGCCAGCAGCGCCGCGCCGGTTCGTTTGAAAGGCATGATGTGGGTTCCTTGATTCATCCAATGCTGTTTACGGCAGGCGCCGCGCATTCATGAATCGATACGCTTATTGCAGCGGGATGGGCTGGTTGGCGGGCACCGGCACCGCGGTGACGCTGTTTTTCGGGCTGCCGTCGATCAGGCGGTCGGAATACACCAGGTAGACCAGCGCATTGCGCTTCGCGTCCACCATGCGCACCACGCGCACGTGCTTGAAGAAGATAGAGGCGCGCTCGGAAAACACTTCTTCCTGGCGCGGCACCTTGCCGGGGAAGGACAGCGCGCCGACTTGGCGGCACGCCACCGACGATTCGGCCTTGTCCTCGGCGATCCCGATGGCGCCCTTGATGCCGCCGGTTTTCGCGCGCGACAGGTAGCAGCTCACGCCCGCCACCTTCGGGTCGTCGAACACTTCGACCACCACCTTGTGATCGGGGCCAATCAGCTTGAACGCGGTGTCGACCGATCCCACCGTCTCCGCGGAGGCGCACAGCGCGGCGCCCGACAATGCCGCGCACAGGGCGGCCCTGGTCCCTTGCATACGCGCTCCGGGGAAGGAAAGGAAATTCAGCATACCGGCGCGAAGCGCGGCACCATCTGGCCGTCAACGTCGACCAGCTGGAAGAATACGTCTTTCGGACGGGTCCAGATCGAACCGTCGGCCGCGCGGTACACGACCATCTCGGACAGGTCCGATTCGAGCGTGGCCATGCAGACCAGCTCGTACAGACCGCCCTTGTAGTGCCGGTACTGCATCAGCTCTCGGCTTTTTGCTCGGCCAGCGCCTTCTGCTTTTTCTTCAGGTTCTGGATCACCCGCAGCGCGCCTTCGATGCCGGCTGCGTCGTCCAGGTCGCTGAACGCATCGAGCACTTCATTGAGCACCCGGTTGCGCATCGACGCTTCGTCCGCGCCGCCCTGCAAGGCCTGCGGCGCGCTGGCGCGTGCCGGTTCGGCTTCCTTGGCCGCGGACTTGGCGGAAGCCTTCGGCGTTGCCGCCGCGGTCTTTCCATGCGCCAAAGCCGCCTGCCAGATTACCCAGCGGCGTTGCGTTTCGAACACGAGATATTCTTCCGGCTTATCTTCACGGCGGCGGACGATGTGTCCATCGCGCTGGGCCCATGCCTCAAATGCATTGCGCATTTTTATCCTTTACAAATGCTGTGGTCGCATTTCACAAAATTGAAACTGCAACATTTCAAAAATGAATCACCTTTTGGAGCAATTTCAGCTTGAAACTGTTCCGTCAGGGCCAGTTGCTGTTGCTGAGATAAAAAAAGCCACTGCTATTTCAAGTGCAACGATCGATGTATTCGATAATACACCGAGCGTTATAATTATGCAATTTTTAATTCCCTGTCAGTAACAATAGGCTAGTTTCGGGGTTTTGTCTGCTTTTTGTTACACTTTGCTACAGTTATAGCCCCGGTGGGTCAAAATGACAACACATTTTGGCGAATAGATATTTACCGACCACAAGTTACTCCGCGCTTATCCAGCTTTCCCCGTCGCTTCGTTCGATTCGCGTGTTCAATTCGCCACACAGCAGCGCCATCCGGTCGATGATCGCCTTCGCCATGTCCGGGGCCGCCGGCCTTGCCTGGCAGGCGTCGATCCAGACCGGGTGCAAGCGGATCCTGCGCAGCGCCGTGCGCGACAATTCCATGTCGAACAGCAACTGGCGGTCGTTGCGCAGTTCGGGATCGACCGCGTAATCGTCGACCAGATCGCCGGCCGCATAAAGGATCGGACATCCCCGGTACAGTTCCACGCCCTGGTACACGTGCGCGCTGTGGCCGAACAGGATTTTCCAGCCCATCGCGATTGCGCCATGCGCCAGCCGTTGAAACCGCGGCGACGGCCGCAGCACCATGTTCGGCCCCCAGTGCAGCGACAGGATCGGCCAGTCGGCGCCTTTTTCGCGCAATGCCGCGAGCCGCGTTTCGAACACGGACAGCGCCGCGCATTCGTCCGTCAGGTCCATATACGCCATGCCGGGACGTGCGCGCTGCGCGGAAAAGTCGGCCTGATGGTCGCACAGCGCGACCATGCCAAAGCGGATTCCGCCGCGCTCGACGATGACCGGCGCCGCCGCTTCGGCGATATTGTTGCCGGCGCCGGCGGCCTGAATGCCATGCTCGTGCAGCGCGCGCCGGGTGTCGCGCAGGCCGGCGACGCCGAAATCGAGTACGTGGTTGTTGGCCAGGCTAACCAGGCCGATGCCGGCATCGGTCAGCGCGTCGATCGCCGCCGGCGGCGCGCCGAAGTAGAAGGCCTTGGGCGCTCCCGGCCAGCGCGCGGTGGACGCGGTGATCGCGCATTCGAGGTTCACCAGCGCCAGGTCGGCGCCGCGCAGCAGGCCGGCCAACGCGCCTAGAGGATACTTCGGGCCATGGCGCGCGATCGCGCGTCCCACCAGGCGTCCGAGCATGACGTCGCCGCCCGCGACCAGCCTGACCGTCCGTCCGTTCGGCGCCAAAGTCTCACCTTCCGGGCGCCATCAGCGCACTGACCGATTCGCCGGCGTGCATCCGGGCGATCGCCTTGGCGAACAAGCCGCTGCAACTGAGCACCCTCACCTTGGTCTGCGCGGCGCTGTGCTCGAGCCGGAATGGCGGCACCGTGTCGGTGACCACCAGCTGCTGCAGCTCGCTGTCGGCCAACACGGCGGACGCGTCGCCGGTGAACAAGCCGTGCGTGGCCGCCCCCATGACCCCGGCGGCACCGCGCTCGATGCAGGCGCGCGCGGCGCGGGTCATGGTCGTGCCGCTGCTGACCAGGTCATCGACGATGACCGCGTGCTTGCCGGCCACCTCCCCCACCAGCAGGTCGCCGCTGACGACGCCGCCGCTGCGGTGCTTTTCCGCGAACGCCATGCCGACCGGCTTGCCGAGCGCTTCGGCCAGCGCCACGCGAAAATGTTCGGCGCGCTTGATGCCGCCCGCATCCGGCGACAGCACCACCGCATCGCGATCCTTCAGCAGCGGGGCGAACCACGCGACGAACATGCGGGTGGCTTCGAGGTGCTCGGTGCGGCAGCGGAAGGCATTCTGGAACGCCGACAGGTTGTGAACGTCGAGCGTGAGCACGGCGTCGGCGCCGACCGCCTCGAACATCGCCGCGACGTAGCGCGTGACGACCGGGTCGCGCGGCTTGGTCCGCTGGTCCTTGCGCGCGTAGGCCAGGTAAGGCACGACGGCCGTCACCCGCGCCGCGGCCGCATCCTTCAACGCGCCGATGAAAAACAGCAGCCGGCACAGTTTGCCTTCGCCGCTTTGCGCGGAGTCGGCGTACAGCGAATGGATCACGTAGACGTCGCGCCCGCGCACGCTGACCAAGGGCCGCGCCTTGTGCTCGCCGTCTTCGAATTCGCGCTCGTCATGCGCAGCCAGAGTCACGCCGAGCTGCCGCGCCACCAGTTCGCCGAAGGGCCGGCTGCCGTTCAGCGCGAACAGCATCAATCCGTCTTCGTTCAGCAGGGACGTCATGGCGCCGCTCCCTTCATGAGGTGGACCTGCGCCTGGTGCCGCGCAATCAGCGCATCGAGCGCGCCCCGCTCCACCGTTTCCTGCGCCAGCAGCATGCGGGCCAGCGCATCAAGCAGCTCGTGCCTGGCGCTCAGCGTCTCCCTGACCCGCAGGTGCGCCTGATTGAGCAAGGCGGCGATTTCGGCATCGATCGCGCGCGCCGTGCTTTCGCTGTAGGCGCCGCGCTGGCCCGGGCCTGCCGGCGGGTACGCCAGGTAAGCGGGCGGCGGCGCTTCGAAGGTGCCGAGGCCGATGCGCTCGCTCATGCCGTACTGGGTGACCATGTGGCGCGCCAGGTCGCTGGCCTGCTGCAGGTCGTTGGTGGCGCCTGTGGACACGTCGCCGAACGCGATTTCCTCGGCCACGCGTCCGCCCAGCAATACGTCCAGGCGGTCGAGCAGCTCGGCCTTTTTGAGCAGGTAGCGGTCTTCGGTGGGCTGCTGCTGGGTGTAGCCGAGCGCCGCGATGCCGCGCGGGATGATCGATATCTTGGCGACCCGGTCGGCGTGGCGCCGGAACTCGGCCACCAGCGCGTGCCCCGCCTCGTGCCACGCCACGGTTTCCTTTTCCAGCTTGTTCATCACGCGCGTGGTCTTTTTCAAGCCGGCGACGATGCGGTCGATCGCCTCGTCCACGTCGCCCATGTCCACCTGATCCTTGCCCAGCCGGCCGGCCAGCAGGGCCGCCTCGTTGATCAGGTTGGCAAGGTCGGCGCCCGCAAAGCCGGCCGTGCGCGCCGCGATCGCGGCCAGGTCCACGGTGCGCGCCAGCTTGACGTCGCGCGCGTGCACCGCCAGGATCTTCTCGCGCCCTTTGAGGTCCGGTCGGTCGAGGGCGACGTGGCGGTCGAAGCGGCCGGGCCGCAGCAGCGCCGGATCGAGGATCTCCGGGCGGTTGGTCGCGGCGAGGATGATCACTCCCTTGTTGGTGTCGAAGCCGTCCATCTCGACGAGCAGCTGGTTCAGGGTTTGCTCATGCTCGCTGTAGCCGCCGCCGGCGATGCCGGCCACCCCGCGCGCGCGGCCCAGCGCATCGAGTTCGTCGATAAAGATGATGCACGGCGCCTTGTCCTGCGCCTGCACGAACAGGTCGCGCACGCGCGCGGCGCCGACGCCGACGAACATTTCGACGAACTCGGAACCGCTGATCGAAAAAAACGGCACGCCCGCCTCGCCCGCGACGGCTTTCGCCAGCAGCGTCTTGCCCGTGCCTGGCGCGCCGACGATCAGCACGCCTTTCGGGATGCGCCCGCCCAGGCGGCGGTAGCGCTCGGGGTCCTTGAGGAAGGCGACCACCTCCATCAGTTCCTCCTTGGCTTCGTCGATGCCGGCCACGTCCTTGAAGGTGACGCCGGTCTTGCTGGCCACATAGACGCGCGCGCGGCTCTTGCCGATGTCGAGCAGGAAGCCCGAGCCCATGCCCGAGCGCTGCGCCATCGCGCTCATCATCCACAACAGCACCGCGAATGGCAGCAGCCAGGACAGCAGCGTGGACACCCAGGTGCTGGCGGGCTGGCCGACGTAGCGCACGCCGGCGTCCTCCAGCTCTTCCACCAGGTTCGGGTCGGCCACGCGCACGGTCGAGAAGCGGCAGGGCTTGTCGCCGGCGCACTTGATGCTATCGAGCCGGTCCTTCGGTATCACCTGACCGAGGCCGGACGCGGTGAGCGTGCCGCTGATCGTCTGCTCGCCGACGGTGGCCTCGATGACCTTGCCGGCGTGGACGAGTTTTTTGAAGTCGCTGTAAGGAAGCGCCAGCACGTTGACCGAACCGGCAAGGGTCTGGAACAGCAGGAAGACGGCCGGGATGACCAGCCACATCCACAGCGGTATTCGTGGCGGCATCGGCAGTTGCGGCTGGGCTTTCACGCGCCCTCCAGTGCAAAATCCTCAATACGATGCTATATCAATAGCGGGCGGGCGGTCGCACTTTTCAAAAGATGGGGTCTGGTCCCGCGGACCTGGCCCTATCCTGACTGATGCATTGCGCGCCGCGCCTCAGCCGTATATGCTCCCGGCATCGCAATCACATCAGTACGAGGCTGGCCGAATGAAAATAGCAACCTGGAACGTCAACTCCCTCAAGGTCCGGCTGGCGCACCTGCTGCAGTGGCTGGCCGACAATCCGGTCGATGTCCTGTGCCTGCAGGAGACCAAGCTCACCGACGACAAATTCCCGGTGGCCGAGATCAACGCCGCCGGTTACCACGTCGTGTTCAGCGGCCAGAAGACCTACAACGGCGTGGCCATCCTGTCCAAGCTGCCGATCACCGACGTCGTCAAGAACAATCCGCGCTACGAGGACGCGCAGCAGCGCATCCTGGCCGCCACCATCGACGGCATGCGCATCGTCTGCGCCTACGTACCGAACGGCCAGGCGGTCGACTCGGACAAGTACGTGTACAAGCTGGCGTGGCTCGAATCGCTGCGCGAGTGGCTCGACGAGGAGATGCGCACGCACGAGCATCTGGCGATCCTGGGCGACTACAACATCGCGCCGGACGACCGCGACGTGCACGACCCGGCCGAGTGGGCCGGCCAGGTACTGTGCTCGGACAAGGAGCGCGCCGCGCTGCTGGCGCTGAACGAACTGGGGCTGGTGGACTCGTTCCGCATGTTCGAGCAAGACGAGAAATCGTTCAGCTGGTGGGACTACCGCATGCTGGGCTTCCGCCGCAACCGCGGCCTGCGCATCGATCACATCCTGCTGTCGAAGACGCTGGCCGCACGCTGCACCGCCTGCGCAATCGACCGCGTGCCGCGCAAGTGGGAGCAGCCGTCCGACCACGCGCCGGTGATTGCCACGCTGGACTGACGGGCACGGTCGAAACCCAAGGTCTGACCCGAATGCCGTTAAGTTAAGCATCGGCAGCGCGCGCATCGTCGGGGTCTGGTCCTGCGGACCTGACCCCATGTTGAGAATTTCGACGACATCGAGAGCACTTCGATGTTTTTAGTACCGAAAAATACTGTTTCGATAGTTAGCGGCCAAATCAAAATGGGGTCAGGTCCGCAGGACCAGACCCCGATTCTACGATCCGCGCCAATTTTCACCTTAACTTAACCGCATTAGGGTCTGACCCGGCGGGTCAGACCCAGAGCTGCCGGGGTCAGGTCCGCAGGGATGCGGCCAGCATTGCCTGCGCGTCTTCGGCGTCGCGCGGCATCGAAAACAGGTAACCCTGCGCGTACTGGCAGCCGCTCGCCCGCAGCAGCGCGTACTGCCCTTCCGTCTCGACGCCCTCGGCCACCACCGACAGCTGCAGGCTGTCCGACAGCGCGATGATCGCGCCGACAATCGCCCGGTCTTCCGCGCTGTCCTCCAGGTCCTTGATGAAGGCGCGGTCGATCTTGACCTTCTTCACCGGGAAGCGCTTCAGGTAGGCCAGGCTCGAGTAACCTGTGCCGAAGTCGTCGATCGACATGCGGATGCCCATGCTGTTGATCTGCCCGAGGATTTCCAGGGTCTGCTCGCCATGCTGCATCAGCGCCGTTTCCGTGATCTCAAATTCGATCAGCGCCGGGTCGATCCCGGTCTCGTCGAGGATGCGCCGGATCGATTCGGTCAGGCCGCCGTGCATGAACTGGCGCGGCGACAGGTTCACCGCCAGCGGCACCGGCCGCAGCCCCATGCGCGCCCACGCGACGCTTTGCTCGCAGGCGCGCCGCATCACCCATTCGCCCACCGGCACGATCAGTCCGTTTTCTTCCAGCACCGGGATGAAATGGTCCGGCAGGATCACGCCCTGGCCGGGCCGGCGCCAGCGCAGCAGCACTTCCATCGCATGCACGCGGCGCGTGGCGATGTCGATGATCGGCTGGTACAGCAGCTCGAACTGTTCGTTGGCGAGCGCCTGGCGCAAGCTGCTTTCGATTTCGAAGTGCTGCGCCGCCGCCAGGTTCATGCGCTCGGTGAAGAACTGGTAGTTGTTGCGGCCGCTCGCCTTGGCGTGGTACATGGCGGCGTCGGCGTGGCGCATCAGCGTTTCGACGTCGGCGCCGTCGTCGGGATACATGCAGATGCCGATCGACGGCGTGATGTGCAGCGCCCTCCCCTCGAACGGGAACGGCGCGTCGAGCGCGTCGATCACCTTCTCGGCTACCTGAATGCATTCGTCGGCGCTGCGGATGCCCGGCACCAGCACGACGAATTCGTCGCCGCCCAGACGCGCCACCGTGTCGCTGGCGCGCACCGCGCGGCACAGCCGGCTGGCCACTTCCTTGAGCAGGTGGTCGCCCGTCAGGTGGCCCAGCGAATCGTTGATGGTCTTGAAGCGATCCAGGTCGATGAACATCACCGCCAGCTTGCGGCCGGTGCGCTGCGCCGCGAGCATGGCGCGGTCAAGGCGGTCCGACAGCAGCGCGCGGTTGGGCAGTCCGGTCAGGCCGTCGTGGTATGCCATGTGATGCACGCGCGCCTCGGCCTGGCGCCGCTCGACGATCTCGCCCTGTAGCAGCGCGTTGGCGCCGGCCAGTTCGGCGGTGCGTTCGAGTACGCGCAGTTCCAGTTCGTCGCGCGCGCGGCGCACCGCTTCGGCCGCCTCGCGGCGCGCGGTGACATCGTCGACCAGCCACACCGAGCGGCCGGTGTGGCGCGACAGGTCGAACGGCCGTCCCGACAGGCGCGCCCAGAACAGGCTGCCGTCCTTGCGTACCAGCTGGTGCTCGGACATGCTCACGCGCCCGGCGTGGAAGTCGCGCGACGTTTCGGCGCGCGCCGCTTCCCAGCTGGCCAGGTCCGGGTACAGCCCTTGCACCGACATGCCGTCCATCTCGCCGGGGGCGTAGCCGAACAGCTCTTCCATCTTGCGGTTGCAGCGCAGGTTGAAGCCGCGCTCGGCCACGGTGATGCCGAGCACCGCGCTGTCGAGGATCGCCTGGTTCTCCAGCAGCGTGTTGCGCAGCGATTCTTCGGCGCGTTTGTGCTCGGTGCGGTCCTCGATGATCCAGATCGTGCCCTGCGCCGGTTCGTCCGGATTGACAACATAGGCGATCAGCTGCGCCCACATCGTGCTGCCGTCCTTGCGCGCCATTTCCAGTTCGGTCTGGAACGGCTTGCCGACCGAAAGCAGCGGAAAGGCGGCGGCGCCGACTTCGGCGTAGATCTCGTCGCTCGGGTACAGCGCGCGGCCAGGCAAGCCGAGTCCTTCGTCGCCTTCGTAGCCGAACATTTCGGCAAAGCCGCGGTTGTAGCGCGTGATCAGGCGGTTCTTGGTGAACAGGATCGAGACCGAGGCATTGGTCATGATCGCCTGCACTTCGACCAGGGTCTGGCGCGACTCGGTCACGTCTTCGAGAATCCAGATGGTGCCCGCTTCGCTGCGCTCGGGGTCGAGCGCCTTGGCGCGCACCCGGCACCAGAACAGCGAGCCGTCGCGCCGGCGGAACTGCGACTCAGCGCGCTCGAACGGCAGGCCCACGCCCAGCAGCGGGCCGGCCTCGAGGCCGAAGCGGCGGTACATCTCGAGCGAGGGGAAGACCTCGGCGGCCGGCAGGCCGGTCATCTGTTCGCGCGTGTAGCCGAACATTTCGGCCATGCGCGGATTACACGACATCATCACACCGCCCTTGCTGAACAGGATGCCGACCGAGGCGTTGTCGAGGATCGCTTTCTGTTCGAGCAGGGTCTGGCGCAATTCGGCCTGGTGGCGCTCGAACGGGCGCAGGTCGGTAAAGACGATGGTGAAGCCCGGACCGCCGGCGTCAAGCGGCAGCGGCTTGGCGCGCAGCTGCACCGCGATCTCGGCGCCGCCGGCCAGCAGCACGGCGTCCCAGCGCTGCGCGCCGGCGCCCGCATCGCGCAGGGCCGATTCGCCGGCCGCGATACTGGCCGGGGTGAAGAAGTCGAGCAGCGCGCGGCCGACGATGCCTGCGCCGAGCAGCGCGCCCAGTTCGCGGTTGGCCGCGATGATGATGGCGGCGCCGTCGCACGCGCACGCCGGCGCGCCGATCAGCTCCAACGCCGCCGCGACGGCGGGCTGCCTGGTGAGTGGTCGATCCATGTCTGTCGCTACTGCGATATTAAATAGGCATGCAGCCTCCGCGCGGGCCGCTTTCGAGCACGATCATAAACCAGAACATCGCCCCATCGCGAAAAACATTGCTTCACGTCAGCGACGTTAATCAGATCGCAAACATGTCCAAAAATTCATCGACGGCCATCGCTTCGAGCGTCGCCTGGTCGAGCGTGGCGGCGAGGATCGCCCCCTGCTGGCGTTCGGGAAACCGGCGCGCCAGGTTGGTCCTGAATTTGTCGAGCAGCAGCGGCATGCCCTCGGCGCGCCGGCGCGCGTGGCCGACCGGGTATTCGACGACGACTTCGTCGAAGCGGCTGCCATCCTGGAATTCGACCGCCAGCGCATTGGCGATCGAGCGTTTGGCGGGATCGTGGTAGTCAGCGGTGAAGGACGGATCTTCGAGGCAGGCGATCTTGGCGCGCAGGATGTCGATGCGCGGATCGGCGGCGATGCCGTCCTCGTAGTCGGCGGCCGTCAGCCGGCCGTGGATCAGCGGCACGGCGACCATGTACTGGATGCAGTGGTCGCGATCGGCCGGATTGGCCAGCGGGCCCTGCTTGTCGATGATGCGGATGCAGGCCTGCTGCGTGCGGATGGTGACGCGCGCGATGTCGTCGGCGCGCTTGCCGACCTTCGCCATCGCCGCGTTGACGATCATCGCCGCTTCCACCGCGGTCTGCGCGTGGAATTCGGCCGGGAAGGAAATTTTGAAAAGGACGTTCTCCATGACGTACGCGCCGTAGGGGCGCTGGAATCGGAACGGCCGGCCCTTGAACTGCACGTCGTAGAAGCCCCAGGTCTTTGCGCTGAGCGCGGACGGATAGCCCATCTCGCCGGTGCGGGCGATAAGCGCCAGGCGCACGGCGCGCGATGTGGCGTCGCCCGCCGCCCACGATTTGCGCGAGCCGGTGTTGGGCGCGTGGCGGTAGGTGCGCAGCGCCTGTCCATCCACCCAGGCCAGAGAGACGGCTGCCAGCATCTCGTCGCGCGACAGCCCGAGCAGGTGCGCGACCACCGCGGTCGACGCGACCTTGACCAGCACCACGTGGTCCAGGCCGACTTCGTTGAAGGAGTTTTCCAGCGCGATGCAGCCCTGGATTTCGTGGGCCTTGATCATTGCGGTGAGCACGTCGCGCATGCGCAGCGGCGGCTTGCCGGCGGCGCGGGCAATGCGCGAGAGCCAGTCGGCGGTGGCGAGGATGCCGCCCAGGTTGTCGGACGGGTGGCCCCACTCAGCGGCGAGCCAGGTGTCGTTGAAATCGAGCCAGCGGATCATGGCGCCGATGTTGAACGCGGCCTGCACGGGATCGAGCTGGAACTGGGTGCCGGGAACGCGCGCGCCGTGCGGCACCACCGTGCCGGGAACGATGGGGCCGAGCAGCTTGGTGCAGGCGGGATAGGAAAGCGCTTCGAGGCCGCAGCCGAGGGTATCGAGCAGGCAGTGGCGCGCGGTGTCGTAGGCGAGGCTGGAGTCGACCTGGTAGTCGCGGACGTAGTCGACGATGTCGATCAGTTCGCGGTCCCAGTCGGGGCGGTTGGCGGAGTCCAAATCGGTTGCCTCCTCGGGGTCTGGTCCTGCGGACCTGACCCCATATTGAGAACCTCGAAGACGCCGAATCTGTGGCGAAATCAAAATGGGTCAGGTCCGCAGGACCAGACCCCCAATTCTGCCGCGGCGCGTATCTAAAGTTAGACCGCTAATTGGACTCCTGCGTTCACTTAAAACGCGTCGCCGGGGACGCGCACCCACCCTTCCATCAGGACCCGCGCGCTGCGGCTCATGATGGCTTTGCCGACGCTCCACTGGCCGTCGGTTTCGGTGGCTTCGGCGCCCACGCGCAAGGTGCCCGACGGATGGCCGAAGCGCACCGCCGTGCGCGCGCCGCCGCCGGCCGCCAGGTTCACCAGCGTGCCAGGGATCGCCGCCGCGGTGCCAATGGCGACGGCCGCGGTGCCCATCATGGCGTGATGCAGCTTACCCATCGACATGGCGCGCACCAGCAGGTCGACGTCCGTCGCCGCCACCGGCTTGCCGCTCGACGACACGTAGTCGGCCGGCTTCGCCACGAAGGCGACTTTCGGCGTGTGCTGGCGCTTTGCGGCATCGTCGATGTGATTGATGAGGCCCATGCGCAGCGCTCCGTGGGCGCGGATGGTTTCGAAGCGGGCCAGCGCGTCAGGGTCGCCGTTGATGGCGTCCTGCAGTTCGGTGCCCGTGTAGCCAATGTCCTCAGCGTTGACGAAAATGGTCGGGATGCCGGCGTTGATCATCGTCGCCTTGAAGGTGCCCACGCCGGGCACCGACAATTCGTCCACCACGCTGCCGGTCGGGAACATGGCGCCGCCGGCGCCCTCTTCTTCCGCCGCCGGGTCGAGGAATTCGAGCTGCACTTCGGCCGCAGGGAAAGTGACGCCATCGAGTTCGAAGTCGCCGGTCTCCTGCACCGCGCCGCCGGTCATCGGCACGTGGGCGATGATGGTCTTGCCGATGTTGGCCTGCCAGATGCGCACGGTGGCCATGCCGTCCTGCGGAATGCGCGCCGGTGCGACCAGGCCGGAGCTGATGGCGAAGGAACCCACCGCTGCGGACAGGTTGCCGCAGTTGCCGCTCCAGTCGACGAATGCGGTGTCGATCGACACCTGGCCAAACAGGTAGTCGACGTCGTGGTCCGGCTTGCTGCTGGCCGAGAGGATCACCGTCTTGCTGGTGCTCGAGGTGGCGCCGCCCATGCCGTCGATCTGCTTGCCGTAAGGGTCCGGGCTGCCGATCACGCGCAGCAGCAAGGCGTCGCGCGCCTTGCCGGGTACCTGCGCGGATTCCGGCAGGTCCTGCAGGCGGAAGAACACGCCCTTGCTGGTGCCGCCGCGCATATAGGTGGCGGGGATTTTGATTTGCGGTGCGTGTGCCATGAATGAATCCTGTTAGCTAATGACTGTCGTTCCTGCGAAGGCAGGAACCCATGCTGAGCATATTCAGTATAGGTTCCTGCCTGCGCAGGAACGACAAACTTTATTACGCGGCCTTCGACGATTCGAGGAAGTCCTGGGCGAAGCGCTGCAGCACGCCGCCCGCTTCGTAGATCGACACTTCTTCGGCGGTGTCCAGGCGGCAGGTGACCTGCACTTCTTCCGAGTCGCCGTTGTGGCGATGGATCACCAGCGTGAGGTCGGCGCGCGGCGTGCGCTCGCCGATCACGTCGAAGGTCTCGGTGCCGTCCAGGCCCAGCGTGACGCGGTTGACGCCCAGCTTGAACTCGAGCGGCAGCACGCCCATGCCGACAAGGTTGGTCCGGTGGATGCGTTCAAAGCCTTCGGCGACGATCGCCTCGACGCCGGCCAGGCGCACGCCCTTGGCGGCCCAGTCGCGCGACGAACCCTGGCCGTAGTCGGCGCCGGCGATGATGATCAGCGGCTGCTTGCGGTCCATGTAAGTTTCGATGGCTTCCCACATGCGCGTGACTTTGCCTTCCGGCTCGATGCGGGCCAGCGAGCCGGCCTTGACCTTGCCGTCTTCCTTCACCATCTCGTTTTTCAGGGTCGGGTTGGCGAAGGTGGCGCGCTGCGCGGTCAGGTGGTCGCCGCGGTGCGTCGCGTAGGAGTTGAAGTCCTCTTCCGGCAGACCCATTTTGGCCAGGTATTCGCCCGCCGCGCTATCGAGCATGATGGCGTTCGACGGCGACAGGTGGTCGGTGGTGATGTTGTCGCCCAGGATAGCCAGTGGCCGCATGCCCTTCAACGTGCGCTCGCCGGCCAGCGCGCCTTCCCAGTACGGCGGACGGCGGATGTAGGTGGTCTGCGGCCGCCAGTCGTACAGCGGGCTGACCTTCTGGCCGTCGTCGTGCTGCTGCGCGAACATCGGGATGTAGACCTTGCGGTACTGCTCCGGCTTCACGCTCGACGCGACGATGGCGTCGATCTCTTCGTCGGTCGGCCAGATGTCGGCGAGGCGCACCGGCTTGTCGTCGGCGCCGTACCCGAGGATGTCCTTCTCGATATCGAAGCGGATGGTGCCGGCGATGGCGTAGGCCACCACCAGCGGCGGCGAAGCGAGGAAGGCCTGCTTGGCGTACGGGTGGATGCGGCCGTCAAAGTTGCGGTTGCCCGAGAGGACGGCGGTGGCGTACAGGTCGCGGTCGATGATCTCCTGCTGGATCACCGGATCGAGCGCGCCCGACATGCCGTTGCAGGTGGTGCAGGCAAAGGCGACGACGCCGAAGCCGAGCGACTCGAGTTCCGTCATCAGACCGGCTTCTTCGAGGTACAGCGCGACGGTCTTGGAGCCTGGCGCCAGCGAGGACTTGACCCATGGCTTGCGCTGCAGGCCGAGGCGGTTGGCGTTGCGGGCGATCAGGCCGGCGGCGATCATGTTGCGCGGATTGTTGGTGTTGGTGCAGCTGGTGATGGCGGCGATGATCACGGCGCCATCGGGCATGAGGCCCGGCTCGTTTTCGACCACGCCGCTGATGCCGCGCGCGGCCAGCTCGGAGGTCGGCACGCGCTTGTGCGGGTTGGACGGGCCGGCGATGTTGCGCACCACGGACGACAGGTCGAACGTGACCACGCGCTCGTACTCGGCGGTCTTGAGGCTGTCGGCCCACAGGCCGGTTTCTTTGGCGTAGGTCTCGACCAGCTTGACCAGTTCGTCGTCGCGACCGGTGAGCCGCAGGTACTTGATGGTCTGCTCGTCGATGTAGAACATCGCGGCGGTGGAGCCGAATTCGGGCGCCATGTTGGAGATGGTCGCGCGGTCACCCAGGGTCAGGTTCGCGGCGCCCTCGCCGAAGAATTCGAGGTAGGACGAGACGACTTTCTGGTTGCGCAGGAATTCGGTAAGCGCCAGCACGATGTCGGTGGCGGTGATGCCAGGCTGCGGCTTGCCGGTCAGTTCGACGCCGATGATGTCCGGCAGGCGCATCCACGAAGCGCGGCCCAGCATCACGCTTTCCGCTTCCAGGCCACCGACGCCGATGGCGATGACGCCCAGCGCATCGACCATCGGGGTGTGCGAGTCGGTGCCGACCAGGGTGTCCGGGAAGGCCACATTGTCCTTGACCTGCACGACCGGCGACATGCGCTCCAGGTTAATCTGGTGCAGGATGCCGTTCCCCGGCGGGATCACGTCGACGTTCTTGAACGCCTTCTTGGTCCAGTCGATGAAGTCGAAACGGTCTTCGTTGCGGCGGTCTTCGATGGCGCGGTTCTTCTCGAAGGCGTCGGGGTCGAAGCCGCCGCATTCGACGGCCAGCGAGTGGTCCACCACCAGCTGTGTCGGGACCACCGGATTGACCAGCGTCGGGTCGCCGCCCTGCGCGGCGATGGCGTCGCGCAGGCCGGCCAGGTCGACCAGCGCGGTCTGGCCGAGGATGTCATGGCAAACAACCCGAGCCGGAAACCACGGGAAGTCGAGGTCGCGGCGGCGTTCGATCAGCTGGCGCAGCGAGGCGTTCAGCGTGTCGGGATCGCAGCGGCGGACCAGGTTTTCGGCCAGTACGCGCGAGGTGTACGGCAGTTTGTCCCAGGCGCCAGGCGTGATCGCGTCGACGGCGGCGCGCGCGTCGAAATAGTCCAGCGAAGTGCCGGGCAGTGGTTTGCGGTTCAGGGTGTTCATCATGTTCTATTACCAGGTTACTTGCGTTCCGAGATCGGCACGAATTTGAGGTCTTCCGGACCGACGTAGTTCGCGCTCGGGCGGATGATCTTGTTGTCGATGCGCTGCTCCATCACGTGCGCCGACCAGCCGGAGGTGCGCGAGATGACGAACAGCGGCGTGAACATCGAGGTCGGCACGCCCATCATGTGGTACGACACGGCGGAGAACCAGTCGAGGTTCGGGAACATCTTCTTGATGTCCCACATGACGGTTTCCAGGCGCTCGGCGATGTCGAACATCTTGGTCGAACCGGCTTCCTGCGACAGCTTGCGGGCCAGTTCCTTGATCACCTTGTTGCGCGGGTCGGAGATGGTGTAGACCGGATGGCCGAAGCCGATCACGACTTCCTTGTTCTCGACGCGGCGGCGGATGTCGGCTTCGGCTTCGTCGGCGTTTTCGTAACGCTCCTGCACTTCCAGCGCAGCTTCGTTGGCGCCGCCGTGCTTCGGACCGCGCAGCGCGCCGATCGCGCCGGTGATGGCCGAGTGGATGTCCGAACCCGTGCCGGCGATGACGCGCGCGGTGAAGGTCGAAGCGTTGAACTCGTGTTCCGCGTACAGGATCAGCGAGGTGTGCATCGCCTTGACCCAAGACTCGGACGGCTTTTCGCCGTGCAGCAGGTGCAGGAAGTGGCCGCCGATCGAGTCGTCGTCGGTCTCGACGTCGATGCGCTTGCCGTTGTGGCTGAAGTGGTACCAGTACAGCAGCATCGAGCCGAACGACGCCATCAGGCGGTCGGCGATGTCGCGCGCGCCCGGCATGTCGTGGCTGTCCTTTTCCGGCAGCGCGCAGCCGAGCGCGGAGCAGCCGGTGCGCATCACGTCCATCGGGTGGGCGGCGGCAGGCAGCGCTTCGAGCGCCGACTTGACTACCTGCGGCAGGCCGCGCAGCGATTTGAGCTTGGTCTTGTAGGCTTTCAGTTCGGCGGCGTTCGGCAGTTTGCCGTGCACCAGGAGGTAGGCGATTTCTTCGAACTCGCTGTTGTCGGCGACATCGAGGATGTCGTAGCCGCGGTAGTGCAGGTCGTTGCCGGTCTTGCCGACCGAGCAGAGGGCCGTGTTACCGGCGGCGACGCCGGACAGCGCCACGGATTTTTTCGGCTTGAATGCGACGGCTTCGGTTGGTGCTTTATCAGTCATCTTGCAAATCTCCAGTGTGATTATTTCTCTTTACCTTGGGCGAACAGCGAGTCGAGCTTCTTCTCGTAGTCGTGGTAGCCGAGGTAGTCGTACATTTCCATCCGCGGCTGCATGGTAGGCACGACGCTCTTCTGGGTGCCTTCGGCGCGCAGCGTCTTGTAGAAGTTCAGCGCGGCCGCGTTCATGGCGCGGTAGGCGCCGCAACAGTACAGGGCGATATCGACCTTGTTTGCGCGCAGTTCGTCGAGCGTAAACAGCGGAGTGGCGCCGAATTCGGTGAGGTTGGCGAGGATCGGCACGCCGACCGCATCGCGCACCTGGCCGTACATTTCGAGCTTGGTGATCGCTTCCGGGAAGATCATGTCGGCGCCGGCTTCGACGTAGGCGCAGGCGCGGTCGATCGCCGCATTCAGGCCTTCGACGGCCAGTGCGTCGGTGCGGGCCATGATGACGAAGTTCTCGTCGTGGCGGGCATCGACGGCGGCCTTGATGCGGTCGACCATCTCTTCCTTGGTGACGATTTCCTTGCCCGGACGGTGGCCGCAGCGCTTGGCCGAGACCTGGTCTTCCATGTGGACCGCGGCGACGTCGGCGCGGATCATGTGGCGGATGGTGCGGGCGATGTTGAAGGCGCCGCCCCAACCGGTGTCGATATCGACCATCAGCGGCAAGCCGCAGGTGTCGGTGATGCGCTGGGCGTCGGTGATGACGTCGTCCATGGTGCTGATGCCGAGGTCCGGCATGCCGAGCGAATTCGCGGCCACGCCGCCGCCGGACAGGTAGATCGCCTTGTAGCCGGTTTGCTCGGCCATGCGCGCGGTGTAGGCGGTAATGGTGCCGACCACCTGCAACGGCGATTCTTCGGCAACTGCGCGGCGGAACAGCGCGCCTCGGGATTCTCTCATCGTATTCTCCTGGTATGTTTCATCGAACTGCGTCAGGGATGGTATTGCAAGCGGCGTGCCAGCCTTGCAAGCAGGCGTCGGCGCCAGCTCACCGAGGCGGCGGCGGGGATAAGTCCTTTGAAATCAAGATTATGCAAAATATTGCATAATTGCCATGCGATCCACGGACGTTTGACATTACGTTTCAATGTGAAACGATGAAACACCGTGCATCGCAGGCACGCCGCGCCATTCTACATCCGGCGCCCCTTCGGTGGCGGACGCACGCCGCGAGGCGGGCGCGCCGGCAGGCTGGCGCGGGCGGGGCCGCCCTTCTCCATTTTCACTTCGGTGATGCGCATCTCCAGCACGTCGATCGGATCGCTGCGGTCGTCGATGAGGAAATCGATCGCGCCCTCCAGTTGAACGCCGGCGCCATCGTCCAGGATGCCGCGGGCGTGCCAGCGCGCCGTCGCCCGCAGGGTCGAATTGTCGGCGATGGCCGACGTGGGCAGGATGGTCTGATCGAAGTTCAGGTGCAGCTCACTGTCGCCCGACTGGTCCTTCACATTACGCAGGACCGCGAAGGCATCGGCCGAGTCGGCGCGGGATTGGCCGTCGAGGGGCCCGCTGGCCAGCCTCAAGGCGTCGCGCATGCGAAAGAAACGCTGCGCCTGCATTTCGCCATGCGCCATCAAGGCGTCCTTCAGGATGGGACTGCGGTCGGACTTGGACAAGGCATTGAGTTTCACGGGGGCGGATTTTTCGATGGCGCAGCGGTCCAGGATGACGCGGTGGACCTGCACCGGCTGGTGCTTGTGATCGTCGCCGCGCGTGATGCGCTTGTTGACCGCCTCGATGAACGAGATTTCCTGGTTCAGCGACAGATTGCCCGACAACTCGTTGCGGCGGTCGCCGATATCGAATTTCAGCTGATCGACGTCGAAGTCGCGCGGATTGATTTGCAGGACCCACAGCTCGGCGGGCATGCGCTCCGCCTCGACGCCGGCGAGGAAGTTCTTGATGGGCGGGTTTTGCGAGAACAGGCCATCCCAGAAGCTGCGCTTCGATCGCGCGCCGTCCGGGCCAATGAACGGGACCTCCACCGCCTTGAACATCCACGGCAGCGCGGCCGAGGCCAGCACCGCCTGCAGTGAAATGCCGCCGTCGGTCGCCGCCCGCTCGGAACTGAAGGCGACGAATTCGCCGTCCTCGATGTCGACGGCGCCCATCAGCAGGTGCGGAATCTGCGCCATGAGGTCCATGCCGGCGGCGTCCAGGATGTCGAACGAGGTGGGATCCGCGGCCACCTGGCCGGACCATCGGCTCAGCGCAACGTCGAGCGGGCAGCCTTCTCGAAAGCCGGCGGGGCCCATCAAGCGCCTGAGCGCCGCCGGCTGTTCCTCGACGGTCCGGTGGATACGTTCGGCGAGCTGCCGCTTGAGCTTTTCGTTGTCCGCCGGAGCGAGCGGAGGTTTCATGCGCGACTGGATGTCGGCCTCGCGCCAGCGCGCGATGTCTCTCGAGACGCCGAGCAGCGCGCCGAGCGCGGCGACCAGATCGAAATCGACTTGCTGGGCGATCAGGCGGTCGAGCTGGAAGTAGTCGCCGCGTCCCCAGGTGTTGAAGGGACCGAGCGTGTCGGCCAGTTGCGGCCAGGTCGAGGTGAGCAAGTCCACACCGTCGCGCAAGGGCGGAACGTAAGGGCTGAACGAGAGGTCGAACGGAAGCGCGCTGGTGGCGGCGATCGTCGCGGCGTTCCACAGCGTTTCGCCGGGCGTCTGGGCGCAGTTCGCGTGCCAGAACGCTTCGAGCTTGCGGCAGGCCTGGTCGGCGCCGCCCTGCAACAGGCCGTACCACGCGAGCAAGGCGCACAAGCCGCCGCCGGAGGTGCCGCTGATGCCGACCAGCTTCATCGGGTGGAGATCGCCGCGGCTTTTCTCGATGAGCGGCAGCCAGCGTTTCAGTGCGCCGGCGGCATAGGCCGCGTGGCTGCCGCCGCCCTGGCATGCGATGACGATCTTCCTGGTGTCGGCAAATGAACTCATGGCGCCCTCCCCGTTTTGGATAGCCTTATTAGACCCGCTTCGTTCGGATACGTCCGTGGTTTTTTTGGCACTGTTGATATAAAAATGGTGGCGCGTCGGCAGGATCCGGCGTCGGTTTCGCGTGTTTCACGCTGAAACGGTACAATGAAACATGAGCTATCCAATCAACGACGCCGAGGCGCGGCCGGTCATCTGGACCGTTTCCGTCTCGCGCCTGTCCGACCTGTTTCGCGACATCACTCTCGAATACGACCATTTGGCGTCGATCGAGCCGATCAACCTTGGCTTCGACGAGGCCGCGCGCGCCATCCGCGAGCGCATGGCGGCCGAACGCTGCGACGTGATCATCGCGGCCGGGTCGAACGCGGCCTACCTGAAGGGCCGCGTATCGGCGCCGGTGGTGATCGCCAAGGCCAGCGGTTTCGACATGATGCAGGCGCTGGCGCGCGCGCGCCGCGTGTCGGACCGGATCGGCGTGATCACTTATCAGGAAGCGCTGCCGCAGCTGGCGGAGTTCAGCGCGACGTTCGGCGTGCCGATCGCGCAGCGCACCTACGTGACCGAGGAGGACGCGCGGGCGCAGATCAACGAGCTGAAAGCGGCCGGCATCGAGGCCATCGTCGGCGCGGGACTGATCACCGACCTGGCCGAGGAAGCCGGGCTGACCGGGGTGTTCGTGTATTCGGCCGCGTCGATCCGCCAGGCGTTCGACGATGCGCTCGAGATGGCGCGTCAGACCCAGCTCGAAGCGAACCGCAGCCGGCGTACCGTGGTGGCGGACACGCTGCGCGCGCGCCACGGGCTGGCCGACCTGCGCGGCGAATCGGCGGCGATGGAAAAGCTGCGCCAGGCCGTGGTGCTGTTCGCGAAATCGCCGGCGACGGTGCTGATCGAAGGCGAAACGGGCACGGGCAAGGAGCTGGCGGCGCAGGCGATCCATCGCGAGAGTCCGCGCGGGCTGGGCGCGAACCGGCCGTTCGTGGCGGTCAATTGCGGCGCGGTGGCCGAGTCGCTGCTGGAGTCGGAGCTGTTCGGACATGAGGAAGGCGCCTTCACCGGCGCGCGCCGCGGCGGGCACGCGGGCTTGTTCGAGGCGGCCAACCACGGCACCCTGTTCCTCGACGAGATCGGCGAAATGCCGCTGGCGCTGCAAACGCGGCTGCTGCGGGTGCTGGAAGAGCGCGAGGTCGTGCGGGTCGGCGGCACGCGTCCGGTGCCGGTCAGCGTGCGGGTGATCAGCGCGACGCATTGCGACCTGGAGGCGCGCGTGCGCGAGGGACGCTTCCGCGCCGATCTGTATTACCGATTGGCCGTGCTGCGCATCGCCCTGCCCCCGCTGCGCGAACGGCGCGGCGACATCACGGCGCTGGCCGAGTGGTCGCTCAAGAACGCGCTGGCGGCGCTGGGCGCGCGGCCGCATCCGAACCTGCATGCGGAGATCGGCGCGTGCGCGCCGCTGCTGGAACGCTACGAGTGGCCCGGCAACGTGCGCGAACTGCGCAACCTGATGCAGCGCCTCGCGCTCTACCTGGCGGCCGAGCCGCTGCAGGCGCTGACGCCGAGCTTCGTACTCAGTGTGGCGCCGGAACTGGGGCGCAACGCGGCGCTGCCGGAGCCGGCAGCGCCTGCGCGCACGGAGTCGATCCAGGAAGTGCTGACGCGCTTCGGCGGCAAGCGCGATGAGGCCGCCGAGTACCTGGGGATCAGCCGCACCACGTTGTGGCGAAAGCTAAAGTCCTTGAACCTGACCTGACTCGCACGCCGCCATCAGGCCTGACGGCTGCGAAAAATCGATGGATCGGCCTAGCCGCCCGCGCGAAGTGCCTTGATCCGGGCCACCGCGTTGACCTGCCGCTTGTCTACCGCAACCGCCTTTTCGTAAGCGGCAATCGCCAGCTCTTTTTCACCCAGCGCTTCGTACGCTTCCCCCTCGCTGTCGAAGGCATTGCCATATTTCGGCTCGATAAAGGTGGCCAGCTTGAACAGCTCCACCGCGCCGCGGGCGTTTTTCCCGCGCAGCAGCTGATAACCTAAAGCGTTCAGGTTCAGGGGGCTGAGCTTGAAGTCGGGAGACTCCGCGCTCATCTGGGAATAAATTGATTGCGCATCCTTGTAGCCGGCTTTGACAAAGCTGCGCAAAAAGTCGGCTTCGCCAAGGAGTGCAAATTTGGCGGGGCGGAATTCCATCGACATCACTTGCGGGCCGATTCCGTGCCGTGCCGGCGATTCCCTCAGGAACGCCAAGGCCGTGGCATCGTTCTTCAGATAAGCGTCCAGGAACCTGTGCACGTACAAGGCGCCGCTGCGGTAAGCCTGCAGCACGTCCGCGCGCTGGTAGTCACCGAACGCGTCGTCCCGGGCGAAGCGCAGCTGCCACGAACTGAAGTCCGGGTGCGTCATCGGTTGCATCGTGGTGACGTAGACATCCGAATATTTCATGGTATTGAGATAGCTCGGACCCAGTTTGTCGCTCAGCTCCATCGTCTCGGCCGTTGGCATGCGCGCACCGAGAAACAACATCGGCACCGCCGTGCGCGCCGGACGCACGTAAGTTGCCGCGCTCCAAATTTTTGGGTGGAAGCGAATCGAGCCGTCGAGGCTGACCAGCGCCTTGATGCGGCTCGAACGTGCCGCGGCGAATACGTTGGCCATGCCGCCCCAGCTGAAACCGGCTGCCGCAACCTTGCTCATGTCAGCTTGCGGCAGGGTTTGCGCGTAATTGGCGAGGAAGGCGATATCGGTCGCCTGCGCCTCCACGCCTTCGATGTCATCGGTCATTATGGCTGAGCGCGCTCCCAGGCTGCGGCTGGCAATGACGACGTAGCCGTGGCTGGCCAGGTATTCGCACAGGTCAAGGTTTTCCTGCGCGAAGGACGCAAAGCTCGGGGCGTAAATCACTACCGGAAACTTGCCGGCGGCAGGAGCGGCATCGCGTATCGCCAGGGTGGAGGCGCCATATTGCGCCTTCTGCGGTCCAGCCATCCAGGCTGCCCGCTGCTTCGCTGCGTCGGCGCCAGACAGGGAGAAGTCGACATCGGCCAGGCTGGCCTGGCGATAATCGGCAACCTGCATGTGCGCCCCCGTGCTGTTCTTTGCCGGATACCAGACGAGGGTCTGGATTGGCCGGGCGGGCCCGACGTTGCCAGCATTGCCGAAGGCATCGACGGGCGCATCCAGTACGCGGCTATAGTCGTATTGCTGCACGACGCGCAGGCCGACCGCATGCGGGCCGACGTCAGGCATCAGGTCAGGCGTGACCGCATTGGGCAGGGCTGCCTGCGCGGAGCCTGCGATTGCAAGGAGGATCAGAAAGGGCCGGAGGGACATTGGAATTTATCCTGTTGTGTAGATGATTAAAAATAACATTACAGGATTGCAAAGAACGCGGCCGTGCGACCAACTGTCGAAACAGCGGGATGAAGTGCAGGATGTGACGCCGTACCGCGACCGCCTCCCTCGTCCGTGCGTTTAAAAAAGGCAATGCGGACACAGCGCAATTGGCGCAGAATCGTGGTTCGTGATTTCACGTTGATAACGCCGCCGGCCCGCTCATGAGGTGTCGCCATGCGGCCACTGGAGGCAACTATGCATCATGCATCGCAAGCGGCATTGTTCTCTTTAATCGGCAACACCCCGGTCATGGAAGTGACCCGCATCGACACCGGCCCGTGCCGGCTGTTCCTCAAGCTTGAATGCCAGAACCCGGGCGGTTCGATCAAGGACCGGATCGGGCTGGCGATGATCACCGCCGCCGAAAACGACGGCAGCCTGAAACCGGGCGGCACGGTGGTCGAAGCGACCGCCGGCAATACGGGCATCGGACTGGCGCTGGTCGCGCGCATCAAGGGCTACCGCGTGGTGCTGGTGGTGCCCGACAAGATGGCGGTCGAAAAAATCCTGCACCTCAAGGCGCTCGGCGCCGAGATCCACCTGACCCGCTCCGACGTCGGCAAGGGCCATCCCGAGTATTACCAGGACGTGGCGGCGCGGCTGGCCAAGGACATTCCCGGCGCCTGGTACGCCGACCAGTTCAACAATCCGAACAACCCGCTGGCGCACCAGCACACCACCGGCCCCGAGCTGTGGAACCAGGTGGGCCGCAAGCTCGATGCGATCGTCGTCGGCGTAGGCTCGGCCGGCACGCTGACCGGCCTGTCGCATTACTTTTCCGAAGTCCACTCCGAGCTCGAATTCGTGCTGGCCGACCCGAAGGGCTCGATCCTCGCGGAGTACATCCGCACCGGCAAGGTATCGGATGTATCGGGGTCGTGGGCGGTGGAAGGCATCGGCGAAGATTTCATTCCGTCGATCGCGGACATGTCGCGCGTGAAAACCGCTTATACCATCAGCGACGAGGAAAGCTTCCAGACCGCGCGCCTGCTGCTGCGCGAGGAAGGCATCCTGGGCGGCTCGTCGTCCGGCACGCTGCTGGCGGCCGCGTTGCGCTACTGCCGCGCGCAGACCACGCCCAAGCGCGTCGCCACCTTCGTCTGCGACACTGGCACGCGGTATCTCAGCAAGGTGTACAGCGACGGCTGGATGTTCGACCAGGGCCTGCTGACGCGCCCGCGGCTGGGCGACCTGCGCGACCTGATCGGGCGCCGCTACGATGGCGGCGATGTCGTCACGGTGGCGCCGACCGATACGCTGCTCACCGCGTTCAACCGCATGCGCAGCGCCGACCTGGCGCAGCTGCCGGTGATTGACAACGGCAAGCTCGCCGGTATCATCGATGAATCCGACCTGCTGCTGCACATCACCGCCGACGGAGGCGGGTTCGGCGGACCCGTGTCCTCGACGATGACAGCGCAGCTGCAGACACTGGCGCCCTCGGCCAGCATGCAGCAGCTGCGCGACATCCTGGACCGCGGCCTGACCGCGGTGATCGCCGACAGCGACAGGTTCTACGGCCTGATCACCCGCTTCGACCTTCTCAATCATTTGCGCAGGAATTTATCGTGACCGACAAACGACAGCATCTCGCCACCCGCGTCATCCATGCCGGACAGGTACCCGACCCCAGCACCGGCGCCGTCATGCAGCCGATTTACGCCACCTCGACCTTCGTACAGGAGAGTCCCGGCGTGCACAAGGGGCTCGATTACGGCCGCTCGCACAATCCGACGCGCTGGGCGCTGGAGCGCTGCGTGGCCGACCTCGAAGGCGGGTCGCGCGCGTTCGCGTTCGCCTCGGGCCTCGCGGCCATCTCCACCGTGCTGGAACTGCTGGAGCATGGCTCGCACATCGTGGCCGGCGACGACATGTACGGCGGCACCTACCGGCTGTTCGAGCGGGTGCGCCGGCACAGTGCCGGGCACGACTTCACCTACGTCGACCTGTCGAATCCCGATGCGCTGTTGGCCGCGCTGAAGCCCGAGACGCGCATGGTGTGGGTGGAGTCGCCGACCAATCCAATGCTCAAGCTGGCGGACCTGAAGGCGATCGCCGACATCTGCCGCGAGCGCGGCATCATCACCGTCTGCGACAACACTTTCGCCAGCCCGATCGTGCAGCGGCCAATCGAGTCGGGCATCGACATCGTGGTGCACTCGACGACCAAATACATGAACGGGCACTCGGACGTCATCGGCGGGATCGCCGTGGTGGGCGGCGCGCCGCACCAGGCGCAATGGGCCGAGCGGCTGGGCTTCCTGCAAAACTCGGTGGGCGCGATCCAGGGGCCGTTCGACAGCTTCCTGGTGCTGCGCGGGATCAAGACGCTGGCGCTGCGGCTGGAGCGCAGCTGCGCCAACGCACTGGCGCTTGCCGAGTGGCTGGAGCGCGAGCCGAAGGTGCGCAAGGTGTACTACCCTGGCCTGGAATCGCATCCGCAGCACGCGCTGGCGAAGCGGCAGATGGATGGTTTCGGCGGCATCATCTCGATCGAGCTCGAGACCGACCTCGCGGGCGCGCGCCGCTTCCTCGAGCGCTGCCACGTGTTCACGCTGGCCGAGAGCCTGGGCGGGGTCGAGAGCCTGATCGAGCACCCTGCCCTGATGACCCACGCGACCATTCCGGCCGAGCAGCGCGCGCAGCTGGGTATTAGCGACACGCTGATCCGGCTGTCGGTCGGCGTCGAGCACGTCGACGACCAGCGCGAGGACCTGCGCCTCGCGCTGGCCGCAATCTAGCGTCCCAGCGCGGGAATGTCGCGCGGCTTGTACGGCGCGACCGGCTGCTCGGCGATCTTCTTGTCGAGCAGTTCGAGCGCGACTTCCAGTTGGCGGTCGCGTCCCGCGAAGGTTTCGTGCGGCAGGTTGTCCACTTCGACGTCGGGCTTCACGCCGACGCCTTCGATCAGCCATTCGCCCTGCGCCGAGAACTGCGTGAATTCGGCCACGCGCGCCATGCCGTTGTCCATCAGGGCATTGCCGTCGCTGAGCCACACGCCGGCGCCGGCGGTGCGCTTGCCAACCAGTGGCCCGAGTTTCAGCGCCTTGACGCCGGCAGCGAAGGTCTCGCCGTCCGAGTAGGTCAGCTCGTCCACCAGCACCACCAGGTGGCCGCGGAAGGTGCCCTGCATGTTCGGCGAAGGCAGGCTGCCGTGCGAGGTCCAGAACGCCCATGACTTGCGGAGCAGCTTCTCGATGATCCAGCTGTCAATGTTGCCGCCGCGGTTGCGGCGCACGTCGATGATCAGGCCCTGGCGGTTGATGTTGGCGTAGAAGTCGCGCGCGAAGGCGTTGATGTCGCTCGGCGTCATCGCGCGCAGGTGCAGGTAGCCGATCGTTCCCTTCGACGCCTTTTCGACCTGGTCGGCGCGGCCCTGCTCCCAATCCGAATAACGCAGGTTGCCCTGGCGCGCCATCGATACCGGCGTGACCATCACCGAGCGCGGCGCGCCGCCTGGCGTCTTCACCTGCAGCAGCACCTGCTTGTCGGCCTGGTTCAGCAGCAGGTCGCCGATGTCGCGCGCGTCGGCCAGCGACTTGCCGTTGATGGCGGTGAGGATGTCGCCTTCCTTGACGTTGACGTCGGGCGCGGCCAGTGGACCGCGTTCGGACGGCAGCTCCGGCTCGCCGCGGTAGATGCGGTCGACGCGGTAGCCGTCGGCCACACGCGTGAGCACGGCGCAAAGTCCGGCGGCGGCGCCCTCCGCTGGCGGACGACGCACGTCGCCTGGACGGATCTGCGAGTGCAGCGCGCCCACTTCGCCCACCATCATGCCCAGCACGTCATCGAGCTCGGCGCGGTCGGTGACGCGCGCGGCCAGCGGCGCGTAGCGCGCGCGCACGGCGTTCCAGTCGACGCCGCGCATGTTGGCGTCGTACAGGAAGTCGCGGTGCATGCGCCACGCGTCGTTGAACATCTGGGTCCATTCCAGGCGCGGGTCGACGCGGATTGCCCAATCCTCGACCGTGATCCTGGCCTTCGATACGTCGGCCGGCAGCTTGGCGCCGGCTTCGACGATCAGCATGTCGCCTGGTCCAGCCTTGGCGGCGGTGCGGTAGAACAGGTGCTTGCGATCGCCCGTGAGGCCGAACTCGCGCACGCCGGCGACGAATACTTCGGGCTTGGGCGACGTGCGGCTGATGGCGAGTGTCTTCAGCACGCTATCGCCATCGAGAAGGTAGAGCCGCTTGGCGTCGGCTTCGAGCTTCTTGTAGTTGCCCGGCTCGACCGGCACTTCGAACAGGCGGTCCTTCAGGCCGGCGTACGTGACGGCGGGCGACTCCGGCTTTTTCGGCGCGGCCTTGTCGGCCTCTTTTTCCTTGCCCTCTTCCGCCTTGGCCTCAGGTTTGCTCAATTCGTCGTCGGGCTTGAACGGGAAGCGCGCGCCCGGCTGCAGCGCCAGCGCGTACACGCCCACGCGCTTGTCGAACACCGGCCCCATGTTGCGGTCGCCCCACGGCGAGCCATTGGCCAAATTGAAGTGGCGCGCCGACAGGAAGTACAGCCATTTGCCGTCCGGCGCAAACGCCGGCGAGCTGGCCGAATAGCGGTCGGTGGTCACAAACGCGAGCTGCTTCGATTCGACGTTGAACATGCCGATCTGGCGGCGCTGCGCGTCGGTGCCCGTCCGCACGAACGCCATGTTGTGGCTGTCGGGCGACCACACCACCTCGTCGGATGTATCGAAGCCGCTCTTGCCGGCGTCGTCGATAATCACGTTGGTGCGCGCGGCCAGGTCGAGCAGCCAGGTGCGGCCGTGCTTGTCGGTGTGCGCGAGCCATTTGCCGTCCGGGGACGGATACAGGTTCAGGCGGTGGCTGGCGCCGTCGCGGGTCAGCTGCTCTCCGCGGCCGGAGCCGTTGGCGGCGTAACGCCATATCTCGTTTTCGCCGGTGGTGTCGACGATCGCGTAGATCCATTTGTCGTCGTGGCTGAACACGGCGCCGCGGGCGCGCGCGCCATCGGGAATGGCGATGTCGACGCGGCGCTGGCCGTCGGCCCCGGCCACCGTCACGCGGCCGCGCGCGGTCAGCACGATGCGCTCGGCCTTGTTCGCCGGTTCGATGCTCGTGAGCGCCTCGAGCGCCGGGCGGACCAGGCGGGTGCGCTGCTGGTCGAAGTCGGACATCAGGCTGGCCTTGATGACGCTGTCGGCGCCGCTCGCCAGGTCCAGCACGTGCAGGTCGGCGCCCAGCTGGTAGGCGATGCGGCCGTCGCCGAGCGAGGCGCTGCGCACGTCCCACTGCTTGTGGCTGGTGTGGGCGCGGCGGTCGCTGCCGTCGGGCAGAGAGGACCAGATGTTGTCGGCACCGCCGGCGTCGCTGATGAAGTAGAGGCGGCCTTGCCACCACATCGGGCGGCGATTGTTGGCGTCGTCCTTGAACAGCAGCTGGGCCTCGCCCTTGCCATTGAGGTCGTAGCGCCACAGCTGCGCATGGGCGCCGCCGCGATAGGCGCGCACATTGTCGCTGGTCTGGGACAGGCCCATGCGCGTGAAGTAAACCCAGCGGCCGCTGTCGTCCGTCGTCGCGTCGTTGGCTTCGGCCAGCGGCAGCACGCGGCGCTTGAGCGAGGACGGCTCGATCGCGACGACGATGCGCTGGCGCACCGGGCCGGTCGCGTGGTCGGTGCTGACCAGCACCTCGCCCTGCGGGGTCCAGCCGACGACCACCACGCCGCCGTTGTCGAAGCTGATCCGCTTCGGCAGGCCGCCTTCGAGCGGCATCACGTAGGCTTCCTGGGCGCCTTCGTACGAGGCGGAGAAGGCGAGCGATTTGCCGTCGGGGGAGATGGCCGAATTGGTCTCGGCGGCCGGATGCGTGGTCAGGCGCTGAGCCTTGCCGCCGGCGTCCGTGGTGCGCCACAGGTCACCCTCGGCGGTGAATACCACGGTGTCGCCGCGGATCGACGGGAAGCGGAAGTACGGTTCGGCGGCGAAGGCGTGGCTGGCCGCCAGCGCCAGCGAAACAGCGAGGGTTATACGGGACAGGATCATGGCTCGGTGCGTTTTAGTTGCGAGAGAGCATGAGTTTGCCATAAGCGCCACGGTGGTGGACGTGCATATATGCAAATAAAATCGGGACTGCAATGACTCAGCGGGCGGCGACAAAAACGGGGTCAGGTCGCGCAGGACCTGACCCCAACCCCGTAAAAAAACCCGCGGCACTTGCGTGCGGCGGGTTTCCGATGGGCGCGAGGCGCTTACTCGATTTCGACCGTCTCGGCCGGCGCGGGCGGCGGCAAGGCGTCGCTCTCCGGGAACTCGAGGAAGACCGTGTCCTTGTCGTCGAGGTCGACCGTCACGCGTCCGCCGTTGACCAGGCGGCCGAACAGCAGTTCGTCGGCCAGCGCCTTGCGGATCATGTCCTGGATCAGGCGCGCCATCGGACGGGCGCCCATCTGAGGATCGAATCCTTTCTTCGCGAGGAACTTGCGCAGCTTCTCGGTGAAGATGGCTTCGACCTTCTTCTCGTGCAGCTGTTCTTCGAGCTGCATCAGGAACTTGTCGACCACGCGCAGGATGATTTCTTCGTCCAGCGCACGGAAGCTGATGGTCGCGTCGATACGGTTGCGGAACTCCGGCGTGAACATGCGCTTGATGTCGGCCATTTCGTCGCCGGCCGCCTTCGACTCGGTGAAGCCCATCGAGCGCTTGGTCAGGCTTTCGGCGCCCGCGTTGGTGGTCATGATGATGATCACGTTGCGGAAGTCGGCCTTGCGCCCGTTGTTGTCGGTCAGCGTGCCGTGGTCCATCACCTGCAGCAGGATGTTGAAAATGTCCGGGTGGGCTTTTTCAATCTCGTCCAGCAGCAGCACCGCGTGCGGCTTCTTGGTGATCGCTTCGGTCAGCAGGCCGCCCTGGTCGAAACCGACGTAGCCCGGCGGCGCACCGATCAGGCGCGACACGGCGTGGCGCTCCATGTACTCGGACATGTCGAAGCGAATCAGCTCGATGCCGAGGATGAAGGCAAGCTGCTTGGCCACCTCGGTCTTGCCGACGCCGGTCGGACCGGAGAACAGGAAGGAGCCGATCGGCTTGTCGGTCTTGCCCAGGCCGGCGCGCGCCATCTTGATGGCCGACGACAGCGCGTCGATCGCAGGGTCCTGGCCGAACACGACGTTACGCAGGTCGCGGTCGATGGTCTGCAGCTTGCTGCGGTCGTCCTGGTTGACGGTCTGCGGCGGGATCCGCGCGATCTTGGCGATGATGTCCTCGATCTCGGTCTTGCCGATGGTTTTCTTCTGCTTCGACTTCGGCAGGATGCGCTGCGCCGCACCGGCCTCGTCGATGACGTCGATCGCCTTGTCGGGCAGGTGACGGTCGTTGATGAAGCGAGCCGCCAGTTCGGCCGCGGTGGACAGCGCGGACGACGAGTACTTGACGCCGTGGTGCTCTTCGAAGCGGGACTTGAGGCCGCGCAGGATCTGGATGGTCTGCTCGACGCTCGGCTCGTTGACGTCCACCTTCTGGAACCGGCGCGAGAGCGCGTGGTCCTTCTCGAACACGCCGCGGAACTCGGTGTAGGTAGTCGCGCCGATGCACTTGAGCTGGCCGTTGGCGAGCGCGGGTTTGAGCAGGTTCGACGCGTCGAGCGTGCCGCCCGAGGCCGAGCCGGCGCCGATAATGGTGTGGATCTCGTCGATGAACAGGATGCCGTGCGGCGTTTCCTTGAGCTGCTTGAGCACCGCCTTCAGGCGCTGCTCGAAATCGCCGCGGTACTTGGTGCCGGCCAGCAGCGCGCCCATGTCGAGCGAATACACGATGGCATTCTGCAGGATTTCAGGCACGTCTTCCTGGGTGATGCGCCAGGCCAGGCCCTCGGCGATCGCGGTCTTGCCCACGCCCGCCTCACCGACCAACAGCGGATTGTTCTTGCGGCGGCGGCACAGGATCTGGATGACGCGGTCGACTTCGTCCTCGCGCCCGATCAGCGGGTCGATCTTGCCTTCGGCCGCGGCCTTGTTCAGGTTCTGGGTGAACTGGTCGAGCGGGCTTTCCTTCGGCTGGCCTTCGACCTGCGCCTCTTCCACGCCTTCGGAGGTCTTTTGCGACTCGGCCTGCTGGTCCTTGCGCACGCCGTGCGAAATGAAATTGACCACGTCCAGGCGGGTGGCGCCCTGCTGGTGCAGGTAGTACACCGCGTGCGAATCCTTTTCGCCGAAGATGGCCACCAGCACGTTGGCGCCGGTGACTTCCTTCTTGCCGTTCGAGGCGGACTGGACGTGCATGATCGCGCGCTGGATCACGCGCTGGAATCCGAGCGTCGGCTGAGTGTCGACCTCGCCCGTGCCAGGCACGGTCGGGGTGTTGTCGCCAATAAAGTTGGTCAGCGTCTTGCGCAGATCGTCGACGTTGACCGCACAGGCGCGCAGGACTTCCGCGGCGGATGGGTTGTCGAGTAGCGCCAGCAGCAAATGCTCAACGGTAATAAATTCATGCCGTGCTTGCCGTGCTTCGACAAAGGCCATGTGTAGGGAAACTTCCAGTTCCTGCGCAATCATACTTCCTCCATCACGCATTGCAGGGGATGCCCTGCCTTACGTGCATGCGTTAATACAAACTCGACTTTGGTACACGCGATATCTTTGGAAAACACGCCACATACTCCCTTGCCGTGGCGGTGAACCGAAAGCATGATCTGCGTTGCCGTTTCCCGATCCTTGTTGAAGTACTCCTGGATAATGGCGACGACAAACTCCATCGGCGTGTAGTCGTCGTTCAACAGGGCCACCTGGTACAAAGGCGGTGGCTTGACGACCTGCCGTTCCAGTAGTTGCTCGGTATCTTGCTTGGTTGCCATACGCTTTATTCTAATGCTTTCAATGGTGATGCACTGCGTAAAGATCAGGGCTTTTACATTTGTTTTCCATCTTACGCGTTTTCCGCCTGATGCGCAGATGGCGACCCGATTCGGAAAATCAAGAGTTGCTTTGGATGTCACTGTGGCAAAAGAAGCAATACCAATTTAAAAGGTCTTGACTTCAATAGTCATTCCGCCAACAATGCAGTTATCGACGGTACTTATGTACTTGTTGATAAGAAGTGAGCAGGCTGAGGAGGGGGCAAGAAGCTTCTTGCTTTTATGGCTCGTGTGATTGGTTATTTTTGAAAGTTCTTTTTATGGCAACAGGTACAGTTAAGTGGTTCAATGATTCCAAAGGTTTTGGCTTCATCACTCCAGATGACGGCGGCGAGGATCTGTTCGCACACTTCTCCGCAATCAACATGAACGGTTTCAAGACCCTCAAAGAAGGTCAAAAAGTTCAATTCGAAGTAACGCAAGGCCCTAAAGGCAAGCAAGCTTCCAACATCCAGGCTGCTTAAGCAAACCCGAATGTGAAAAACCCCGCCGCTGGCGGGGTTTTTTTTCGTCTCGCCCTTCAGGGCTTACGCTCATATCGACGATATACCTCGTCATCATTTCGCTTGCCGATCAATACGATCCGAATTACGCCATCCTCAACGCGGTAGATCACCCTGTATTCGCCGATGTCGACCCTGCGCTCTCCGCGGCGCGCCCCCTTCAACGCCGCGCTGTCGTGCGGGGTCGGGTCACTCATCAGTTTCAGCATCGATACCGTGACCTGTTTGAATTGCTTGGGCGCCAGCGAGAACAGGAATTTTTCAACCTCCTTGCTGAGCGTCAACAGCAGCATTTTCGATCTCCTCGAGCCTGCCCACTATCAACGCCAAAGCATCACCCTCCACGTAGCCTCCCTGCTCGGCCAGTTCCGCCCGCGCGAGCCACAGCGCGTCGGTGATTTCTTCCACATGGTCGAGCATTGCATCGAAATCGTGCTTGGAAACCAGATACACAGCGGCCTTGCCGTCGTCGCCAATCCTGACCGGCCCTTCACATGCCGCCTTCACCAAGCCGGAAAGATGCCGGGCCGCCTCATCGATACCGAACACTCTGTCATTCGCTTTATCGTTCACTTCCGTCTCCCGGAAATAGCATCCTTCAATTATAAGTACGCCCACGGCGCGCACGCTTCAACATGCAAAAAGCCCCGTCTCCATCAAGGAGTCGGGGCTTTTTCCTTTGCCGCGCGCAGCGAAAAATTACATGTTTTCGATCATCACGTCACCGAAGCCGGAGCACGACACCTGGGTCGCGCCTTCCATCAGGCGGGCGAAGTCGTAGGTGACTTTCTTCGAGGCGATCGATTTCTGCATCGAGGAGATGATCAGGTCGGCAGCTTCGGTCCAGCCCATGTGGCGCAGCATCATTTCGGCCGACAGGATCAGCGAGCCCGGGTTGACGTAATCCTTGCCGGCGTACTTCGGCGCGGTGCCGTGGGTCGCTTCGAACATGGCCACCGAGTCCGACATGTTGGCGCCAGGCGCGATGCCGATGCCGCCGACCTGGGCCGCCAGCGCGTCGGAGATGTAGTCGCCGTTCAGGTTCAGGGTCGCGATCACGCTGTATTCGATCGGGCGCAGCAGGATCTGCTGCAGGAAAGCGTCGGCGATCGAATCCTTGATGACGATGTCGCGGCCGGTCTTCGGGTTCTTGAACTTCATCCACGGGCCGCCATCGATCAGCTCGGCGCCGAATTCCTTCTGCGCCAGCGCGTACGCCCAGTCGCGGAAGCCCCCTTCGGTGTACTTCATGATGTTGCCCTTGTGGACGATCGTGACCGATGGCTTGTCGTTGTCGATCGCGTACTGGATCGCCTTCCGCACCAGGCGCTCGGTACCCTGGATCGAGACCGGCTTGATGCCCAGGCCCGAGGTCTCGGGGAAGCGGATCTTGGTCACGCCCATTTCCTTGACCAGGAAGTCCATCAGCTTCTTCACGCCGTCGGACCCCTGCTGGTATTCGATGCCGGCGTAGATGTCTTCCGAATTCTCGCGGAAGATGACCATGTTGGTCTTCTCCGGCTCCTTCAACGGCGACGGCACGCCGGTAAAGTAGCGCACCGGGCGCAGGCAGACGTACAGGTCGAGCTGCTGGCGCAGCGCCACGTTGAGCGAACGGATGCCGCCGCCGACCGGCGTGGTCAGCGGCCCCTTGATCGACACGATGTAATCCTTGACCGCGGCAAGCGTTTCGTCGGGCAGCCACACGTCGGGGCCGTACACGCTGGTGGACTTCTCGCCGGCGTAGATTTCCATCCAGCTGATCTTGCGCCGGCCGCCGTAGGCCTTGGCCACGGCCGCGTCGACCACCTTGATCATGACCGGCGTGATGTCGATGCCGGTGCCGTCGCCTTCGATGAAGGGAATGATGGGATTATCCGGGACCGCCAGCGACAGGTCCGCGTTCAGGCCGATTTTCTGGCCATCGGCCGGGACGGTGATGTGTTGATACATTGTGCTCTCCCAATTGGACGCGCGGTGCGACAGTCCTGCATAAAACATAAGATGTGAATCTTGCATTATGCATCAGGCGTTGGCGAGGTGCTATGATTTTAGCTTCCCCGCTCTACGCCACGCCATGCCCCTGATTCTCTTCAATAAACCATTCCAGGTCCTGTGCCAGTTCACGCCGCAGGAAGGCCGCGAATCGCTGGCCGATTACCTGTCGATTCCCGGCATCTACCCTGCCGGGCGCCTCGACGCCGACAGCGAGGGCCTGATGCTGCTGACCGATGACGGCAAGCTGCAGCACAAGATTGCGCATCCGGACCACAAGGAAGCGAAGACCTACCTGGTGCAGGTCGACGGCGCCATCGACGCGGCCGCGCTGGCGCGCCTGCAGGCGCCGCTCGACCTGGGCGACTTCGTCACCAAACCAAGCAAGGCGGTGCGGATTGCCGAACCGGACTGGCTGTGGCCGCGCAATCCGCCGATCCGCGAGCGCGCCGACAAGCCGACCAGCTGGGTCGCCATCACGCTCGAGGAAGGCAAGAACCGCCAGGTGCGGCGCATGACGGCGGCGGTCGGCTTCCCTACCCTGCGACTGGTGCGTTCAAGTATCGGGCCGTTTTCGCTGGCGACGCATCCGTTGATGCCGGGCGACTTCATCGAGGTACCCGCGAACGCGATCCACAAATAAAAATGGGGACAGGTCCGCAGGACCAGTCCCCAGATGACGCCGGCGCCGCGTCACGAAGTCCGGGGTCTGGTCCTGCGGACCTGACCCCATTTTCATTTCCGCGTTACGCCAGCGTGTCGATCGCGTTGTTGAACGTCGCGCTAGGACGCATCGCGGCCGTCACTTTCGCCTCGTCCAGCTTGTAGTAGCCGCCCACGTCGACCGGCTTGCCCTGCACTGCCAGCAATTCGGCCACGATCTTCGCTTCGTTTTCCGCCAGCGACTTGGCCAGCGGCGCGAAATGCGCGGCCAGTTCGGCGTCGTCGGTCTGCGCGGCCAGTTCCTGCGCCCAGTACAGCGACAGGTAGAACTGGCTGCCGCGGTTGTCGAGCTCACCGGTCTTCGGCGACGGCGACTTGCGGTTGTCCAGCAGCTTGCCGGTCGCCGCGTCGAGCGTCTTGGCCAAAACCTTGGCCTTTGCGTTGCCGGTCTTGATGCCGAGGTCTTCGAAGGACACGGCCAGTGCCAGGAACTCGCCCAGCGAATCCCAGCGCAGGTGGTTTTCTTCCACCAGCTGCTGCACGTGCTTCGGCGCCGAGCCGCCCGCGCCGGTTTCGTACATGCCGCCGCCGGCCATCAGCGGGACGATCGACAGCATCTTGGCGCTGGTGCCCAGTTCCATGATCGGGAACAGGTCGGTCAGGTAGTCGCGCAGGATGTTGCCGGTCACCGAGATGGTGTCCAGGCCGCGGATGACGCGCTCGAGCGTGTAGCGCATCGCGCGCACTTGCGACATGATCTGGATGTCCAGGCCGCTCGTGTCGTGATCCTTCAGGTAGGTCTTGACCTTCTTGATCAGTTCGTTCTCGTGCGGACGGTACGGGTCGAGCCAGAACACGGCAGGCATGCCCGAGTTGCGCGCGCGCGTGACGGCCAGCTTGACCCAGTCGCGGATCGGGGCGTCCTTGACCTGGCACATGCGCCAGATGTCGCCCTGCTCGACGTTTTGCGACAGCAGCACTTCGCCCGTCGCCAGGTCGGTGATGTTGGCCACGCCGTCTTCGGCGATTTCAAAGGTCTTGTCGTGCGAGCCGTATTCCTCGGCCTGCTGGGCCATCAGGCCGACGTTCGGCACGGTGCCCATGGTTTTCGGATCGAATGCGCCGTGCCATTTGCAGAAGTTCAGGATTTCCTGATAAATGCGGGCGAAGGTGCTCTCAGGGATGACTGCCTTGACTTCCTTCAGGCGGCCGTCGGCGCCGTACATCTTGCCGCCGGCGCGGATCATTGCGGGCATCGAGGCGTCGACGATCACGTCGTTGGGCGAATGGAAGTTGGTGATGCCCTTGGCCGAGTCGACCATGGCGAGCGCCGGACGATTTTCCTGGCAGGCGTGCAGGTCGCGGATGATTTCTTCCTTCTGCGAGGCCGGCAGCGTTTCAATCTTGTTGTACAGGTCGGCCATGCCGTTGTTGACGTTGATGCCCAGGCTGTCGAACAGCGCGCCGTGCTTTTCGAACGCTTCCTTGTAGAACATGCGCACGCAGTGGCCGAACACGATCGGGTGCGACACCTTCATCATGGTCGCCTTGACGTGCAGCGAGAACAGCACGCCGGTATTCTTGGCGTCGTCGATCTGCTTTTCGTAGAACGCAAGCAGGGCCTTGCGGCTCATGAACATCGAGTCGATGATCTCGCCATCCTGCAGCGCGACCTTCGGCTTGAGCACGACGGTCTTGCCGCTCTTGGTGATCAGTTCCATCTTGACGTCGCGCGCGCCGTTCAGGGTCATCGACTTTTCGCCGGCGTAGAAATCGCCTTCGGTCATGTGCGAGACGTGGGTGCGCGAGGCGGCCGACCATTCGCCCATCGAGTGCGGGTTCTTGCGGGCGTATTCCTTGACGGCGCGCGGGGCGCGGCGGTCGGAGTTACCTTCGCGCAGGACCGGGTTCACTGCCGAGCCGATGCACTTGCCGTAGCGGGCCTTGATGTCTTTTTCTTCGTCGGTCTTCGGATCGGCCGGGTAGTCGGGGATGTTGTAGCCCTTGCCCTGCAGTTCCTTGATGGCCGCTTCCAGCTGCGACACCGAGGCGCTGATGTTCGGCAGCTTGATGATGTTGGCTTGCGGCTGAAGGGTCAGCTTGCCCAGCTCGGCCAGCGCGTCCGGCACGCGCTGCTCGGGCGTGAGGCGGTCGGCGAAGGCGGCCAGGATGCGCGCGGCCACCGAGATGTCGCTCTTCTCGACGGTGACGCCGGCGGCTTTGGCGAAAGTGCTGACGACTGGCAGGAAGGCGTGGGTGGCCAGCAGCGGCGCCTCGTCGGTCAGGGTGTAGATGATGGTCTGATCACTGCTCATGCGATTTTCCTCGGTGTTCGCGAACGGGCGCCGCGATGGGTGAATCTAATTAAGGGGTCGGGCCGGAAGGTCTTCTATAAGACATAAGAGGCGCGTTTCACATTATGCACCAGTATTTTACTAGGCGCTACGGTTTTAAGGCATCCGCTTCAATGCCGCGGCGCCCGTTTGCGGACGCCAAGCGAAAAAACCCGCCGGACCGAGTCAGGCGGGTTTCTTTTACCACAGGCAGTTCCAGGCGCCACCGCCGAAGCGGCCGCGCCAGCGCGGCTGAATTAAGCCAGCGCTTTCAGGGCAGCTGCCAGGCGGCTCTTGTGGCGAGCGGCCTTGTTCTTGTGGATGATTTTCTTGTCAGCGATGCTGTCAATGGTCGAAACCGACGATTGGAAGATCGACGCGGCAGCAGCCTTGTCGCCAGCCTGGATCGCTTTGCGCACTGCCTTGATTGCGGTACGCAGGGTCGAACGCTGGGACGAGTTGTGTGCGTTCTGCTTAACTGCTTGACGAGCGCGTTTGCGCGCTTGTGCGGTATTTGCCATGGAATTTCCTAAAACGGGGTCAAGTTGCGTTTGCAAACACAAGCGTCTGGCAAACCGGTGAGTTCATGCTGCTCGAACAACCTTGCTGTCAAACCAGTGCCTGTCAAACAAATGTGTCTGCGTAACAGAATTCTGTACAGCCTTCGATTATAGCGAATTATTCCGGCCGGAGCAATTCAAAAATCACACATGCCGGCCAAACCGGTGGCGACGGTGTTGCCGGGATATAATCTCGCGCCATGAACTTGCTCAAATCCCTCGCCGCCATCTCCAGCATGACCATGCTGTCCCGAATCACCGGATTGCTGCGCGAGAGCCTGTTCGCGCGCGCCTTCGGCGCCTCGGCCTATACCGACGCCTTCATCATCGCCTACCGCATCCCCAACCTGCTGCGCCGGCTGTTTGCGGAAGGCGCGTTCTCGCAGGCCTTCGTGCCGATCCTGGCCGAATACAAAATCCAGCAGGGCGACCAGGCCACCAAGACGCTGGTCGACCATGTGGCCAATTCGCTGATGTGGTCCACGCTGGCCGTCACCGTGGCGGGCATCATCGGCAGCGCCGGCCTGCTGGCGGTGATCGCCAGCGGCCTGGCGCCGGACGCCTTCAAGGACGCGGTGCTGATGACCCGCATCATGTTCCCCTATATTATATGCATGGCGTTCGCGGCCCTGGCCGGCGGCGTGCTCAATACCTGGCGCGAATTCAAGATCCCGGCCTTCGCGCCGGTGCTGCTGAACGTCTCGCAGATCCTGGCAGCGCTGTTCCTGGTGCATTACTTCGCGCAGCCGGTGTACGCGATGGTTGTTGGGGTGTGCGTCGGTGGAATTCTCCAGGTGGCGATCCAGGTGCCGGCCCTGATGCGCATCGGCATGCTGCCGCGCCTGTCGTTCAATCCCCTGTCCGGCCTGCACGATCCGGGCGTGCGGCGCATGCTCAAGCGCATGGGGCCGGCCGTGTTCGCCGTGGCCGCGGCGCAGATCAGCCTGCTGATCAACACCAGCTGGGCCGCCCACCTGGCGGCGGGCAGCGTGTCGGCCCTGCAGTACGCGGACCGGCTGATGGAGTTTCCGATCGGGCTGCTGGGCGTGGCGCTGGGCACGGTGCTGCTGCCCAGCCTGTCGAAGGCCAATGCCGAAGGCGACAGCACGGAATACTCCTCGCTGCTCGACTGGGGCCTGCGCCTGACCTTCCTGCTGGCCTTGCCCGCGGCCGTCGGGATGGCCGTGCTGGCCGAGCCGCTGATCGCGACCCTGTTCCACTACGGTAAATTCAGCGTTGCGGCGATTCACGGCTCGGCGATGCCGCTGATGGCCTACGCGGCCGGCCTGCTCGGCATCATCCTGGTCAAGACCCTGGCGCCGGCCTTTTATGCACGCCAGGACATCCGCACGCCGGTGCGCATCGCCACCGGCACGATCATCGCGACCCAGCTGCTGAACCTCGTCTTCGTGCCGCTGCTGGGCGTGGCGGGTCTGGCGCTGTCGATCGGCGTGGGCGCCTGCCTGAACTCGCTGTTCCTGTACATCGGCCTGCGCAAGCGCAAGATCTTCGTGGCGCAGCCCGGCTGGATCGGATTCTTCGCCAAACTCGTTGCGGCGGTGACGGTGATGGGCGCGCTGTGCTGGTACGGGCAGGGCCTGGTCGACTGGGCCGGCATGCGCGTGCACCCTTGGCTGCGCGCCGGAGCCCTGTTCGCCATCGTCGGGGCCGGCGGCGCTGCCTACTTCGCGGTGCTGTTCGCGCTGGGCTTCCGCTTCCGCGACTTCAAGCGCCGCGCGCGCTGACCTGCCCTCAGCGCTCGCCGCGCCGGTCGGGCGGCGGCGCCACCGGTTCGGGTTTTTCTTCCTCCGGTTTTTCTTCCTCGGGCGGAGGCGGAGGCGGCGGTGGTGGCGGCGGCGGCGCTGCCTGCGCTGGCGCCTCTGCCGGCACCACTGCATGCGGCATCTCGGCCAGCGGCTCACCTGGCTGCGGCGTGGTATTCGTGCCGGCCGTGAAGCGCCATTCGGACACGTGCTGGCGGTTCTCGAAGCCGACGAAGCGCGCGTCGAAATTGGCGACCTTGAACGGCGCCGCCTGCGACAGGCTGTACACCGCCACCACGCCGGTCCCGCCGCCCAGGTAGGCGACGCCCCACTCGTCCCTGCCGGTCATCGGGTCGACAAAAATCTTGCGCAGGTGGCGCCGCAGTCCGGGCGTGCGCGGGTCCTTCAGCAGATCGCGCAGGCTGGGCGGCTGCGTCGGCTGGCCGCGCGGCGTGGCGGCCGCATAGCTTTGCAACGCGGCGCTGAACGCGGCGCCGATCTCGAGCAGTTCCTCTTCCTTCGCCGCGCGCTGCAGCAGCGAATCGATCTTCAGCGTCGCCGCGCCGACCATGCCGATCACGGCGACCAGGATGATCAGCCCCATATAGGTGAAGCCGTCCTGGCGCGGCCGCTTACCAGTCCGCATAGGGCTTGCCGTGGCGGTCGTTGCCGGGCGCCCCGCTCTTGATGGTGTAGACGCCGCCCTTGGCGCCGTCTTCCGGCGGCACCACGATCCAGCTGGCGGTGCTGTCGGCGACCGGGTCGAGCGGCAGATTGCGCAGGTATTTTTTTTCGACCAGCTGGTCCAGCGAATCGGGATAGCGCCCGGTATCGCTGTAGTACTGGTCGATCGCGGCGCGCGTGTTGCGCAGGTTGTCGGCCAGGATGGTCTCTTTTGCCGAGTCGATGCTGGGGAAAAAGCGCGGCACCGCGAGCGTCAGCAGCAGCGCGACGATGCCCAGCACCACCAGCAGCTCGATCAGCGTGAAGCCTTTTTTTGCGCGCATGGACGTCACCATTTGCGGTACGGGATGCCGTTCAGGCCGGCCCGCTCCGATGTGGAATACACGTCGTACACATCGTCGCCCTCGCGCGGATCGGCCGCCTCGCTGGCGTAGCTGCGCTTGCCCCAGGTTTGCGCATCCGGGAGGTCCGCGTCGGGGTTGAAGGGGTCGCGCGGCAGCCGGCGCAGGAAGAATATCTTGGCGTGCTTCGGGCTGCGCTGGTCTGCCGCGCCCTCCACCAGGCTTTCCAGCTTCGGCGGGTAGCCGGTGGCGCCGGCCGTCTTGGCGATGCGCCCTTCGTCGCTGGCTTTCTTCCACGCGTCGATGCCGGCGCGGATCTCGCGCAGCGAGTGGCGCAGCTCGGCCTCCTGGCGGCGCTGCGTTACGACCTGCGCGGCCGGCGCGACGATCGTGCCGAGCAGCGCCAGGATCGCCAGCGTCACCAGCAGCTCGATCAGCGTGAAGCCTTTCATTGCGCCGGCAGCGGTACGACCGTGGTTGCGGGCGCTGGTGCTGGCGTCGGTGCCGGCGTCGGCGCCGGAGCCGGCTGCGGCGCGACCGGCGCCGGCAGCGCGGGCGCGGGGGCCGATGCCTTGACCGGGACCGGAACCGTCTCCGGACGGCGCCGGAAACTGGTCTCGGTGCCGGCGTTGAACTCGGACACGCCCACCGCCGGACGCTGGATGTTGCGCACCAGGTGAGGCGTGATCGACAGCACGATCTCGGTCTTGTCGGTCGAGTCGCGCGTGCTGCCGAACAGGCGGCCCAGGATCGGCAGGTTGCCCACGCCGGGCACCTTGCTGCCGCTGGTGCGGTCTTCGTTGTTGATCAGGCCCGCCAGCACCTGGTTCTCGCCGTCCTTCAGCTGCAGCATGGTGGTGGCCGAACGGGTGCCGATGCGGTAGGCGACCGAGCCTGACTTGGTGGTGATCGAGTCGACCAGGTTGGACACCTCGAGCGAAATGCGGATCGCCACTTCGTTGTTCAGGTAAATGGTCGGCTCGACGTTCAGGGTCAGGCCGACGTCGACGTAGTTGATCGACTCGGACGCGAAGCCGGCGCCGGTGCCGGCGGTGATGATGGTGGTGATGTTGGGGACCTTGTCGCCGATGACGACCTTGGCCTTCTCGCGGTTGCGCACGCGGATGCGCGGATTGGCCAGCGTATTGGAGTCGCCGTCGGTCTTGTTGGCGTTGACGGCGAGGGAGATGTTCGACACGCCGATCGTCGCGCCGTTCAGATGGCGCAGCGTGTCGATGGTGATGGCGCCGCCGGAATCGGTCTTCAGCGGCGCGAACCCGACGCTGGCAGGCCAGGCGATGCCCAGGTCCATCAGGCGGCTGCGCTTGATTTCGAGGATCTCGACGTCGAGCATGACTTCCGGTTCGGCGACATCCTGCAGCGCCACCAGGCGCGTGGCCAGCTTGATCACTTCCGGGCTGTCGCGCAGAATCACCAGGTTCAGCTTTTCGTCCACCACCACGTCGCGCGACTTGAGGATGGTCTTGAGGGTGTTGGCGACGTTTTTCGCATCGGCGTTGGCCAGGAAGAAGGTCTTGACCGCCATCTCCTGGTATTCCTTCACCTTGCCGGCGACATTCGGGTAGACCAGGATCGTGTTGCCGTCCATGACCTGCTGCTCGAGCTGGTTGCTGACCAGGAGGTAGTACACTGCCGCTTCGACGGTGCTGTTCTTCAGGAAGATCGAGGTGCGCTGGTCGGTCTTGACGTCCTTGTCGAACAGGAAGTTCAGGCCGGAGCGGCGCGAGATCACTTCGAACACCTGCTTGAGCGAAGCGTCGCGGAACTCGATATTGATCGGCAGCTTGAAGGCGGCGGCCAGGCCGGTGTCGGCGGCCGGGGCGGCGGTCTTCTCGACCACTTGGGCCATCAGCAGGCGCGCCGGCTCGTGGCCGGGGCGCTCGGTCAGGATCGCGGCCAGCTTCTGGCGCGCCAGCTCATAGTCCTTGCGCTCGAACGCGGCGGTCGCCTCCTCCATCAACACCGCGTGGCGCGCATCGGCTTCGACCTGGCGCAGGCCGGCCCGCGCGCGCTCGTTGGCCGGGTCGATCGACAGCGCACGCCGATAGCTGCGCAACGCCAGGTCGGCATGGCCGTCGGCCAGCTCACGCTCGGCCTGTTCGACCAGGCGCGTGGTGTTGCGGTCGCGCGCCCGCAGGAAGGCGGCCTTGTATTGCGCGTTGCCCGGATCGGCGGCGATCGCCTCCTGGTACTTCACCAGGCCGGCTTCGATCTTGTCCTCGGCCACCAGCTTCTCGCCGTCGCGGTAAGCCATTTGCGCGGCGCAGCCGGCCAGCGCCACGGCGATGGCGCCGAAGGCCAACAGGCGCGGCAGGCGGTTCAGGTGGATCGACATCACTCGGCTACTCCAATATTAAGCTGTTGAACCTGATTCAAAGGCAGGTAGGTGATTTTCAGGGTCGGCGGCGCAATGGCGTCGATGCGGTACACGCCGTCGAGCACCATCTGGTTACGCACGATCAGGGTTTCGTTGCCGCGCGCGAGGAACACTTCCCACGCACCCTTCTCCTGCGCCTTGCCGACGAAGCTATACGGCAGCGGCGGCGCGGTGGGCGCCGGCGGCGGCGGCGCCGGTGGCGGCGGAGGCGCCAGCGGCGTCCAGTCCTTTCGGCCGAATACCATGTCCGCGTCGTTCGGCGGCATCATCGCGCTGGCGCGCGGTTCCAGCCGCATGATCATCACGACCGGCGCCGCTTCCTGTTTCGGCGCGACCGCGGCAACCCGCGCAGGGGCAGCCGCAGCGCGGCGCTGGGCCGGCTCCACCACCACGCTGCCCGGCGTCTTGTCGCCGAACAGCGCGAATCCGGCCGCCACGATCAAGGCGGCGCTAAGCGCAATATGGCGCGGTTTCATTTCGATGCTCCCAATGGCTGGTCGGCCAGGTACAGGGTAAGGCGCACGCGCGCTTCGACCGCCGGCTCGCCGACGGACTCGCGGCGGAAGCTGATCTCGTCGAGCGAAGCGAACGGGATGGCCTCCAGCGCCAGCGCGCCGAACTGCCAGATGGCGCCGTAGCTGCCCTTCACGGGCAAATTGATCTGATAGGTATGGAAGCGGCCGTTCTTGTCGTAGGCGGCCTTGTACTCGCCCTGGCTGAGCGTGAGCCCGGCCTTGGACGCGAGGCCGAACAGGGTCTTGACCTGCTGCTCGGCGTAGCGGCGCTCGCCCAGGGTGCCGTAGAACAGCGCCAGGTTTTCGTTCGGGCTTTCGGGCACGGCGACCGCCAGCGGCTTGGGCGGCGGCAGCGCGGCCAGGCTCAGGGCGACGGCGCGGCGCTGGCTTTGCAGGGCGCGCTCGGGCAGCAGCCACGCCAGCGCCAGCGCGCCGGCCAGGCACAGCGCCGCGCCGGCGCAGGCCACCGGGCCGCGCGCGGCGAGCCACAAGCGAAGGCGCAGCATCAGCGAGGCGGCCTTCATGGCGCGCTCCACTGCGCGTCGAGCTGGAAACGGATCGGCTTGTTCGGATCGAGTTCGCTGATTTCATGGCGCACCAGCGCGACGGCGCCGAACAGCTCCTGCCGCTTGAGCTGTTCGACGTAGGCGATCATGTCGTCGCTGGTTTTGGCCTCGGCGGTGATGCGCATGCTGCGCCGGCGCGGATCCGGTTCGAGCGTCAGCAAGGCGATGGAAGGCGGAGTCGCGGCGCCGATCGCGTCGCGCAGCGCCTGCCACGGCGTATTCAATTGCAGCACGGCGGCGTTCACCGCCGCGGCCTGCGCCTCGGGAATCGGCGCGCGCGGCTGCACAGGCGCGGCCACGACGATCGGCGCGGCGTGGCTGCGCACCGCCGCCAGCTGGGCGTCGAGCGCGCCCTGGCGCAGGTGCATCTGCCAGCCAGCCGCGCCGGCCGCCGCGCACAGGGCCAGCGCGAGCGCGGCGAGAGCCCAGGCGCCCGGGCCGGTGCGGTGGATCGTGCGCGCCAGGCTCGGCGGCGCGAAGTCGATGCGCACGCGCTTCATGCGGCGCTCCCGCTGACGGCCAGTTGCGCCGCGGCCGACCAGCCGCGCGGCGCCTCGGCGCCGAGCATGCTGGCGCGCGCGCCGATCCAGGCCGGCGGCAGGTCGCCGCACAATTGCAGCTTCGCCGGCGCGGGCAGGTTCAGGCGCAGCGCCTCGCGGTCGAGGTGCTCGGCCAGCCAGGCCGCGCCGGCGCCTTCCGGCACCCTGGCCGCGCGCACCGCGGCAATCGCGCCGCGGTCGCAGGCGCCCAGGGTCAGCACGCCGTCATGCAGCACGCCGAACCAGGCGCCGGGGCGCAGCGCGCCGCGCCAGCGATTGAACAAGCCAAGGAACTGGGGCACGATTTCGACCGCTTTCAATTTGTGCGCCGAGGCGCCCTGCTCCAGCGCGCCGAGCAGCGCGCGCGGCATCGCCGCCGCGAGGAAGGGGCGCGCCGCGTCCCAGCCGGCGCTGAATTGCCACGGCGCGGCGGGTTCGCCGTACAGCTGCTGGAATCGCAGCGCGGCCGCCGCTTCGAGGTCGGCCAGCCGCGTGCTGTCGGCCGGCGGCGTGACTTGCCAAAGGCGCACCAGGTCGTCGGCCAGCACGATGGTCAAGGGCCAGCCGGCGCGGCCGGCGCCGTCCAGCAGCGCGGCCAGGGCGTCGGGCAGCGCCGCCGCGTACGGCCGTTCGGCCAGCAGCACGGCCTCCCCGCCCCAGCGGCTGGTCTGCACCAGCGCCAGCGCGTCGTGCGACACGCCCAGCCGCAAGGCCTGTCCGAAGCGCCTACGCATGAAGAGTTACCCGCTTGATTTCGGCCAGCGTGGTGGCGCCGCGCCGCACCAGGTCGAGCGCGGCCAGGCGCAGGCTGCGCGTGCCGTTGTCGAAGGCCGCCTGCTTGATCTGGCGGATCGGGCGCTTGTCGACGATCAGCTCGCGGATCTCGTCGTTCAGGGTCAGGATCTCGGCGATCGAGCGGCGCCCCTTGTAGCCGGTGCCGCGGCAGTCGCCGCAGCCTTTGCCCTGCATGAACAGGTAGTCGTGCACGTCGGCGCGCGCCAGGCCGGCCGAGGCCAGCTCGGCGTCGTCGGGACGGTAGGCAAGCGCGCAGTGCGGGCAGTTCATGCGCACCAGGCGCTGCGCCCAGATCCCGTTCAGCGCCGACACGAAGGCGTACGGGTCGATCCCCATGTGGGTGAAGCGGCCGAACACGTCGAACACGTTATTGGCGTGCACGGTGGTCAGCACCAGGTGGCCGGTGAGCGCCGACTGCACGGCGATTTCGGCGGTCTCGCGGTCGCGGATCTCGCCGACCATGATCTTGTCCGGGTCGTGGCGCAGGATCGAGCGCAGGCCCTTGGCGAAGGTCAGGCCCTTCTTCTCGTTGACCGGGATCTGCAGGATGCCGGGCAGCTGGTATTCGACGGGGTCTTCGATGGTGATGATCTTCTCGCGGCCGTTGTTGATCTCGGTGAGCGCCGCGTACAGCGTGGTGGTCTTGCCCGAGCCGGTCGGGCCGGTCACCAGCAGCATGCCGTAGGCTTCCTGCGCCAGGCTGCGCAGCGACACCAGCGACGGCGCATCGAAGCCGAGCGCTTCGAGCGTCAGCGCGCCGTAGGCTTCGATCATGGCGCGCTTGTCGAGGATACGGATCACCGCGTCCTCGCCGTGGATGCTCGGCATGATCGACACGCGCAGGTCGATCTCGCGCCCGTTCGACTCGACCCGGAAGCTGCCGTCCTGCGGGATGCGGCGCTCGGAGATGTCGAGTTCAGCCAGCACCTTCAGGCGCGAGATGACCTGCTCGGCCACTTCGATGCCGTTGACCGAGGTGGCGTGATCGAGCACGCCGTCGATGCGGTACTTGACGGCCAGCCCGAGCGCCGTGCTTTCCAGGTGGATGTCGGAGGCGCCGGCCTTGAGGGCGTCGTACAGGGTCGAATTGACCAGCCGGACCGCCGGACTGGCGGCCTCGCTGACCGAGGCGAAGGACAGCACCGCGGTGGTCTTGCCGTCGCGCCGCTCGCCGGCGTCGCCGGTGACCAGGCTGTCGACCGCGCGCGCCGATTCCTCGTGCTTGCCGAGGTAGGCCTGGATGTCGGAGGCGAGCGCCAGGCGCGTTTGCAGCGGCGCGCGCGGCGTGGCCTGGGCGCGCGCGCCGAGCCAAGTTTGCAGGTCGAGGTCGAACGGGTCGGCCACCACGCCGATCAGCTCGCGCGACGGGCTGCGCAGAAGCACGCAGCGGCGCGCCAGCGCCTGCGACAACGGTAGCAGGTCGAACGCCGGCGTGAACGCCAGCATGTCGGCCGTCTCCGCCACCGTCAGTCCGAACGGCGCGGCGAGCGAGCGCACGATGTCGCGCGGATCGGCGCCAGTCTCGGCCTCGATCTCGTCGACCAGCGAGCGCTGGGTGCGGGCCGCCTGCGCGCGGGCGCGCGCCAGCAGCGCGGGATCGAGCCGTGCGGGATCGAGCGGCGCGTTCAAGACATGTCTCCGGCAAGGTCGAAAATCGGCATGTACAGCAGCACGACGATGGCGCCGACCACCAGGCCGATCGCGGCCATCAGCAGCGGCTCGAAGGTGCGCGTGAAGCGGTCGATCCAGCGGCTGATCTCGCCGTCGTAGAACGCCGCCGACTGGGTCAGCATCGGGCCCATGTCGCCGGTGCGCTCGCCAACGCGCAGCATGCGCAGCGAAATCGGCGTGGTCAGCGCGTGGTCGGCAAACGCCTTCGACAGGGGCTGGCCCGATTCGATTTCCAGGCGCGCGTTCTGCAGCGCCGTGCGCATCGACGGCGACACCATCGACTGCACGGTGTCGATCGCATGCACGATCGGGATCCCGCCTTCAGTGAGCATGCCCAGCGTCAGGTACAGGCGCGAGAGCTCGTAGATGCGCACGCGCTCGCCGATGCCTGGCAGGCGCGCCAGCAGGCCGCCGACGCCGCCGCGCGCCATCATGTGGCGCACGCCAAGCGCCGCCAGCGCCGCGGCGGCGGCCACGCCGGCCAGCAGCACGGCGGTGTGGCTGGCGGCGAACTGGCCCCAGGACAGCAGCAGGCGCGACATGAACGGCAGGTTGCGGCCGGCGCCCTGGTAGACCTCGGCGAAGCGCGGCACGACGTAGGTGATCAGGAAGGCGCTGACGCCGCCGCCGACCAGCAGCAGGATGGTCGGATAGATCGCCGCGCTGACGATCTTGGCGCGCACCGCGTCGATGCGCTGCTGGTAATCGATGTAGCGCGACAGGGAGCGCGGCAGGTCGCTGGTGCCCTCGGCCGCCTTGACGATGCCGATGTACAGCGGCGGAAAACGGTCGCCCTGCTCGGCCAGCACGCTCGAGAATCGTTTTCCCTCGCGCAGGCCGGCGAGCAGGCGTTCGAGCACGTTGGCCAGCGCCGGGCTGGCTTCCTTCTCAAGCAGCGCCTCGAGCGCCTCGACCACGCCAAGGCCGGCCGACAGCAGCGCCAGCAACTCCTGGCTGAACAGCACCAGCGAGATCGCGCCCTTCGCGCGACCGCCGGCGCGGCGCTGGACCGACGCGACAAACAGGCCGCGCGCCTCCACCTGGCGGCGGGCGTCGGCCTCGTCGAGCGCATCGACACTGAGCTGGGCGACCGTGGAATCGGCCGTCAGGGCACGCACCTGGAACTGCATTGCTCGCCGGTCCGGTCAGTTGGTGATGTCGGCGTCTTCGCCGGCCCCGCCCGGCTGGCCGTCGCGGCCCAGCGAGAGGATTTCGAACTCGCCCTTCGGACCCGGCGCGCGGTATTGGAATGGATGGCCCCACGGATCGAGCGGCAGGGCTTTCTTCAGGTAAGGGCCGTTCCATTTGCCGGCGCCGGAGGCCGGCGCGGCCAGCAGCGCGGCCAGGCCTTCCTCGGTGCTCGGATAGCGGCCGACGTCGAGCCGGTAGGTGTCGAGGGATTTCTCGAAGGCGTTGATCTGGGCCCTGGCGATGGTCACTTCGGACTTGCCAAGCTGCGAGAAGTATTTGGGGCCGACATAGGCGGCGAGCAAGCCGATGATGACGATCACGACCAGCAGTTCGAGCAATGTGAAGCCGGCGGCAAATGAGCGCCGGGCGCGCCGTTGTGACGTTACTGCATGCATCCGACCAACTCCTCGATGACCTTTGTTTTGATTCAGCGGCCGTCCCGGCGCAGCGCGCACATGACAGCCGAACACAGCAATTCTTCAGCCCGACAAGGCTACCACGCCGCCTCGCGTTCCGACAATATTTCTTTCAATGGAGGAACGACATTTCCACCCGTGCGCGCCACAGCGAAATGGCGGACGCGTCAAACGAAAAAAAGCGGCCGCACCGGGTATTCCCGGCAGCGGCCGCGGGCGCCGCCTGCCGCAGCACAACGTCGAAACGCTGCGATGCGGCCGGCGGCTTGCCTGCTACTGCACCAGCTTAGTCCTGCGACTTCGAAGCCGAAATCGCGCGATCCGATTCCGACAGCGGGACGCCCGCGGCGCCGGTATCGACGCGCAGCACGGTCGTGGCCTGCACCGCGTTGTTCAGGTCGAGGAAGTGCGCGCCACCGACAAGGCGCTGGTTGGCCGTCAGGCCCGACCAGCTCATGCCGACGGTGGTGTTGTTGCCAGCGACCACTTTACCCGGCACTGCGACGACGAACTTGCCGCCGTTGTCGGCAGGCGTGACCACCCACGAGGACAGCTTGTGGGTCATGACCGGCGAGCCGCCGTACGCAACCACGCAGACCTTGTAGGTGCCTGCAGCCGGGGCGCTCACCTGCACCGACTCATTGCTGCCGTTGTTGCCCGAGTAGCCCCAGGTGGTGCCGTTCGGCGCCAGGACGCCCATGTCGTTGTCGTCGATCGGCGAGCTCACGTCGACCTGACGCAGGGCGAAACGGGCGACAATCGCGCCGGCCGGAACGTTCACGCTGTAGACCTTGACCGACGCCGTATCGACGCCGGCGATGCACGCGGCCTTGAGGCCTGCCGAGTCCATCGCAGCAGGGACCAGCGACACTTCGCTGCCCATCGTCACGTCCTTCAGCCCGCCCTTGATGAAGCCCATGCGGCCGGAGAAACCGGTCTTGACGGCGAACAGCTTGCTGCCCGAGACCTTGTCGCTGGTCATTTCAGCCGGCGCGGTGATCGGCTTGCCCACCTTGGCCTGGATCGGGCTGCGCACCGTGGTGGTGCCGCTGGTCCAGATCAGGCTGCCGAACTGCCAGACATCGGCAGGCGCACTGGTCGCCGTCATCTTGACGGTGAAGCTGCCGCTGGCGCCTGGCGCGAGGGTCAGGCTCGATGGGGAGACCACCGTGCTGAAGCCCGGCACCGATGCGGCGGCGGTGTAGGTCGCGCTCGCGGCGCCGACGTTGGTCACCTTGCGGCGCACGGTGACGTTGCCCTGGACGCTGCTGACGGTGATCGACGGCAGGTTCAGGTTGTACGACTCGTCCAGGATGCCGTAGGTGGTGCAATCGGAAGCTGGCGACACGGCGGGCCTGTTCACCTTGCACTGGTAGGACACATAGTCGGCCTTGCCGGCGTCGTACACCAGGCCTGGATTGGCGGCCTTGTTCGGGTCGACGTGACCTGCGCCCTGCGACCATGGCAGCAGACCGTTGGAGGCGCCGGCCACGCCGTCGTTCAGGGTGGTGTAGCCGGTGGTCATCAGCGCCGACTTGACCGCCGCCGGCGACCAGTCCGGATGCAACTGGCGCAGCAGCAGCGCGAGGCCGGCCACGTGCGGGCTCGACATCGAGGTGCCCTGGTAGGACTCGTAGGCAGGCGGCGGCACCATCGCGCCGGCGGCGACCTGGGCGTGCTGGGCGACCGTCAGCGCCGGCGTGACGCTGGCGATGATGTCCACGCCAGGCGCGGTCAGGTCAGGCTTGAGGATGTTGCTGTCAGCCTGGTTCGGTCCGCGCGAGGAGAAACCGGCCATGATCGGCGCCGGCTTGGTGCCGATGTAGAAGGCGCTCATGGCGCTGGTCGCCGCGGCGGCCTGGGCTACCGCGTAGGTCTTGATCGCGGCGCCGTCGGCGGCCGAGACGTGGACGGTCGGGACCGAGTGCACCTCGGCCACCAGGCCGGCGCCATTATCGGCCAGCACCATGCCGACGCCGCCGGCGTTCTGCACCGCCAGGCTCTTGTCCACGCGCGCGTTGGTGCCGCGCGTGCAAATGACGATCTTGCCGTTGACCTTGGCCGGATCGAGCATGGCCTGGCCGGCGGCGGTGGCCGCGGCCGCGTCGCTGTAGCACAGGTTGGCGTTGCCGCCGGCGACGCCTGCGTCTTCGGCGCGAATCAGCGCCGTTTGCGGCAGCGGAACGATGTTGTCGGAGGCGCCGAAATAGGTGGTGCCGCTGCCCAGGGTGACGTCAGCCTGGAACTTGCGGTCGTGGGTCGATGCCGCGACCGTGGTCAGCCATGGGCTGTTGTGGGCCACGGCGTTGGCCGGGCCGCTGTTGCCGGCCGAAGCGGCGACGAACACGTTGGCCAGCGAGGCGCGGTAGAAGGCCTGCTCGACCGCGTCGGCAACCGAGGTCTGCGAACCGCTGATCGAGAAGTTGATGACGTTCACGCCGTCCTTGACTGCCTCATCGATCGCCTTGACGGAGTCCGAGCCGAAGCAGCTGTTCGAGGCGTGGGTGCCGTCGACAGCGGTCGGATCGTCATAGGTCCAGCAGACCTTGTAGGCGGCAACGCGTGCGCGCGGGGCGATGCCCGACGCTTCGCCCATCGGCACGCCGCCGATGACGACCGGGACGCCAGCATTACCGGCCGAGGTCGACGCGGTGTGGTCGCCGTGGCCGCCGTGGCCCTGGCTGACGCCGTTGCTGCCGGCGTTGGAATCGCGCGGCGAGAAGAATTCGCTCCAGTTGGTCGGCAAGGCGGCGGCCAGGTAACCCGCGTTGAAGTACTTCGCGCCCACCAGCTTGTTGTTGCAATGCTTGAGCGGATCGAAGCCTTCGCCGGCCATGCACGAACCGGTGAAGGTTGCCGGAGGGCTGGTGTAGGCCAGCGTGCCGGCTTGGTCGAAGGTTGGCTTGCCGTTGGCGTCGGTGCGGTCGGCGAAGGCCGGATTTTCCGGCCAGATGCCGCCGTCGATGATGCCGATGACCATGTTCTCGCCCTTGACCAGGGAGCCGCCGGCAAATTGCGACCACAGGCCGCCAGCGTTGGTCAGGCCGAGGAATCGCGGGGTCGATACAGTGTCGACGTGGCGCGGCACATCGGCTTGGATGTCGGCGACGGCAGCGTTGTTCTTCAGCGTCAGCACTTCATCGTCGGTCAGCATTACGGCAAAGCCGTTCAGCACGACGTCGTAGTCGGCGATGACCGGGGCGGCGCTGATGGTGGCCAGCACTTCGCTCTTGCGGTCGCCCAGGTAGCGCACGTAGTTCTGAACGTCGGCTGCGTGGTAGTCGAACACGGCGCCGGGCGCCGGCTGGGTGGCTGGCAGCCCGTCGATACCGCCGACGTAGCTGGCGGCCGGCTGGTCCTGCAGTTGAACGATGTAGGGACGGCGGACTTCCTGGGCGGTGGTGCTGACGGCGACGCCGGCCAGCATCAACATCACGGCGAATGAAATTGGGCGTAGGTTGAGCTTCATGTGTCTTCTCGAATGAGGTAATCGGATGGAAGCGGCGGCGAATCAGGCGCGGCGGCGGCGGGACAAGGCCAGGCCGGCCAGGCCGAGGCCGAGCATGGCCCAGCTGGTCGGCTCGGGAACGGTCACGATGTTATCGATCGCGAAGTTCGCCAGATTGGTGTTGCGGAGGCAGTTGGCCGAAGCGTCGCAGGAATAGCCCAGCACGCGCACGAACGACACGTCGTTGTTGCTGAATGTGCCAAGGTTGTAGGTGGCAAAGTTAAACTGGCCGTTGGTCGGGCCCGCCAGGCCGAGCTGCAGGGCGTTGCCCACGGTGTGACCGGTAATGTCGAAGCCTTGCAGGACCAGCATGCCGCTGATGTCCGGGAAGCTGGCCTGGCCGGCGCCGATGAAGCTGGCCTGCAGGCTCTTGACCTTGAAGCTGGCGTCGTTGGTCATGCCGAAGTAGAAGTAGCCGTCGTCCAGGCCGGCGAAGTAGTGGGAGCTGTTGTTGACCGGGCACGCCACCGAAAAACAGGTGCCGGGATCGCTGCCGTCGACCAGCGCGCCGACCAGGTCGCTCGACAGCGCGCCGCCGTAGGTCTGGACCCAGAAGTCGCCCATCTCGACGTAGCCGCCGGAAAAGAAAAACGGGCTGTCGACAGGCGCCTCGAAATCGAGGACGCCGGCCTGCGCGAAGGCGCAGGCGCTCAATGCGCCGGCGGCAACGATGGATTTAAGAAAATTCCCTGTGCTGCGGTTTGGTTTTTTTGAAATATTAGCCACGTCTTCCCCAGTTTTAGTTAACTTTTCGATAAATAGGTCGCCCGGATTTGTGACCCGGACCTTGCTGCTTGTTGTGCAAGTAAAAGCCGTCGGACATGTTGACGAGCGAACTCAGCGATTGTGAACAAGCATTATTTGTGCCTGGAAAAAATATCCAGCGGAATCAAAGAGTTGTTGCGAATCACCAATGTTTCCCCGCTGGACTGTAAGATTTCCCGACAAATTTTTGACCGGAAGTCATGTTTTCTTAACAATGCGCATGCTTGCGCAATGTTGCATTGCCGCATAGATTGGCACACATGCTTATTGCATACGGGAAGCCGCCTCGACAGCGACGTTATTGTCGAGAAGAAAAGTTGACTTTTGGTTTAAATGACAAGGGAGGAGCTCAGCGCGAAAAGCGCTGAGGCGCGGCGGGAGGACGGCGAATGCGAGCGGCCGCAGGAACCGATCGAACGACGGAAACTACCCGGCCAAGAGCCGCATGCCGGGCAGTGAGGGATCAGCTAGGGTCGTTGGCCATGGTGCGCAGCTGGCAGGTGCCTGCGACGCACAGGGCGCCACGATCGGGAATGACCTCGCAGGTGGACAGCATCCCGGAGGCGGCGACGTCGGCCTTGCGGCGCTCGGCATGGCGCCGCGCCAGTTCCTGCAGGGGCGCGCTGGCGGTCACTGTTGTCGAGTACGGCAGATAGCCTTCCGGGCCGCCGCAGGCGCGCGCGCCCACCGCGACCGTCCGGCATTGCGAGGACTCGGTGCAGCTGGCGGAGCCGACCATGCCGCGCAGGCGGATCAGCAGCGTCGCGGCGTCCTCGCCTTTGGCAGGCGCGGCGGTGGCGGTGACGGCTGGCGCCGCGGGGGGAACCGGCCCCGCCACAGTACAGGCGGAGCAGCCGAGGAAGAGGATCAGGAGAAGTTGTCGCATTGATATATGATCGCGCCACCCTAAGCCGGCGTCAAGCGCATTCGCGCCGCCGTGCCGCCCCGCTGTCGAAACGGCCAGGCGGCGACGAGGATCGTCCGCCAACGCAGCATGATTGCACGGCGATTGTCGTTCAACATACGGTTAAATTACCCAGCCAAAATAAATCGATGCCGTGTAATCGGAAGCGGCATCCGTCCTTACTGCGGCGAACCGAGGGCGGGCCCCGGCGCTTCGAGCAGGCGCAGCGCCAGGCAGCGCGCCAGAGCGTGGGTGCGGTTGGAGACGCCCAGGGTGCGGTAGATGCGCTGCAGGTGGTTTTTCACGGTCAGTGCGCTGATGCCCAGGATGCAGCCGACTTCGAAATTGCTCTTCCCTTCGCGGACCCAGCGCAGGATCTCCGTTTCACGCGCGCTGAGCGGACGCGCCAGCCCCTCCTGCGCCGCCAGTGCGGGCCGCCCGCCCGCCGACAGCCGCAGCAGCGCCATGTGCAGGTAAGGCAGGAGCAGCGCGAGGAAATAGGCGTGGCGCGCGGCCGGCTGCTCGCCCCAGCCGCACAGCACGAACAGGGTGGCGCCGCCGGCCAGCGCGCCGCTGCCGTGCACCACCATATGGTCGAGACCGGCCGCCTGCTGCAACTCGCGGCGAAATTGCTCGAGCATGGCGTCGCCGGCGCGCCGCCCTCCCCCTGTCATGGCCGGCAGCCGGTCGCTGTCGCGGCAATGGCGCGCCAGGCGCGCCGCCAAGCCGTCCGAGGGATCGCACAGGCGCCGCATCGCCGCATCGTCCAGCAGGCCGGCGTGCATCGGCTCGAGCCGCAGCAGCGCGCCGGCCGGGTCGAACTGCATGCACAGCATCAGCTGATGCGGCAGCAGCGCCTGCAGCTGGCCCTGGGTCCAGAGGAAAAACTGGCGCGCATCGCGCACCTGGTGGGCCGACTCGATCACCCGCAGCAGGTATTCCTGCTCGAGCTTGCTGAGGATGACCGGTTCCAATGCTTACGCGATCATGCCGCGGCGCCCGGCCAGCCCATCTTCAGGCGCGCGTCCCACGCGACGAAGCGGTAGCCGCTGCCGCGCACGGTTTCGATATGGTCCTGGTGCCCGCTCGGTTGCAAGGCGCTGCGCAGGCGGCCGACGTGGGCGTCGACGGTGCGCTCGTCGAGGAACACGTGGTTGCCCCAGACGCTGTCGAGCAGCTGGGCGCGGCTGTGCACCCGCTCCGGATGATGCATCAGGAAGTTCAGCAGGCGAAATTCGATGCGGCCCAGTTCGAGCTGGCGCGCGCCGGCGGTGACCCGGTGCGTACTGGGGTCGAGCCGCAGGCCGGCCATCTGCACGGTGTCGGCGGCCGCGTGCGGCACGCGCCGGCGCAGCAAGGCGTGGATGCGGGCGATCATTTCGCGCGGGGAAAACGGCTTGGTGATGTAGTCGTCGGCGCCCGATTCGAGGGCCAGGATCTTGTCATGCTCGCCGTTGCGCGCGGCCACCATGATGATCGGCAGGTCGCGCGCCTGCGGATGGGCGCGCAGGCGCCGGATCAGCGCGATGCCGCTCTGGCCGGGCAAGTCCCATTCGAGCAGCACCATGTCCGGCAGCGCCTGGCCGAGCGCGGCCAGCGCCGATTCGGCGTCCGGCACGCAACTGACCCGGTGGCCGGCGCGCGTCAGGTTCAACCCGATCAATTGCTGGATCGCTGGCTCGGCTTCGACGACGAGGACGTGTGCTGACATGGTTCAATTCCAGGCAAAGTGTGGCTTTTGTAGCAATATTATGTCTATTGAACAACAAACAATTCCACTATGCACGAGAAGGCCCGGCTTTGACAATACGATTTTTGTTTGGCGATGCACGTCACCGGCGAATTAACAGGGGGAAATGCCCGCCGCTATTGGTGCCGCGCGCCGTTTCGCGCCGCAGCGGTCGAATTTGCAAAAGGCAAAAAAAAGACACATGTGTCGTTTGCGGCACATGTGTCCATGAGGCGTTGCCCTCCCCTGCCGATGCCTTACTTGCGTGCTGTCTTGCGGCGCGCGACGGCGAAACCGGCCAGGCCCAGGCCCAGCAGCGCCAAGCTGCCCGGTTCCGGCACGGCGGCTGCGGCGCTGTCGAACGCGACATTGTCGAGCACCATGCCGCCCGTGCCCGAGAACTCGACCCGGCCAATCGCGCCGGCATCGGTTTCGTAGCCGTAGAAGTCGTCCCAGGACCACATGCCGAGGGAGTTGGCGTGCACGGTGTCGATCACCGCGTTGTTCATGTCGTAGAACGTCACATCGATGATGCCGTCCGCCGCCGGGGAGCCGTCTTCGCTCAGTGCCTCGGTGCCGTGGAAGCCGAAGCGCTTGACGCCGCCGGCAAAACTGAACGCGAACGTGGTCGGGCCGGCGCCGGTAGCAAAATACTTGCTGCCTTCGAAACCGCCATTTGCCCCAGCCAGCGCGCCCAGAACATAAAAGCCGTCGAAGTTGATCTGGGCTGGATCGCCCGTCAGGCTGGTGTAGACCATGCCGTTGCCGAAGTCGTAAGTGCTTGCCGTGACCGGCAGGCCGTTGAATTGCTCGACGGTCCCGGTGATGCCGGTGACGTCGATGCCTTCGACGATGCCGGCCTGGGTGGCGGCGCTGGCGCACAGGGCGATCGAGGCGAGGAGAAGTTTAAGGTTCATGTCGATTCCAGTAGTAGGCTTGATTGGAACAATGCAACAATCATGCCCGAAATAAAATATTGTTTAACAACAGCAACTTATCTTGACGCAGAGGATGAAAGGCGGGGCGAGTGTAAAGTTTTCCGACGCGCCCCGCCCCTGCCCTCTCTTAGTGTAACCAGCCGCCGATGGCCTGGTGTTGCGCGTCCAGGTAGTTCTGGCCGACCAGGGTGGCGATCGACCAGCCGTCCAGCACGACGGTGTCGCTGCCCAGGTTGCCACCGCTGATCGCCACCGCGTCGGCCGTGCCGTTGCCGTCGGCGTCGACGTCGACGAAGCTCCATGGCGCGGCCGTCGCCGCCAGCGGTGCGTTGCGGATCGTCGTGGCCCAGGTGGACGGATTGCCCAGGGCGCCCGTTTCGCCGAAGCCGGTCAGGATCGTGTCTTCGCCCGGCTTGAAGCCGAGGATCGTGTCGTGTCCGCTGCCGAGGCTGAACACGAACAGGTCGTTGCCGCTGCCGCCGTCGAGCACGTCGTCGCCTTTACCGCCCAACATGGCGTCGTTGCCGGCGTTGCCCACCAGGCGATCGGCACCCGCGCCGCCCTGCACCAGGTCGTCGCCGATGCCGCCGTCCACGAAGTCATCGCCATTTCCGCCGTTCAGGCTGTCGTTGCCGGCGCCGCCGTCGAGCGAGTCGTTGCCGTCGCCGCCAGCCAGGGAGTCGATGCCGTCGTTGCCGGTGATGACGTCGTTGCCGGCGCCGCCATCGATGGTGTCGTTGCCTTCGCCGCCGATCAGGACGTCGGCGCCGGCCGCGCCGATGATCTTGTCGTTGCCCTTGCCGCCATCGTAGGTGGTGTCCTTGCCGAGCACGACGCGGTAGGTGTCGTTGCCGGCGGTGCCCATCACGCTGATGTTGTCGCCCGCTTCCTGCACCGTCACTTGCGCCGAGATCGGGCCGGACAAGCCGCCATGGCCGTCGCTGATGCGGTAGGTGAACGTGTCGACCAGTTTGGTGTTGGAGGCCATCAGGTCGAAGCGGTCGGCATCGGCGCTGTAGCGCACCTGGCCGTTTTCCAAGGTCAGCGAGGCGCCCAGGGCGGACTTGGCGCCGACCAGCACGATGTCGAGCGCGTCGCCCTCGGCGTCGCCGTCATTGGCCAGTACGTTGATCAGCACGCTCGAGTCTTCCATCGCGACGGCCTTGTCCGCTTTGCCGAACGGATTGTCGTTGGCGCCCTGGATGTCGAAGGTGACCGGCACGCTGGCCGTGGCGTCGCCGTCGCTCACGGTGACCGTGAACTGCTCCTGCACGTGGTCGGCGGCGCCGAGCGAATCGGCCATGCCATTGTCGAGCCGGTAGGTGACGGTGTTGGTGTTGATGTCCAGCGTGGCCCAGCCGTACTGGCCATCCTGGGTGTACAGGCCGTCGCCTTGGTCGATCCAGCCGTCGCTGCCGAGCACCAGCGTGGCGCTGTCGATATCGCTCATGTGCAGCTGCACCGTGGCCACATCGATGCCGTCGCCGTTCATGCCCGCCTCGACCAGCACCGTGTCCGGCGCGTCGGCCGTCAGGACCGGGGCATCGTTGACGGCATCGACCGTCAGTTGCACGGTCGCGCCCGAGCTGAAGCCATGGCCATCGTCGACCAGGTAGCTGAAACTGTCGGCGCCGTTGTAGTTGGCGTCCGGCGTGTAGCTGAAGGAGCCGTCGCTGTTCCACGCCAGGCTGCCGTGGGCAACGCCGGTGACCACGTTGACCGACAGGGTGTCCTGGTTGACGTCGTGGTCGTTGGCCAGCACGCCTTGCAGGGCGTTGATCGTCAGCGTCGTGTCTTCATTGAGATTGAAGCTGTCGTCCGCAGCCACCGGTGCGCTGTTGATGTAAAACGTTCCCAGCACCGGATCGCGGTCGGCCTGGGTGGTGTTGGCGGCCTGGTTGGTGTTGAAGTGGACGATGTCGAACTGGGCCTGGCCGGCCAGGTCGCCCGACACCAGCAGATGGTCGAGCTGGCTGTTGTTGCCGTTGGTGGCGGCGGTATAGCGGTCGGTCGCATCGCCCAGCTTGTCGGTCAGGTTGACCAGGCCGGCGCCGGTGGCCAGCGCCGTCATCGCCGTGTCGAACTGGTAGGCGTTGAAATTGCCGCCCACCACGATGTGGCTGCCCGGATGCGCCGCCTGCAGTTCGGCGACGTAGTCCTGCACCGAGCCGATCTGGTCGGCGCGCAGGGCCTCGCCGGCGACGGTGGCCGGCTGGTTCTTGCCGAACATCTCGTCGCCGGGGCTGCGGCCGGCCATGTCCACGCCGACATAGGTGACGGTTTCGCCGCGGAAGACGAAGTCGGCCGCCAGCGGGTGCACCGCGTTGGCGAACGCCGTGCCATCGGCGGAATGGGTGTCGTCGAGCAGGCGCGCCGACTCTTCGACGTATTGCACCCGGTCGGCGTTGTACAGCACCACGCTGCGCACATTGGTGTTGAGCGTGCCGCCGCTGGTGTTTTCGTCGGACGGATTGACCTGGGCGAACTGGTAGCGCGGGCCGCCGGCAGCGACGATGGCGTCGATCAGCTTGCCAATCGTGAGGTCGGCGCCCAGTTCGCCGGCGAGGTTGCCGTTGCTGTCCTGCACGCCTTCCAGCCCCAGCAGGTCGGGCCTGGCCAGGTTGGCGACGATGTCGTGGGCCAGGGCGTCGTACTTGGCCTGGGAGTCGTTCACGCTCAGGGCGCCCAGGTTGTACGAGGCGACCGACAGATGGGTGGCGTCGCCGGAGAGGCCGGTCGTCTCGCGCGAAGCCGCATGGTGCACGGCTCCGGCCGGCAGCGCGGTCGGCAGCAGCTCGTAGTTGCCGTTGTAGTAGCTCATCACGCCGGTGACGTCGCCCAGCGTGTCGCCGGTAGTGTAGGCGCCGGTGATGCCGGTCGTCACGCCGGTGTCGGCGTAGATCTGGAAGCGCTCCGGATTGACGTCGCCCAGCGAGTTGGTCAGGCCGCCGCGGTCGTTGGCGCCGCTGGCGCCGTCGGTGACGACGAAGGTCGCGCCGGCCACGGAGTTGCTGACCACCTGGACGTTCTTGACCTGCAGCAGCATGCCTTCCACCGATTCGTAGAAATCGATGGCGTCGTGGTCCGGATTGAACACGCGGAAATGGTCGCTGTCGACCACTTCGCCGGGCACCGCGCGCCCGCCCGCGCCGATGATGGTCGGCGCGATCACGTTGTTGTGGCTGACGATGCTCAGGTTCTGGACCGCATTGAGCTGCGTGACGGTCAGATTGTTGGTGTTGCTGCCGACGTTGGTGCTCTCCTCGACCACGCCCTGCAGGTCGAGCAGGTCGCCGACCTTGATGGTGGTCAGGGTCGACGAGACGAAGATCGCGTCGGAGGTGGCGGTGTTGCCGTCGCCGGCGGCGTCCTGGATCCAGAAGCCCTTGTTGCCGGTGGTGTCGATGGCCGTGACTACGCCGCCGGTGTGGACCGTCTGGCCCACCATGGACGAAGTGTGGCCGGCGCCCTGGATGTCGTAGATGCCGGTGAACTTCAAGGAGGTGGCGAAATCGATCGGATTGGCGGCGTTGCCGGCGAAGGCATTGCCGGCCAGGTCGACCACGGCGCCGGCCGGCAGCGTCAGGTGGTAGGTGGCGCTCAGCTTCAGGTCGTCGGTCGGATTGATCGTCAGCACCTGCCCGCTCAGGCTGACCTGGCTGGCGTCGGTCACCGCGATGATGCGCGTGTCGCCGGCGCCGTCGGTGAGCGTGATGTTGCCGGTGCCGAGGTTGACCGCTTCGCTGAACGTCACGGTAAGGTTGCCGCCCGCGGACACGTTGGTGGCGTTGTCGGCCGGCGATGCGGCCGCGATGGTCGGCGCCGTGGTGTCGGCGCCGACCACGATCGCCGTGCCGGTGACGCCAATGTTGTCGATGCCGATCCATTCATCGGAGCCGGCGGCATCGACCGTGAGGATGCGAATCTGCAGGTTGGCCTGGTTGTCGGCAGCCGATGGCAGGGTGATGTCGACGTGCGTCACCAGGCTTGCGCCGCCCGCCGCGCTGGCGTCGGCGATGTAGGCGGTCGAGCCGGGGGTGGGCGTCTTCGGCGCGATGTTGGTCCAGTTGCCGCTGTCGCCGATGCGGTATTGAATGGCGATCTGCTGGATCGAGTTGTCGGTCACGTCGAGGTCGCGCAGGTCCAGCGTCAGGTTGACCTTCTCCATGCCGGTCGAATCGAGGTAGAGCACCAGGTTCGGCGCCTGCCCCGTTCCCGAGCCCTGCAGGCCGACCACGGCATTGCCGCTGTTGTTTGGATTGTGGAACTCGGCCACGCCGCCGGACGACAAGGTGGTCGCCCTGTTGAAAAACAACTGGGGGGTGGCGGAGACGGGATTGTCGGCCACCAGCGCGCCCGCGTCCCTGCCCGGGGAGCCGGACATGCCGGCGCCGTTGTAGCCGACGATGCTGGCGACGTGGGACCAGTCGTTGTCAGCGGTGAACTGGCTCAGGTCCGACCAGTCCTGGAAGAAATTACCGGTCGAGAGTTTAAAGGCTGTTTTGGACATGGTGGTTTTCCTTATTGCACATTGACGCTGACGTCATCGATGATGAACGAGGTCGCAGCCCCGTCATTTTCGGTGCCGGCGAAAGTTACGGTGACAGCCTGGCCCTTGTAGGCGGTCAGGTCGAGGGTCTTGAGGACGTAGTCGTTGCCCTTGTCCAGGTTCGAGTAGGTGGCCAGGGTGGTCACGACGCCGCTGGCGCTCTTCGCCTGCACTTTCAAGGTATCCACCGGCGCCGAGCCGGTTTCCTCCGACGTCACGCGCAGCCAGAAGCTCAGCTGGGCCAGGCCAGCGGTGCTCGGGATCGTCACCTTCTGCGCCAGCGAGGCGCTGCCCGCGGTGCCGGCGCCGTTCAGCCAGGCCTTGTAGGTGCCGGTGCGCGCCGCTTCGCTCGGATCCTTGTTGATCACGCCAGCGGTGGCGGTCCACTTGGTGGCGCCCGATTCGAAGCCGCCGTTGAGGATCAGGTTGGTGGTGGCGTTGCTGACGCTGAAGCTCAGCGGCGCGGACGTGCCGGCGTTGCCGGCGGCGTCATAGGCCTTGGTCACCAGGCTGTGGGTACCGTTGGCGAGCTGGGTCGAGTTCATCGCCAGCGAGTACGGCGCCGCCAGCGAAGTGCCCTTCAGCACGCCATCGACGTAGTACTCGACCTTGGTCACGCCGATGTTGTCGGACGTCGTCGCGCTCAGCGTGATGGTGCCGCTGGTACCGCTCTCGCCTGCCGTCACCACGGGGGCGATGGTGTCCGGATTGTCGATCGTGAAGGCGAAGGCGGCGGCGCTGCCGATGTTGTTGGCCGCGTCGTAGGCCTTGGCCGTCACGTTGTGGCTGCCGTTGGTCAAGAGCGTCGAATCGAACGCCAGCGAGTAAGGCATGGCGGTGGTCGAGCCGGCCAGGCTTCCGTCGACGTAGAACTCGACCTTGGTCACGCCGATGTTGTCGGTAGCGGCGGCGCTCAGGGTGATCGAGCCCATGCGGCCCGTTTCGCTGGCCGACACGACCGGAGCGGTGCTGTCGACGATCGGGTTGTTCACTGCGAAGGTGACGGCGGCCGAGCTGCCGACGTTGTTGGCCGCATCGTAGGCCTTGGCGACCAGGCGGTGGTTGCCGTTCGACAGCGTGGTCGAATTGAGGGTGGTCTGGTAAGGCGTCACGCCGGTGGCCTGGACCAGGGCGTTGTCGACATAGAATTCGACCATCGTCACGCCGGTGTCGTCGCTGGCGTCGGCGGCCAGGGTGATGTCGCCGCTGCTGCCGGTCACGCTGGCGCTGACGGTCGGCTTGATGTAGTCGCCGGTGCCGTTGGTCTGGGTCACCCAGAGCGGGGCCGACCACAGGATGTTGCCGTCGTTCTGGGTGACCTTGGCGTAATAGAAGTGCTCGCCCAGCGTCGGCACGATGCTGGCGGTGGCGCTGTTGACCAGCACCGAGACCGTGCCGTTGCGGCCCGGTACGCCTTCATAGATCGCCACCGTGGCGACCGACTTGCCGCTGGTGTTGGAGAAGCTGGCGGCCAGGGCGAGCGGGCCGCTGTTGTAGAAGCGCTCGCCCATCATGTGGCCGTTGGCGGTGAAGATCAGCTGCGAGGCCTTGTCCATGGTGGCGAACACGCGGCGGTCCTTGATGGCCGCGATGAAGCTGTCCTTGGTGAAGGCGGTGCCGGTTGGCACCAGGATGCCGGTGCGGTTGGTGTAGGACGCGCCCCAGTTCGCGCAGTGGTTATCCTGGTCGGTGGTAAACGCGACGTGGTAGCCCGCTTCGAGCGCCTTCTGGCAGGCGCCCTCGTAGCTGCTGCGGCCCGTTTCCGTTTCCGTCGCGTTGGTCGAGAAGGCCGAGGTGTTGAGCACTTCGCACAGGGCCATCGCGGTGTCGCCGTCGGCCGTGTAGCCGAGCGGCACGCCGTTGACCAGGAACTGGCCGCTGGAGGACGGGTGGTTGAACTGGCCGACCCAGCCGCGCTGGGCCATCAGGGTGTACAGGCCGGCGTAGTCGCCCTTGGCCGTGTAGGTGTCGCCGATCAGCTGGCCGCTGCTGTTCGATTCCCAGCCCAGCAGTTCATTGGTGTTGAAGATGTTCATGTGACCGCCGTTGCTGATCACGCCCCATTCCAGGCCATAGACGCCGAGGAAGTTCGGGTGGGCGGCATTGAAGTTGGTCGCCGCCGCCAGGCCGGACTGGTACAGCGCCTTCGCGTTGGCGGCGTTGGCGCTGGCGTTGGTGCTGTCCGAACCGTCGAACATGTGGTTGTGCTCGGAGGCCATCAGGAAGTCGAGGCCCTTGTTCATCGCGTAGGTGTAGGCCTCGGTCGGGCCGCCGGCCGTGCCGGACTGGGGGTTCTGCGCGCCGACGCAGGTCGACAGGGCGCCGCCGCCGTCGCTGTGGTTGGTCTGGCTGTGCAGGTTGCCGAAGTAGACGGTGTAGGCCGGCGTGGACGAGCCGGTTGCGGGCGCCGCATCCATGGTGGCCGGCGCGGCCATCGTGGCGGGCGCGGCCAGGGTGGCGCCGTTCGCCGCGACCGATTTGCTCTGCGCGGCCATGCGCTGCAGGCTCGACGCGCTTGCCTTGCGCGCCGGCGCGGCGAATCGGGCGGCGCTCGGCATCGCGGCGGCGGGCACGTCGCCGACCAGGATGTCCCATTTTTGTTCTTCGGTTTCCGCGGCGCCGGCCAGCATGGCGTCCACTTCCGCCTTGCTGACGACGGCGGCCTTGGCGCCCGTGGCCGGCTTGGCGAAGGCAAGCATGCGCGCCGTGTACAGGCCATCGGCCAGGGACGGGTCGGCGCTGCGGGCGGCCCAGTCGATATTGACTTTGCGCGGCGCGCCGGTCAGGCGCTCGACGCCCTGCCACTGCTGCACGCTGCGGCCGCGGGCATCGAGCAGCTCGAGGCGCCAGACGATGTCGTGGGCGCTGCCGACGAAGGGGTAGGAGAAATCCATCGTGAAGCTGCGGCTGCCTTGCGGGCCGGCGGCGTAAGGCGCGTACAGCGTGGCCTCGAATTCGCGGTGATCTTCTTCCAGATGTTGCGCCAGGGCGCCGAAATTGATTGCTGCCAATGCCATCGCGAGCAGTGCGCGACGCGGCAATTGCTTGCCCAACTGATTTTTTCCGTTCATACCTGAGCCTCTTCGTTGTTTTTCGCCTCGGAAAGCCGGTGCTTCCGCGGGTCAATATGCATTAGCCGCTGAGCTAAACGCAAATTCGATTTCGTTAATGAATTCAGATGAAATCCGACTAAATTTGTTTTTTCCCTATGAAAAGATAAATTCTTTTGATAAAAGTTTCTTAAAATAAATGCACTAACTGTTGCGAAAAAGCCGTGCTAAATAGGCATGAATGTGTCATTCGTTATATTTCACGCAATATGAGTGGTGTAGCTAACAAAACATATTGATTTATGGCAAAAGTGATACTAATTGCCGACGATGACCGCTGTGTGACCAAGGCTTAGTCCGTTCGGATCAATTCGTGGTTTTTCGAGAGAATTTATGCAAGATTTTGCATAGTGGGCGCCCATTCAAACGCCGAAAAAAAACCGGAGCATTCTCTGCTCCGGTTTTTTTCTTGTGCGCGCCTTGTCACCTTCAGCGGAAGTAGCTGGCCACTTCGCCCACATCGGCCGCCGACAGCGTGCCCGCCGCCGCGCGCAGGCGCAGCTGCGCCACCAGGTAGCCGTAGCGGGCCTGCGCCAGATCGCGCTGCACCCCGGTCAGCTGCTGCTGCGCGTTGAGCAGGTCGAGATTGATGCGCACGCCGCCCTTGATGCTCTGCTCGGTCGCCTTGATCAGCAACTGGGCCGACGCCACCGCCTTGTCGAGCGCGGCGATGCGCGCCACGCTGCTCACCGCCATGCTGTGCGCCTTGCGCAGTTCGATCACCACCTTGTCGGTGCGCGCCTGCAGGTCCGCCCTGGCGCGCTCGTAGCCGTCCACCGCCTGGCGCACCATCGCGCTGACCTGCCCGCCCGCGTACAGCGGCACGTTCATCTGCACCCCGATGGCGCGGTTGACGCTGTTCTGGTTGTAGGTGTTGACCGTCTCCGCGTCGTTCTTCGAATAGGTCGCCACCAGGTCGATGCGCGGCGCGTGCCGGGCCTGCGCCTTCTGCACTTCCAGCCGCCCCGCCTCCACCATCAGCCGCGCCGCGGCCAGGTCCGGATTATTGGCCAGCGCGATCGCTTTCCAGTCGTCGAAACCGGCCGGCGACAGCGGCGAAAAATGGAAGGTCGGCGCCAGCGGCTGAAGCACGCCCGGGTCCATGCCGATGACCGCCGCCAGCGCGTTGCGGTCGGTTGCCAGCGCATCCTGCGCTTCGAGCACCTGTGCCTCGGCCTGGTCCAGCCGCGCCTGCGTCTCGAGCATGTCGGTGCGGGTGCCCTCGCCCTTTTCGAACAGGCGCTGGTTGACTTTGGCCTGCTCGACGTACATGTCGCGCTGCGCCTGGGCCAGCGCCAGCGCATCGCCCGACAGCAGCGCGCCGAGGTAGGCGCCGGCCACGCGCAGCACGACTTCGCCGCCGCGGGTCCGGTACTGCGCCTCGCCCGCTTCGGCCTGCACCTTGCTCTGGCGGTAGAGCGCGACCGCTTCGAGGTTCAGCAGCGGCTGGCGCAGCTGCACCGCGGCCGAACGGCTGATGTATTCGGGCTGCGTCAACTTCGCACGCCCCAGCAAGTCCGGAGCGGTCAGGTCGACCCGGTTGCGGCTGGCCTGATAGGTGGCGCTCACGTTAGGCAGCAGGCCCGCGCGCCCGATCACCGCGTTCTCCTTGCTGTATTCGTTCTCGTAGTAGTTCATCCGGTAGGTCGGATCGTTGCGCAGCGCGGCTTGATACGCCTCGGCGAAGGTCACCGCGCCGGCCCCCGCGCACCACGCCGTCAACGCCAGCGCCGCCGCTGTCCGCAGCGCGAACGGCGTCCTGTTCTTCAAAGCGATGCTCACGCTATTCCTCCGACATCGACGTCTTGGCGCGGTCGAACACCGGCTTTAGCAGGTAGCTCATCATCGTGCGCTCGCCGGTCTTGACGAACAGTTCGACCGGCATGCCGGAGCGGATGTCGAGCTTCTGCGCGGCGATCAGCCGCGCGCCGGCCGGCGTCACTTTCGCTTTCATGCGGTAGTAGGCGGCGCCGGTGCGCTCGTCCACGGTACGGTCGGCCGACACCTGCGTCACCACGCCGGGAATGTGCGGCGTCTTGTTGGCATTGAAGGCCGAGAAGATCAGGTCGACCGGCAGGCCGGCGTGCACCTTGTCGATCAGGTTCACAGGCAGCTGGCCCTCGACGATCAGCGGATCGTCGGTCGGCACCAGGTCCATCATCCGGAAGCCAGGGCCGACCACGCCGCCGCGGGTGAAGATGTTCAGGCCGACGACGGTGCCGTCCACCGGCGCCTTGACGTCGGCGTTGGCCAGCTCGTAATCGAGCGCCGTCATGCGCGCGCCGAGCGCCTCGGCTTCGCGTTCGGTGTCGGCCAGCGTGGCGCGCACTTCCTTCTGGTAGTCCTGGATGCGCTGGGCGCGGCGCAGGCTCAGCTCCATCACCTGGCGCTGGGCGCGGCCGATGTTGCCGATGTCCTCGGACAGCATCCCGCTGGTCTGCACCCAGGTGCGCTCGACGTCCAGCAGCCGCGAACGCGCCACATAGCCGTCCCTGGCCAGGTCGCGCATGTTGTCGAGCTGCTCCTTCAAGATCGCCAGCTGCTGCTTCTTGCTGTCGCGCGATTCCTGCAGGCCCTGGGTCTGGATCTTCAGGCCGGCGATATTTTCGTCCATCGCGGCCAGTTCGTTTTGCAGCGCCATCTGGCGCGACGCCATCAGCTGCGCCTGCAGCGCCATCACCGGCGCCACGCGCGGATCGGCCTTGTACGGCGCCAGCGCGGCCGGCGGCGTGATGGTCTTCCGACCTTCCAGTTCGGCGCGCAGCCGCGCCTCGGCGCCGCGCGCATTGAAGTACTGGGCGCGGGTGATGTCGGACTGCGACCTGGCCTGCACGCCGTTCATGCGCACCAGCACCTGGCCGGCCTTGACGTTGTCTCCCTCGCGCACCAGGATCGCGTCCACCGTGCCGCCGGCCAGGTGCTGCACCGCCTGGCGGTTGCTTTCCTTGGCCACCGTGCCGGTCAGCGGCACGCCCTTGTCGAGCGGCGCCCAGAATGCCCACAGCAGGAAGCTGCCCACGCCGAGCAGCACGATCCACCATCCGAACTTGCTGTAGGCGCCCGCATCGGTATCGACCGTCAGCGGCTCCACATCATGCGCAACGACTTCGGTCGCCGGTTCTTTTTTCAGGAGCTTCATGTTCATTCCTGTTCAGTAGTGACTGCCGCCGCGGCCCGGGCCCGCTGTGCCTGTTGCGCCGACTGCGCCTGCGCCTGTTTCTGGCCCGCTTCCTGCAGCGCCGCCAGCACCTGCTTCGTCGGCCCGAACATCTCGGCGACGCCGTCGCGCAGCAACAGCAGCTTGTTGGTCACGCCGACCGCGCTGGTGCGATGGGTGATCAGGATGATGGTCTTGCCGCGCTGGCGCAGTTCGCTCAGCGCCTGCACCAGCGCCTGCTCGCCGACGTCGTCCAGGTTCGAGTTCGGCTCGTCGAGTACCAGCACCGACGGGTCGCCGTACATCGCGCGCGCCAGGCCGAGGCGCTGGCGCTGGCCGCCGGACAGGCCGGCTCCGCCGTCGCCGAGTACGGTGTCGTAGCCTTGCGCAAAGTGCAGGATCATGTCGTGCACGCCGGCGCGCTTGGCCGCCTCCACCACACGCGCCGGATCGACCTCGCCGAAGCGGGCGATGTTGTCGCTGACCGAGCCGGCAAACAGCTCGATATCCTGCGGCAGGTAGCCGATATGCGGGCCCAGCTCGGCCTTGTTCCAGGAATAGATATCGGCGCCGTCGAGGCGTACCTTGCCCACTTGCGCGGACCAGACGCCCACCAGCAGCCGCGCCAGCGTCGATTTGCCCGAGCCGCTCGGGCCGATGACGCCGACCACGTCGCCGGCGGCGATGGCGATATTCAGGCCCTTGATCACGGGAGTGGCGGAACCCGGCGGCGCGGCGGTGACGCCTTCGACCGTGAGCGCGCCCAGCGGCTTGGGCAATGCCATGCCCGCGGGACGCGCCGGATTGGCCGCCAGCAGCGTCACCAGGCGCTCATAGGCGCTGCGCGTGCTGCTGTAGCTTTTCCACACGCCGATCACCTGCTGCACCGGCGCCAGCGCGCGCCCGACCAGGATCGACGCGGCGATCATCATGCCGGGGGTGATCTTGCCCTCGATGACCAGCAGCGCGCCAAAGCCGAGAACCAGCGACTGCAGCGATACCTGGACAAATTTCGTGACGGCGCCGACCATGCCGCCTTTTTCGCTCGCCTCGGCCTGCAGGTGCAGGAATTTGCCATGCAGTTTGAACCAGCGCGCCAGCAGATTGGGCAGCATGCCCATCGATTCGATGACTTCGGCGTTGCGCAGGTTGTTCGTCGCCAGCGTGGTCGAGGCGATCGCCATTGCATTGGCTTCGGCCAGCGGCGCCTTGGTCACTTTTTCGTTGATGAACGCCAGGCTCACCAGCACGGCGGTGCCGGTCAGGGCAAACAAGCCGAGCGCGGGCTCGAACAGGAAAATAACGATCAAATACACCGGGAACCACGGTGCGTCGAAAAATGCGAACAACGCGTTACCGGTGAGAAATTGACGGACAGTGGTCAGGTCGGCCAGCGCCTGGCCGGCGTTGCCGCCGGATTTCTTCAAATTCTGTTCGAATGCGGCGGTGTACACCCGCTTGTTGAGGCGCATGTCGAACTGGGCGCCCACCCGCACCAGCACGAAAGTGCGCACCACCTCCAGAGCACTCATCAGCAAGTAGGCGCCGAGCATCATCAAGGTGAGCATCAGCAAGGTAATCTCATTGCGGCTGGCCAGCACCCGGTCGTACACCTGCAGCATGTAGAGGGATGGCACCAGCATGAGCAGATTACTGATCGCCGAAAATGCGCCGACGGTAAAGAAGACGCGCTTGAACGACGCCAGCGTCAATTCAATTTCGTTCTTGACGGAAGAATTTTTTGATTTCATTGAATCGTTGCGCTCTGATCGGGTTGCGAGGCGTACCTCGTCGGGAAAACAAGCTTGCGGGGAATTATCGCTGAATTCCTGCAATAAACATGATCAGAGTCACAACAATTCTGGAATTTTTGTGGAAGTGATGTTTTGAAGCCGCAACCCGTCGCCGGCGCCTACTGCTTCGCGAATCGCATCAATTGCACCGTGTCCATCATCATCTCCCCCCACAGCGCTTGCCGCGCCTTCGCCTCGTCCGGCGTGCAAAAGGCACGCGTTGGATGCGCATGGTAGCGTTGGTGAACCAAGATGGCCTGCCCTTCGCGCAGGTATTCGGCGTTGTAGTCAAACTGCGCCGTCTTCAGCGCCACGGGCGGCGGCAGCTTGGCAAGCCGAAATCTGGCGGGAACCCGAATGTGCGTGCGCTGTTCGATTTCCTCCGCCGCGCACGGATACGGATGAATGCGCGATTTCTCTGCGACCATGTCTCGGGTCGTCACAAGCCACGAGATAGCGGGCCCGGCTGCCTGTTCCGCCCACAGGTCGATATGTTTCTGATCTGGTGACGGCGATTTGCCGCGAATTGTTTCCTTGTACACGTACTCGTCCCCCCCACCATCGATCATGCCCGGCTCGACCACGGTCGTTTCCTCTGACCTGTGCGGGCCCGCATCGGGGTCGCGACGCCGGTAATGCTCGGCGGCCGCACCCTGCGCGGTGGTGGTGCGAACAATCTTGTAATCGCCGTGCGCGTCGATCACGAATCTCGATTCGACCAGCACCTTGGTCTTTTGCCGCGCGGGCGTGCGGGCCAGTGCTCCCGTTTTCGTCAGCACCACCTGCTTGTCCAGGTCCGCTTGCGGCAGAAAGCCAGCGGCGACTTTCTCTGCCGTCGCGTCGACGAACAGGTCCAGGCTCGGCACATAGGTGATCACGTGATTGAGCACGCCAACCGCCGCGACCGAAGGCAGCGTGAATGCGCTGCCCGAACTGATCAGCGCAGGCGTGCTGTCGATACCGGCCGATGCGAGCAGCGCCTCGAGCAGGGTCGCGTGGTCCTTGCAGTCGCCATAACGCTGCTCCAGAACTTCATCAGCTGAATGCGGGACGACGCCGCCGTGGCCAATATAGACCGCCACGTAGCGGATATGCTTGCGCACCCAGTCGGCCAACAGCAGCGCCTTCGCGCGCGGCCCATCGGCGCCCTGCGTGATGCTTTGTTCAAGCGCGCGGATCGCAGGCGAGACGGCCGCCTTGCCCTGGGCGCCACGTTCATACGCGGCGGCCAGCGCTGCGTAGTCGGCCATGGTCGACACAACCAGCCGGTCGGCGACGTCGAGCGGGGATACCGCGCCACGTTCGTGCTCGGCGCGATCGTGCTCTGCATATTCGTACTGGTAGCGCTTGCGCCCAGGCGCCGCGTCAACCGGCCTTGCGACGTAGCCGCGCGCGTCGGCATACAAGGCCATGCCCGCCGGCAGGTCATAAATCAATCGCTGCTGGGGCGCCGCCTGCTCCGGCGGCATGACGATGTCCTGGAATTGGCCCGGAATCAGGGCTGCGATCTGGTTCTGCCGAATCTGCATCACCAGCCGGTCGCCGACTTCCACCTGCGGGAAGATCGCGACCTTGATGCGTTCGTCCGCGAACAGGGTCGTATCGCGCGAACCTTGCGCCTGCTGTTCACGGATACGGTCGGGCGGTACGGGCACCCTGCGGCCATCGGGCTTTTCGGTATAGGCGCCGACGATATCGAGCGTTTCCAGCGTGGCGTTGTAATCGAAGGCCTGATTGGCGAACTTGGCGATCGCCGGCGCACTGTTAATCCGAATCGCCAGGTCGCGCGTCATCGCCGCCGTGCCGTTGGGATTGATCAGATAAGTTCGCTGGTCTTTTTCAATTGTCGCCGAGGGATCCGGCACCGCGGCCTGCGCAGCGAAGAACAATGCCGAGCCGGCAGTTGCGAGAAGCAGGGAAAGCAAGCTGAATGGGGTTGAGCGCATGGCGATTTCCGAAAAAAGGAGATCGCTCATTAAGCGCCCGGAATTGTGGAAATGCCAACGAAATGTTGCTGAGGATTGCGTAGTGTCACATCCGGAGATAGGCGTCCTCCGTCCAACTGTTTCGTTACCCAACTAGGCAAAAAACAGCTGGGCGCAGCTGGCCGGACCACGCATCCCTGATGCATTTCAAGCAAGGGTCCCGCTTGCGCTTCTTTCCACCTTATCATTGCGAATTGTCAACACAAATTAACTTGCTTGCATCATTATCGCATTGGCATTAAATGGTAGAGCGGCAATGCACCATGGTAATTTTTCGAACGAACCAGCGTAGGTACAGAATGAATCTCACTTCTAGAACGGTGCTCAACACGTTTGCAATTGTCGGATTTTGCGTGGCTGCAAATGCTGCAGAAGCGCCGCCCAGGCTGTGGGAAGTCACCGGGAAAAATGAACAAGGCGTAACAGGAAAATTCTATATTCTGCCGGTGACCCACAACGGTCTGGCGGCCGAACACGACGACTATTTCTACAGGACGGTCGTACCTATCGCAATGCAAGCGGATCTATTTTTGCATGAATCGTCGGGCATGCTGCCGGCCGACGCGCCAGCGTGTCCGATACCTTTCGCCGACACTACGGAAAACCGCGAAATCCTTGGAAAAGCGCACGCGGATGTGGCGCGGGCACTGTTAAATATTATCCCGCCTGCCGCCGCAATGCCGGGCGACACCGAGAACGACCGTCTGCAGGCGCGCGAAGCATCCCGTATTTTCGCGCACAGTCTCACGCGTGACTTGTCCGAATACGGGTTAATCATTGCAATGGGCTCGTATCTGACCAAAACCCAAGAATCACATCCCGAAAGACTGCCGAAGGCGGATGCCGGCTACGCGTCTCGACCAGAAATCGCCCGCTACATCGCGTATCGCCGGCAAAAGGATGGCAAAAAGGCAAATGCGTCGATCGACGAGAAATACGACTTGGTCAATGCCTATTGCGGCCTAGGGAAAGATCGGCCCCGCTATTTGCAGCGGTGGCTCGCATTGCTTGATCCGACGAAGTTCGCGCCTCCATCGAAAAATGAGCTCGTGCGCATGGATGAGGGCTTCGTCGATGCGGTGCGCGACAAGCAATTGAACGGTGTTCTGGTCGACGCACTGGCCGGTTATGGCGATGCCCCGATCGTGTGTGACCGTAACGACAAGTGGTTGGCCAAGATGAAGCAAAACCTGGGCGGTGGGATTAGATTTTATGCCTTGGGAATGGCGCACGTATTCCAACCGGCGCCGAACGACAAGAAACGATGTGACGGATTGCTCTTGCGTCTGGAGAAGACGGGTTTCACGATAAGCGTGGTCAAGTGAGCCGAATGTGATTCACCAACGAATCGTTTGAGCGTGGTGCCGCGGGCGGCCACGTTAGCGATATCGCGCATGCCATTGCGCAAACCTTTTGACCTCAACCATGGAGAAATGATATGAGAAGTTTGGAACATGCGAAGTGGGATTTCGTCGCTGGCGGCGGAACGACGGGTATGGTGTGTGCGCCAGCGGTGCCGACACACATCAAGTCGCGGGATATCGATGTGTCGAGTTCGTCGCAGCTCTGCCAATTAGCCAACGGCAATTCCGTGACCACTACGGTTGACATCACCGTAGTGCACGCGTCAATAGGCATAACAGGACTGGTCAAACGGATGGTCGGGTTGGACGCAGGCGTCGATGTCATCAAAACTACGACCGAGACCAAGACGTGCAAGCCGAACCTCGAATGTGAGACAAAAAAGGATACAACGATCACCCCGACGAGCAGCGACACCTCGGACGGTTCCGTCTTCGAGGGTTTTGCCGACTTCGGTAGCGATGGCTGGGGAGACAGCGCTGGTTGGGGTGATGGGGGCGCATGGGCTGGAGGCGAAAGCGGCGGCGCGGGCGGCGGCTTTGGCGGCGGCGTTGGCGGCGGCGGTGATGGTCTCGATGAATATAACGCGGAAATCTGCTGATGTTCGCCATTTGCGCCATGAGCTGTAGCACTTGGGGCTGGACCGCGCGGCCCTGACGCTCCAACCTGTTTCTTGTCAAAAAGGCGAACGCCTTTTTGACACTTATTCCAGCGCGTGTAGGAGAGAAACTTATGGCGTCCGGCCAAAGTGTATTTCGGGCAGAAGTCCTCGATTCCGACGGCAAGCGCGCTTTCGGCGACGTGCTGTTGGTCTATCCAGTTTCGAACTATTTTATAGTGGCATTGGCTACTGCCCTGCTGACGGCACTTTGCTCCTTTGCGTACGTCGGTAAATATACCCGGCACGCCAGCATATCGGGCGTACTCGAGCCGAGCGAGGGCGTGGTCAAACTTTATGCCCCGCAAGGCGGCACCCTGAAAACGTTGCGCGTCCAGGAGGGCCAACAAGTGCGAAAAGGGCAGGTCTTGCTCATATTCGAATCGGAGCACGTTGGCGCAGACGGTAAGGCCATCGAAGTGGGACTCGACGCCAAATTGACCGAACAACTAGCAGCACTTCGCCAAGAGCTTGGCGGCACCGCGAAGCTGCATGTGGCAAGCGTGGCAACGATGCGCCGGGATCTTGATGCTGCGCAGCGCAATCGCGCCACGTTGCGCAGCGAAACGCAAACGCAGGCAGCGCGGGTAAAGTCGGCGGAACGGATGGTTGCGCGCTTCAAGTCGCTGCAAAAATCCGGCTTCATGCCCGCCATGCAGACGCAGCAGAAAATCGATGAACTGATGGATCAGCAAATGCGCCTGCAAGGTTTGCAAAAGCAGGCGACCAGCGCCGACGCCGATATCGCGCGGCTGACGCTCGAACTGGAAAACAGTCCGCTACGCGAACAAGTGGCCGAGGCCCAGCTTAGTAGAAGCATTTCCACCACTGAGTCGGAATTGAGCAAGCAGCAAAACAATCATGAATGGTCGGTGCTTGCGCCGTGCGACGGCGCCGTGTCGTCGCTCACGATTTCTCACCACCAGAACGCAGCCATCGGCGTTCCGCTAGTCACTGTTGTGCCGAGCAACAGCAAGCTGCAGGCGATCCTGTATGCGCCGAGCAGAGCGCTGGGATTCCTCAAGCCCGGTCAAGCGGTCAAACTAAAGCTCGATGCCTTTCCTTACCAAAAATTTGGGGTGGCCGAGGGCAAAGTGATGTCGATTGCCGACAGCCCTGTGCGCGCATCGGAGAGTTCGGCTGGCACGCGCCTTGCGACCAGCACGGAAACCGGCGAGCCGATGTACACCGTGCGGGTCCAGCTGGACAAGCAGCTCATCGACGCCTACGGAAGCCAGCAACGATTGCGGCCAGGCATGCAGCTCGACGCCGAAGTCCAGCTCGATACCCGCCGGATCTACGAATGGGTGTTGGAACCGCTGTACAGCCTCCGCCGCGGCTGAATCCCGAAAAGGCAAGATCATGAATCTGGTCAAGGACCTGAAACTCGGCTGGAGCCAGCGCGTGCCGGTGTTAATGCAAACCGAGGCGGCGGAATGTTCCCTGGCGTGCATTGCAATGGTCGCCTCCTACCACGGCCACGAAACCGATGTCGCCGAAATGCGCAAGCGTTATCCGGTTTCGCTAAAGGGCGCCACCGTCGCCCACATCGCCGAGGTGACAGACCAGATGGGAATGGCGTGCCGGCCATTGCAACTTGAACTGGCCGAATTGTCGCAGTTACAGCTGCCCGCCATCTTGCACTGGAACCTCAACCATTTTGTCGTCCTCCACACCCTCACAGGGGGATGGGCCTACATTCACGATCCGGCGATCGGCGCCCTGAAACTGCGTCTCAAGACCGTTTCAGACCACTTCACCGGCATCGCAATAGAACTTGAGCCTGGCATGGCGTTCAGGCGCAAGGCGCCGCCTCCCGCGATCGAATTGAAGGCGTTGATCGGCAAGGTCGTCGGACTCAAGCGAGGGTTGGCGCAGCTATTGGGTTTGGCACTCGTGATCGAAGTGTTGGCTCTGGCCCTGCCGATCCTGACTCAGTGGATCACCGATGAAGCCATCGTCGGCGGAGATCGCGACCTTTTGACGGTGCTCGGCTTCGGCATGGTCGCGATCGGGCTGTCGACCGCCGTGATTGGAGCGGTACGCTCCTACATCGGTATGTATATCAGCGCTCGCTTCAACATGCAGTGGATGTCCAACGTAATGGGGCGCATGATGAAACTGCCCGTCGAATATTTCGAGCGACGCCACGTAGGCGACATCGTGTCACGATTCGGCGCCGTAAAATCGATTGAACATGGACTGACGAATGCCGCCATTGAAGCCGCCCTCGACGGCTTGCTGGCGATCGGAACCCTTGTCATGATGGTGCTTTACGCTCCGGCCCTGGCAGGTGTGACAGTGGGAGCGGTGAGCCTGTACGGCACCCTGCGGTGGCTGCGCTACAGTGCCGAGAGAACAGCGGCGACCGGCATGATCGCAAAGCAGGCAAAGGAACAAACCTTCTTTCTTGAAACGGTACGCGGGGTTCGCACGATCAAGATGTGCAATCGGGAGCGCGAGCGCCGCACTGCGTGGCTGAATCTGTGGGTCGATGCCACCAATGCCGGCCTGGTCATGCAAAAGCTCAGCTTGCTATTCGGAACCAGCTGGTCTTTCATCTCTTCTGTGGAGCGCGCCTTTGTATTCTGGCTGGGCGCGGTGGCCGTGATAGATCACCGGATGTCGCTTGGAATGCTGTTTGCCTTCCTGAGCTACAAGGAGCAGTTCGCCGGCCGGATCAATCGCCTGATCGACAGCGTCGTTGAATTCAAGATGCTCGGTATTTCGGCCGAACGGCTGGCGGACATTGTTCTCACCGCGCCGGAAGAACGCAACATCGCCCACCGGCGTGAACCGTCCGACGATCTGACCCTTGCGCTGGAAGATGTGAGCTTTCGATACGCGGCGGACGATGCCCTGCTGTTGAACGGTGCCACGCTGAAGGTAAAGCCGGGCGAGTGCGTGGCGATCATCGGGCCTTCGGGCTGTGGCAAGACGACTTATTTGAAACTCATCCTCGGTATTCTCAAACCGGAAAAGGGGAAAATTCACCTTGGCGGTCTTTCGGTCGCGCAGCTGGGGCTGCAAAATTACCGAAACGTGGTCGCGACGGTCATGCAAGACGACCATCTTTTCGCTGGTTCGGTGTACGACAATATCGCGTTTCTCGATCCGAAACCCGACACTGAATGGCTTCACGCCTGCGCCCGGTCCGCTTGCATCCATGATGAAATCGTCCAGATGCCGATGGGCTACCAAACGCTCGTTGGAGACATGGGTTCGGTACTATCGGGTGGCCAGAAACAACGGGTACTGCTGGCGCGCGCTCTGTATCGACGCCCGAAAATCCTGCTCCTCGACGAGGCCACGAGCCAGCTGGACGTTGGGAACGAAGCCATGATAGGCGAGGCAATCGCGGCGCTCGATATCACCCGGATCATGATCGCCCACCGCCCACAGACTATCGCAATTGCCGATCGTATCGTCCGGCTTGAGCAAGGAAAATTCGTTGATGTCACGGCTGGCACCGGAATCGCTCCGCGTCAAATGGCGGAGTCCGAGAAATCCGTGCGACCGGTTTGAGCGACGAATGGGGTCAGGTCCGCAGGACCAGACTCCGCGGCCTTCGTGAGTGCGGCGAAAAAAAGGAGGCCGCAGCCCCCTTCGCTTGTTGCCGGCGCCCAGTCAGGCGCGCTGGTAGATGTCCTCGAAGCGCACGATGTCGTCTTCGCCCAGATAGCTGCCCGACTGCACCTCGATGATGTGCAGCGGCACCTTGCCCGGGTTCTCGAGTCGGTGATTCATGCCGATCGGGATGTAGGTCGATTCGTTTTCCGACAGCAGCTTGATGGTATCGCCGCAGGTCACGCGCGCCGTGCCGCTGACCACCACCCAGTGCTCGGCGCGGTGATGGTGCATCTGCAGCGACAGCTTCTCGCCCGGCTTGACCGTGATGCGCTTGACCTGGAAGCGGTCGCCCATGTCGATGCCCTCGTAGTGGCCCCACGGCCGGTACACCTTGGTGTGGTGCAGGTGCTCGGTGCGCGCCTGCGCCTTCAGGTGGTCCACCACCTGCTTGACGCGCTGCACCTGGTCCTTGTGCGCCACCAGCACCGCGTCGCGCGTTTCCACCACCACCAGGTCCTGCACGCCGACCACGGCCACGATGCGGCTTTCGGCACGCACCAGCGAGTTGCTCACGCCGTCGAGGTAGACATCGCCGCGCTTGGCGTTGCCGTCGCCGTCGCGCTGCTGCACTTCCCACAGCGCCGACCAGGAGCCGACGTCGCTCCAGCCGATGTCGGCCGGCACCACCACGGCGCGCTCGGTCTTCTCCATGACGGCGTAGTCGATCGAGTCGGACGGGCAGGCGTTGAACGAGTCCTCGTGCAGGCGGCAGAAGTCAAGGTCGCTGTAGCCGAGCCGCACCGCCGCTTCGGCCGCCGCGGCGATCTCCGGCTTGCAGCGCGCCAGCTCGGACAGGTAGCGGTCGGCGCGGAACAGGAACATGCCGCTGTTCCAGTAGTAGCCGCCGTCGTCGACGAATTGCTGGGCCGTGGCGCGGTCCGGCTTCTCGACGAAGCGGTTGACCGCGAAGCAGCCCTCGGCATCGAGCGCGGCGCCGCGGCGGATGTAGCCGTAGCCGGTTTCGGGACCCTGCGGCACGATGCCAAAGGTGGCCAGCGCGCCGCCGGCGACCGGTGCCGCGGCCCGCTGCACGGCGGCGGAAAACGCGGCGCGGTCGAGGATCACGTGGTCGGCCGGCAGCACCAGCATCACCGCCTCGGGGTCAAGCTTGGCCAGGAAGTGCGCGGCCGCGGCCACCGCCGGCGCCGTGTTGCGTCCGGCCGGCTCGAGCAGAATGCCGAGCGGAGCGACGCCGATCTCGCGCAGCTGCTCGGCCACCAGGAAGCGGTGATCGTTGCCGCACACCACCACCGGCGCCATCAGGCCCGGCCAGTCGGCCACCCGCAGCACGGTTTCCTGCAGCATGGTCTTGTCGGACACCAGCGGCAGCAGTTGCTTGGGCAGCACCGCGCGCGACAGCGGCCACAGGCGGGTTCCGGATCCACCGGACAGGATGACTGGATAAATTTTCATGGACGTTCTTTCTGTTCTGTTGAAACGGAAGCGGCCGGGCTTTCCTTGCGCCGCTTGTTGCGGCGGTCGCGCGCGTTGACCCATTCTTCCGACGAATATTCCGAAACGTGCTTCATGTCGCCCTTGCGGTCGACACTGTAATCCTTGAACACGATCATCTCATGCAGGCTGACATCCGGCAACACCCGAGTATATTCAAATAACACGCTGCGCACCACTTCCGCGCCTTCGCAGATGTGGCTGCCGTGGCCGATCCAGGTCGGCCCGACGATATGCACGCCCGACTCGATCCGGGTGCCCGAGCCGATGTACACCGGCCCTTCGATGGTGGTGCCGTGCCAGTCGATGCTGGTGTTCAGGCCCACCCACAGGCCCTCCTCGACGCGCGTGCCGGGCACGTCCATGTGCGCCACTTCGCCCATCAGCACGTTCTGCAGCACTTCCCAATAGTCGGACACGCTGCCGATGTCGAGCCAGTTGAACGGCCGGCGCTGGGCGTAGAACGGCAGGCCGCGCTCGGCCAGCAGCGGGAACAGCTGCGAGCCGATGTCGAACGGCACGCCCGACGGAATCAGGTCGATCACTTCCGGCTCGAAGATATAGATGCCGGTGCTGATGAAGTTCGAGCGCGCCTCTTCCTGGCTGGGCTTTTCCTGGAACTCGGTGATGCGCCCGTCGGCGTCGGCCACCACCACGCCGTAGCTCGACACCTTGTCCCACGGCACCTCCTTGGTCACCACGGACGCCAGCGCGCCCTTGCGGCGGTGCTCGAACAGGGCCGACTTCAGGTCGAGGTCGATCAGCGCGTCGCCGCACAGCACGATCGTGGTCTGGTCGAAGAAGCCGCCGAACTCCTGGATCTTCTTCATGCCGCCGGCCGAGCCGATCGGCATCGGCACCACTTCGCCGTCGTCCTTGGTGTAGCCCTCGAACGAGTAGCCGATCTGCACGCCGAACTGGTGGCCCTCGCCGAAGTATTCCTCGATCTTGTCGTGCAAATAGCTGACGTTGACCATGATCTCGTTGACGCCGTACTTGGCCAGGTGCTCGACCAGGTAGGCCATCACCGGCTTGCCCAGCAGCGGGATCATCGGCTTGGGTAAATCGTAGGTCAGCGGCCGCACGCGGGTGCCCTTGCCGGCCGCCAGGATCATTGCTTTCATGTCCGTGTCCTTACTTCGCAGTTGACTGGTAGCGCCAGGAATCGGCGCACATTTGGGCGATGTTGCGCTCGGCGCTCCAGCCCAGCTCGGACAGCGCGCGCGCCGGGTCGGCGTAGCATTTGGCGATGTCGCCCGGGCGCCGCGCGACGATCTTGTACGGGATCTTCTTGCCGCTGGCCTGCTCGAAGGCCTGGATCATCTCGAGCACGCTGTTGCCGCGTCCGGTCCCCAGGTTGTAGGTCACCACGCCGGGCGCGGCCGCCAGCCTGGCCAGCGTCTTGACGTGGCCGATCGCCAGGTCGACGACGTGGATGTAGTCGCGCATGCCGGTGCCGTCCGGGGTCGGATAGTCGTTGCCGTACACCGACAGCTGCGCGCGCTCGCCGCTGGCGACCTGGGCGATGTACGGGACCAGGTTGTTCGGGATGCCGTTCGGGGTCTCGCCGATCAGCCCGCTCTCGTGGGCGCCCACCGGATTGAAATAGCGCAGCAGCGCAATGCGCCATTCCGGCCTGGCGCGCGAAAGGTCGCGCAGCATTTCTTCGATCATCAGCTTGCTGCGGCCGTAGGCGTTGGTGGCCGACAGCGGGAAATCCTCGGTGATCGGCACCGAGGCCGGGTCACCGTAGACCGTCGCCGACGAGCTGAACACCAGCGTGCGCACGCCGAACTTTTCCATCGTCTCGAACAGCGCGATGCTGCCGGTGACGTTGTTGTCGTAGTAGCGCAGCGGCTGCTCGACCGATTCGCCGACCGCCTTCAGGCCGGCGAAGTGGATTACCGCGTCGACCGGGTGGGCGGCAAACGCCGCCTCGATGGCGGCGCGGTCGCGGATATCCGCTTTCACGAACTGGACCTTCTTGCCCGCGATGCGCTCGACGCGCGCCTGCACGCCCGGATCGCTGTTGCACAGGTTATCGAGGATCACCACCTGGTGGCCCGCCTGGAGCAGCTCGACGCAGGTGTGGGAACCGATGTAGCCCATGCCGCCGGTAACGAGGATATTCATTGTCGTATTCGCTCTAAAAAAATTCAAAAACTCCCGCGGGCGGACCCGCGAACAGACTGATTGTGCACCAGCGCCGCGCCACCACAACCGCAATCGGGAAATCGATGTTTAATGGAAAAATGTTATTGTAATCCGGCACTCTACCGGAACCCCGTTCGATAGAGTTGTTATTTTGAGAACGCCGCAGGGCGGGCGCGGTTGCCAGCCCAGCGCCGGATTCTCGATGCCGCGCGCGCGCCGCCTTCAGGCCCCAAGCTCCCGGTACAGCGCGCTCAAGGCGCCGACCGCGCCTTCGGCGCTGAAGCGTTCGCGCACGGTGGCGCTGGCCGCGTCGCCCATGCACTCGCGCAGCGCCCGGCTGGCCAGCAGCTTGCCGAGCGCCGCCGCCAGCGCGGCTGGGTCGCGCGGCGCCACCAGCACGCCGTTGGCGCCGTCGGCAATCGCGTCGGGGACGCCGCCGACGGCGCTGGCCACGATCGCTTTTCCCGCGGCCATGGCTTCGAGCATCGCCATCGGCAGCCCCTCCGCGTGCGACGGCAGGCAGAACACCTGCGCGCGCGCCATCTCGCGCTCCCTGGCGCGCGCGTCCAGCCAGCCCGGCAAGATCACGCGCGCGCCGATGCCAAGTTCTTCCGCGCGCCGGCGCAGCAGCGCCAGCTGGCCGGCGCCGCCGATCACCAGCCGGATATGCGGCAGCGCCGGCGCCAGCAGCGCCACCGCCGCGAGCAGGTCGAACACGCCCTTGCCGGCGTCGGCGCGGCCGAGGAACAGGATGCGGCCGCGCTCCTCGCGGCTGCGGTCGGCGCTTGCCGGCAGCGCGACCGCGTTGGGCACCACGACCACGCGCGCGGCCGGCGCGTAGCCGCGCACGAATGCTGCCCAGCGGTCCGACAGCGCGATCACGGCGGTGCTGCGCTCGAGCGTGCGGCGAATCCACCAGCGCATCGGCGCCCAGGCCCCGGTCGCGGCAAAGCGGCCGAACTGGGCGCCGTGCAAATGGAAGATGGTACGGCAGCCGGCCGCGCGCGCGAGCAGCAGTAGCAGCGATTTGCGCGCAAAGCTGGCGCGCGTGGCCGAGTGGACGTGCACCACTTCCGGCCGCCGGCGCAGGCAGGCGGCAACGGTGCTCAAGAATGCGGAGAGCGCGGCGCGCGCGCCGACGTGGTGCGCGCCCGCGCGGTGCGACACCACGTAGCGCACCGCCGCGCGCTCGAACAGGCCGCCGGCGCGCAGCACGCCGACCACCGAAGCGATGCCGCCGCGCCCGCCCGGCGCCGTGCCGATCATCAGCACGCGCGGCACCTCCGGCAGGATGCGCTCGTAGGTCTCGGCCACCTGTGCGCCGAGGATGGCGTAGGTGCGGTGGCGCGCAACCCACGGCGGCCCCAGTTTGGCCAGGCGCGCGCGCTGCGCGGGATCGTCGAGCAGCGCGCGCACGGCTTCGCTGAAGGGGCCGGGCAACATGGGCGCGAGCACGCCCGCCCCGCTCTGCTCGATCGCCAGTGCCTGGTCGGGGATGTCGCTGGCCACGCAGGGAATGCCGAGCGCAAGGTATTCCATCAGCTTCGCCGGCGACGAACCGTCGAACAGCGTGCCGCGCGGGAGCGGCGACAGGGCGACTTCCGCCCGCACCGCGTAGCGGAGCGCTTTTCGCTGCGGCAGCCAGCCGGTCAGCACCACATGCTCACCGAGGCGGCGCTCCCCGATCAGGCCGCGCATCCACGCCATGTCGGCCGACGATGACGCGTCGCCGGCAATCACCAGCAGGATGCCGGGTATGCCGCGGCGCAGCGCTTCGACCACGTCGAGCAGGAAGCCCGACTGGCGCGACTGCGAGACGCGGCCCAGGTAGAGGATGACGCGGCGCCCGTCCAGGCGCGGATCGCGCGCCGGCTCGATGGCCGCGCGCTCGAACAGCGCCGCGTCCACGCCCATCGGCACCGCGCTCATGCGCGCGCGCGGCACGCCCTGCCCGGCCAGCCATGACGCCATCGCGTCGCTCTGCACGAACACGTGGCGCGCGCCAGGCAGCACCAGCCGGTACAGCACCAGCCGCGCCACACGCGCGCGCAGCGCATGGGCAGCCCAGCGCGGGCCGCGGCCGGCGCGGCCAATCTCGTCGCGCCGCGCCTCGAAGCCTTCGACGACCGGGAACGACATCCAGTAGACGAACGGGACGCCGAGGATCGCGGCGGCGACGCGGGCCAGCACGCCGCTGGCGATCTTGTCGCGCACCTGGATGCCGTCGACGCGGCGCGCGCGCCACAGGCCAAGCGCGTCCCGCAAAGGGCTCGCAGCAAGCGCCAGCACGCTGCGGGTCTTCCCCTGCCCGATCAATTCGCTGTCGATGCCGTGGCGCGGCAGTTCGGCGCCGAACAGCGTCGCCACGTCGGCCCGGGTCGGCGGCAAAGGGTCGCGGACGATGAAGGCGATGCGCTTCATGGCGCGCACGCTTCGCGCCGGAGCCGCGGCGCGCCGCCGGCGGCGGGGTTGAGACAGGTCAGGAACTCGTCGTCCGCCATGCGGACCACCAGCGCGCTGAGCTGGTCCAGGTTCTTGTGCGCGTGGATCAGGATTACCTGCCGCATGGCCGCCTCCCGGGATCGGATCCGGCGGACCCGACCTTGAAAGCGTAGCACCGGCCGCGTAGGGCGACCTTGATCCGTTCAGGGTGATCGGCTGGGCGCCCGCACTGCGGGCTTATTCGGCGTAGTAGTCGAGGATCTTCGGCACCGCATGGATCACATCGAGCGCGGCCGCGGGAGGCAGCGGCTGCGCCGCCGGCGGCCGCGCGAGCCGCTCGCACAGCATGGCGACCAGCCGGTCCATCGACCCGCCCAGTTGCAGCTGGCCGGCGTGGAGCTGGTAGGCGGCCAGTTCGGGCGTGCCCCCGCGCGCCAGTGCGACGCAGGGCCGTCCCAGCGCCAGCGCTTCGAGCACGGTGGTGCCGCATGGCTCTTCCCACCGCGACGGCACGACGCAGACATGGCTGCGGGCGGTCAGCGCGAGCACTTCCCGGTGCGGCCGCCAGCCGAGGAAGCGCACTTGCCGGCTGGCGTAGCGCTCTTCGAGCGCGGCGCGTTCCGCGCCGTCGCCGACGACCAGCAGGCGCGCGTCCGGCGGCATGCGCCCGCGCGCCGCGGCCAGGAATTCGCCGAAGCCCTTCCCGGCATCGATGCGCCCGGCCAGCAGCACTTGCCCGGCGCGCGGCGCCTGCGCGCAATTCGCCAGCATCGAATAATCAACGAAGTTGTGGATGACGCGGCTTCGCGCCAGGTCGGCGCCGGGAATCTGGCGCAGGAACTGGCGGCGCAGGAAATCGGACACGAAAATGGTCTTGTGGCGACGGAACGCCTCCGCCGCGTCGCGCCGGTAGCGCGTCACCGCCAGCGCCGAGACGTGCTCGCGCAGCGGGCCGGGCGCCGGATGGATGCAGCCGGCGCAGGCGCGCGCGGAGGCCGCGGCGCACACGACGCCGTCGCGAAAGCGCAGGTGGGTGATGCATTCGCTGCCCTGGTCGTGGCGCGTCTGGATGAAGTTGAGCGCCCGGTCGACGTGCAGCGCCACCATCGGCAGGTGGCCGTGGTAGTGCACCACGTCGAAGCCGGCGGCATGCGTGGCGATCGCACGGGCGATCTTGCGCGCGAACCAGGGCCGCTTGAGCGGATTGAACACGCCGAGCTGCGTCTCCTTCCATCCGGGATGCGCGAAATCGAATCCCGGGATGAAGCGGCCATTGAAACCGATCTGGCGCGCGCTGCCATCGGCGGCGGCGCCACTGAAACTGCGGCCGAGGATGGCGACCTCGTGGCCGCGCGCCAGCAAGGCGTTCGACAGCGTGACCACGTGCTTGCCCAATCCGCCGATCTGTTCGCCGGGCAGGTCTTCGGACACCATCAGAATCTTCATGCGAGCGCCCCTTTCACGCGCAGCCGTGGCTTGCTGCGGCCGTCCTTGTCGATCACCGGGTCATGCCTTGCCCAAGGGTTCACTCCAGTGAAATGGCGACGTCGTAGCCGTTCGCCTGCAGCAGCTTGTGGCGGCGCGCGCGGTCCAGATCGTGCGCCACCATTTCCTTCACCATCGACTCGAAGCTGGTCCGCGGCGTCCAGCCAAGCCGCGCCCGCGCCTTGCCGGCGTCGCCCAGCAAGGTATCTACCTCGGTCGGCCGGAAGAACCGCGGGTCGACGGCGACGATGGCCTGGCCCACACGCGCGCCGCGGCATCGGTCCCCCATGATGGAAGCGATGACGCCGTGCTCATCGACGCCGCTGCCATGCCATGCGATTTCCATCCCCAGTTCGCGCGCGGCGATGTCGACGAAGTGGCGCACTGAGTACTGGCGGCCGGTGGCGATGACGAAATCGTCGGCCTGGTCCTGCTGCAGCATCAGCCATTGCATCTCGACGTAGTCGCGCGCGTGGCCCCAGTCGCGCAGCGCGTCCAGGTTGCCCAGCAACAGTCGCTGCTCGAGGCCCAGCGCGATGTTCGCCAGCGCGCGCGTGACCTTGCGGGTGACGAAGGTTTCGCCGCGGCGCGGCGACTCGTGATTGAACAGGATGCCGTTGCAGGCGTACATGCCGTAGGCTTCGCGGTAATTGACCGTGATCCAGTAGGCGTACAGCTTGGCCGCCGCGTACGGGCTGCGCGGATAGAACGGCGTGGTTTCGCGCTGCGGGGTTTCCCGCACCAACCCGTACAGCTCGGACGTCGACGCCTGGTAGTAGCGGGTGGTGGCGCCGAGCCCGAGGCAGCGGATCGCCTCGAGCAGGCGCACGGCCCCGACGCCATCGACGTCGGCCGTGTACTCGGGCGACTCGAACGACACCGCCACGTGGCTCATCGCGCCCAGGTTGTAGACCTCGTCGGGCTGGACCAGCTGCAGGATGCGGGTCAGGTTGGACGTGTCGCTCAGGTCGCCATGATGGACGTGGAAGCCGGCGTTTCCGCGCAGATGGTCGATGCGCCCGGTGTTGAGCAGCGAGGCGCGGCGCCGCAGGCCGTGCACCTCGTAGCCTTTTTCCAGCAGGAACTCGGCCAGATAGGAACCATCCTGCCCCGTGATGCCGGTGATCAGTGCTTTTTTCATGGTATCCCCCTCAAGTTTCCGCTGGACGCGGACGCGCTGGCGGCTGCCGCTGCGGCCGCAGCGGGGCGCTCCGCCGAATGCGGTGAGGGAGAAGGAAAAAGAGTCGGGCCGGTCGGGAACTCAGCGGATTGTGTCAATGTCCAAATGATCAATCCGCTGCCTCCCTCCTGTCACCAATAGGACCAGCTACCCGTGTGCACCACCCACGCGCCCAGCAAACCGTTGGTTACAGCATGGGCCAGGATGGGGGACCAGATCGTGCGATGGCGCATATACAGTGCACTGTAAGCAAGACCGGCGACGATTCCGGCCAGCCACAGGTTGTGCTCGAAGCCGAACAGCACCGACGAGATCAGCACGCTCCTGATCGTCACTTGCGCTGGAGCAACAGTGTCGAAGTCGGGGTTGTCGAGCCAGCGCAGCAGGAAGGAGCGCCAGAACAGCTCCTCCATCACCGGCACCACCAGTGCGGCGCCGGCGATGCGCACCACCACCAGCGCCCAGTCGATGCGCCCGTTCGTGGTGGGATCGAAGCCGGCCGACGTGCCGATGGTCATCCAGTCTGCGCCCAGACCGATCCACAGCACCAGCACGACCACCCCCACGGCCAGCGCGAAAAGCAGGCGCGGCGGCCGCAGGCGGAATATGTGCAGCTCGGTGTAGTGGCGCCAGAACACGGCTAGCGCCAGCGCCACCGTGGCGGCCTTGACCGCATACAGCCAGCGCAGTTCGGCCGCGGTCCAGCCGAGCCGGGCCAAGAGTTCGGTCAGCGCGATGAACGCCAGGTAGACGGCGAAAGGAAGGACCCGCACCAGGGCGGCGCGGGGAAACAGTGACGCCCCGGCGCCGAGGGCGGCGGAGCTGGGTGCTTCTTGCTGCTTGGACATCGGGATCCTCCAATGTTTTCAGCGTGGCTTATTCGCCTTTTGAGCGGGCCTCGATCTGTTCCCATTTTTCCAGCGCGACCATCAGCAGATCGTCGATTTCCGCAAAACGCGCATTGATGCGCTTTGCGTCGGCCGGATTGGTCTTGTAGAAATCGGGAGCATTGAGCTGCAAGGTGATGGCCGACTGCTCATCTTCCAGGCTGGCAATGAGCAGCGGCAATTCTTCCAGCTCGCGCTGTTCCTTGTAGCTCAATTTGGCCTTTTTTGCAACTTCCTTGGGTGCGGCGGCGGGCGCCGCCTTGGCCGCCGGCTTCGGCGCCGCGACAGGGGCCTGCGCCTTGACGCGCTCCCAGTCGGTGTAGCCGCCGACGAATTCGCGCCATTTGCCCTCGCCTTCGGCCACGATCACCTGGGTGACCACGTTGTCGAGGAAGGTGCGGTCGTGGCTGACCAGGAACACGGTGCCGGTGTAGTCTTCCAGCAACTCTTCCAGCAGTTCCAGGGTGTCGATGTCGAGGTCGTTGGTCGGCTCGTCGAGCACCAGGCAGTTGGCCGGTTTGGCGAACAGGCGCGCCAGCAGCAGGCGGTTGCGTTCGCCGCCGGAGAGCGATTTGACCGGCGAGCGCGCGCGTTCGGGCGCGAACAGGAAGTCGTTCAGGTAGCTCATCACGTGCTTCTTGGCGCCGTTGATTTCGACCCAGTCGCTGCCCGGCGAAATGGTTTCCATCAGGTTCGCCTCTTCATTGAGCTGGGCGCGCATCTGGTCGAAGTACGCCACCTGCAGCTTGGTGCCGAGCTTGGCCTTGCCACTGTCGGGAGTTTCCTCGCCGAGGATCATCTTCAGCAAGGTGGTCTTGCCGGCGCCGTTCGAACCGATCAGGCCGACCTTGTCGCCGCGCAGGATGGTGGCGCTGAAGTCCTTGACGATGACCTTCTCGCCATAGCTCTTCGAGATGTTCTCGAGTTCGGCGACGATCTTGCCGGAGCGATCGCCCGCCGCCACCGTCAGGTTGACCTGGCCCTGCTGCTCGCGGCGCGCGGCGCGCTGCAGGCGCAGCGCTTCGAGGCGGCGCACGCGGCCTTCGTCGCGCACCCGGCGCGCCTTGACGCCCTTGCGGATCCATACTTCCTCCTGCGCGAGGAACTTGTCGAACTTGGCCGCTTCGACCTCTTCGATTTCCAGCTGCTCGGCCTTGCGCACCTGGTAGGCGCTGAAGTTGCCCGGATACGACAGCAGCTTGCCGCGGTCGAGTTCGACGATGCGGGTCGAGACGTTGTCGAGGAAGCTGCGGTCGTGGGTGATGAACAGCACCGAGCCCTTGAAGTCGCGCAGCAGGCCCTCGAGCCACATGATCGACTTGAAGTCCAGGTGGTTGGTCGGCTCGTCGAGCAGCAGCACGTCGGGCGCGGACACCAGCGCCACGGCCAGCGCGACGCGCTTTTGCATCCCGCCCGACAGCGTGCCCATCAGGTCGGCGCCGGCCAGGTTCAGGCGGTCGAGCGTGGTATCGACCTTGTTCTGCATGCTCCAGCCGTCGGTCGCGTCGAGCTTGACCTGCAGGTCGTGCATGCGGTCCATCAGTGCCTCGTCGTCGCCCTGGCCGAACTGGCCGGTCAGTTCCTCGTACTCGGCCAGCATGGCAGCCTGCTCGCCCATGCCGGCGGCGACCGCGTCGAACACCGACATGGATGGGTCGAAGGTCGGCTCCTGCTCGACGTAGGCGATTTTCAGGCCCTGCTGCATGACCAGCAGGCCGTCGTCGAGCTTGAACTTGCCGGAAATGACCTTCAGCAGCGTGGACTTGCCGGTGCCGTTGCGGCCGATGATACCGACGCGCTCGCCGGTTTCGAGGGAAAATTCCGCGTGATCGAGCAACGCGACGTGGCCGAACGCGAGCTGCGCCGACGAGAGGGAAATGACTGCCATAGTAGTGAGGAATGCCCGGCCGCGGAGCTTTTCGCAAGGAAATGCGTGGCCGAAAAAATGAAAGAAGCGTGCATTGTACCGACTGTCGCGGCAGCAAGCGCAATTTGCTGCCGAAGGTCGGCTATAATTGCGCTCGATTCACGACACCGGACGGCGAACGCGCCGTCACGATCGCCGAATTGCAGGCCTGGCCTGCCACTGCCCGCCGGACTTCCCGGCGGCGCGAGCGTCCTCTCCGTAGCACAATGGATAGTGCACATGCCTCCTAAGCGTGGGATACTGGTTCGATTCCAGTCGGAGGGACCAAGATCACGTCTCGGCGAACGCACCGACCTGATCGAACACCAATTAGCCCATGCCCTAAGAGATCCAAATGGACGGGCATACACTCGCCCTGCGCGCCTGCCCGCTCCAAAGGCAAAGATGCCGCGTTGGCGACGGTGCCCCTCCACACCGCGAGCTACTTCACCCAAAGTAACAACATGACTCGTATGCACGGCGCACGATTATTCATTTCGGGTGTTTTGTTCGGCACTGCCCCCGTTTGCGCTCGCAGCGCGGCCTTGGGACGCGACGAAGCAAGATGTCACCGCTTCGCAGCGTTAGTGGAATTTCGACGTAAACCGAACCGTGCCACGTCGTTCAGGTGACGTTAGATACCGGGAAAGCTCAACAAGAATCCCTTCTATCGAACGACTATTGCATAATGGACACGTGTCTTGCTTGAGGTTAAACTTCCACTATGCCAGCTCTCATCCGAGTGCCGCAGAATCCGGCATTGGCAACCAACTGCCGCTGCACCTGACAGGCCTTATCTTAGACCCGACTGTGGATTTACTACAGAACGATACGTCAAATGTCGCTCGATTGTTAGATGTGGTACAGACCCGAAAAACGCGGATTTACATGCCGGGTACGTTTTTCCGACAGAACTTTAAAGGAGCGGTAATTGTTAGAGATTTTTATTTTAGTGGCATTACTGCTTGTAACGTACCAAATTTATGCCTTTATATATTTTGGGAGCAAAAAATTCCTGCAAACCAAAATCGGTATTAGTCAGCACACCGACAACTGTAACGAGCTAAACGACCACATAGAGAATTTGAAATCGACATACTCATATGTTACATCAGTCGATTACGGTCAAAGTGATCTACGTGACAATAGCCGCTACAACATGAAGAGGACGAAGTGGCAAGAGGTTGTGAGAAGTAGTTGGGTACACAATTGCTCTGCGACGGTCTGTAAAAATGCGAGCAATCAGCCTTTTAAGTATCTTTGCAAATATTTTGACATCAAACCAAGTGAAGAGACACTGTCGAAGTTTGAGGAAGTGATCAACAACTTTTCGGCAGCTGAGCAAGGAAAATTCTTACTGGAAAATGAGAGGGATGAAATCGTATCAAGTATTAATAACGAGGTACCCTTCGCGATATACTGTTTCAGCCGGAACAGGTTAATAAAGGAACTGGGGTTCAACAAGATTGATTTAAGCGATTTGTATTTTCCTGTCTATACCTTCCAGTATGTTTCCGCGGGAGGCAATAGTTCGGCCAGGTGTGATATAAAACTCGATCTAGGAAATCTGGATAGATTCATTGCGTACCTGAGCACACTGGTCAAATTTCGGAATAGCGTCGCGGGACAGCGCGCGCTAATGACGCCGAGCTTACGGGAAAAAATTAAGAACCGGGACAATTTTACCTGCAAGATTTGCAACCTGTCGACTTCGGACGAGAAAAACCTTTTACTTGAGATTGACCATATCAGGCCCCTTGCTAAGGGGGGGATCACATCAGAAGAAAACCTTCAAACTTTGTGTTGGAAATGTAATCGCTCAAAAGGGGCGAAAATTATCGGAGAATAGCTGTCCCTCAAGACCCGAACCGTTGGAGCGGTTCGGAAAGCACCAGTTGATGTCCGCTGGTCTATCGATGGGCATACTCTCAGAATACGCCGCAGGCATCGCAAGGACAGCTTCTTGCCGGAAGAAGCATGGTTGAGGGGCCGCTAACGCTGCCTTGTTGTCGTTGGCCCTGGGGCTTCGATGGGCGCCTGTCGCACTGCGAAGCGGGCATCCAGCTCCGCACAGGAAAGCGCTGATCCGACCAACAGGAACAAGGCGAAGCGCGAAGAACAAAGCCCGCCAGTGCTTGCTGGTACCGCCGGTTTTACTTGCCACTCCTCCAGCGAGCCCCTAAATTAGCGTTTATGCCTGCTGAACAAAACTCCCAAGTCCGATCCCACCGACACATCAAGGAAGAGTGCGCTTCAGGATCGGCGCCATCTTGAAGATCGCCCGCATTCTCCTTCCGCGAGGCGCCCATCCATCCGCCCTGCCGCTGCTGCTCGCGCGCGCTCTTCGGGCATTCGCCGACGGCTATGTCGCGATCTTGCTGCCTGCGTATCTGCTCGCCCTGGGATTCGGAGCATGGGAGGTGGGCGTCCTGGCGACGGCGACCCTGCTTGGATCGGCCTGCGCGACGATGGCCGTCGGTGCATGGGGCCACCGCGTCCACCACCACAGCCTCATATCCGGCGCGGCGATCCTCATGGCCGCCACCGGCTTCGCCTTCGGTCTGGCCTCGACGTTCTGGCCGTTGCTGCTGATCGCCTTCGTCGGCACCCTCAATCCAAGCTCAGGGGATGTCAGCGTGTTCCTGCCGCTCGAGCACGCCCGACTGGCTGAGTCCGCCGATGGCGACGCCCGGACTTCCCTGTTCGCCCAATACAGCCTTATTGGCTCCTTTTCCGCTGCGCTGGGGGCCCTCGCTGCAGCCCTGCCACCCCACATTTCCATGGCAACCGGGTTCTCGGCGGTGGATGGCCTGCGCTGCATGTTCGCGTTCTATGGACTAGTGGGATGTGGAGTGTGGATGCTTTATCGATCGATTCCCACTCCCCGCGAAGCGTCCCCGAGACCACGGACCAGCCTTGGGCAATCGCGGCCCACCGTCATCCGTTTGGCGGCCCTTTTCTCCGTCGACTCCTTCGCGGGTGGGCTTGTCGTCAACGCCTTGCTTGCGCTATGGCTGTTCAAACGCTTCGACATGTCGCTCGCTTCGGCTGGCCAATTCTTTTTTTGGTCCGGACTCTGCGCCGCCGCCTCGCAACTCGCGGCGCCTCCGCTGGCGCGGCGAATCGGCTTGGTCAATACGATGGTGTTCACCCACATTCCGGCGAGCCTGTGCCTGATCGGCGCTGCATTCGCGCCATCGATCGGGCTCGCACTTGGCTTGCTGATCGTCCGCGCGCTGCTGTCGTCCATGGACGTGCCGGCGCGCAGCGCCTTCGTCATGTCGGTTGTCACTCCGGCCGAACGCACGGCCGCCGCGAGTTTCACCGCCGTTCCTCGAAGCCTGGCGTCCGCTGCCGGCCCCGTCATCGGAGCAGGCCTTTTCGCCGCCGGATACCTTGCCGCTCCGCTGGTGGCCTGCGGGGCGCTGAAGATTGCCTACGATCTCGCAATCTGGAGGTCCTTCAAAGACACGGAACAATCGCGCTAGCCGACCGCAATCTCAGCGCCGTAACTCCAACATGATCTTTTCGGCGAGGAAGTCGCACGGCGGGCGCTTCGATTTCGTGCTGCGCGCCAGGACAAGCTCCAGCGGATCAATTTCCGGCAATCCCTGCGCCTGGCCGAGCAGGGTAAGGTGAGCGGGAACGGCACAGCGCGCGAGCGGCGCCACCGCGAGCCCCGCTTCGACCATGCTCAGCAGCCCCATCAGGCTTGGGCTCTCATACGAAGTCCGATACGGGATGTGCGCTCGCTCAAGGCTGCGCACCGCGTTTTCCCGCGCCACGCTGCCCGGCAGGAAAACGGCGATCGGCAGCGGCCGCTCGCGCCAGATGTCGTGGGCACTGGGATTGGCCGCCCAGACCATCGGTTCGAACCGGATGAACTCTCCCGACAGGCCTTTCACGCGCGTCGCGCAGACCAGGTCGACCGATCCGTCTTTCACCATGGGCGCGAGCGCCACACTCGGTAGCCCAACCACCTGGATCTCCACCTTCGGGTAGGTCGCGGAAAATTTCTTGAGGATCGACGGCAAGAGCGATGACGCATAGTCGTCGGGCACGCCAATGACGACGCGACCGGTGACGTCGGGCTGCACAACCGCGGCCCACGCTTCATCGCGCAGTGCCAGCATGCGCCGCGCAAACGTCAGCAGGATCTCGCCATCCTGCGTCGGCGTGACGCTCCTGGGCCTGCGCACGAACAAGGGCTTGCCGATCGCGGTTTCAAGCGTCTTGATCTGCATGCTCACCGCCGATTGCGAGCGATGAACGACTTCCGCCGCCCGGCTGATGTTCCCCGTATCGGCCACTGCCACCATCATCGCGAGGACGTCCAGGTCGAGTGCTTTCATTTGGTATCAGATAATCAGATAGATGCGATCAATATTATGCGATTTTCTTAGGCGGCGCCATCGGGCATAGTATGGGAAAGGAGCCCATTCATGAACGCACGGATCGATCGACCCATTTTCGCCAGCCCGGACTTGAGCGTTGCCACCCTCGCCTCCGGCGTCCGCATGCCCTTCGTGGTTTCCGGATCGGGAGCGCCGCTGGTGTTTGTTCACGGTTCGCTGTGCGACTACCGCTATTGGGCCGGTCAGGCCGAAGTTCTTTCGAAGCATTTCTCCTGCGTTTCAGTCAGCCTCAGCCATTATTGGCCGGTGCCGGATGGTGGCGCCGAAAGCCCGTTCAGCTGGAGCACGCACGTCGCGGAGCTCGCCGAGTTTATCGCAGGCATGGACGCCGGGCCGGTTCACCTGGTGGGTCACTCGCGCGGGGGCTGCGTCGCATTCCATCTGGCGCGCCAATATCCGGCGCTGGTAAAAACGCTGACGCTGGCCGATCCCGCGGGCCCCTTGCAGATCGACGGCGTGGCGGAAGCAGCGCTACCGCCCGCGACAATCGCCCTTCGCGGGAAAGCCGCCGGTCTGATCGAAAGCGGTGAGATTGAGGCCGGACTGGAATTGTTCGTCGATTCGGTCAGCATGCCCGGTATCTGGCGGAGGAGCTCCGCCAATTTCCGCACAATGGCAATTGCCAATGCGGCCACCCTGCCAATGCAGTTTCGCGATCCATTGCCAGCTTTTACGCGCATCGGCGCTACGGATGTGAAATGCCGGACCTTGCTGATCGGAGGCGAAAAAAGCCCCCGCATGTACCGCGACAACATCGAAAAGCTTGCGGGCTGGATCGGCCAGGTGGACAAACGATCCATTGCCGGCGCATCGCATGGGATGAACATCACGCACCCGCGGACATTTAACCGGCTAATCGGAGCCTTCGTGACCGGCGGGGACTAACGCGCGCACGACAATCTTGACGCCCGGAAGTGCGCGCAAACATCGACGGCTCTGCCGGTACCTCGTCCGCGCGGGCAGGCATGCACTGCGTCGTGGGAGGCGCGATCCGCCGCGGATTCACGATGTACGGCAGCTACAACGCTTCGCGGGTAATTCCAGCCTTCCTCGCAATCTCCGTCATCCCTTCGGCGCGCGCGATATCTCCTAGCGCCGATGCAAGCAAGCCGGCATCGTCTTCCAGGATAATTTCGCTAAGATAAGCGGCGATGGTCTCTGGGGAATCCAAAAATTCAGCGGCATCGAACTCGGGCAGGCTGTCCACCTCAATCAGATTGTTCACGGCTTTTCCCCTTGCTGCAAAATCGATTTCTTGGCTAACTTCGTTGCCTCATGAATGTTTGACGTTTGCGTCCCTTATGTGCCACCGACGAGCAGGATTATCTCGGCTCAATTTCTCACAAAGGTTGCAGCACCCGCCCAATATTTGAGCGCGCTGCGAAAATGGGGTCCGGTCCGCGGACCAGCCCCCGGCATCGAAGGTTGAGCGTTAGAAAGATGGCTAGTGCCGCAACTGCTCCCGCGGCGCAGTCAGCACGCGCTCGGTGAGGTCCGGGTCGATGCCGCGCAGCAGAAGGAATTTGCGCGCGACATCGTCGCCGAAGGCGCGCTTCATCGCGATTCCCTCATCCACCTGGCGGGCCGTTTCCGTGTCTGTGCGTGGGGCATGCTGTTCGTTCATCGCGTCCTCCCTGTCGATGAAGATTTATAACATGCTCGGCAAAGCGCACGATTGCCTGTAGGACTTCACCCGCAGATCAACGCGCCGTGTGTAACGCCGCGGCCACCGGCTTGAATGCGGCCGGCGCCCTGCCCGCCTCGCCGTCGCGCCGTTCCAGCACCAGGTGCTGCGCCGGACCGCCGCTCGACACGCCCATCTCCTCGAACGCTTCCATCGCTTCGAGCAGGATCGCCTGCTGCGTATCCATGAACTTGCCGTAGGCGGCGTCCAGCACGAAGAACACCAGCTCGAATTCCAGCGCGTCCTGCGCCACTTTCTTGAGGTGCACGCGGTCGAAGCGCACGTCCGGCTGGCGTTCGATGATCGCGCGCAGAACGCCCGGCACCTTGCGCGCCAACGCCGGCGGCGTGGACGGATCGGCCATCAGCGAGAACTGCACGCGCCGGTTCGACATGCGCTTGAAATTGCGCACGGTGTTTTTCAGCAGTTCGGCGTTGGCGATGACGATCTGCTCGCCGCTGTCGGCGCGGATGCGCGTCGTCTTCAGCCCGACGTGCTCCACCTTGCCGGAAAAGCCCGCCACGCTGATCGCGTCGCCCACCTCGAACGGCTTGTCCACCGCGATCGACAAGGATGCGAACAAGTCGCCGAGGATGTTCTGCACCGCCAGCGCCACCGCGATGCCGCCGATCCCCAGGCTGGCGACGAAGGCCGACACGTTGATACCGAGGTTGGACAGCATCGCCAGCGCGAACATCACCCACAGCATGGTCTTGATCGCCCACACCATCAGCGTGTGCGCCACCGTGGACGGCGCATCGGGATCGGCGGCATGGCGATGGAAGTAACGCTTCGCGCCGACGCTGATCGCGCGGTCCAGGTACAGCGCCAGCTGCGCGCCCAGGGCGATGAACCACAGGTGGCGCAGACGCTCGTCCCAGGGCGGCGCCAGGTCCAGCACCGTCAGGCCCACGAGCAGCGACGTGACGATGACGGCCAGGTTGCTGGTGCGCGCGAGGGTGGCCTTGAGCAGTTCCGCGGCCGGGCGGTCGGCGCGGCCGTCCTCGCCCAGCTTGCACAGGCGGCGCCGGAACAGGATCACGGCGCCATGGATGACGACGAAGCTGACCACCGCAACGACCAGTGCCATCAGCCAGTTGCCGGCGTCGATGCCGGCGAAGGGGACGAGGATTTTTTCGAATTTCAAATTGCACTCCTATACAGCTGCGACCGTCCCGAAGGATCAGGCGCTCTCGGCAGCAGGTTACAGGCTGAGCCAGAATCTCGTCTTTTCTATTCCGCAGTGCAACAGCCAGGATGCCGTGATATTCTCGGCGCCATGGCTCCTCCCCTCGTCCTCATCACCGGCGGCGGCCGCGGCATCGGCGCGGCCTGCGCGCTGCTGGCGGGCCGGCGCGGCTACACCGTGTGCATCAACTACCTGCGCGATGCCGACGCCGCGATGGCGGTGGCCGGCGCGATCGAACAGGCGGGCGGCAGCGCGATGGCGATCCAGGCCGACGTCGCACGCGAAGCAGAGGTGCTGCGCATGTTCGCCGAAATCGACGCGCGCTTCGGCCGGCTCGATGCGCTGGTCAACAATGCGGCCATCCTCGGCAAGCAGATGCGGGTCGATCAGATGGACGTGGCGCGCATCGAACGCATCTTGGCCACCAACGTGACCGGCAGCTTCCTGTGCGCGCGCGAAGCGGTGCGGCGGATGTCGACTGCGCACGGCGGCAATGGCGGCGCCATCGTCAACATCTCGTCGCGCGCCGCGGTGCTCGGTTCGGCCGGCGAGTACGTGGACTACGCCGCCTCCAAGGCCGCCGTCGACGCGCTGACCATCGGCCTGTCGAAGGAAGTGGCGGCCGAAGGCATCCGCGTCAACGGCGTGCGGCCTGGCCTGATTCGCACCGAAATGCATGCGAGCGGCGGTGAGCCGGGGCGGGTCGAGCGCTTGCAGGGATCGGTGCCGATGGGACGCGGAGGTTTGGCGGAGGAAGTGGCGGAAGCGGTGCTCTGGCTGCTGTCGGCGCAGGCGTCGTACACCACCGGCAGCTTCATCGACGTGTCGGGCGGCCGCTAGCGACAAGATGAGACGACGGCCGCGTCACGAAGCCGGGTCTGGTTCTAATGCCGTTAAGTTAAGGAGTAAATCAGCACTGCACGGAGGCGCGTCAGCTTGAAAAACCGTCGTACCCGCGCAGGCGGGTACCCATACTGAGCATGCCGACGAGGTAAAGCACGCTCAGTATGGGTACCTGCCTGCGCAGGTACGACGGCTTAACTTAACGGCATTAGGGTCTGGTCCTGCGGACCTGCCCCCCATTTTTTGAACGCGCGAGCGATCGATCAGTCCGGCGCGTTCACGCCCACCTGGCAGGCGTACAAGTGCACATCGGTGTCGTCTTCGCGGATCGTGCGTTCGAAGCTGAGCCCCAGCTTGGACAGCACGCGCGCCGACGCCAGGTTTTCCGGCATGACCAGGCCGACGATGCGTTCGAGCCGGTGCGTTCGCACGCCGTCTTGCAGCAGCGCCCGCGCACTCTCGGTCGCATAACCTTTTCCCCAGCACTCGGGCAGGAAGCGATAGCCGATGTCGACCTCCTGCAAATGTTCGACAAACTTCAAGCCGCTGAATCCCACCAGCCGTCCCGAGCTCTTCTCCACGCAGGCCATTCGCCCAAACCCATGCACTTCGTAGTGGCGCATCGGATAATTCAGCAATATCTGGCGAGCGCCTTCCACCGATGTCTGCGCAGGTTCGCCGATGTAACGCAGGACTTCAGGCATCGACACCAGCGGCAAGTAGGCCTGCGCATCGTCCAGCGTGAAGCGGCGTAAATAAAGGTTGGGTGTTTCAAGTGTAGTCATGTGGTTTTGTCGTCCGCGGCGTTCAGGTGCTGCTTCATTTGCGATAGCAGCTCTATCAGGGTGCCCTTGTCTTCGGGCGGAATGTCCTTCAGCAGGTCGGCCACCCAACCCTCGTGCACGGCCGCCATGTCGGAGAACGCGCGGCGCCCGGCCGGCGTCAGCATCACGCTGTAGGCACGGCGGTCCTTCGGGTCGGGAACGCGCACCACCAGCTTTTCCTGCTCCAGCTGGTCGGTGATGCCGGTGATGTTCCCGCCGGTGACCATCATGCGCTTCGACAGCTCGCCCATGCGCAGCCCGTCCGGATGGCGTTCGAGCTGCGCCATCAGGTCGAAGCGCGGCAGCGTGATGCCGAAGGTTGCGCGCAGCCGCGTGCGGATTTCGTTCTCGATGCGCGTCGTGCACGACAGCATGCGCAGCCACAGCTTGAGCGACTGGTGATGGTCCTGGGTCAGGCGGGTGGCCAGGTCGATATCGCGGTCCTGCATGTGGTCCTTATCCGGCATCGCCGCTGCGCAGCTTGAAGCGCTGCAGCTTGCCCGTTTCGGTGCGCGGAAGCTTGTCGAGGAAGCGCACCGAGCGCGGGTACTTGTACGGAGCGATCGACTGCTTGACGAAATCCTGCAGCGCGACGGCCGTCTCGGGCGACGGCTCGACGCCGGGCTTGAGCACCACAAACGCTTCGACCACCTGCCCGCGCTCCTCGTCGGGCCGGCCGACCACGCCGCATTCGGCCACCGCCGGATGGCGCAGCAGCGCCTCCTCCACCTCGACGCCGGCGATGTTGTAGCCGGCCGAGATGATCATGTCGTCGGTGCGCGAGCGATAGTGGAAATAGCCGTCGGCGTCCATTTCGTAGGCGTCGCCGGTCAGGTTCCAGCCGTCGACGACATAATCGCGCTGGCGCTCGTCGGCCAGGTAGCGGCAGCCGGTCGGCCCCTTCACCGCCAGGCGCCCGATCACGCCCGGGCCCACCGGCTTGCCGTCGCTGTCGAGGATGCAGGCCTGGTAGCCGGGCACGGGCTTGCCGGTCGCGCCGGGCCGCACGTCGGCGCCGGCGGCGGAGATGAAGATGTGCAGCAGTTCGGTGGCGCCGATCCCGTCGACCATCTCGAGGCCGGTCGCTTCGCGCCAGGCGTCGCGCGTCGCCAGCGGCAGCGCTTCGCCGGCCGACACGGTCTGGCGCAGGCTGGCCAGGTCGAACTTGTGCGCCAGCGGCGCCATCTGGCGATAGAAGGTCGGCGCGGTAAAGCAGATCGTCGCGCGATACTGGGCGATCGCGGCCAGCAGCGTCTCGGGCGTGAGTTTTTCGAGCAGCACGCCGGCCGCGCCGACGCGCAGGGGGAACAGCAGCAGCCCGCCCAGGCCGAAGGTGAACGCCAGCGGCGGCGTGCCGATGAAGATGTCGTCCTCGCGCGAGCCGAGCGTGTGCGGCGGGAAGCAGTCGCAGATCGCCAGCACGTCGCGGTGGAATTGCATGGTGCCTTTCGGGATGCCGGTGGTGCCCGAGGTGAAGCTGATCAGGCAGACGTCGTCGGCGGCGGTGTCGCACGGGGCGAACGGCTCGTCGTGGCGCGCCATGCGCGATTCGAGCGAGTCCGGGTCGACGGGCGCGTCGAAGTACAGCGCCGGCGGCAGGCGGTCCATCCCATCGAGTTCGGCGCGCAGGCCGGCGGCGCACAGCACAGCGTCCACTTTTGCCTTGTCGATGATCTTGCCCAGCTCGCGCGCGCGCAGCAGCGGCATGGTCGGCACGGCGATGCAGCCGCACTTGATCACGGCGAGGATGCTGGCGGCCATGGTCGGATTGTTCGCGCCGCGCAGCAGCACGCGGTTGCCGGGCACGAGTCCGAGGTCGCGTCGCAGCACGTGGGCGATGCGGTCCACCCGCGCCGTCAGCTGGGCGTAGGTCAGGGTTTCGTGGGCGCCATAGACGGCGATCCGTTCGCCGCGGCCGCGCGCGACCGCCGCGTCGAGCAGTTCGGCAACGCAGTTCAGGCGCTCGGGGTACTGCAATGCGGGCAGGTCGAAACGGAATTCGGGCCACTCCTCGGGCGGCGGCAGGTGCGCGCGCGCGAAATCGTCCTGGTGGGCGGAAGGGCTCAGTGCTGCGGGCATCACGCTTGTCATGGTCGCCTTGGATTGAGGTATCGGTCAGACTGGCTGCTGGCGAATACTTTAATTCTAAACAATCACAACATCAAGCTTATTCTGGACACGGGAAGCGTTACCGCAAAATGGGGTCAGGTCCGCAGGACCAGACCCCGATAAATCCCGCGACGCTGGAATGCCGGGGTCTGGTCCTGCGGACCTGACCCCATGCTCAGTCTTGCAGCTTGCGCACGCGCTCTGTCTGCTGCCCCACCGCCTCGCGCGCCGCGCCGAGCGCCGACTGGATGCGTGGCCCGTCGATCTCGCCCTGCGCCAGCGCCTGCAGCCGCGCCGCCGCGCCTTCCAGTCCCAGCGTCACGCACCCCGCGTGCAGCTTGTCGATCCGCGCCCGCACCTCGCCGTCATCGGCCGCGGCCAGCTCGTGCGCCGCCGCCGCGAGCTGATTCTCGAAACCCGCGAGATAGGCCAGCAGCCGCGCGCTGTCGATGCCGAGGCGCTGCATGGTGGCCGGCGGGCTTTCGGCCGCGTCGTCCATCCGCGGCCGCAGTCCCGCCAGTTGCGCAAGCACCAGGTCCTGCTCGAAGGGCTTGACGATGTAGCCGGCCGCTCCCAGGCTGCTGGCCTGCGCCATCGTCGCGTGGTCGTTGGCCGACGACGCCAGCACGAAGCGCATGTCATCGAGCGCGGGTTCCGCCTTGACGCGCGCCAGCAGCGCCATGCCGTCCATATTGGGCATGCGCAGGTCGCAGAAGCAGATCGACGGCCGCAGCCCTTCCTGCAGCTGGCGCCAGGCCTCCGCTCCGTCCTCGGCTTCGAAAATTTCGTACGCGCCGCAGCTGTCGACCAGGTGCATCAGCACCATGCGCGACACCACGTCGTCGTCAACCACCAGCACCTTCATCGCGTCTCCCGTCATCCGGTTCGATTATATCGGCTGGCGCGTTCAGGCAGCGCCATCTTCGAACCGGTCGAGCAGCCGGCGTAGCCGCGGCATGGCGGCGCCGATCACTCCCCACTGGCGCTGGTCGGCGGCCAGTTCGAGCTCGCCGCACAGCAGGTGCAGTTCGGTCGCATCGAGGTAGGCGGCACTGCCCTTGAGCCCATGCAGCACGCGCGCCGCGGTGTCGTGGTCCTGGTCCGACAGCGCCTGCTCCAGCTGCGCGCGCCGTCCCGGCAGGTCGCCGGCGAAGGCGCTGCGCAGGCGCGCCTTCAGGTCGGTGGTGCGGCGCCCGGCGTTCTGCGCCACCGCCACCGCCAGCGGCGTCGGCCCGGTCAGCACGCCGAACATCGCATCGAGGTCCGCGATGCCGGGAGCGCCGGCCGGCGCCGCGGGCATCGTGGCCAGGGCGACGCCGCGCGCCAGCTGGCGTTCGATCGCACGGCTCAACTGATCGTGCAGCGCCGCCTCGTCGATCGGCTTGGACAGGAAGTCGTCCATGCCGCTTGCCAGGTAGCGCGCCCGGTCTTCTTCGCTGGCGTTGGCGGTGAGCGCGATGATCATCAGGTCGCGATCGCGCACCGGCGCCTCGGGCGGGCCGCCGGCGCGGATGATGCGCGTGGCGCTGGCGCCATCGAGCTCCGGCATGCGCCCGTCCATCAGGATCAGGTCGTAGCGGGTGCGCGCGCAGGCCGCCAGCGCCAGCTGGCCGTTGTCGACGATGTCGGCCTGGTGACCCAGCTCCTGCAGCATCATGCGGATGATGATCTGGTTGGTCGGGAAGTCCTCGGCGCACAGCACGCGCAGACGGTGGCTGTGCGGCGCGCGAGGCGCAGGCTCGACCACGGGCGGACGCACGCCGTCGGCCAGCGGCAGCACGAAGCTGAAACAGCTGCCCGCGCCCTCTTCGCTTTCCACGCCGATGGTCCCGCCCATCAGCTCGACCAGCTGGCGGCAGATCGCCAGTCCCAGACCGCTGCCGCCGTAGCGCCGCGTGGTGGTGCTGTCGGCCTGCTCGAATTTCTGGAACAGGCGCCCCAGCGCATCGGATGCGATACCGATTCCGGTGTCCTTGACCGAAAACCGTATCATGTTGATGTTCGGCCGCGCCGGGTCGGCCGGCAACGCCTCGACCTGCACGCTGACGCTGCCGCGCTGGGTGAATTTGAAGGCGTTGCCGACCAGGTTGACCAGCACCTGGCGCAGGCGCGTCGGGTCGCCCACGACGAAGCGCGGCAGGTCCGGCGCCAGCTCGATGTCGAAGCCGATGCTGTGCGCCGCGGCCTGCTCCTCGAACAGGCTGACCACGTGTTCCAGCGTGGCCGACAGCGCGAAGTCGATGTTCTCGATGGTCAGCTTGCCCGCCTCGATCTTGGAGAAGTCGAGCAGGTCGTTGATGATCGCCAGCAGCGCCTGGGCGTTGGCCTGGCCGCGCAGGATCTGTTCGCGGGTGCCGTCATGCAGCCGGGCGTCGCGCAGCGCGAAGCCGAGCATGCCGATCACGCCGGCCAGCGGGGTGCGCATCTCGTGGCTCATGTTGGCCAAAAATTCCGACTTCTGGCGCGTCGCATCCTCGGCGCGCTGCTTGGCCAGGCGCAGGCGCTCATCGTTGTCCTGCAAGGCGCGGTTGGCCTGCGCCAGTTCGTCGGTGTTCAGGCGCACCCGCTTTTCCATCTCTTCGAGCTGGCGGTAGGCGCGCGCATTGTCCAGCGCGACGGCGGCGTGCGCGGCCAGCGTCTGCAGCATGTCGAGGTGCACGCGCCGGTACGCATTCTTCTCGATGCTCTGCACGCACAGCACGCCCATCACGCGCTCCTTGACGATCAAAGGCACGTACATCGTCGACATCGCCACCGAGGAGGCGCTGCCGTCGGCCCGGGGAACATGGGCCAGCGGGCCGGGCGCCGGGTGTTCGATGTAGTTGTCGTATTCGGCCTCGATGTCGTTGATGAACACCTCGCGCCGGTGCGTCAGGCACCACACCGCCAGCTGGTTCGGCTGGTCCACCGGGCGCGTGTAGCGCGGCGAGCGCATGCCCTGGTCGATCGCGAACGGGAACTCGATGACGCCGAGGTCCTCGCGGTAAATGCCGATGCCGAAGATGCGCGCATCCATCAGGTGCTGGACGTGGCGGTACACCGTATCCATGATCGTTTCCATGTCGAGCGTGGCGGTCAGTTCGCGGCCGATCTCGGACAGGATCGAGATGTTGCGGTGGGCCAGTTCGACATTCTCCTTCTGCAGCTCGACTTCCTCCTTCTGGCGCTCGGCGTCGCGGCGGCGCTGCTCGGCTTCGGCGCGCTGCGATTCGGCTTCGACGCGGCGCATGTCCAGTTCGAGCTTCTGGCGTTCGAGCAGGCGGTTCTGCTGGCCGATTTCGGCGGTGCGCGCGTGCACCTGCTGTTCGAGCAGGTCCTTCTGGCGCCGCAGCCCGCGCATGCGGAAGCGAAAAGCCGCGTAGGCGCTGCCCAGAACGAACATGCCCATCATCGTGCGGAACCACCAGGTCTTCCAGAACGGCGGCCGGATCACGATCGAGAGCGTGGCGCCGGACGCGCTCCAGACGCCGTCCTTGTTGGCCGCCTTCACCTTGAAGGTGTAGGTGCCCGGATCGAGGTTGGTGTAGGTCGCAAAGCGCCTGGAGGCGTCGGTGGCGACCCAGTTCTCGTCGAACCCGACCAGCTGGTAGGCGAAGCGGTTGCGCTGCGGCGCGGCGTAGTGCAGCGCCGAAAATTCGAGCGAGAACACCGAGTCGGCGGCGTCGAGCGTGATCTCGGAGGCGTGCTCGATCGGCCCTTTCAGCAGGCCGGGATGGACCTGCTGCACCGGCTTGTTGAATACCTGGAAGCCGGTGATCACCGCGCGCGGCGCAATCAGGTTGTCGCTGATGGCGCGCGGGTGGAAGGCGGTGATGCCGTTGAAGCCGCCGAAGTACAGCGTGCCGTCGCGCGACTTGAACGCGGAGCCGTCGAAGTAGGCGCCTTCGATGGTGCCGTCGGCGCCGTTGTAGGTGCGCCACTTGCCGGTGGCCGGGTTCAGGCGCGACAGGCCGGTGGTGGAGCTGACCCAGATGTTGCCGTCATCGTCTTCCAGCATCGCCGCCACCGCGTCGTCGGCCAGGCCGTCGGCGGAAGAATAGCGCTTGAACTTCACCCCGCCCCGGTCCTGGATCATCTTGTTCAGGCCACCCGCGGTGCCGACCCAGATGTCGCCCCGGTGGTCCTCCAGCAGGTAGTGCACCTCGTCGTGGTTAATGCTGGCCGGGTCTGCCGGATCATGGCGGAAGTGGCGGAACTTGCCGGTGGCGCGGTCCAGCAGGTCGAGCCCGTCGAAGGTGCCGATCCACAGCTGTCCGCGGCGGTCCTCGAGAATGGTGCGCGCGACGTTGTCGGCCAGGCTGTCCGGGTCGGCCGGGTGGTGCTGGTAGGTCCTGACCTTGCGCGTGGCCGGATCGAGCCGGTGCAGGCCGCCGAGCGACGAGATCCACAGCACGCCCGCGCGGTCGGCCAGCATGCCGCGCACGGTTTCGCCGGCCGGGTCGCCGGCCGCCAGCAACTGGCGCGTGAAGCGTCCCTTGGCCGGGTCGAAGCTGGTGACGCCGGAGCGCCCGCCGGCCCACAGCACGCCATTGCGGTCGAGCGCCAATGCATTCACCAGCGCGTCCGACAGGCTGTTCGGATTGTCCGGGTCATGGCGCCACACTTCGGTCGTGGCGGTGACCGGATCGTAGCGGTCGATGCCGTCGTTGGTGCCCAGCCACACCTTGCCGGCGCCGTCGCCGACGATCGCGCGCACCTTGTTGTCCGACAGCGCGCCCTGCCCGCCCGCCTGCCTGACGATGCGGGTGAACCCGCCGCTGCCCAGGTCGACCCGGCTCACGCCCGCGTACCAGGTGCCCACCCAGAAAGTGCCGAGACGGTCGCGAAACATCGAAGAGACGTAATTGTCGGCCAGGCTGTGGCCATCGCCCGGCTGGCTGCGGTAGTTTGCAAAGCGGCGCAGCTGCGGCAGCCAGCGGTACAGTCCATCGTCGTGGGTGCCGGCCCAGATGGTGGCGTCGGCGTCCTGGAACAGCACCGTCACCTTGCTGCGCGCAACGCCCTCCGCGGGGCCGAGCAGGCGGCGCGCGGCCGGGCCGGCCGACGGCTTCCACATCTCCAGCCCGTCCAGGCTACCGATCCACAGCGTCTGGTTGGCGTCGGCCAGCAGCGCCGAGACGGTATTGAGCTTGGCGCCGCCGCCGGCCACGGCGTGATGCTCGAACCCGCGCGCCCCCGGAGCCAGGCTGTCGAGGCCCGAGTCGGTGCCGATCCACAGGCGCCCGCCGGCGTCGAGCGCCAGCGCGTTGACCTTGTCGTCGGCCAGGCTTTGCGGCATGCCGGCGACGTGGCGCCACACCTTGAAGGCGCCGGTCTTCATGTCGAAGTGCTGCAGGCCGTCGGCGGTGGCGATCCACAGTCCGTCCTTGCCGTCGTCGAGCAGCGCGTGGATGTGGCGGTTGCCGTTGCCGCGCTTGACCGGCTCCTGCGGATCGTAATGGGTGAAGGTCTGGGTCTCGGGATCGAAGCGGTCGAGCCCCCCGTCGGTGCCGATCCAGAGCCGGCCGACGCTGTCGATGTGCAGCACGCGCACCCAGTTGTTCACCAGGCTGGCGGGATTGCCGGCCTCGTTGCGATAGGTGGTCACGCGGTAGCCGTCGAAGCGCGACAGGCCCGACTGGCTGCCGAACCACATGAAGCCGTCGCCATCCTGGATGATCGCCAGGATCGATTCCTGCGCCAGTCCGTGTTCGACCGACAGCTGCTCGAAGCGCAAGCTGCGCGCCGGCGCCGCATGGGCGCCGGCGGCGCACAGCAAGGACAAGGCCAGCAGCAGCGCGGCGCACAGGCGGAGGGGATGAAACGTCATGCTAGTCCCCGAAAAAAGCCAGCACGTCGGCCGCGCGCGCGTGGGTGTCGCGCTTGCCCAGCTCGATCAGTTCGCGCGTGAAGCTCGACTCGAACAGCAGGTAGGACGCCAGCGCCGAGCCGCGCGCCTCGGTGGCGCCGATCCCCGACAGCAGCGCGCGCACCGGCCCGGGCAAGCTGGCGACGTGGCGCGCGGCGATGTCGTCGAGGCGCTCGGACGGCGCGATCACCAGCAGCTCCACCGGCTTGAGGGTCGTCTTCGCATGGTGCTCGGGCGGCATCATCGACAAGGTGGCGTTGATGCGGTTCAGGCGCTCGACGTCCACGGCCAGGCTGTCGAGGAAGATCGACGACATCGCGTGGCCGGCGATTTGCGCCAGGCTCGGATAGCGCGCAGCCTGCGGCGCGCTGCGCACCGGCTCGTTCATGCGGCCGGCGCCGACCACCAGCACCCTGGTGGCGCCAAGGTGGATCGCCGGCGAGATCGGCGCCAGCTGGCGCATCGAACCGTCGCCGCAGTATTCCTGGCGCCCGCCCAGGTACAGCGGCACGGCCGGAAAAATGAAGGGGATCGCCGACGACGCCAGCAGGTGCTCGACGCCGATCTGGTCCTGCATCGCCACGCGCTGCATGCGGATCCACGGCGCCACCTCGACCGCGCTCTGGTAGAAGGTGATGTGGTGGCCGACCGTGTACGACGAGGCGGTGACGGCGACCGCGTGCAGCAGCCCTTCGGACAGCGCGGCGTCGAGGCGCGGCAGGTCGAGCATGCGGTGCAGCAGGCCGGCCAGCGGCGTGTTGTCGAGCAGCGAACTGGGAGGCGCCGCGCGCCATTTGCGCAGCAGCCAGCCGAATGACAGCAGCGACAGCCAGCGCGCGCCCGAGCGCAGTACGCCGATCGAATCGGCGCGGTAGACCTGTTCGGCGGTGAAGTTTTCCCATACGTCGAGCAGCGCCTGGACGCCCTCGCCGAAATTGTCGGCGCGGCAGGCCAGCGCGGTGGCGTTGATCGCGCCGGCGGAGGTGCCGCAAATGATGTCGAACGGATTGCGCGCCGGTGACCAGCCCTGTTCCCACAATAGTTGGGAAATCGCCTGGAGCACGCCCACCTGGTAAGCGGCGCGCGCCCCTCCCCCGGTCAGAATGAGTCCGGTTTTTTCTTGTATTCCCATGCTGCAAGATTAGCAGGGAGTGGGGTTGCCCGGCTAGCAAAAGTTACAAAACCGGGGACACGTTTTTCCGCTTGTCGTTCCTGGGCTCGGCGCCCCCCTTGGCAGGAACCTATACCGACTTCGCGTTGCTCAGCATGGGTTCCTGCCTGCGCAGGAACGACAGCCAAAGGAAGTCAGTCGCCTTTGGCCACGCCTTCGCGGCGCGGATCGGCGCCGCCGAACCAGAAATCCTGCCCGTGGATCGACAGGCGCTGGATGCCGTGCAGCCCGGAGTTCTGCTCGGTCAGGCGCACCGTGTGCCCGCGCGCCTTGAGCGCGTCGATGGTCGCCGCGGGGAAGCGCCGCTCTTCCAGTTCGGTCGGGCCGTTCTTGCTGCCGAAGTTGGGCAGCGCGATGGCCTGCTGCACGTTCAGGTTCCAGTCCAGCGTCCCCACCAGCACCTTGGCGACGTAGTTGATGATCGCCGGCCCGCCCGGCGAGCCGACCGCCAGCACCAGCTTGCCCGTGCCCTTGTCGAACACGATGGTCGGCGACATGGCGCTGCGCGGCCGCTTGCCGGCCTGGACCCGGTTGGCGATCGGGCCGTCCTTGTCCACCGAGTCGAACGAGAAGTCGGTCAGCTGGTTGTTCAGGATGAAGCCATCGACCATCTGGCGCGAGCCGAACAGATCTTCCACCGTGGTCGTCATCGACAGGCCGGCGCCGTGGCTGTCCACCACCACCAGGTGCGAGGTGGACGGATTGTCGATCGCGGTGTCGGCGCCCCACGCCACGTCCATGCCGGGCGGACGGCCGGCGGGCGCGACGCCCATCGACTTTTCGCCGATCAGCATGGCGCGCTGGGCCAGGTAGTTCTTGTCGATCAGGCCTGGCACGCCGCGGCCCGGCAGCGGCACGAAATCGGTGTCGGCGGCGTAGCGGTTGCGGTCCGCGTAGGCCAGTCGCCCCGCTTCGGTGAACAGGTGCAGCGCCTCGGCGCCAGGCACTTCGCCGGCCGCCGGCGCCAGCGCGCGCATGTCGCGCGTTTCGAGAATGCCGAGCATCTGCGCCACGGCGATGCCGCCTGACGACGGCGGCGGCATGCCGCACACGGTCCACGCGCGGTAGTCGCTGCACACCGGCGTGCGCAGTTTGGGCTGGTAGCCGGCGATGTCGCTCGCCGTCAGCTTGCCGGGATTGGTCGGATGGGCCGCCACCTTGGCCGCGATGTCGCGCGCGATGTGGCCGGTGTAGAAAACATTGGCCCCGCCCTGGGCGATCTCGCGCATGGTCTTCGCCAGCGCCGGGTTCCTGAGGATGTAGCCGATCGGACGCGGGTTCATCTCGGCGTCGTAGAAATACTTCGCGGCCACCGGGTCCTTGCGGATGTGCTGGTCGAACATCAGCAGGCCGTTCAGGCGCTGGCTGACCGCGAAGCCGTGTTCGGCCAGGCGGATGGCCGGCTCGAACAGCGTTTTCCACGGCAGCTTGCCGTGCTGCTTGTGCGCCAGTTCGAGCATGCGCAGCACGCCGGGCGCGCCGACAGAGCGTCCGCCCACCACGCCGGCCACGCGCGACAGCGGCGTGCCGTCGGGATTCTGGAACAGGTGTTCGTCGGCCGTGGCCGGCGCGGTCTCGCGGCCGTCGAAGGCTTGTACGTGCTTGCCGTCGTAGTACATCAGGAAGGCGCCGCCGCCGATGCCCGACGATTGCGGCTCGACCAGCGTGAGCACCATCTGGGTCGCGATCGCCGCGTCGATGGCGGTGCCGCCTTTTTTGAGCATCTGGTAGCCGGCGTCCACGGCCAGCGGATTGGCCGCGGCCACCATGTACTTCTTCGCGGCCCAGCCGGTCTTGTCCTGGAAGGCGGTGGCGACTTCCGGCGCCTCCTGCGTGGTCTGCGCCCGCGCGGGCAGGTGGGCAAAAGCGCCCGTCAGCGCGGCCGCAAGGGCCAGCGTCCTCAAAGTAATCATCGAATCTCCAACAGCGGCTGTAAAAAATCGGGGCCAGATCCATCGGACCTGACCCCAGCTGTTGGCATCCTACATCAAATTGTGCAAACGTTTACTTCGGCTGCATGCGGATCGCGCCGTCCAGGCGGATCGTTTCGCCATTGAGCATGGTGTTTTCGATGATCGTGCGCGCCAGGTGGGCGTACTCGTTCGGACGGCCCAGGCGCGGCGGGAACGGCACCATCTTGCCCAGCGCGTCGCGCACTTCTTCCGGCATCCCCATCAGCATCGGCGTCTCGAAGATGCCCGGCGCGATGGTCATCACGCGGATGCCGCTGCGCGCCAGGTCGCGCGCCATCGGCAGGGTCAGGCCGACCACCGCCGCCTTCGACGAGCCGTAGGCCGCCTGGCCGATCTGGCCGTCGTAGGCCGCGACCGACGCGGTGTTGATGATGATGCCGCGCTCGCCCGACTCGCCTGCTTCGGTCTTGCCCATTGCGTCCGCCGCCAGGCGCGCCATGTTGAAGGTGCCGACCAGGTTGATGTTGACGGTGCGCTGGAAAACGTCCAGCGGATGCGCGCCGTCCTTGCCGACGGTCTTCACAGCAGGCGCGACGCCGGCGCAGTTGACCAGGCCGCGCAGCGTGCCCATTTCCTGCGCCGCGGCGACGACCGCCATGCCATCGGCTTCGGAGGTGACGTCGCACTTGACGAAGCGGCCCTTGAGTTCGGCGGCCAGCGCGGTGCCGGCTTCGACCTGCACGTCGGCCAGCACGACCTTGCCGCCGGCTTCGACGATCATGCGCGCGGTCGCGGCGCCGAGGCCGGATGCACCACCGGTGATGATGAAGACATTGTCCTGAATTTGCATGGATTTCCCCTGAATGTTCGATTTAACGTTTACGTAAACGTCAACCTGCAGGATTGTAGCGAACTTTGCGCCGGACAGCGACTAAAAGCACTGGGCGTTCACCAGGCCCTTGTTGCACAGCTGGCCCTGCGGGCCGATCAGGGTGGTGCCGATGCCGCCGTTGAAGCGGTTGCCGTTGGTGTCGGTGCAGCCGGCGCCGTCGCAGCTGTTCATGCGCACCGGGCCGGGGATGGGCTGCGACAATGGTGCGGAGGGCCGGACTTCGAGGACGGGGCGATAGGGTTCGGTCACGATGCGCGGGGTCGGCTCGATCACCTGCTGAACCGAGCGGCGCTTGAGCGGCTTGCGCTTGGGCGGCGGCTTGACCTCGGGGACGGCAGAGCGCTCTGGCGCGGGCGCGGGCTCCTGTTGCGCATAGGCGCAGGTGCAAGCGATCAGCAAGGCGATCAGGGCGGGCTTCAGGGTGTTCATGATTCCAACATTAGCACTTTTGGGGGAAATGGCGCGCACCCGCAACGTCAAAATGGGGTCAGGTCCGCGGGACCAGACCCCGGCCGCCGAGTAAGCCCGGGGTCAGTTTCCTGCGTTAGTATTTCCCCATAACGAGGAGACGGCGATGCAAACGGCACACCAGCTGTACCAGAGCAAACGCATGGGCGCGGCCGACGCGCTCGACCTGCTGCGCGACGGCGACATGATCATCGTGCCGACCGGCGTGGGCGAGCCGCCCACCCTGCTCACCGCGCTGTCCGAGCAGCGTTGCCGCTTCAACGACATCAAGGTCGCGCAGATCCTGGCGATGCGCAAGTTCGGCTATTTCGACAGCGAAACGGCCCACCACGTGCGCCATGCCGCGCTGTTTTTCGGCGGCGCTTCGCGCGCTGGCGGCCAGGCCGGCTGGTGCGATTTCATCCCGAATTATTTCTCAGAGATTCCGATCCTGATCGAGCGCGGCCTCATGCCCGCCGATGTGGTGTTCGCGATGGCGTCGAGCATGAACGAGCAGGGCTTCTTTTCCGTCAGCCTCGGCACCGACTACACGATGGCGGCGATCGCAAAAGCGCGCGCGGTGGTGTTGGAGGTCAATCCCAACGTGCCGTTCGCGCACGGCCAGTGCCACGTGCATGTGTCCCAGGTGCATGCACTGGTCGAGAACGATGAGCCGATCCTCGAGGTGGGACTGCCAAAGATTGGCGCGGTGCAGGAGCCGATCGGCAAGTATGTGGCGGACATGATCGAGGACGGCTCGACGCTGCAGATCGGCTACGGCGGCATTCCGGACGCGGTGGTGATGCAGCTGACCGCCAAGCGCGACCTCGGCGTGCACACCGAGATGATCGGCGACGGCATCCTGACCCTGATCGAGGCGGGCGCGGTGACGAACCGCAAGAAGACGCTGCTGCCCGGGAAGATGGTGGCGACCTTCGCGCTCGGTTCGCGCAAGCTTTACCAGTTCATGCACCACAACCCGATGCTCGAGATGCATCCGTCGAACTTCACCAACGATCCCTACAACGCTGGGCTGAACGACAAGCTGGTGTCGATCAACGCCAGCCTGCAGGTCGACCTGCTGGGCCAGTGCGGCTCAGAGAGCATCGCCCACCTGCCCTACTCCGGCACCGGCGGCCAGGTCGATTTCGTGCGGGCGGCCAACCGCTCGCGCGGCGGCCAGTCCTTCATCGTGCTGCCGTCGACCGCCAAGGACGGCGCCGTCTCGCGCATCGTCCCCATGCTCACGCCCGGCACCCACGCCACCACCAGCAAGAACGACGTCAACTACGTGGTGACTGAGTTCGGCGTGGCTCAGCTGCGCGGCAAATCAGCCCGCCAGCGCGCGCGCGAACTGATCGCCATCGCCCATCCGGACTTTCGCGCCGAACTGCGCGCGGCGGCCGACAGGATGTGCGTGTTCTGAGCAGCTAGGCCGGCGGCGTGCCGGTGTGGATCGCCTTGGTGAGCGCCTGGCGAAATTCCGGCGTGTCCTGGTGGCCGTGTACGCTGACGGCGTGCTGGACCGCCACATCCATCAGCTCTTTCTCGGTGTCGGCGGCGATTGTCACCGAGCACTTCGACTCGCTGGGAACCTCGCGGCAGTCGATGTATTTGCGTGTCATGATAAACCTCCAAAAATGGCGGGTTCGGGCTTAAAGTATACGCAACGAAGGCGCGACTTCAAGGGAGGCACAACATGAGTCCGACAGTTTCGATTCATCACGACGACCACATGCAGGGCAGCAAGGACGCCGGCATCGTATTGGTCGAATACGGCGATTACCAGTGCCCGTTCAGCAAACAGGCGCACGCGGCGGTGAAGGACCTGCAGCACCGGCTGGGCAGCCAGCTGTGCTTCGTGTTCCGGCCGTTCCCGCTGACCGGCAAGCACCCTTACGCCGAAGTGGCGGCCGAAGCAGCGGAAGCGGCGGCGGCGCAGGGCCGCTTCTGGGACATGCACGACGCGCTGTTCGCGCTGCAGGAGCGATTCGAGCCGGCGCTGATCCCGGTGCTCGGCGCGCGCCTCGGGCTCGATGTCGACATGCTGCAGCTGGACCTGGCGAGCCGGCGCTTCATGGACCGCATCGAGCAGGTCGCGGCCGGCGGCACTCACCTCGGCGTGGTCGAAACGCCGGCCTTCTTCGTCAACGGCGAGCGCCACTCGGGGGAGTCGGACGAAATGTCGCTGGTGTCGGCGATTATGCGATTTGTTGCATAATTAAAGGTCACTCTCGAAAGGAAGCGCATGAAGACCCACCGCATCGCGGTACTGGCCGGCGACGGCATCGGCAAGGAAGTCATGCCCGAAGGCCTGCGCGCGGTGCAGGCGGCGGCGGAGCGTTTCGGCATCGGCCTCGAATTCACCACCTTCGAGTGGGCCAACTGCGACTACTTCGAGGAGTATGGCCAGATGATGCCGGACGACTGGTTCGCCCAGCTGTCGGGATTCGACGCGATCATGTTCGGCGCGGTCGGCTGGCCACAAAAGGTGCCGGACCACGTGTCGCTGTGGGGTTCGCTGATCAAATTCCGGCGCGAGTTCGACCAGTACGTGAACCTGCGCCCGGTGCGCCTGATGCCCGGCGTGCCCTGCCCGCTGGCCAACAAGAAGCCGGGCGACATCGATTTCTACGTGGTGCGCGAAAACACCGAGGGCGAATATTCGGCCGTCGGCGGGCGCAGCTTCGAAGGCACCGAGCGCGAAGTGGTGATGCAGCAGGCCGTGTTCAGCCGCCACGGCACCGACCGCATCCTGAAGTACGCGTTCGAGCTGGCGCAGCGCCGGCCGAAGAAGCACCTGACGTCGGCCACCAAGTCGAACGGCATCTCCATCTCGATGCCGTACTGGGACGAGCGCGTGGAGACGATGGCGCTTTTCTACCCGGACGTCCGCTGGGACAAGTACCACATCGATATCCTGTGCGCGCGCTTCGTGCTGTCGCCGGAGCGCTTCGACGTGGTGGTGGCGTCGAACCTGTTCGGCGATATCTTGTCGGACCTGGGGCCGGCGTGCACGGGCACGATCGGCATCGCGCCGTCGGCCAGTTTGAACCCGGAGCGCAAATTTCCGTCGCTGTTCGAGCCGGTGCACGGATCGGCGCCTGACATCTACGGCAAGAACATCGCCAATCCGATCGCGATGATCTGGTCGGGCGCGATGATGCTGGATTTTTTGGGCCACACGGAAGCGCATGATGCGATCGTGCGGGCGCTGGAGAAATGCCTGGTGGAGGGGCCGCGGACGCCGAATATGGGCGGGACGGCCAGCACCACCGATGTGGGCAAGGCGATCGCCGCGGCGATTTGAAACGCGATCCAGCTATTCAAGTATTGCGCGCAAGCGCGCCAAGGCATCTTCAACGACAAATTCCGGCGCGACCTCGATCTTCTTCCCGTGCCGCGCCGCGAGGTCCAGGGTGCGCACCATATTAACCAATGCCACTCCCTGCGTCTCGGTGCCGGAACCGGACAATGGCACCGCGAAGCCGGCATAGCGGGCGAAATCGCCTCCTTGCGTAATCGGAGCAACCAACGCCACTCCCATCAGGTTGAAGGCCGCGGGAGAGAGCACCAGTACCGGGCGAAAGTCGCCTTGCTGTTCATGCCCGAAGGTCGGATTCAGGTTCACCCGAACGATGTCACCCCGATTGAAGCCCTGGCGCCTCACCATGCTTCGTGGCCTACCCGCTCGATTGCATCCCACTCCGCCAGATCCGCAGGCGGTTCCGCGGTCAGATCGCACTGCGCCATCAAGTCGGACAGTGCATAGCTCTTGCGCGCAGGGCGCAGCATCATGCCGTCCGGTTTCACATCGACGACCAGTTTATCGCCAAGCGATACACCTATCTGCGTCAGCAAGGCAGATGGGAGTCGGACCGCCGCGCTATTTCCCCATTTTTGGATCGAGAGTTCCATGAAGTGCCTCCAATGTAGAGACATTGTATATTCACGACAGTCTCAGTTCAAGCGTAAAAGTGGGGTCAGGTCCGTGTATGGCCGGGGGACATGGGTAACACTTTGTCGGGGGACATGGGTTACACATGAAGTTCGATTTTAGGCGGTTTTTCTAAGGTCGAGCGTGCGAATTTTCTGGCTGCAGTAGAAGACGTCCATGACTCCATCAATAGCGGACTGACGCACCGCCACGGGCTGTCCTTTCAATCCCTCGCCGATAAAGTGTTCGTCGCTGTTGTATTTGATCCGGCCGGTGCGCCGCACCATGCGCACCTCGTCTTCGGGTTCGTACTCAATCGTGGGCAATGACTCCGGATAGGCGCGGCCGCTGACCGAATACCGGGAAACGGGGGGACATTGCCCTAAGGCTTGGTGGGGCCGAATAAGGTTGTACTCGTCGCGCCAGCGATCAAAACTGGCTTGGCAAAGCTCAATCGAGTTGAACCCGTAGCGCTCCAACAATTCGCGCTTTAAGGTGCGGTGAAACCGCTCGTCCTTGCCTTGCGTTTGCGGATGGTATGGCGTGCTGTGGCCGACGCGAACACCGAGTCGTATCATCCAGGCCTCCAGGGCCGACACAGTCCCGCGTCCGGCAGTTCCCCACGGCGGACCGTTATCGCAGGTGATCCGCTGAGGTAAGCCATACTTCCTGAATGCCTGGATCAAGGCAGTCTGTACCTGCTCGCCAGACTCTGCGGAACAGGCGATCAGGCAGATATTAAAGCGCGAATGGTCGTCGAGAACGGTCAACGGGTGACAGCGTCTGGCAGCAGCGTCAGTGAGCGGGAAATGACCTTTGAAGTCCATTTGCCAAAGCAGGTTCGGCGCTTCGTGTTCAAACCTGCTCAACGCAAGCTTGCCAGGGTTGGTCAAAGGGACCAACTCGCAGCCATTGCGCCGAAGGATGGAATCAATCGTGGAGTGGTGAAGGTCGGGAAACCCGTCTGGCAGAAGCGCCTTCAGTTTACGCGCCCCCCAGCAAGGATACGCACGATGCAGGTCGACGATCGTCGCTTCAACATCTCTGCTGCTTCGCCCTGGCGAGTTGGAAGGACGGCGTGAACGGTTTGCCAAACCATCGACGCCGCCTAATTCATGGCGCTGCAGCCATTTGTAGCCAGTCTTCCTGCTTATGCCGAACGCCGTACAAAGCGCTGAGATATTGGCGTCGTGAGCTTGGGCCAACCGCACAAATTCAAGCCGTGAGGACATCTGAGAACACTCCATCCAAGGCATCGTACGCTCCACATTTATCGGAAAGTACGATGATGATAAAAGTGTTACCTATGTCCCCCGACAAAGTGTTACCCATGTCTCCCTACAAAACAGTCCGCTGGACCTGACCCCGGTTTTGATGCTGGCTGCCGAATCGCCGCAGCGTCGATTCAGGCTGCGGCTAGAATTGCGGGGTCAGGCCCGGCGGGCCTGACCCGACTTCAATTACTTCAGCGGCTTCGGCTCCTCCGTCTCGCTCTTCGGCATCGGCTTCGTCGGATCCGTCGCCGGCGCGACTTCAGGCGCCAGCGGCTTCGGCTCGGCCGTCTCGCTGGTCGGCATCGCCATTGGCGCGACGACAGGCGCTGGCGCCACGGCCGGCGCATGCACCGCGGCCGCAGGCGCCGTCACCGCAATCCAGCCAGTCGCCGGCAGCAGCGGCACCAGCAGCAGCGCGACGATGTTGATGATCTTGATCAGCGGGTTCACCGCAGGACCTGCCGTATCCTTGTACGGGTCGCCCACCGTGTCGCCGGTCACCGCGGCCTTGTGCGCCTCGGAGCCCTTGCCGCCGAAATTGCCGTCTTCGATGTACTTCTTGGCGTTGTCCCACGCACCGCCGCCGGTCGTCATCGAGATCGCGACGAACAGGCCGGTGATGATGGTGCCCATCAGCAGGCCGCCCAGCGCCATCGGTCCGAGCAGCATGCCGACCACGATCGGCACCAGCACCGGCAGCAGCGACGGGATGATCATTTCCTTGATCGCCGACGCGGTCAGCATGTCCACCGCCTTGTCGTACTCCGGCTTGCCGCTGCCGTCCATGATGCCCTTGATGTCGCGGAACTGGCGGCGCACTTCCACCACCACGGCGCCGGCCGCGCGCCCCACCGCTTCCATCGCCATCGCGCCGAACAGGTAAGGAATCAGACCGCCGATGAACAGGCCGACGATGACCATCGGGTTGGCTAGTTCGAACGAGACGACGTGGCCGGCCGACTCCAGCGCGTGCGTGTAATCGGCGAACAGCACCAGCGCGGCCAGGCCGGCCGATCCGATCGCATAACCCTTGGTGACGGCCTTGGTGGTGTTGCCGACCGCGTCGAGCGGATCGGTGATCGCGCGCACCGAGTCGGGCATGTGCGACATCTCGGCGATGCCGCCGGCGTTGTCGGTGATCGGACCGTAGGCGTCGAGCGCGACGATGATGCCGGCCATCGACAGCATCGAGGTGGCGGCAATCGCGATGCCGTACAACTGGCCCATCTGGTAGGACGCGAGGATCGCGGCGCACACCGCCAGCACCGGATACGCGGTCGACTTCATCGACACGCCCAGGCCGGCGATGATGTTGGTGCCGTGGCCGGTGGTCGATGCTTCGGCGATGTGGCGCACCGGATGGAAATCGGTGCCGGTGTAGTACTCGGTGATGTAGACCATCAGGCCGGTGAGGACGATGCCGACCAGCGCGCAGCCCATCATCTTCATGCGCATGTCGGGAGCCCACATGTACCAGGTAACGGCGGCGAAACCAATCAGCGACAGGCCGGCAGCCCACCACAAGCCGGTGTACAGCGCCGACATGATTTTCTTGCCCGGCTTGGCCTTGACCAACGCGCAGCCGACGATGGAGCCGATGATCGACACGGCGCCGAGCAGCAGCGGATAGAGCATGGCGGTGCCCGTGTCGGCGCCCATAAACGTCAAGGCGCCCAGCAGCATGGTGGCGATCAGCGTGACCACGTAGGTCTCGAACAGGTCGGCGGCCATGCCGGCGCAGTCGCCGACGTTGTCGCCCACGTTATCGGCGATCACCGCCGGATTGCGCGGGTCGTCCTCGGGAATGCCCGCTTCGACTTTTCCCACCAGGTCGGCGCCGACGTCGGCGCCCTTGGTGAAAATGCCGCCGCCAAGACGCGCGAAGATCGAGATCAGCGAGGCGCCGAACGCCAGGCCGATCAGCGGCTTGATGATGTCATGCGCGGACAGCGCGCTGCCGGCCGCCTGCGCGGTCAGCATCCAGTAGAACAGGCTCACGCCCAGCAGGCCCAGGCCGACCACCAGCAGGCCGGTGATGGCGCCGCCCTTGAAGGCCACGTCGAGCGCGTCGTTCATGCTGCGCGTGGCCGCCTGCGCGGTGCGCACGTTGGCCCGCACCGACACGTTCATGCCAATGAAGCCGCAGGCGCCCGAGAGCACCGCGCCGATCAGAAATCCGAATGCCGTCTGCCATCCGAGGAGGACGAAGATGGCGATGAACAGCGCCACGCCGACGATCGCGATGGTGCGATACTGGCGCGCGAGGTATGCCGCGGCCCCTTCCTGGATCGCCTGGGCGATCTCCTGCATGCGCGCGTTGCCGGCATCCTGCCGCAGGATCCAGCTGCGCGACCACAATCCGTACACTACTGCGATGACACCACATACGACTGCATAAATCAGTGGATTTGCTACCATTTCGTCCCCTTAGTTTTCTTATCAAGTAACACAAAAACACACTTCGACAGCCCGCCCGGAAAGAGCGGCCAACCTTACTGCGTACTGCTAAACCTTGAATCCAAAACCTGGTGCGAGGGCGGCAAACCCTGGCCAATCCATCTGCAGCGGCCAAAAAAATAGCGGACACGAAGTCCGCTGGTTTTGTTGGCTTTAGTCCGTCAGCGCCGCGAAGGCGGCGTCACGGATTTGCTCGACAGGTCCGACACCGGAAATGCGGCGGTATTTCGGCGCGCCCGGCAGGCCGGACTGCGACCAGTTGTTGTAGTAGCCGAGCAGCACTTCGGTCTGGGCGTGGTAGACCGCCAGGCGCTTCATGACCGTCTCGGCCTTGTCGTCGTCGCGCTGGATCAGCGGTTCGCCGGTGACGTCGTCGACGCCTTCCGTTTTTGGCGGATTGAATTTGGTGTGGTACACGCGGCCCGAGCCCGGATGCGACCAGCGCCCGCTCATGCGCTCGACGATCAATTCGTCCGGCACGTCGATTTCGAGCACGTAGTCGACATTGATGCCGGCGTCTTTCATCGCGTCGGCCTGCGCGATGGTGCGCGGGAAGCCGTCGAACAGGTAGCCGTTGGCGCAGTCCGCATCCTGCAGGCGGTCCTTGACCAGGCCGATCATGATGTCGTCCGACACCAGGCCGCCCGCGTCCATGACCTTTTTCGCGGCCATGCCCAGCTCCGTGCCGGCCTTGATGGCCGCGCGCAGCATGTCGCCGGTGGAAATCTGGGGAATGCCGTACTTTTCCTTGATGAAGTTAGCCTGAGTGCCTTTGCCGGCGCCGGGTGCACCTAACAGTATGAGACGCATGAACAAGTCCTAAAACAGATGTTGAATAATTTTTTGGTGGCACCGAAGCGTTGATGCATATCTGACTACCTTGGAACGAAACTTACCACAAAAGTCATCGTCAACGCCAATATCAAAATTGCCGGTTATTTATTTTTGTTGGCTGTGGTCAGCCGGGGTAATGGCGGCGCACGCGTTCCAGGTCGTCCGGGGTATCGACCCCGGCGGCCGGCGCGGCATCGGTGATGTGCACGGCGATCGGATAGCCGTGCCACAGGACGCGCAACTGCTCGAGCGCTTCGACCGCTTCCAGCGGAGCCGGATCGAGCCCGGGATACAGTTGCAGGAAGGCGTTGCTGTAGGCATACAGGCCGATGTGGCGCAGCGGCGCGTAGCCGCTTGGGAGCGCCTGCTGCGACTGCGCGAAGCCGTCGCGGTGCCACGGGATGGCCGCGCGGGAGAAGTACAGCGCGCGGCCGGCCTTGTCCAGCACCACCTTCACCACGTTGGGGTTGAATACGTCGGCGGCCTCGCCGATCGGATGGGCGCACGTGGCCATCGGCACGTCGGCCGAGATGCGGCTGGCGCAGGCGGTCAGCAGCGAAGGATCGATCAGCGGCTCGTCGCCCTGCAGGTTGACCACCACTTCGTCCGGCGCCAGGTTCAGCGCCCGCGCCACCTCGGCGATGCGGTCGGTGCCGGACGGATGGTCGGCGCGCGTCATGCACACTTCGACGCCATGCGCCGCGCAGGCGGCTGCGATGTCGGCGTGGTCGGTGGCGACGATGATGCGCGACGCGCCCGATTCGGCGGCCCGTTCGGCCACGCGCACCACCATCGGCTTGCCGCCCAGGTCGGCGAGCGGCTTGTTCGGCAGCCGGGTCGAGGCCAGGCGCGCCGGGATGATGACGGTAAACTTCACGCCGGGCGACGTCACGCCGGTTCGACCTTGCGCGCCTCGTCGGCCCACATGATCGGAATGCCGTCGCGGATCGGGTAGGCCAGGCGGTCACCCTTGCAGATCAGTTCCTGCGCCTTTTTGTCATATTCGAGCGGTCCCTTGCACAGCGGGCAGACCAGGATATCAAGCAGTCGAGCATCCACGACATTTCTCCACAATTTGTTCGGCCAGCGCGGCGTCTAATTGCGCCGTCACCGGAACGACCCACAGTCTCGGGTCGTTGCTGAGATTTTCAATTTGCCTACATTTTACTGCATCCTTCTCGGTGATCAGGATGATGTCGGCGTCGACCCGCGCGAACCGCTGGTCGAGGAAGTCGTGGTGGTCCGGCAGCGGCAGCTCGGCGAAGTCCAGGCCTTCGGCGCGCAGCATCGCGAAGAAGCGGCCCGGGTTCCCGATGCCGGCCGCGGCGACAATGCGCCTGCCGGCCAGCGCGGTCAGCGCGACGCGTTCGGCCGGCTGCGCCAGGCGCTCGGCGAACCTGCCGGCCAGCTGCATGCGAAACGGCCGGCCGCCGACGTTGCCTGGCATCTGCGGCGCGTTGACCACGGTGAAGTCGCGCCGGCGCGACACCGGCTCGCGCAGCGGACCGGCCGGCAGCAGCCAGCCGTTGCCGGCGCCGCGGCCGTCGAACAGCACGATTTCCACGTCGCGATGCAAGGCGTAATGCTGCAGGCCGTCGTCGCTGATGATGACGTTCACGTTCGGGTGCGCCGCCAGCAGCGCCCTGCCCGCCTGCGGCCGGTCGCGCCCAACCATCACCGGGCAGCCGCTGCGGCGCGCGATCAGCAAGGGTTCGTCGCCGACCTCGCCGGCCAGCGCATCGAGCGTGACTTCGCGCGGCACGCTGCCGTCGCCCCCGTGGCCGCGCGAGATGATCCCGGGCGTGAAGCCGGCCGCGCGCAGGACCTCGGCCAGCCAGATCGTCAGCGGCGTCTTGCCGGTGCCGCCGATGAAGATGTTGCCGACCACGACCACCGGCACGGGCAGCCTGTGCGACTTGAGGACGCCGGCGCGAAACAGCAGCACGCGCAGGCCCGAGAGCGCGCGAAAGACCAGCGACAGCGGCCACAGCGCGCAGGCCAGCGGGCCGCGGCGCAGCCAGGCGCGGGTGAGGATGGCTTCGAGGGAAGGATTGGATGCGGACATGCGCGGGCGGGCGAAACCGGTTCGCCCGCGTGGCCTTACTTCTTGCCGGCGGTCTGGGCCGCGAAGGTCAGCTTGTCGTAGCCGGCGATGCGCGCCGCCTCGAGCACGTTGATGACCATTTGGTGCATCGCGAACTGGTCGGCGTTGACGATCACCACCGGGCTGTTGGCCGCGGTCGCGTTCGGCGCACCGGCTTTCGCGGCGGCCTTCAGGTCGTCGGCCAGGCCGGCCACCGTGTGGAACGACACCGGCTGGTTGTTGACCGTGTAGTTGCCCTTGGCGTCGACGGTCACGTTGATTTCAAACGGCCGGTCGAGCGCCTTCTCGGCGTCGGCGGTCGGCAGCGTGATCTGCAGTTCGGTGAACTTGCTGTAGGTGGTGGTGACCATCAGGAAGATCAGCACCACCAGCAGCACGTCGATGAACGGGATCAGGTTAATTTCCGGATCCTCGCGTTTGCGGCCGCGCCGGAAATCGATCATTTGCGGGCACCGTGGACGACGTCGACGAATTTCACCGCCTGCAGTTCCATGTCGATGATGAAGGAATCGACCAGCGCGCGGAAGTGACGGTAGAACACCAGGGCCGGCATCGCGATGGCCAGACCGAAGCCGGTGTTATACAGCGCCACAGAAATGCCGTGCGCGAGCTGGGCCGGGTTGGTGCCGGAAGAATTTTGCGCGCCAAAAATTTCGATCATGCCGACCACGGTGCCGAACAGGCCCATCAGCGGCGCCAGCGAGGCGATGGTGCCGAGGGTGGTCAGGAAGCGCTCGAGCACGTGGGCCACGCCGCGGCCGGCCTCCTCGATCGATTCCTTCATCACGTCGCGCGGGGCGTCGATGTTGCGCAGCGCGGCGGCCAGCACGGCGCCCAGCGGCGAGCTGTGCTCGAGCTTGTCGATGATGTCGGGCGTGATCTGGCCGTTGTGATACACGCGGATGACCTCGGCGAGCAGCTGCTTCGGCAGGATCTTGGCGCGGCGCAGGTAAATCAGGCGCTCGAAAATCAGGGCCAGGGCGACGACGGAGGCAATCAGCAACAGCCAGATTGGCCAGCCTGCAGCTTGAAGAATGGCGAGCAAAGGAACTCCTGAGAATAAGGTGGAACGACAAACTGGTGAATGCGGCAATGTAACTTGTTGCCAGCTGAACGGCAAGTATAGTTCTGCACATCTTCTGTGGATAAGATTGTGCGCAAGGAATTTGACTATGGGAAAGAGCGTTGATTCTTAAGGGAAAAATCTTGCTGCGCAAAAACGAGGCAGGTGGAGGATTGTTGAAGAAAAACGTCCCAGGGCCAACTTTTAGCGCCCCTTTCTCGTCCGGCACCGATGCTTTGTCCGTCGTTTCCGTGCCGGGCCAGTGAAAACGGTGGGCAGCTGTAGCGCTGTTGATAAAGATGGGGTCAGGTCCGCAGGACCAGACCCCGGCCTGAGGGGCTCGATGCAAAATGGGGTCAGGTCCGCAGGACCAGACCCCGGACTTCGTGACGCGGCGCCGGCAGCATCGGGGTCTGGTCCTGCGGACCTGACCCCATTGCATTGATCTGTGGAAACACTCAGATGTTGCACAGTTCTGCACATCTTCTGTGGACAACATTGTGCGCAAGGAATTTGACTCTAGGAAAGACCGTTGATTTTAAAGAATAAATTACCCATGCGCAAAAATCAGGCAGCGTGAGAAATCATCGTCAAAATGCCCCTAAGACGGGATGTTTTGCTCCGTTGGACGCCCGGAACGGGTCGGAACATCAGGCGATTCGGGGCGATTGAGGTGAGATCGTTCGGTCGGCGCACTTGTCCACCTTTCTGCACATTTTTTGTGGATAAGATTGTGCGCAAGAACTTTGACACTAGGAAAGCTCCTTGATTTATATAGGAAAATTCCTACTGCGAGAAAAAACGGCAGAGCATGAAATGAACGTCGAAAAGGCGTTTCGGCCAATTTTTTGCGGCCGAGGCGGGATCCTAGCCGCCAAACGCCCGGAAGTTATCCACGGACGAGAGTTTTCGTTCAGTTTGGACGAAGGAATGGCCGTCCAGTCGTTCTGCACATTTTTTGTGGATAAGAATGTGCGCAAGAACCTTAACTGTAGGAAAGTTCGTTGATTCGTAAGGAAAATTTTGCACTGCGCAAAAACGAGGCAGCGGGGAATTTTGGGGGAAAATCCGACAATCAGAAGAGTTTGCCATGCTTCCTGCCCCTGCGGCGATGTTCTGCACAATTTTTGTGGATAAGATTGTGCGCAAGGACCTCCACCGCCTCTCATCACCTTGATTCATATGCATATTTTTCCCTTGCGCAAAAACAAGGCACCCGGCCGTTTTGTGGAGAAAACCACGAAATTTCGGTTTGTGTCATGCTGTTCGGCTCAGCGATTTCAATCCCCGACGGCTTTCTGCACACCTTTTGTGGATAAGATTGTGAGCAATGGGCTCAACCCCATGCGAAGTGGTTGATTCCATTGAGAAATTTTTTGACGCTTAAAAAAGAGGCAGCAAAAAACGCTGGTTTTCCACAGCGGCGCGCCGCGCTTTGCCACAGAAAATGTGGACAACTTTGTGAGCAAGTGCGCGGGGTGTGGCCAAAGTCCTTGATCCGTAAGGCTTTTTCATTCCTGCGAGAAAATGAGGCATGCCGTTTTCCCTTTTAAAATCAGGCACTTGACAAGAAATGCTTGAAGTCTTGAACAATTTGTGACATAAGCATGACCGCCAGAAATTTTTGTGGACAGATTCCAGCCCCATGCACAGCCTCTTCGACCCTGACGCCCCAGTTGCCGCCCCACCCGTCCTGACGGTCACCGCGCTGAACCAGCAGGTCGCGCGCCTGCTCGAGCGCAGTTTCCCCCTGACCTGGATCGGCGGCGAGATCTCGAACTTCACGCGCGCCAGTTCCGGCCACTGGTATTTCACGCTGAAGGACGATGCGGCGCAGGTGCGCGCGGTGATGTTCCGCGGCCGCGCCCAGTACGCCGGCTTCATTCCGCGCGAGGGCGACAAGGTCGAGGTGCGCGCGCTCGTCACGCTGTACGGCGCGCGCGGCGACTACCAGATCAACGTGGAAGCGATCCGGCGCGCCGGCGTGGGCGCCCTGTTCGAGGCTTTCCTGCGGCTCAAGGAAAAGCTGGGCGCGCAAGGCTTGTTCGACGAGGAGCGCAAGCGCCCTCTTCCGCTGTTTACACGCAGTGTGGGCATCGTCACCAGCCCGCAGGCGGCGGCGCTGCGCGACATACTCAGCGCGCTGCGACGGCGCGCCCCCCACGTGCGCATCGTGCTCTACCCGAGCCCGGTGCAGGGCCAGGGCGCGGCCGAGCGGATTGCCGACGCGATCCACAGCGCCTCGCGCCGCGCCGAGGTGGACGTGCTGCTGGTGTGCCGCGGCGGCGGCTCGATCGAAGACCTGTGGAGCTTCAACGAAGAAATCGTCGCGCGCGCGATCGCCGCCTGCAGCATGCCGGTGATCGCCGGCGTGGGCCACGAGACCGACTTCACCATCGCCGACTTCGCCGCCGACGTGCGAGCGGCGACGCCCACCGCGGCGGCCGAACTGGCGGCCACGCCGCGCGCCGACTGGATGGCCTCGCTGTCGGCCGACTGCATCGACCTCAAGCGCGCGATGCGGCGCACCCTGTCGGAAGCGAACCTGAACCTGGACAACTGGGCGCGCCGGCTGCAGAGCCCGTCGGCGCGGATCGGCCACCAGCGCCTGCAGCTGCTGGCGCTGTCCACCGCGATGACGCATGCGGTGCGCGCGCCGGTCAACCGCCACAGCTTTACGCTGGAACAGCTGCGCGCGCGCTGGTCGCGCCACCGTCCCGACGTGCGCGGCTGGCGCGCCGAAATCGCCTCCCAGCAGCGCCACCTGGGCGCCAGCTTCGCCAGCCAGCTCGGGGCGCGGCGCCATGCGCTGGGCGCGCTGGCGGCGCAGCTCGAGCTGCTCAATCCGCAGCGCACGCTCGAGCGCGGCTACGCCATCGTGCGCGACGGCGCCGGCAAGGTGTTGCGCTCGCCGTATGCGATCAGGGTCAACGACAAGCTCACCGTACGCCTGGCCGAAGGCAGCGCCGAAGTGGGCGTGGCCAGCGTGCAGGGACTGCTCGAATAGCCGGCGAGAACAAATCAGCAACGAAGCGGCATCCGTTTTACAATAAGCGTCGTTTCAGTATTATCAACGCGTTTCCAATCAACAAAAGGACAAGACATGGAACATACTCTGCCACCCCTGCCGTACGCGATGGACGCCCTGGCGCCGACCATTTCCAAAGAAACGCTCGAGTACCACTACGGCAAGCACCACGCGACCTATGTGACCAACCTGAACAACCTGATCAAGGGCACCGAGTTCGAGAACATGTCCCTGGAAGAGATCGTCAAGAAATCGTCCGGCGGCATCTTCAACAATGCGGCGCAGGTATGGAACCACACCTTCTACTGGAACGGCATGAAGCCGGCCGGCGGCGGCGCGCCAACGGGCAAGGTCGCTGACGCGATCAACGCCAAGTGGGGCTCGTTCGACAAGTTCAAGGAAGAGTTCACCAAGTCGGCGCTGGGCAACTTCGGTTCGGGCTGGACCTGGCTGGTGCAAAAGGCCGACGGTTCGGTGGACATCGTCAACACCTCTAACGCCGGCTGCCCGCTGACGACCGGCGACAAGCCGCTGCTGACCTGCGACGTGTGGGAGCACGCCTACTACATCGACTACCGCAACGCGCGCGCCAAGTACGTCGAAGGCTTCTGGAACCTGGTCAACTGGGACGCTTGCGCCAAGAACGCAGCCTGATTCCCGTCCTCCGGACATGATGAGCGGCCCGCCACGTGCGGGCCGTTTGTTTTTCAGCGTCAACTAGATCGACCCGGCACCAATCTTGCGCCACGTTTACGGCGGTGCGCTATCATGCCTCGTCAGCGCCGCTTTTCTCACTCCATGCGTGCAAGGAGGTCGAGTTGGACGTCTCCCCGCTGCCGATCGCCGTCTTCGTTGTCGATGCGGCCGGCACGATCCAGAGCTGGAACAAGGCCTGCGAAAAGATGGCCGGCTACGCCGCGTCCGACATCCGCGGAAGCCGGCTCGACCGGGTCATCGCCTTCGACGAGGCTGGCGGCCACGGGCCGTCGCTGCCGCTCTCCGGGGAATCGGAGGCCACCGGACACCTGACCAGCATGGACGGCCGGCGCATCCCGGTTCGCGTGACCATCGCGCCGCAGTCGCTGTCCCCTGACAATCCCGACTCCTACAGCGTCATCGTCGCGCCGCGCGCCGGCATCGTGCCGCCACGCTACGCGCTGATCCAGGATCTCCCGGTTGCCGACATCATCGAAGGCCTGCCCTGCGTGTTCTACGTGATCGACCAGAGCGGCCACCTGATGCTGTGGAACCACCAGCTCGAGGCCGCGCTGGAAATGTCGAGCGAGGAACTGCCGACGGTCGATGTACAGCTGTTCTTCGACCCAAAGGAACGGCAGAAGATCGTCAAGGACATCCTCGACGTGTTCGATCATGGCACGTCGATCCACGAGGCGGAACTGATCGGCAAACATGGCAAGCGCACCGCTTTCCTGTTCCACTGTGCGCTCACCAGCCTGGGCGGGATTCCCTGCGTGTTCGGCACCGGCCTCGATATTTCCGCGCGCAAGGAGGCCGAACTGGGACTGCTGCTGCGCGAGCGCGCCATCTTTTCCAGCGTCAACGCAATCGTGATTACCTGCTGCAAGGACCATGAGTACCCGATCGAGTACGTCAATCCCGCGTTCGAGCAGACCACCGGCTACACGCTGCAGGAAGTCAAGGGCCGCGACCCGCGCTTCATGCGGGTGGAAGGCTGCGACGTGCACGAGCACGAGCGCATCCACGAGGCGCTCAAGCGCCACGAGAGCGTGCATGCGATCGTGCGCAACGCCAGGAAAAACGGCGACATCTTCTGGAACGACCTGCGCATCGACCCGGTGGTCAACAACCACGGCGAGGTGACGCACTTTGTCGGCGTCATCAACGACATCACCGAGGCCAAGCACTACGAGCGGCGGCTGCAGCACATGGCCCATCACGATCCCCTGACGGGACTTGCCAACCGGACCTTGCTGCAGGACCGGCTGCGCTTCGCCATCGAAGACGCAGTGCGCGAGCACGCGCTGGGCGCGGTGGCCTTCCTCGATCTCGACAACTTCAAGTACATCAACGACACCTTCGGCCACGAGGCCGGCGACCAGGTGCTGCGCGAAATCGCCGGGCGCCTGCGCGCGGGCGTGCGCGAGGACGACACCGTGGCGCGCGTCGGCGGCGATGAGTTCGTGCTGGTGATCAACAACGAGCCGAGCGCGGCGCGCGTGGCCGAGCTGGTCGAACGCATCCGCCACCATGTCAGCGCGCCGGTGGTGGTGGACGGCAACGACATCGTGCCGGGCGTGAGCATCGGCGTCAGCCTGTTCCCGCGCGACGGCGACAGCGCCGAACGGGTCATGCGCGCGGCCGACGCCGCCATGTACCACGCCAAGACCATGGGCAAGAACAACTGCCAGTTCTACTCCCCTGACCTGAACCAGGCGGTGCACGAGCAGTTGCTGCTCGAGGCGAGCCTCTCGCGCGCCATCCACGACGACGAAATGGTGGTCGGCTACCAGCCCAAGGTGGACCTGCGCACCGGCAAGATCGTCGGCGCCGAAGCGCTGGTGCGCTGGAGCCATCCCGACAAGGGGGTGATCCTGCCCGGCCGCTTCATCCCGGTCGCCGAGGAAACCGGCCTGATCGTCCCGCTCGGCGAGCTGGTCCTGACCAAGGTGTGCGAAACGCTCAAGCAGATGCAGGCCGAAGGCGTGAAGGATTTCGTCATTTCGGTCAACCTGTCGGCGCGCCAGCTGCGCCAACGCCAATTCGTCGACCGGCTGGGCAAGATGCTCGAGCAGTACCAAGTCGATCCCGCATCGCTCGAACTGGAGGTGACGGAAAGCCAGCTGATGGACCAGCCGCAGGAAGCTGTCGAGACGCTCACGCTGCTCAAGGCGCTGGGCGTGCGGCTGTCGATCGACGATTTCGGCACCGGCTATTCGAGCCTGAGCCACCTGCAGAAATTTCCCCTCGACTTCATCAAGATCGACCGCTCATTCCTCAGCGACGTCGGCCTGAACGGCAACGCGGTCATCACGCGCGCCATCATCGCCCTCGGCCACAACCTGCAGATGAAGGTGATCGCGGAGGGCGTGGAAACGCGCGAACAAATCTCCTTCCTGCGCGATCACGGCTGCGACCAGATGCAGGGCTTCTACTTCAGCCCCGCCCTGCCGCGCGACGGCCTGCGGCAGATGGTGTCGGCGGACACGCGGCTGTCGCACTAGGCGCGATGCGCGAATCGTTGGGGTCTGGTCCCGCGGACCTGACCCCATCTTTCTGCGATCGTCATCTCAAAAAATGGGGACAAGTCCGCAGGACCAGTCCCCGTTGTCAATCCGGGCGCAGGCAAACGCGAAATGGAGGTCTGCCCCCGGTTTATCGGCGATGTTTCCTCTACAATAGCGGGCGAGGAGATTGCCCATGTTTCGAGTCATGCTGGTGGAAGACGACGTCAGGCTCGCCGAGCTTGTCACCGAATATTTGAGCGGCTACGAGTTCGCCGTGGAGACCGTCGCGCGCGGCGACCAGGCGCTGGCCCGCTTCGCCGACATCGCGCCCGACATCATCGTGCTCGACCTGATGCTGCCCGGCCTGGACGGCATGGTGGTGTGCCGCCAGTTGCGCGCCATCACCAGCGCGCCGATCCTGATCCTGACCGCGCGCGAAGATTCCTACGACGAGGTGTCGGGGCTGGAACAGGGCGCCGACGATTTCCTCAACAAGCCGGTCCAGCCGCGCGTGCTGCTGGCCCGCCTGCGCGCGCTGATGCGGCGCGCCAGTCCGCAGCCGGCCGGCGACGGCCAGCCGCTGGTGTTCGGCGCGCTCACCATCACGCCGAGCGAACGCAGCGTCACCTGGCGCGGCGTGCCCTGCGTACTGAGCAATACGGAGTACAAGCTGCTGCAGGTGCTGGCCAGTGCCGCCGGCCAGGTGCTGTCGCGCGACGCGCTGCTGAAAAAGATGCGCAACATCGAATTCGACGGCCTCGACCGCAGCATCGACAACGGCATCTCCAAACTGCGCCGCCGCTTCGACGACGCCAGCTCGGAAAAAATCAAGACGGTTTGGGGCGAAGGCTATCTGTTTTCGCCGACCGCCTGGGGCTGACTACTCGAACACCGGCACGACCGCTTGCGGCGCCTGCCGGGTCACCACCTGGGAATGCGCCGGCAAGTCCGCAAAGCGCACCAGCACCGTGTGGAAGCCGTCATCGGGGTCATCGGCAAACACCGGCCCCTCCACCGCCGCCAGCGGCGTCGCCGACTCGCCGTTGCGTATCCGGACCGCCGGCGCCGCGCCCTTGCGGCCGAACCCGAAACGCACACCCACGCACGCGAGGCCGCGCGCCGACGCCTCGACGTAGCGGGCGAAGTTCAGCGCCTGCTCGCACGCGTCGCGCAACTCGGCCGCCTCGTAGATGCCGTCCGCGCGCACCGCCAGCGTCACGCGCGGCCGCACGGTGAACTGGCCGATATTGTGATCGAGCACCAGCGCGGCGTTGTCGTCGTAGGCGGCTTTCAGCAGCGGAAACACGGTACGCCCGGTCGCGTCGAGCGCCAGGTTCAGCTGCGTCGACTTGCCTTCCAGCGCCAGCCGCAGCCCCTCGCGCAGGACGCCCCGCGTGCGCGGCACGACCTGCAGCTGGCTCTGGATCAGGTGCTTGGGCTTGCCGTACTTTTCGAATACCACCATGGCCCGGTAGGCGTCGCGGTAGCTGACCCACTCGGCGCCCTGCGCCTGCGCGGCCGCCTGGCCGGCGGCCAGCAGCAAGGCAGCAATCAGGACGAGTGGGCGGGTCAGGGACATCGGATCAGAACCTGTAGGCAAGTGCGGTCGAGACCGTCAAGTTGGTTGGCCGCTGAACCAGCGGGCTGTCTTTGGCGCTGCCCGCCAGGCGCGTCGCCTGCAGGTTCGAGGTGACGAGCCAGGCCGGCGCCAGCGCCCAGTTCCAGCGCGCGCCGAGGTGGAAGTCCTCGATGCCGGCGCCGGCGCGGTACGCCGGATAGCCGCTGCGTGCCGATTCGGCCTCGGACACGCCGAAGAACGCCTGGCCGTGGGCGTGGTTGGCCAGCGTCAGCCCCGCGCTCAGCGCCACCGTATGATGCGCCGGCAATCCGGCGGCGACGTGCTGCAGCCCGGCGCTCCAGGTCGCACCCTTGCGCGCGTTGCCGGAACCGGCGAGCAGGTTATTGGTCAGACGAAGGCGTGGGGTGAGCGCCAGGTTGAGAAAGGCGCCGGCTTGGACGCGCGTTGCGATCGGATCCATGCCGGCAAGGCCGTCGCCGCCGCGGGTGGCGCGCTGGGCGATCATGGGCGGCGAAATCAGCGCGGGAGGTCGGGCGCTGTCGACGCCGCCGATGCCGCCGGCACTGCCGTTGTCGTTGCGGCGCGGCTGCAGGGCCAGCAAGGGCCCGTACTCGAGCGACGGTTCGCTGGACAGGTGCATACCGGCGCTCGCGCCCGAAACGAACACGCCGTTGCTCCACTCGAACTGCACCACCGGCCAGGCCGACACCTTGCGCGCGCTTGCGCCCTCATAGCGCGGCGCCGACGCTGCACCCAGGCCCAGGTACAGGTCGCGGCTGCCGTCGGGCATCCGGTTCAACGCCGGCGTTTGCGCCGCGGCCGCACCCGATGCGGCCGCCAGCGCGAGGCAAAGATATCGTTTCATGTGGTGTGTGCTTGAGTTCGCGTGCCGGTATTCTACGGTGACAGTCGCCTCCCCTTCAAATTCCTCAGTTTCGCGGCCATTGCTGGCGCCGCAGTTTTTCAACGATGGGGTCAGGTCCGCGGGACCAGACCCCAGTTATTCACGCGCCGCGGTCAGCATCGGGGTCTGGTCCTGCGGACCTGACCCCGTTTTTCGCTAATGCGGCGGAACCGCGATCGGCTCGACCTGCTGCGGACTCCAGCCATCCACGCGCCGCGGTCAGCATCGGGGTCTGGTCCTGCGGACCTGACCCCATTTTTCGCTAATGCGGCGGAACCGCGATCGGCTCGACCTGGTGCGCGCCGCCCAGCCCCAGGTCGCTCTTGTCTAGGTTGGAGGTGATGGTCGCAAACAGCGGGCGCGACGACTCGTCGTTGCAGCTTGTCCTGGGACCGGCGATCGAATCGCTGAGCGAACACAGCACTTGCTGCGGCGTGGCGCCAAACAGGATGCGGCCGTAGCTGTTGTCGGGACAGTGGCCGGCGCGGTCCCAGAACACCATGGTCTTGTCGATTATGTACAGGCGGTTGCTCAGGTCGGCGCAGTCGGCCGCCTGCGCCATCGCGATGAAGTCGGCGGTCAGCAACATCGACGCGGCCATGGACGCCGCGCCGATCAATTTTTCGGATGAGGCCATGAAATGTCCTCCCAAACACGCGTCCGGCGCCACCGGCGGCCCGACGCGTTGCGAATAAAAAGAGCCCGCCGGCATTGGCGTACCGGGCGGGCAAACGGAAAACGCTAATGCACCCAGCATAGCGGATTGCCGCCATCGATTCAGCCGCGATTTGTCGGCCAATTGTCATCAATTTGTAATGGCGAGTTTCCGGATTACAATGCTGGCCGAGGAGAGATCGATGGTTTCGAGAATGGCCGCGGCGTGAATCGCCTTTTCTTCCGTTTCTTTGTGCTGGTGACGCTGTCGATCACCGTGGCGGCCTTCGTCATTTATTTTGCCATCAGCCGCCTGTTCGGCGATCCGCTCGACGACATCGCGCGCCGCCAGGCGGCGGCGGAGATTTTCCTGCTCGAACAATATGTCGACAAGGCGCCCGCCGACGAGTGGCTGGTGCGGCTGAACAAGGTGCGCGAGGTCTCGCGCGCGAACCTCGAGCTGGTGCCGCTGGCGCGGGCGCGCAACGCCGTGCCGGCCCACGGGCAAGCGGCGCTCGAGCGCGGCGACGTGGTGCTCGACGCGGCCCACAAGGCGTTCTTCCGGCGCGTGGACCTGGCCGGCGACCGCTACATCGGCAGTGCCGACGAAGTGATCCACGCGCAGAACCTGCCGATCGACGTCGGCTTGGCGCTGGAGATGGAGGCGCTGCGCTACGCGATCGTCGCGCTGGCGCTCCTGATTCCGATCGCGCTGTGGTCGCGCGCGCACTGGCGCGGGCTGCAGTCGCTGTCGGCCGTCGCCGACGAGTTTGGCGCCGGCAAGCTGTCGGCGCGCGCGAAGGTCAAGCCCAGCGCCAGCATCTACCCGCTCGCCGAGCGCATCAACCACATGGCCGGGCGCATCGAGGGGCTGGTGGAGTCGCAGGCGAACCTGCTGCACTCGGTCTCGCATGAATTGCGCACGCCGATCGCGCGGCTCGAGTTTGCCCTGGAGCTGTTGCGGGCGAAGGCGCCGGACGGGTCGCTGGAGCCGCGCATCGCGGCGATGGAGGCGGACCTGGCGGAACTGAATGCATTGGTGGGCGAGCTGCTGGGCATGGCGAAGATGGGCGCCCGCGAGACCGTGGCCAGGGCGCCTTTCGACCTGGCTCTGGCGCTGCGTGACTGCGCCAACTCCACACCAGGATCTGAGCCCGCGGGGTCAGCCCCCGCAGCGGCGAACCGCAAGCTCCACACCGATATCGATGCGGCGCTGGGAATGATCGAGGGCGACCAGCGGCTGCTGATGCGCGCCGTCAGCAACCTGCTGCGCAATGCGGAAAAATATGCGAAATCTCGCATAATTTTACGCGCGCGCCGCGATGGCTCCGGCGTCGAGATCGTGGTGGACGACGATGGGCCCGGCATCCCGGACATGGAGCGAGACCGCATCTTCGAGCCGTTCTACCGCCTCGACCGCAGCCGCGACCGTGCCACCGGCGGCTTCGGCCTGGGCCTGTCGATAGCGCGCAAGGCGGTGGAGCTGCACGGCGGGACGATCCTCGCCGACCAATCGGCGCTGGGCGGCGCGCGCTTCGTCATCGCGCTGCCGGCCGGGGGTCTGGTCCTGCGGACCTGACACCATCTTGGGACGGGACGCACGCCAAAATGGGGTCAGGTCCGCGGGACCAGACCCCGACGTTGCGAAACACGCAGCAGAAAAAAACTCCGCCGCGGCGGAGTTTTTTTACTTCTTCAGCGCCGTCTGGCGCACGTGCGTCATCGCGTAGCCCAAGTGTTCCCACCAGTGGTCGCGCGACTGCACCATCACCAGGCACTGCTGGTCGATCTCGCCCTTGAACAGCGGATCGGCGCACTTCTTGGTCACCAGGGCATAGCGCTGGTTCTCGGCGTTGACCAGCGCGATCATCAGCCAGATCACCAGCCCGCCGAACAGCACCGCCAGCGTCCATGCGACCTGGTTCACGTGGCTAGTCTCGAACAAGTCCTCCTCGACAGGCCGGGACTTGTCGTACATATTGAGGACCTTGCCTTCGACTTCGTTCATTTCGATTTCGCCACTTTCGTCACGATGTTGTCCAGCGCCTGGATGGTGGCGCGCGACAGCGACGCTTCATCCATGCTCGGATTGCTGGCGCCAACCACCGACGGCGAGGTCATCAGCTTACCGTCGATGACCAGCGTCGGCACCGAATCGACCTTGTACGCATTCAGGATCGACTGCAGGCGCTTGAGCTTGGTCATCACGCCGAACGAATTCCACGTGTCCATGAACTTGGCCTTGTCGACGCCGTTCTTCACAACGAAATCGATCAGCGCCGGCTCGGTAGGACGCATCCGGTCGACGTGGATCGCCTTGAATACCTTGGCGTGCATTTCGTCGAGCTTGCCCATCGCTTCGAGCGTCAGGTACAGATGCGCTTCCGGGTCGTTGGCGCCGGTGAACGGCATGTGCACGCGCTTGAACACGATGTCGTTGCTACGCTTTTTGACCCATTCGGCCAGGAATGGTTCCAGCACGTTGCAATGCGGGCAGTGATACATGAAGAATTCGATGACTTCGACCTTCTTGCCGACGGCTTGCACCGGCTGCGGGCTGGCCAGCTGAACGTAGTCGGTGCCCAGCTTCGGATCGGCCGGCGAGGCAAACGCGGTGGAGGCGACCAGCCCGAGGGCGGCTACAGCGAATCGCAGGTAACGCATGTGTGTCCTTATAAAGGTTAAGCGAACGACCGCGAGATTACCACTTTTTCGACCATCCCTGCGGAGCCCGGCTGGAATATTGCAAATGCTTACGTCTTTAACGCGATGCTACTTGCGACGTTGACGCGCCAGCTCGATTTTTTCGCACAGCTGGGCCACGCCCTGCGCCATGCGCGGCCCGGGCCGGGTCAGCAGCTCGCCTTCGAGCCGGAACAGGTTGCCGCGCTCGACCGCGAGCAGGCTGCGGTAGGGCTTCCAGATGGCGATGCCGGCGTCGTCCGGTTCGTGCTGGTCGCCCCCGACAATCGCTTCCGGATTGGCCTGCAGCACCGCCTCGGTGCTGACCGACGGCGCCACCACGTTCAGGTCGGCGAAGATGTTTCTGCCGCCGCACAGGCGGATCGCGTCGTCGATGATGTGCTTGCCGCTCAGGGTGTACAGGGGCTTGTCCCAGATCTGGTAGAACACCCGCACCGGCGGCCGCCTGGCGTAGCGCGCGCCCAGGCTGGCGATGCTGGCGCGGTATTGCGCCGCCGAGCTTGCTGCAGCCTTTTCGGTGCCGAGCAGGCGGCCAAAGCGCGTCAAGCTGTCGGCCACCTGGTCGAGCTTGTGCGGCTCGCTGTAGAACACGGGAATGCCGAGCTTCCCAAGCTGTTCGAGCTGGCGTCCGGTGTTACCACTCTGCCAGACCACCAGCAGGTCCGGCTTCAGCGCGATCACGCGTTCCATGTCGATCTGGGCGTTGCTGCCGACCAGCGGGATCTTCTTCGCCGCTTCCGGGTAGTCGCTGAAGTTGATCGCGCCGACGATGCGCTCGCCCCCGCCGGCGGCGAACAGCAGTTCGGTCACGTGCGGGGCCATGGAGACGATGCGCTGGGCCGGCGCAGCCAGCGTGACGGCGCGGCCGGCGTCGTCCACAACCGTGATGGCGGCGCTGGCCAGCAATGGCGCGCAGAGCAACGCTGCGGCTATTCCGACGGCGGCGCCCAAGATGGGGTCAGGTCGCGCAGGACCTGACCCCAACGGCAGCGGGCTTCGGCTAGAAGTCATAGCGGGCGGCGAGTTTCAGCTGGCGGCCGTTCTCGGGATAGATCCCGGACTGGCAGCCGAAGGCGTTGCTGAAGAACCGCTTGTCGGCCAGGTTCTGCCCCGACAGCGCCAGCTCCCACGCGCCGATCTTTCGTGCGTAGCGCGCGTCGAGCGTCGCGTGCGACGGAATGCGCGCCGCGCAGGCGTTGGTGAAGTCACTGCCGTAACGCTGGCTGCCGGTCCACTGCACGCCAACGTCGGCGCTGTGGCCCGCGGCCGGCGCCCAGGTCAGGCGCGCTGTCAACAGGTCCTTCGGCACCAGCACCATCTCGCGCCCCGCGTTCAGACCTTCGCTGAACGTGGCCTTCACGTGCTGCAGGTGGCCGCTGACGCGCCAATCACCGCCAAGGCGCGTTTCGGCGTCCACCTCCAAGCCTTCGCGCCGCGTCGGATCGAGGTTGGTGTTGATGCCGCCGAATCCCAGCGTCGGATCGAAGAAGATCTCGTTCGTCAGCTTGTGGCGGAACGCGCGCGCGCTGACCTGGCGCCCGGCGCCGCCGATCGTGACGCCCACTTCGAGATCATGCGAGGTCTGTGCCTTCAATACCGTGATCGATGAGCGGTAGCTGTTTTCGTCGGCGTTGGCCATGCGGTAGCTCTGCCCCGCTTTGGCATGCAGCGTCACGTGCGGCAGCACGTCGTAGCTGCCCTGCGCGTCCCACGCGTTCTGGGTTTGCGCGGTGGACTCGTTCACTGGCGGGAAACCGAGGGGATCAGCGTAGTCCTTGTCGAACACTTCATGGCGCGCGCCGGCCGAGAAGCGGCCGTTGTGCGCGGCGTCCCAGCGCACCTCGTCGCGCAGATAGATCGCCTTCGAGTCCTGGCGCGCGTCGGCGGCCGAGAAATCGCTGTGCGTCACGCGCTTCCAGCGAATCAGGTCGACGCCGGCGATCGCTTCATTGAGCATGGCGCCGAACTGCGCGAGGTGGCGCAGGCGCGGCGAGAACTGGGTCTGCTCGCTGTCGTACGACAGGTCGGTGATGCCGAAGCTCGATTCGTAATGGGACTTGACGGTCTTCTCGCGATGCGACAGTTCGGCCGCGAGATCCACGCCGCCGATGCGCTGGTCGATGAAGGCGCTGATGCGGTCCGAGTCGAGCGAACCGTGGTCGTTCGGCGTCGTCGTCTGGCGCGGGTCGGCCTGGAACTGGGCCAGCGTCAGCGATCCCGGGAAGCGCGAATCCTGGCGCGCGCTGTCGATGCGCAGGCCGACGCGGCCGGCGCCCACCAGCCACTGCGCGCCGCCGCTGAAGGCGGTCTGGCGGAAGTCGGCGTTGGCGCGGTAGTTGTCGGTGGCCTGGTTGTCGATCGCCGCGTCGATCGACACGGCGCCAAAGCTGCGCGAGGCCGATGCACGCACGTCGTGCGATTTGAACTGGCCAATTTCGGCGCTGACCGAACCGCGCCCGCCGTTCTTGCCGGGCCGCCTGGTGACGATCTGGATCACGCCGGCGGTGGCGCCTTCGCCATACAGCACGGCGCTGCCGCCGCGGACGATCTCGATGCGCTCGACGGTTTCGATCGGAATGGTCGACAGCACCGGGTTGGCCAGCTCGTTTTCGCTCATGCGCACGCCGTCGAGCATGATCACCATGTTCTGGCCGCTGTTGGCGCCGAAGCCGCGCAGGTCGAGCGAGAAGTCGGGGCTCGAATCGAGGCTCTGGCGGCCCACCACGCCGCCGATCTTGCGGATCGCCTGGTTGACGTCGGCCACGCCGGCGCGGCGGATCTCGTCGGCGGTGATGACGGTGGCGCCGATCGGCGCCAGTTCGGGTGCGCTGGCAAAGCGCGCGCCGGTGATCTGCACCGACGGGATGTCTTGCGCGAAGGCCGCGGGGCCGATGAAGCACAGGGAAATGGCGAGGGCGAGCGGACGAATGGCGCGCGCGGACAGCGGTGCTGCTTGAAAAGTCATTGTGAAGGTCTTCGAAAAAGTCCCCGGCCGTGCGTCCCCGCAAGCCGGATTCAACGGAAGCGGCCGCAGTGCGAACGCTTCCACCTGTCCTGGCCGGTATCCGGGCTCGCAAGTCGGACCGCCTCACCTTCCTATGCACGCACAGTGGTGTTCGAGGCAGCCAGTCGCCGTATTCGCGGCGACGCTTGTTTACCGTTGCGGGGGCAGCACACCTTTGGACCGCGGCGCCGAAGCATGGCGCCGCCGCCTGGTGTTTCCCGTTTAACTGTCCGCGTGATCACGCGAACGGGCACCAAAACGCGTCTATTATAAACGTAACAATGAGGATTCGCCCGGCGGCGGCGACAAAGACGGGGACCAGGCGTCCCCGTCGCTTCGAAGGACCTGACCCCATGTTCAAGCCGCGAGCCAAAATTAGTTCTAACTAGTACAATATAGTCTCATCCCCACTTTCAGGAGCCATCATGAGCCACACCCTGCCCACTTTCTTCGTCTCGCACGGCGGCGGACCGTGGCCATTCATGAAGGAGCAGTACGGAACCACCTACGACAAGCTGGAAGCGTCGCTGGTGGACATGAAGCGCCAGGTCGGCGCGCGGCCGAAGGCAGTGCTGGTCGTCACCAGCCACTGGGAGGAAGACGAGTTCATGGTCTCGTCCGGGACGGCGCCCGGCATGATCTACGACTACGGTGGCTTCCCGCCACACACCTACCAGGTCAAGTATCCGGCGCCCGGCTTGCCCGAGCTGGCGCAGCGGGTGGCGGACCTGGCGGCCAAGTCGGGCCACGCCGTCAGCCTGGATCCGCTGCGCGGCTATGACCACGGGACGTTCTCGATGCTGTACCCGGTGTATCCCGAGGCGGACATGCCGGTGGTGCAGCTGTCGATCAAGCATGGCTACGATCCGAAGACGCACCTGGAGATCGGGCGCGCGCTGGCGCCTTTGCGCGACGAGGGCGTCCTGATCATCGGCAGCGGGCTCAGTTACCACAACCTGCGCCAGTTCGGGCCCGGCGGGCAGAAATCGTCGCATGAATTCGACGCGTGGCTGCAGCATGTGCTGCTGAAGCTGACGCCGGCCGAGCGCAGTGTCGCGCTGATGCACTGGAGCGAGGCGCCCTACGCGCGGCTGGCGCATCCGCGCGAGGATCACCTGGTGCCGCTGATGGTGGCGCTGGGGGCGGCGGAAAACGAAGAGGCTGCGTGCGTGTACCACGAAGACGATTTCTTCGGCAGCCTGGCGGTGTCGAGCTTCAGGTTCGGCAAGGCCGCCGACTAACGCAAGATGGCGTAAGGTCCGCGGGACCAGACCCCGGCGTCGGCAGCATCGGGGTCTGGTCCTGCGGACCTGACCCCATTTTGTGTGTTACGAGCCGCGTTTGCCGCGCGCTGCGTTGGCGGCCTTTTCGGCGGCGATCGCCGCAGCCTTCGCAGCCTTCTCCGCCATCGCGGCCGCATGCTCGGCCAGCGCCTTCGCGCGCGTCTCCGGCGTCTCGAGGCTGATGCGTCCCAGCGCGCCGGTGCGGTAATCCTGCAGGAAGGTGTGCGCCGCCTTCTCGAAATCGAGGTCGCCGCCCTTCTGCCGGTAGCCGCGCCGCGCCGCCACGCCTTCGATCACGGCGATGCCGTCCATGCCTTCGAGCTTGAAACCGTAGCGCGCCGTCAGCAGCTGCGGATAGCGCTCGAGCAGCACCTCGGCCAGGAACACCGCCACCTCGTCTTCGATCAGCGCGTTCGATCCGATCGCGTGGCTGGCGGCGAGCATCAGGCCGTCGCTGGCCAGCGCAATCTTCGGCCACAGCATGCCCGGCGTGTCGACCAGGATGGTGTTCTTGCCCAGGTAGAGCTTCTGCTGCATCTTGGTGACGGCCGGCTCGTCGCCCACCTTGGCCACTTTTTTCTTCAGCAGCGCGTTCATCAGGGTCGATTTACCAACGTTGGGAATGCCCATGATCATGATGCGCAGCGGCTTGGTCGGCACGCCGCGGTGCGGCGCCAGCGACTGGCACAGGTCGGGAATGCGCGCGACGTCGGCCGGCTTCTTGGTCGTCATCGGGTAGGCCGTCACGCCTTCCTGGGCGTCGTAGTAGGCGCTCCAGGCGGCGGTCGCCACCGGATCGGCCAGGTCCACCTTGTTGAGGATCTTCAGGCAGGGACGCTGGCGGAACAGGCGCAGCTCCTCGACCATCGGGTTGCAGCTGGCCTCGGGCAGGCGCGCGTCGAGCACTTCGATCACCAGGTCGGTGTTCTCCATCTGCTCCGCCGCCTTCTTGCGGGCGGCGTTCATGTGGCCCGGGTACCATTGTATCGACATGCTGTGCTTTCAAAATCTCAAGTAATCCCGCTATTTTACGGGTTCATCGAGAACTTGATGTAACGCAGTAAGTTGGCGTACGGAAAGAAGAACAATAGACCCATCTTTGGGAGGGTCTGGCGATGAGCGCACAGAAACACATGGAAACCATTTTCGCCGTGGTCGTGGTCGCCGGTTGCGTGGTCGCCGCGCTGCCCGACAGCACGGCCAGGCCGGCGCCGCGCGAGACGGTGGCGAACGCCCGCATGCCGGTGGTGGTGATCAAGGCCAAGCGCATGACGGCGCGGGAAAAGCGCCAGTCCGCCGTCATGGACGCCACCGCCGGCGCCGCCGCCGCAAAAGGGACCTGAGGGGCTACTTCGCGTACGCTTCCATGTCGGCGCGCATCGGGGCGGTAATGCCTTCCCAGTTGCCGCGCAGGTAGTGGTTGAAGTATTCGGCGTCGTCGCGGTACCAGACATCATGGTTGGTCCACTTCGGCCAGCCGCCCTCGTTGACCTCTTCGTGCATCCGCAGGTCGTTGCACCACCAGTCGCGCGGATTGCAGTAGGCGCCGCCATCGGTGCCGGACACCGCGCCCGAGCTGTGGTAGGCAATCACTTCGTCGTCCTGGCCGGGCAGGATGCCGGAATACAGCGTGCCCTTCGCGCCTGCATACATGTAGAACTTCAGGCCGCGCGTGTTGTTGTGGTTGTACATCGCGCGCATCGTCGTGGTTCGCATGTCGTGCACCAACGGCTCGCCCGTGGTCCAGCGCCCGGCGTCGGACAGCTCGCTGCCCCCGGCCGCGCCGGCCGCCGCGCGCACCCAGCGGATGTTCCAGCCGGTTTGCGTGGTGCTGCCAACGCTGGCGCACACGCCGGCCGCGTTTGGTGTGGCATTCTTGACATGGCGCGTGGAGCCGCCGTAGTTCGCCAGCGCGTAGCCCATCATCGGATCGCCGGCGCTGTAGGTGGCGATGAAGCACCAGTTCGTGCCGGTGCAGAAGCAGTCGAGCGCATTGCGGATGATGCCGTTCTGCGAGGCGATGCTGTTGTAGCCGTCCCAGTTGACGGCCTTCTTGTTGACGCCGGCGTTGAACCGGGCCGGGCCCCAGTACGAAAAGTCGTCGTAGTTGCCGACCACGCCGCCGGAACCGCGGCCGTTGATCCAGAGCGTGTAATCGGTGGCGCCGGCCGCCGCGCAGCTCAGCAATACACCCAGCCACATTACCAGCCGCATCATCTTGTTCATGTTGTTCTCCCAGGGTCGCTCTAATTTAGACAATATTGCCTAGCGCTGGTTCGCCCGATTGACGGCGCAGCCGCTGGGCGGCAGTTCCGCTTGCGGATCGAACGCAGCCAGCGCGGCGCGCGCCTTGTCCCGGCTCCTGCCGAACTCGGCGAGGTAGCGGCTGCGCTCCTCGCTCTGCCATTCGGCGTCCGAGAACGCGCTCAAGGGATGCGCCGCCACCGCGGTGCGGCCTTCAAGGCGCGGCATCAGCTCGCGGTCGGGGTCGGTGTTTTCCTTCAGCAGGTAGCCGTCCACATCGCGCAGCGACAGCGGCAGCGCCGGTTCGCCGTCGCGCAGCAGCTTGCCGAACACGGTCAGGCGCACGTCGTTGGCGCCCTCGCCTAACATGTCGTTGAAGGTCACCACGGCGAATGGGCGGCCGCTGGCGTCGTCGACGCGGCCGGTGACGATGTAGCGGCCGGCGTGACGGATGTCGGCGCCCAGGTAGAAATTGAGCGAACCGTTTTCGACTGCTTCGCGCACCTGGCCGGTCCAGGCGCCGGGCGCTTCGGGAGAATAGATCACGTCGAACAGCACGACACCGGCGCGCCCGGCCACGCGGTAGCGCACGTCGGCGCGGATGGTGCCGGCGAACGCGGCGAGCCCGGACTGGGCCGGCGCCAGCGTGGCGGCGAGCGCGCCGTCGCCGGCGTCGGCGAACGCCAGCGTGGCCTGGGCCCCGGGCCGGCGGCCGGGCACCGGCAATCCTTGCGCCACCGCGCGCGTCACCACCAGCGGCAGCGCTCTGCCCGCGGCATCGAGGGCGCGCAGCGAGAACGCCACGGTCTCGCCGGCCGCAAGGTGGACGCGCGTTTGCGAAGTCTGGATCTGAACGCCGGGGTCGGTGTCGCCGCCTTCGAGCCGCAGCGCGTGGCTGCCGGTGACGGGCGCGTTGGGATAGACCTGGTCGGGCTGCTCGGAAACCGGGCGGGAATCGTGGGGATATTTGCTCGATTCGCGATAGCTGCAATAGGTGTAGTCGGCCAGGCGAAGATCTTCGACCAGTTGGCGGCGGATCAGTGCGGGCGCCGCGGCAACCGGCGGCGCGGATGGACGTTCGGCGCGGGCCGGCGCGGCCAGCGTTGTGGATTGCGCCGGCGCCGTAGCGGTCCGGTCGCCGCGGGCCAGCCAGGCCAGCGCGCCGGCCAGCGCGCCAATCGCCATCGCCATCAGCACTCGCCGCGAACCACGCATGCCGTCCTCCCAGTAACCGACCGGTCCCCTGTTTAGACAACGACCGGGGCCGCCGAGTTCTGCGGACTAGTCGAGTTCCGCGAGCGCCCTGACGTGCGCGACCACGCTGCGGCCCAGCGCCGACAGGTTGTAGCCGCCTTCGAGGCAGCTGACGATGCGGCCCTGCGCGTGCTCGCGCGCGACGGCCATGATCTGGCGCGTCATCCAGGCGTAATCGGACTCCACCAGCGCCATTTCGCCGAGGTCGTCCTCGCGGTGGGCGTCGAAGCCGGCCGAGATGAAGATCATCTGCGGCTTGAACGCGTGCAGCGCCGGCAGCCAGTATTCCTGCACCACGGCGCGCACGGCGTCCCCGCCGCTGCGCGCCGGCACCGGGATGTTGACGCAGTTGGCAGTGATCGGCTCGGGCTCGGTGTAGGGATAGAAGGGATGCTGGAAAAAGCTCGCCATCAGCACGCGCGGATCGTCGCGGAACGCTTCGGCCGTGCCGTTGCCGTGATGGACGTCGAAATCGATGATCGCCACGCGGTCCAGCCCGTGGCCGTCCAGCGCGTGGCGCGCGGCCAGCGCGACGTTGTTAAACAGGCAGAATCCCATCGCCCCGACCGGGCGCGCGTGGTGGCCGGGCGGGCGGATCGCGCAGAAGGCGTTGGCGATGTCGCCGGCCAGCACCGCATCGGTGGCGGCCATCGCGGTGCCCGCCGCGCGCAGCGCCGCCTGGTAGCTGTGCTCGTTGATCAGGGTGTCGGCGTCGAGCGGGTAGTACTCGCCCGTGCCGGGCAGGTTGTCGCGCAGCAGCGCGATCGCCGCCTCGCTGTGATTGCGCAGCAGCGCCGGCAGTTCGGCCAGCGGTCCTTCGCGGCGCTCGACCAGGCCGTCGATGCCCGAGCGGATCAACTGATCGTCGATGGCGCGCAGGCGGTCCGGCGATTCCGGGTGCCAGTCGCCCATTTCGTGGCGCAGGCAATCGGCGTGGCTGTAGATGGCAGTGCTCATGTGCGTAAGTTTTGTGTCCTGATGCCATCAATATCATGCCGGACCCGCCGTTCTCTTATAGAATCTTCGGACCGGTAGCGATGACGAATCAATTAAATCGGTATGGCGCTAATCTACCACGCCGCCACATCATTCAGAAAAGACAAGCACATGTTCAACAAGTTGCACGCGGTAGCCAGTCAGGTCAGCGGGATCATCGTCGGCAAGGACCTGCAGGTTCGCCAGGCGCTGACCTGCCTGCTGGCCGGCGGCCACCTGCTGGTCGAGGACGTGCCGGGCGTGGGCAAGACCACGCTGGCCCACGCGCTGGCCATTTCGCTGGGCATGAAGTTCAACCGCGTGCAGTTCACCAGCGACCTGCTGCCGGCCGACGTCGCCGGCATCTCGGTGTACGAGCGCGAACGGGCCGACTTCGTGTTCCATCCGGGGCCGATCTTCACCCAGGTGCTGCTGGCCGACGAAATCAATCGCGCCACGCCGAAGACCCAGTCGGGCCTGCTCGAGGCGATGGAGGAGCGCCAGGTCACCGCCGACGGCGTCACGCGCCCGCTGCCCGAGCCGTTCTTCGTGATCGCCACGCAGAACCCGGCGCACCAGGTGGGCACCTTCCCGCTGCCCGAATCGCAGCTGGACCGCTTCCTGATGTGCCTGTCGCTGGGCTATCCGGACGCCGCCGCCGAGCGCGCCCTGCTGATGGGCGAGGACCGCCGCAGCATGCTGCGCGCGCTGCCGGCGGCGATGCAGCCGTCCGAACTGATGGATGCGCAGCGCTCGCTGCGCCAGGTGCATGCGTCGGCGTCGCTGATCGACTACGTGCAGGCGCTGGCGCAGGCCTCGCGGCGCGACGGCCTGTTTGCCGAGGGCCTGTCGCCGCGCGCCGCGATCGCGCTGCTGCAGGCGGCGCGCGCCTGGGCCGCGCTGGAAGGACGGGACCACGTGGTGCCGGAAGACGTGCAGGCTGTGCTGGTGCCGGTGTGCGCGCACCGCCTGCGTCCGCTCAAGTCGGCGCACGGCGTGGCGCTGGCCAGCCGCGACCTGGTGCTGGAACTGCAAAAATCGGTGCCGGTGTAAGGCCAGGCATGATCGCCGCATTGCGCCGCAGGGCCAGGCAGTGGATGTTCAAGCCGCGCGGCTTCGAGCGCGGCGAGATGTTCCTGCACAGGCGCCGCGTGTACATCCTGCCCACCAACGCCGGCGTCGGCTTCGCCTTCCTGTTGCTGGTGCTGCTGGTGGGCGCGACCAACTACAACCTCGCGCTCGGATTCGCCCTGACCTTCCTGCTCGCCACCTGCGCGGTGGCCGACATGTATCTCACCTATCGCAACCTCGGGCAGCTGTACGTGCGCGGCGGGCGCGCGCCGAGCGTGTTCGCCGGATCGGAAGCGCGCTTCGAGATGACGCTGGTGAACCGCAGCGCGCTGGACCGCTACGCGATCGGCGTCGATTTCCTGCGCGACGACGGGCCGCGCTACCTGGCCGACGTGGCGGCCGGCGCCAGCACCGTGATCGATCTGACCATTGCGGCCGGGGAGCGCGGCTGGCTGCGCGCGCCGCGCGTGCGGCTGGTGTCGCGCTTTCCGCTCGGGCTGTTTCGCGCCTGGGCCTACTGGCAGCCGGACATGCGCGCGCTGGTCTACCCGTTTCCGGAAGCCGATGCGCCGCCGCTGCCGGTGGCCGGCGTGGCGCGCGCCGACGGCCGCGGCGGCGCCGGCGACGACGACTTCGCCGGCATCCGCAATTACCAGCCGGGCGATTCGATGCGCAGCCTGGCGTGGCGCCAGATCGCGCGGCTCGACCTGGCCGACGGCGGCCAGCTGGTGACCAAGCACTTCGAAGGCGGCGGCGCCGATGAACTGGTGCTCGACTTCAATGCGCTGCCGGTGCAGATGCACCTCGAACTGCGCCTGTCGCGCATGACGCGCTGGGTGCTGCAGGCGGAGCAGCGCGGCCTGCCGTACGGATTTCGCATCGGCGCGCAGGACTACCCAGCGGGCCTGGGCGCGGCGCACCAGGCGGCCTGCCTGCGCGCGCTGGCGCTGCACGGCATCGCGGCGGAGCAGCCATGAAGCGGCCGACGCTGTCGTCGCTGCGCGCGCGCTGGAGCGGCTTCGTGCTGCGCATGCCGCGCGACAAGGCCGACACCCTGACGCTGCTGGCAGGCGCGCTGCTGGTGCTCGCGCCGCACGCACTGCACCTGCCGCTGTGGGTAACGGCGCTGTGCGCGACGACGCTGGCGTGGCGCGCGGCGATCACCGTGCGCGGCACCCGGCTGCCTCCCTCGGCGCTGCTGCTGCCGCTGGCCGTGGCGGCGGCGGGCGGCGTCTGGCTGACCTTTCACACCGTGCTCGGACGCGAAGCCGGCGTCGCGCTGCTGGTGCTGCTGGTCGCCTTCAAGATGCTCGAAATGCGCGCCCGGCGCGACCTGTACGTGGTGATCTTCCTCTGTTTCTTCCTGCTGCTGACGACCTTCTTCTACGCGCAGGGCATCGGCACGGCGCTGATGATGGTCGCCTCGACCGTGGTGCTGTTCACGGCCCAGCTGTCGTTCCAGTTCACCGGCACCGTGCCACCGCTGCGGCGCCGCCTGTGGCTCGCCGCGCGCGTGGTGCTGCTGGCCGCGCCGCTCGGGATCGCGCTGTTCCTGGTGTTCCCGCGCATCCCAGGTCCGCTGTGGGGCATGCCCGAGGATGCCGGCACCGGCCGCACCGGCATGTCCGACAGCATGGCGCCGGGGAACCTGGCGCACCTGGCGCAGTCGGACGAAACCGCGTTCCGCGTGCGCTTCATCGATCCGGCGCCGGCGCAGCCGCAGTTGTACTGGCGCGGCCTGGTGCTGAGCCGCTTCGACGGGCGCACCTGGACCCAGATCCAGCGGTTGCGCCCGGCCAGCGCCGCGGCCCATCCGACCCGCGGGCCGGCGGTGCGCCACGAAGTCACGCTCGAGCCGAGCGGCCAGCGCTGGCTGTACGCGCTCGACCTGCCCGACGCGGCGCCGCAGGTGAGCGGCCGCCCGAGCGCGATATCGCACGAGCAGGAGCTTGCCGCCTTCGGCCCGATCGACCAGCGCGTGCGCTACGAGGCGGTCTCGCATCCGGACTACCGGCTCGAAGCGGGCCCCGCGCTGCCGGGCGCGGCGCGCTGGCTGGCGCTGCCCGAGGGCTTCAATCCGCGCGCGCTGGCGGCGGGCGAAGAGCTGCGCGGCTATGCCGATCCGGCGCAGCGGGTCAAGGCGGTGCTGCACACCTTCCGCACCGAAGGCTTCGCCTACACGCTCGATCCGCCGCCGCTGGGACGCCACAGCGTGGACGAATTCCTGTACGAGACCCGCGCCGGCTTCTGCGAGCACTACGCCAGCGCATTCGTGGTGCTGATGCGCGCGGCCGGCGTGCCAGCGCGCGTGGTGACCGGCTACCAGGGCGGCGAACTCAATCCGGTGGACGGCTTCATGACGGTGCGCCAGTCTGATGCGCACGCGTGGGCCGAAGTGTGGCTGGCGGGGCGCGGCTGGCTGCGCATCGATCCGACTTCCGCGGTGGCGCCCGAACGGGTGCAGCAAGGCGCGGGGCGCGCGCAGACGCGCAACGGCGGCCTGACCGCGCTGGGCCACTTGATCGACTTCGGCGCCGGCGCCAGCCCGCTGTTCGAGCGCGTCCGCTTCGAAATGGCCGCGCTGAACAACGGCTGGAACCAGTGGGTGCTGAACTACACGCCGGAACGCCAGCGCGGCGTGGTCGAATCGATCGCGGCGGCCCTGCTGGACTGGCGCAGCTTCGTCGCGCTGGCTTTGTGCGCGGCGCTGCTCGCGCTGGCGCACGCGCGGCGCGTGCGGCGCCGGGGCGATCCGATCGATGCGCTATACTCGGCGCTGTGCCTGCAGCTGAGCCGGCGCGGCCTGGCGCGCGGCGCCGACGAAGGCCCGAACGACTACCGCGCGCGGATTGCGAACACGCCGCTGGCGCCGGCGCAAAAAGACGCCGCCGTCCAATTCCTGCGCCTTTACAGCGCCTACAAATACGGCGCCCGGCCCTCCCCCGCGAGCCTGGCCGCCACCCTGAAAAGTCTGCTGACAAAATTCCGATGACATTCCCGCTGCGCTTTATCCCCCGCCGTTCCACCCTGTTGTTGCTGGCCCTGGCCTGCGCCGCCGCGCCGCTGGCGGTGGCTGCCAAAGCCAAAGCGAAGACAAAGACCACGATGCATGCGAAGGCCGTGAAGGCGTCGAAGCTGGTCAAGGCGAAGAAGGCCCCGCCCGCGCCGCAAAAAATCGATTACGCCGGCGAGCAGGTCAACTTCCGCGAATGGAAGGCGGTCGCCGACTTCGAGGACGAGATGGTGGCGAAGCACGGCTTCGACCGCGAGGCCTTGAAGAACGTGATGGCGCAGGTGAATTACATCGATTCGGCGGTGCAGCTGGTGAAACCGGCGCCGCCGGGCAAGCCGAAGAACTGGCAGGCTTACCGCGACCGCTTCATCGAGCCGGTGCGGATCGAAGCCGGCGTCGCGTTCTGGAACGAGAACGCCGCGGCGCTGGCGCGGGCTGAAGCGGAATATGGCGTGCCGGCCGAAATCATCCTCGGCATCATCGGCGTCGAAACCGTGTACGGCCGCAATACCGGGCGTTTTCGCGTGATGGACGTGTTGACGACGCTGGCGTTCGCCTACCCGGACACGCCGAACCGCGAAGCGCGCCAGGTGTTCTTCCGCAGCGAGCTGGAGAACACCCTGCTGCTGGCGCGCAAGTCGAACATGGATCCGCTGTCGCTGGTCGGCTCGTTCGCCGGCGCCGTCGGGCTGCCGCAGTTCATGCCGGGCAGCATCCTGGAATACGGCGTTGATTTCGATGGCGACGGCAAGGTCGATTTGCGCAATTCGCCGGTCGATGCGATCGGCAGCGTGGCCAATTTCCTGGTCAAGCATGGCTGGCAGGGTGCGCGCGGCGGGCCGGCGGTGTTCCCCGCCGAAGTGTCGCCGAGCCGGGCGTGGGAAAGTTTCATCGGCCAGGGCCTCGCCGCCAAGTTCACCGCGGAGCAACTTGCCGCGGCGGGTGTGACCAGCACCGCGGCGCTGCCGCCAGGCACCCTGTTCGGCCTGATCGACCTGCAAAACGGCGCCGAGGCCACCGAGTACTGGCTCGCCACCGATAATTTTTTCGCGATCACCCAATACAACCGCAGCTATTTTTATGCCATGTCCGTGGTCGAACTGGGCAGGGCGATCCGGCTGGCGCGCGGCGCTTAACAACGATATCGAAAAAGCACGGAGACCGAAGTGTCGCGTGCTCTTCGATGGAATGGTAAAAAAATACCGCGAAAGCAACAGTTCACTGCTCGGGCACCGATAATTTTTTGGCTACCAGCCATTACAATCGTAGTTATTTTTATGCCATGTTAGTTGTCGATTGTGGGCAACTCGCGGCGGCTAGCGCACGGTGCATGAGCGTTGCCGACTAGGAAACTTTGTAATCAACTGTAACGGGCATGCCCGCGCACAGACCGTTGCGGGCTCGCGCCGCTCCATATACTCCCCTCAGTATCCCGAGAAGGCTCGCCGCTACATAGGGGAATTCATGGAAATTCCAAACATACTCCGCCAATTTCATGGTGCGCGTGTATGCAGACCGGAATTGTGCGGCAATCCAACTACAATTACCCTACACTTAACTTTACCCACAAAACAATTTCAGATTTGTGAATATGTGAGAGAATTGCATTGGGGCTATGTTGCAGGTGAACAACATAGCGATGCCTTCGGCGGTCGAATTTTTATTGCTGTCAGGTATTAACTCGGAAAAGGTTGTACAATTGTGTATATATTTTCCAAATTGTTCTCGGAAGCCAAGCAGCAAGTGAAAATTAAGACGGTTGTAGCACACGGACGCCGAGTGTAGGAACCAGCAAGACAACTCAAAATAGGAATGATCGAAATCATGACAAACCAAGTCGGCATTGATATGAACAGCGATTCGGATTCGGACGATCTGCTGCAATACAACCCTAACCGGTTGCTCGACACGCTCATCGAAAACCTGCGCCTGAAAAACGACGCCGCGCTGTCGCGCGCGCTGGAAGTGGCGCCGCCGGTAATCTCGAAGATCCGTCACCACCGCCTGCCAGTCGGCGCATCGCTGCTGATCCGCATGCACGAAGTAAGCGACCTGTCGATCCGCGACCTGCGTTACCTGATGGGCGACCGTCGTAACAAGTTCCGCATCAGCGACAAGCAGTTCAAGCCAAAAGAAGGCGAGCCACAAGCTTAAGCCGGACCGGATTTACTCGCCGGGTCCCTTCGCGTGAAGGGACCTGGGCGCAGCATTCAGGCGGGGAACACGCCCGTCGACAAGTAGCGATCGCCGCGGTCGCATACGATGAACACGATGGTTGCGTTCTCCACGGTCTGCGATATCCGCAACGCGATTTCACAGGCGCCCGCCGCCGAAATTCCGCAGAAAATTCCCTCTTCCGCAGCAAGCCGACGCGCCATGTGCTCGGCCTGGGCCTGACTCACGCTTTCAACCTGGTCCACCCGCGCCTTGTCGAAAATTTTCGGCATGTAGGCTTCCGGCCATTTGCGGATGCCGGGAATCGAGGACCCCTCTTCCGGCTGCGCGCCGATGATGCGGATCGCCTCGTTCTGCTCCTTCAGGTATTGCGACACGCCCATGATGGTGCCGGTTGTGCCCATCGCGGAAACGAAGTGGGTGATGCGCCCGCCGGTGTCGCGCCAGATTTCCGGGCCCGTGCCTTCGTAGTGGGCGCGCGGATTGTCGAGGTTGGCGAACTGGTCGAGGATGACGCCCTTGCCTTCGCGCTGCATCTGCTCGGCCATGTCGCGGGCGTATTCCATGCCGCCGGTTTTCGGCGTGAGCACGATTTCGGCGCCGTAGGCCGCCATGCTCTGGCGCCGCTCGACCGACAGGTTGTCGGGCATCAACAGAACCATCTTGTAGCCGCGCACCGCGGCGACCATCGCCAGCGCGATGCCGGTGTTGCCGCTGGTGGCCTCGATCAGGGTGTCGCCCGGCTTGATGTCGCCGCGTTCTTCGGCGCGGCGCAGCATCGACATCGCCGCGCGGTCTTTCACCGAGCCGGCCGGATTGTCGCCTTCCATCTTGCCGAGGATGACGTTGTTGCGGGCGGCGGCGTCGGCGCCAGGCAGGCGCACCAGTTGCACCAGCGGCGTGTTGCCGATCGTATCTTGAATGGTCTTGTAAGACATGGGTGCTCTCTTGCAGTTCGTACAGACCCCATTGTATGCCGGGATGCATTTCTGCGTCTGCGAGAACTCAGTCCCCCAACGATTGTCGTACCGGCGAAGGCCGGTACCCATGCTGAATATGCTTGACCGTGTTGCCAGCTCGGCATGGGCACCTGCCTCCGCAGGTACGACGAGACAACTATGCTTACATCTTCGCGGCAGGCTTGGCTTCAGCCTTGGCTTTCGCCGGCGCCTTCGGCACGACCGCCGTCTCCACGCCATCCATGGACTTGCCGCCCACCATCAGCCCGGCGGTCGACAGTTTCTTGGCGTTCTTCGGCCCCACGCCCTGCACGCGTTTCTCGAAATCGGCCCAGTCCTTGAAGGCGCCGCCCTTGGTGCGCTCGTCGACAATCGCCTTCGCTGTCTTCGGTCCGATTCCTTTCACGGCGTCCAATGCGGCGGCATCGGCCTTGTTGACGTCGACCTGCGCGAAGGCGAAACCCATCGTGGCAATCATTGCAGCGACGGCAAGCATCAGTTTCTTGATCATGTCGGTAATCTCCGTTGTAGTTGGAAGAAGGACGGCGGATGCCATCCACGACCATCAACGGGCGCCGGACGGCTGAGTTGACGCTGGCGGTTTGAGGCTTCTCAAGGCGCGAGAGCCGGGTCTGGGGTCCGACCCCGCGGGGTCAGACCCTGGTGTTGCCTGTGGCTTACATCGAGGCTTTGGCGCCGGCGGCGGCAGGCTTGGCCTTCATGTCGGCCGGGGCCTTGGCTGGCGGCATCGGCTTGGCTTCCGGCATCGGCTTCGATTCCGGCATCGGTTTGGCGTCAGGCATGGCCTTGGCCGGCTTGGCCTTGGCGTCCATCTTCATCTCGGCGCCGTCCATCGACTTGCCGCCCACTTGCAGGCCGGCCATCGACAGCTTCTTGCCATTCTTCGGACCCACGCCCTTGACCCGCTTCTCGAAGTCGGCCCAGTCCTTGAACTCGCCGCCCTTGGCGCGTTCGTCGATGATGGCTTTCGACAACTTCGGCCCCACGCCCTTCACGCTGTCGAGCGCGGCCGCGTCGGCCTTGTTGACATCGACTTGCGCAAAGGCAAAACCCATCGTGGCAATCATCGTCGCCACTGCAAGCATCAGTTTCTTGATCATGTCCGTCATCTCCGTTGTTGTTGGGAATGGACGGCGGCGCCGCCCTTCCCGCTTAACGGTTCAGTAAAGACATGGTTGACAAGAATTAGGCGCCGAACAGTTCCTCGCGCGTGACGGTGGCCGTGCCCAGCTTGCCGACGACGATGCCGCCGGCGCGGTTGGCGGTGATCAGCGCGTCGGCAATCGGCATGCCGGCGCCGAGCATCGCCGCCATCGTGGCGATCACGGTGTCGCCCGCGCCCGACACGTCGAACACCTCGCGCGCGGCGGCGTGCATGTGCAGCACCTCGGTGGCGCTGTACAGGCTCATGCCCTCTTCCGAGCGGGTCAGCAGCAAGGCGTCGAGCCCGAGCTGTTCGCGCAGGGCCTGCGCCTTGGAGGTCAGCTGCTCTTCGCTGTTCCAGCTGCCGACGATGCGCTTGAGTTCGGACTTGTTCGGCGTGAGGATGGTGGCGCCGGCGTAGGGCGAGAAGTCGTCGCCCTTCGGATCGACCATCACCACCTTGCCGGCCGCGCGCGCGGCGCGGATCATCTCGGCCACGTTGACCAGGCTGCCCTTGTTGTAGTCGGACAGGATCACCACGTCGTAGTCGGCCAGCACGCCGTTGAACTGGGTGAGCTTGTCGCGCAATACGGTGTCGGTCGGCGCGTCCTCGAAGTCGATGCGCAGCAGCTGCTGCTGGCGGCCGATCACGCGCAGCTTGATGATGGTGGAAATGGCCTCGTCGCGCTGCAGGTAGCTGTGGATGCTCGACTCACCCAGGAGCTGCTCGACCTGCGCGCCCGCCTCGTCGGCGCCGACCACGCCGAGCAGGCCGCAGTGGGCGCCCAGCGAGGCCACGTTGCGCGCGACGTTGGCGGCGCCGCCGAGGCGCTCCTCGCGCTTCTCGATGCGCACCACCGGCACCGGCGCTTCCGGCGAAATGCGGCTGACGTCGCCGAACCAGTAGCGGTCCAGCATGACGTCGCCGACCACCAGGATGCGCACCGCGCCCAGCTGCGGCGCGACGATGTTCGGGTTGCTGTCCGGTGTCAGCAGGCGGCTCGGCACGGGGTCGTTCATCGGCTTACCTCCGGGTCAGCACGGAGCGGCCGATGCCGTGGTACTCGAAGCCGGCTTCGGCCATCACCTCCGGCTCGAACAGGTTGCGGCCGTCGAATACGACCGGCTGCTTCAGGCGCGCCTTGATCTGGTCAAAGTCGGGACTGCGGAATGCCTTCCATTCGGTGACGATGGCCAGCGCGTCGGCCTGGTCCAGCGCATCCATCGGGCTGGCGGCAAAGCGCACGCGCGCCAGCTGCTCCGGCGCCAGGTCGAGCGCCAGCACGCGCTTGGCCTCGATCATCGCAACCGGATCGTACACCGCCGCGCTGGCGCCGCGCGCGAGCAATTCGCCCAGCAGAACGCGGGCGGGCGCCTCGCGCATGTCGTCGGTGTTCGGCTTGAACGCCAGGCCCCAGATCGCGAAGTGGCGGCCGGCCAGGTCCTCGCCGAAGCTGGCGACGATCTTCCTGCCCAGCACCTGCTTCTGGTTGTCGTTGACCGCTTCCACCGCGCGCAGGATCAGCAGGTCCTGGTCGTACTGGCGCGCGGTGCGCTCGAGCGCCTGCACATCTTTCGGGAAGCACGAGCCGCCGTAGCCGGCGCCGGCGTACAGGAAGCTGTGGCCGATGCGCGGGTCGGAACCGATCCCGTGGCGCACCGCCTCGATGTCGACGCCGACGCGATCCGCCAGGTTGGCCAGTTCGTTCATGAAGGAGATGCGGGTCGCCAGCATCGCGTTGGCCGCGTACTTGGTGAATTCGGCCGAGCGCACATCCATCCAGAAGGTGCGTTCGTGGTTGCGGTTGAAGGGCGCGTACAGCTTCTTCATCATCTCGCGCGCGCGCAGGCCGGCGGCGTCGCCGTCATGGCCAAGGACGATGCGGTCAGGGCGCATGAAGTCCTCCACCGCGGCGCCCTCTTTCAGAAATTCGGGATTCGACACCACCGAGAAGGTCGCGTCGGATCCGCGCGCGGCGATTTCCTCGGCCAGCGCGGCGCGTACCCGTTCGCCGGTGCCGACCGGCACGGTGGACTTGTCGACGATGACCTTGAAGCCGGTCATGTGGCGGCCGATCGAGCGCGCCGCGGCCAGCACGTATTGCAGGTCGGCCGAGCCGTCTTCGTCGGGCGGGGTGCCGACCGCGATGAACTGCAGCGCGCCGTGCGCCACGCTGGCGGCGACGTCGGTGGAGAACTGCAGGCGGCCGGCGGCGCGGTTGCGCGCCACGACTTCTTCCAGGCCCGGCTCGTGGATCGGGATCCCGCCGTTGTTGAGGAGGTCGATCTTGTTCTGGTCGACGTCGAGGCAGAACACGTCGTTGCCCAGTTCGGCGAGGCAGGCGCCGGTCACCAGGCCTACGTAGCCGGTGCCGATAATGGTAATTTTCATGGTGTCTTGATCAGTTCATCACGTTGAGTTCTTCGGTGCGGCGCGGCGGGTAGGTCTCCCAGCGGCTGCATCCCGGGCACTGCCAATAGAACTGGCGCGCCTTGAAGCCGCAGTGGCCGCACTGGTAGCGCGCCAGTTTCTGGGTGTAGCCATGCACGAGGTTCTTCACCATCGACAGCTCTTCCCAGATGTTGGCCGGGGCGTCCATCATGCGCGCCTCGAGCAGCTTGTCGAGGCCGAGCAGGGTCGGATTGCGGCGCAGTTCTTCGACCACCAGCTGTTTGGCAGCTTCCACGCCATCGAGTTCAATCACGGCCTTGAACACCACTTCGATCAGGTCGATCGACGAGGCCTCGGCCAGGTAGGCGCGCAGCAGGTTGACGCCTTCCTGCGCCCTGCCCACTTTGCGGTAGCCGTCCATCAGGCGCGCGGCCACCAGCGCCACGTGCGGCACGCTTTGCTGCTCGACGCGGCGCCAGGTCACCAGTGCGCCTTCGGTGTCGCCCTGGGCCAGCTGGGCGTCGCCCGAGAGCATGGTGGCGCGCACGTTCTTGCGGTCGGCCAGCAGCGCCTGGTCGAGCAGCGCCATCGCTTCGGGCACGTGCATGTGCACCAGCGCGTCCTGCGCCAGCTCGCAATAGAACTGGGCGATTTCCTTCTGGCGCGCGCCGGCGCCGGATTCCTGCAGCCCTTGCGCGGCTTCGATCGCGCGGCGCCACTCCTTTTCGCGCTGGAAGATCTCGAGCAGCGCGCGGCGCGCCTGCACGCCGTAGCTCGAGTCGAGCAGCAGGTTGAAGGTCTCTTCCGAGCGGTCCAGCAGGCCGGCCTTCAGGTAGTCCATGCCCAGTTCGTAGCGCGCGTGCTGCTGCTGTTCGAGCGGCAGGTCGGGGCGCGCCAGCAGGTTCTGGTGGACGCGGATGGCGCGCTCGATCTCGCCGCGGCGGCGAAACAGGTTACCGAGCGCGAAGTGCATGTCGGCCGTTTCGGGGTCGTGCTTGACGATGTCGATGAAGGCGTCGATCGCCTTGTCCGGCTGCTCGTTGAGCAGAAAGTTCAGTCCCTTGAAGTAGCTGGTCGGCAGGCTGCGCGACTCGGCCAGCAACTGCTTGATGTCGACCCGCGCGGCGATCCAGCCGAGGGCGAAAAAGAAGGGGATGCCGAGCAGCCACCAGAGTTCAAATTCCATGCGTTTCTTTTTATTCGATGGGTAAAGGACGGATTCAGCCGCGCGGGCCGACGCTGTCCGGTTGCGGCGCGGTCGCCACCTTGGCGTTCTGCAGCGCCTGGATGGTGTCCTCGTGGCGCGTGCGTTCGCGGCGGTGGCGGAATACGGTCGGCGTGACGGCCAGGATGCCGAGGGCGGCGCCGGCGACGAAAAACGCCAGCAGCATCAGCACCAGCGGGCCGCGCAATTCGTAATTGAGGAAAAAGTGCAGGTCGACTTCCTGCGTGTTTTTCAGCGCGAAGCCGAAGAACAGGATAAACAGAACTAATCCAACGATGGAGGAGAGAAATTTCATCTGCCAGGACCTGGTGAGTCGAAGTGCGAAGTGTCGCACATCATGGGGGAATATTCAAAGAACAGCTCAGCGATCGCGTGCAAAAGATGGGGTCAGGTCCGCAGGACCAGCCCCCGATGCTGCATGCGTCCGCGGGACCGTATCCAAAGGCGAAAAAAAACGGCATCCAGGGACGCCGTTCTTTGCATGCTTTGCCGCCAGACGACTTAGTCTTCGATGATCGGCTGCCCGACCGTCGCGTCTACGCGCTCGCGCAACTGCTTGCCTGGCTTGAAGTGAGGCACCCGTTTTTCGGGCACCATCACCTTGTCGCCCGACTTCGGGTTGCGGCCGATGCGCGGTGGCCGACTATTCAGGGCAAAACTGCCGAAACCGCGGATCTCGATGCGCTGGCCAGTCGATAAGGCATTGGTCATCGCATCGAGAATGGTTTTGACAGCGTACTCCGCATCTTTGGCCACCAGCTGAGAATAGCGCTCAGCGAGGCGGTTGATCAATTCGGACTTCGTCATCTGGCTGGTTCCGACTGCTTAGTTCTTGTTGTCGAACTTGGCTTTCAACAGCGCGCCCAGGCTGGTGGTGCCCGAAGCTGCGTTGTTGTCGGTCGCTGCCATCTTCTGCATGGCTTCCTGGGTCTCGACATTGTCTTTCGCCTTGATCGACAGCTGGATGCTGCGAGCCTTGCGATCGATGTTGATGACCAGGGCTTCAACGGTGTCGCCTACCTTCAGGTGGGTGCCGGCATCTTCAACGCGGTCGCGCGAGATTTCGGAAGCACGCAGGTAGCCTTCGACTTCGTCGGACAGCTGGATCACAGCGCCCTTAGGCTCGACCGACTTGACGGTACCCGAAACCAGGGAACCCTTGTCGTTCATTGCCGCGAAGTTGTTGAATGGGTCGCCTTCCAGTTGCTTGACGCCCAGCGAAACGCGCTCGCGCTCCACGTCGATGGCCAGAACGATGGCTTCCAGCTCGTCACCCTTCTTGAACTTGCGCACGGCTTCTTCGCCGGACTCGGTCCACGACAGGTCGGACAGGTGCACCAGGCCGTCGATGTTGCCGGCCAGGCCGATGAACACGCCGAAGTCGGTGATCGACTTGATCGCGCCCTTGACCTTGTCGCCCTTCTTGTGGGTCACGCCGAAGTCATCCCATGGATTCGCTTTGCACTGCTTCATGCCCAGCGAAATACGGCGACGCTCTTCATCGATTTCCAGGACCATCACTTCAACTTCGTCGCCCAGCTGGACAACTTTGTTTGGAGCGACGTTCTTGTTGGTCCAGTCCATTTCCGACACGTGGACCAGGCCTTCGATGCCCTGCTCGACTTCGACGAACGCGCCGTAGTCGGTCAGGTTGGTGACCTTGCCGAACAGGCGGGTGCCTTGCGGGTAGCGACGGGACAGACCGGTCCAAGGATCGTCGCCCAGCTGCTTCACGCCCAGCGAAACACGGTTCTTTTCCTGATCGTACTTCAGGACTTTCGCGGTGATTTCCTGGCCAACGGTCAGCACTTCCGATGGGTGACGCACACGACGCCATGCCAGGTCGGTGATGTGCAGCAGGCCGTCGATGCCGCCGAGGTCAACGAACGCGCCGTAGTCGGTGATGTTCTTGACGATACCGGTAACCACGGTGCCTTCTTTCAGCGTTTCCATCAGCTTCTGACGCTCTTCGCCCATCGATGCTTCGATGACGGCGCGACGCGACAGAACCACGTTGTTACGCTTGCGGTCCAGCTTGATAACCTTGAATTCGAGGGTCTTGCCTTCGAACGGGGTGGTGTCCTTGACAGGACGGGTGTCGACCAGCGAACCCGGCAGGAACGCGCGGATGCCGTTGGTCAGAACGGTCAGGCCGCCCTTGACTTTGCCATTGACGGTACCGACGACGATCTCGCCCGATTCCATGGCCTTTTCCAGTGCCAGCCACGACGCCAGGCGCTTGGCCTTGTCGCGCGACAGGATGGTGTCGCCGAAGCCGTTTTCCAGCGACTCAATCGCTACGGAAACGAAATCGCCAACTTGAACTTCCAGTTCGCCCTGGTCGTTCTTGAATTCTTCGATGGGAATGAATGCTTCGGACTTGAGGCCGGCGTTGACGATCACAAAATTGTGGTCGAGGCGCACGACTTCAGCGGAAATGACTTCGCCGGAGCGCATATCTTGACGCGACAACGATTCCTCGAAGAGCGCTGCAAAACTTTCCATACCGGTTGCTTCAGTTGTTGCTGTAGACATAGGATTTACTTTGTGAGCCAGCAGAGATCGCACGATGCGACTTAAACTGGGTTAGGTTGAACCACGCCCGAAAACGGCACCATTGCCGCGCCGGGCACCACGGTACTGCCACGCTGCGCCTCCATTCAGGCTTTCTCAAAGGCCGGCATCGGCCGTCATATTGAAAGCGTCGAGGGTCGGCGCCTCGCGCGGGACGCCTTATTTTGCGTCCCTGTGCGCCCACCACGACAGGACTTCCTCAATGGCCTGGTCGGCCGTCATATTGGAAGTGTCGAGGAGGTGCGCCCCTTCTGCCGGAACCAGCGGTGCGATTGCCCGGTGAGTATCACGGTCGTCGCGCGCTTTCAAATCTGACAGGAGGTCTTCCATATTAGCAGAAATTCCCTTGTCAATCAATTGCTTATATCGGCGCTCAGCCCTTGCCTCGGTACTTGCGGTGAGGAACACCTTTAATTTGGCATGGGGAAAAATCACGGTACCCATGTCGCGCCCGTCGGCGACCAGGCCGGGCGCCTTGCGGAAACTGAGCTGGAGAGCGAACAGCGCCTGGCGCACGGCCGGCAGCGCGGCGATCTTCGATGCCAGGTTGCCAACCTCCTCGGCGCGGATTGCGTTGGTGACGTTTTCGTTCGCCAGCAGGATCTCGGGGCCGTCAAAGTGCACCTGCAGGTGTTCGGCCACCTTGGCGATGGCGTGTTCGTCGGCCTGGTCGGTGCCGCGGCGAATCGCCGACAGCGCAGTGAGGCGGTACAGCGCGCCGGAATCGAGGAAGTGAAAACCGAGGCGATCGGCCACTTTGTGGGCGACTGTGCCTTTGCCGGACGCGGTTGGGCCGTCGATGGTGATGACCGGGATTGGGTTGTTTGGCATGGCGCTTCTTATTCAGTTGTCACAAAAATGGGGTCAGGTCCGCATGACCAGACCCCGATTCTAACCGCGGCGGCGGCGACCCGGGGTCTGGTCCTGCGGAGCGACGGGGACGCCTAGTTCCCATTTTCTTATTTGGCGATGGCGGCGAACGCCTCGAAATAGTCCGGGAAGGTCTTGGCGACGCACTTCGGGTCGTTGATGCGCATCGCCGCGCCCTTGATCGTGGCCAGCGAGAAGCACATCGCCATCCTGTGATCGTCGTACGTGTCGATGGTCGCCGGCTGGATCGCGGCCGGCGGGGTGACGCTAATGTAATCGGCGCCCTCTTCCACCACCGCCCCCAGCTTGCGCAGCTCGGTCGCCATCGCGGCCAGGCGGTCGGTTTCCTTCACGCGCCAGCTGGCGATATTGCGCAGGGTGGTGGTGCCGTCGGCGTACAGCGCCGCCACCGCGATCGTCATCGCCGCGTCGGGAATGTGATTGAAATCGGCGTCGATCGCCTTCAGCACGCCGTTCGACTTCGCTTCGATCCAGTTGTCGCCGCGCGTGATGGTCGCGCCCATCTGCTCGAGGGCTTCGGCGAAGCGCACGTCGCCCTGGATGCTGTTGGCGCCCACGCCCTCGACCCGCACCGGCCCGCCGCCGATCGCGCCCGCCGCCAGAAAATAGGAGGCCGACGAGGCGTCGCCCTCGACGTGGATGACGCCGGGACTGCGGTACTTCTGGCCCGGCTGCACCGTGAACGACTGCCAGCCGTCCTGTTCGACGGTCACGCCGAAGCGGCGCATCAGGTTCAGGGTGATCTCGATGTAGGGCTTGGAAATCAGTTCGCCTTCGACGTCGATGTGTACGGCGCCGGTTTTGGCCATCAGCGGCGCAGCCATCAGCAGCGCGGTCAGGAACTGGCTCGACACGTTGCCGCGCACCGACATGCGTTCGGCGTTCAGCTGGCCGCGGCCGATGCGCAGCGGCGGGAAGCCCGGCGCGCCCGTGTATTCGATATGCGCGCCGACCGCGTTCAGCGCATCGACCAGGTCGCCGATCGGGCGCTCGTGCATGCGCGCGACGCCGTGCAGCGTGTAGTCGCCGCCGATCACGGCCAGCGCCGCCGTCAACGGTCGGATCGCCGTGCCGGCGTTCCCCATGAAGAGGTCGGCCTGCGGGACCGGCAGCACGCCGCCGGCGCCGTGCACGACGTGGGTGCGCGCATCGGTCTGCTCCCATGCGATGCCCAGCGAGCGCAGGGCCGCCAGCATCACCTGGGTGTCATCGGAGTCGAGGAGGTCGACGATGGTGGTGCTGCCCTCGGCCAGCGCGGCCAGCAGCAAGGTGCGGTTGGAGATGCTTTTCGATCCAGGCAGGCGCACCGTGCCTGCAACGTGCGCGACCGGCGCGAGGTCGATGTGGTGCGGGTAGGTTTTCTGCTGCGTCATGCGGGTAATCCTTGAAAGCTATTCGGCACTGCGCGGCGCGGGCGATTCGGCCGCCTCGATCTCGCCGGTCCATCGGCGGCGCGCGCGGCGGGCGTTGGCGTAGACGGTTTCGATGGCGGCGCCGTCGGAGGCGGCCAGCATCGCGCGCAGTCCGACCAATTGTGACAGATATGCGTCGAGCTCACCGAGCAGCGCCTCGCGGTTGGCCAGGCTGATGTCGCGCCACATTTCGGGAGACGAGGCGGCGATGCGGGTGAAATCGCGAAATCCGCTGGCCGCATACTGGAACAGCAGTTCGGCGTGCTCCTTGCGTGCGATGTCGTCCACCAGCGCGAAGGCGAGCAGGTGCGGCAGGTGGCTGACCGCGGCGAACACCTTGTCGTGCTCCGCCGGCGTCAATTGGTGGACGATGGCGCCGCAGGAGCCCCAGGCGGCGGCCACGCGCGCGACATCGCCGGCGGCGTTTTCCGCCAGTGGCGTCAGTACGGTCTTCTTGCCGTGATAGAGGTCGGCGATGGCGGCGTCGGGACCGTTCGATTCGCGCCCGGCGATCGGGTGGCCCGGCACGAACTGGCCGATGCGCGCACCCAGCGCCTTGCGCGCGGCCGCCACGACATCGGATTTGGTGCTGCCGGCGTCGGTGATGATGGTGCCCTCCTCCAGGTGGGGCAGCAGCGACTCCAGGATTGCTTCGGTCTGCGCGACGGGCGCGGCGATCAGCACCAGGCTGGCGCCGCGCATCGCTTCTTCGACGGACTGGCCGACGCTGTCGATGATGCCCAGCTCCAGCGCGCGCGCCATCGCTTCCGGCGAACGGCCCATGCCGACGATGTTGCGCGCGGCGCCGGCATGCCTGAGCGCCAGCGCGAACGAGCCGCCGATCAGCCCAACGCCGAAGATGACGACCTTGTCGAGCATCAGCCCAACGCCTTTTTCAGCGCGGCGATGAATACCGCGTTTTCGGCCGGCAGCCCGATCGACACGCGCAGCCAGTTCGGCAGGCCGTAGTTGCCGACCGGGCGCACGATGACGCCCTGCTTGAGCAGCGCCAGGTTGACGCGGGCGCCGGCCTGCTCGTCGTCGCCGACGCGCACCAGCACGAAGTTACCGTACGACGGCACGAACTCGAGTCCCAGTTCGGTGAACGCCTCGACGAACTGCTGGTAGCCGGCGGCGTTGTTCTTCGCGCCCTGCTCCAGGAAGGCCTGGTCGTTGAGGGCGGCGATGGCGGCGGCCTGCGCCAGCGAGTTGACGTTGAACGGCTGGCGGATGCGGTTCATCAGGTCGGTCACGTGCGGCTGCGCGATCGCGAAGCCGACGCGCAGGCCGGCCAGGCCATAGGCTTTCGAGAAGGTGCGCGAGACCATCAGGTTCGGGTACTTGCGGACCCAGTCGGCGGACTCGAACTGGTGCTCGGGCGCCAGGTACTCGTTGTAGGCCTCGTCGAGCACGACGATCACGTGCTCGGGCACCTTGTTGAGGAATGCTTCGATGTCGGCCGCGGGAATGAAGGTGCCGGTCGGGTTGTTCGGGTTGGCGATGAAGACCAGGCGGGTGTCGGGCTCGATGACGGCGGCCATCGCGTCGAGGTCGTGGCCGTAGTTCTTGGCGGGGACGACGATGGCGCGCGCGCCGACGCCCTGGGTCGCCAGCGCGTACACGGCGAACGAATACTGCGAGTACACCACCGACTGGCCGGCCTGCACGAAGGCGTGGGCGGCGATTTCGAGGATGTCGTTGCTGCCGTTGCCCAGCGTGATCCAGTCGGCCGGCACGTTGTAGCGCTTCGACAGCGCTGCCTTCAGCTCGAAGCCGTTGGCGTCCGGGTAGCGGCCAAGTTCGGCGGCCGCCGCAGCCATCGCGGCGCGGCTGGACTCGGGAATGCCGAACGGGTTTTCGTTCGACGCGAGCTTCACGATGGATGCCTCGTCGAGGCCGAACTCGCGCGCGACTTCCGCGATGGGTTTGCCGGCCTGGTAAGGAGCGATGGCGCGGACGTAATCTGGACCGTATTGCTTGGACATGTGACGACTCTCTGTAAAAAAGTTAGAGGCTGCGCGGGTAGGAGCCGAGCACTTTGAAGAAGGCGGCGTTGTGCTTCAGTTCTTCCATCGCCTTGGCGACGGCCGGGTCGAAGATGTGACCTTCGATATCGACATAAAAATAGTATTCCCAGGTGCCGATGCGCGCCGGGCGCGACTCGAAACGGGTCATCGACACGCCGTGGGTGGCCAGCGGCGCCAGCATGTTGTACACGGCGCCGGCCTTGTTGGGGACCGCCAGCACCAGCGAGGTCTGGTCCACGCCGGACGGGTTGGTCTGCAGGTGGCCGATGACGGCGAAGCGCGTGCGGTTGTGCGGGTCGTCCTGGATGTGCGCCTGCACCACGCCGAGCTTGTACTGCTCGCCCGCCATTTCGCTGGCGATGGCCGCGATGGTGGGATCCTGGCTGGCCATGACGGCCGCTTCGGCATTCGACGCAACAGCGCGGCGTTCGATTTGCGGATAGTGCTGGTTCAGCCAGACCTGGCACTGCGCCAGCGCCTGCGAATGTGCGCACACGACCTTCACGCCATCCATCGAGCCCGTTTTCGTCATGAGGCTGTGGTGCACGGGGATGGCGACTTCGCCGCTGATGATGGTGGTGGTGGCCAGCATGAGGTCAAGCGTGCGGTTGATGGCGCCTTCGGACGAATTTTCGACCGGGACCACGCCAAAATCCGCAGTGCCGGCTTCGGTGGCGCGGAACACTTCGTCGATCGACACGCACGGCAGGCCGTCGACGGCGCCGCCGAACTGCTGGTACACGGCCTGTTCGCTGAAGGTGCCGGCCGGCCCGAGGTAGGCGACGGTGACGCGCTTTTCGAGCGAGCGGCAGGCCGACATGATCTCGCGGAAGATGGTCTGGACGTCGTCGTTCTTCAGCGGCCCGGGATTGCGGTCGGCGACGCCGCGCAGCACCTGCGCTTCGCGCTCGGGGCGGAACACCGGCGCTTTGGTCTCGGCCTTGATGTGGCCGACGTCCTGCGCGAGGCGCGCGCGGCGATTCAGCAGGTCGAGAAGCTGCGCGTCGATCGCATCGATCTGTTCGCGCAATGGTTTGAGTTTGTCTGTCATCGTCTGCTTTTATTGGTTCGGTTGAAGCCGCGGTTCTCTATGATTAGACTACCTTCCGGCGAACTCGTTCAAATAATCGACCAGGGCTTGCACGCCCTCGATCGGCATCGCGTTGTAGATCGATGCTCGCATACCGCCGACGGACTTGTGGCCCTTCAGTTGCAGCAGGCCGCGCGCTTTTGCACCGGCCAGGAATTTGTCGTTGAGGGATTCGTCGCGCAGGAAGAACGGGATGTTCATGCGCGAGCGGTCGGCGACCGCCACCCGATTCGAGTAGAAATCGTCGGCGTCGAGCGCGGCGTAGAGCAGGCGCGCCTTTTCGATATTGATGCGCTCCATCGCCGCCACGCCGCCGATTTTTTTCAGGTGGGCGAATACCAAGCCGGCGATGTAGATGCCGTAGGTGGGCGGCGTGTTGTACATGGAGTCGTGGTCCGCGACGATCTTCCAATCGAATGCGGACGGGCAGATGGGCAGCGCGTGACCGAGCAGGTCTTCGCGCACGATCACCAGGGTCAGGCCGGCCGGGCCGATGTTCTTCTGGGCGCCGCCGAAGATGACGCCATACTTCGACACGTCGATGACGCGCGACAGGATGTGGGAGGACATGTCGGCCACGAGCGGGGTGTCGCCCTGCACGGTCGGCACGAAATTGTATTCGACGCCGTCGATGGTCTCGTTGGTGCACAGGTGCAGATAGGCGGCGCCTGGCGTGAGCTTCCACGATTCCTGGGGCGGCACGCTGGTGAAGCCATCGGCGGGCTTTGCGGCCACGTTGACGTTGGCGTAGCGCGCGGCTTCCTTGATGGACTTACCGGACCATGAGCCGGTATGGACGAAATCGACGGTGGCCGGCTGGGCGACCCGGCCGACGAGGTTCATCGGCACGATGGCGTTTTCGGCCAGGCCGCCGCCCTGCAGGAACAGGATCTTGTAGTTGTCCGGGACCGCGAGCAGTTCGCGCAGGTCGGCCACGGCCTGCTGGTAGATGGAGATGAATTCGGGACCGCGGTGGCTCATCTCCATCACCGACATGCCGCTGCCGTGCCAGTCCAGCATTTCGGCGGCGGCCTGCTGCAGAACCTCTTTCGGAAGGACGGCGGGGCCGGCGGAGAAGTTGTAGATATGGGTCACGTAAAGTCAGCTCGATGAAAATGAACACAAGGCCGCCGCCCCATTACTGTCGTTCCAGCGAAGGCTGGAACCCATACCATGCCAGATCTGGCATCGGCGCTGTTCAAGTGGCGCATGGGTTCCAGCCTGCGCTGGAACGACATTCATTTGGGGCCGGCGGCATTTCGCACAGCCTTCCTGATGAAGACGGACCATAAAGTGTAGCCCGTCCGCCGACTTTTCGCTGAGCAGGCCCAAAAAGGCCCGCCAGCGGATTACTGGGTCTTCACGACTTTGGCAATTGCGGCTTTAATCCGCGGCATCATGACCTTCTGGCTGATCACCATCGACTCGCCCATGACTTCGGGCATGGTCGCCATCATCTTCACGCCCACCGGGGATCGGTAAAACGCGGCCATTTGATGGAGTTCGTCGACTGTGTAATGACGGGCGTACAGCGGAACCATTTCGTTGGCCAGTTCATCCATCAGCGCCGGGTCGCTAAACGTCGCGCCGAAGGAGGCCGACGCCTTCGGGATTTCCTCGCGCGCCTTCTTGATTTCGGCGGCCTTCTGCTCCGCGGTCAGCTTCGGGTTGCCTTCGATGGCCGCGGTGGCGCCCTGCAGCATCACGGCCGGCATATTCTGCTGCATCTGCGTCATCATCGCTTTCATGGTGGCGCGGTAGTTCATCGATTCGAGCAATTCGCGCGCGGCGGCAGCGGTGGCCGGATCGACCGGCGCGGCTTTTTGGGCGTACACCGACGGCACGGCGAACGACAGGGCGAGGCAGGCTGCGAGAACGATCTTTTTCATTGGGTTGCCCTTTGAGTTGGATAAAAAAAGGGAGGCCGCAGCCTCCCCTTTGCACTACGCTTACTCCGGCGCCGCTTCGAGGTCCGGTTCTTCCAGGTCGGTCTCGACGATGCGCTGGAGGCCCGACAGCTTGGTGCCGTCTTCGACCGCGATCAGGGTCACGCCCTGGGTCGCCCGGCCCATCTCGCGGATCTCGGACACGCGGGTGCGAATCAGCACGCCGCCGGTCGTGATCAGCATGATCTCGTCCTTCGGCTCGACCAGCGTGGCCGCAACGACCTTGCCATTGCGCTCGCTGGTCTGGATGGCGATCATGCCCTTGGTGCCGCGGCCGTGGCGGGTGTACTCGGTGATCGGAGTACGCTTGCCGAAGCCGTTCTCGGTTGCCGTGAGCACCGACTGCTGCTCGTTCTCGGCCACCAGCAGCGCGATCACGTTCTGGCCCTCTTCCAGGTTCATGCCGCGCACGCCGCGCGCGGTACGGCCCATCGGACGCACGTCGTTTTCATCGAAGCGCACCGCCTTGCCCGAATCGGAGAACAGCATCACGTCGTGCTCGCCGTCGGTCAGCGCGGCGCCGATCAGGAAGTCGCCTTCGTCGAGGTCGACCGCGATGATGCCGGCCTTGCGCGGGTTGCTGAAGTCCTTCAGCGGCGTCTTCTTGACGGTGCCGAGCGAGGTGCCCATGAAGACGAAGTGGTCTTCAGGGAAGGTGCGGTTTTCGCCCGACAGCGGCAGGATGACCGTGATCTTCTCGTTGTCCTGCAGCGGGAACATGTTGACGATCGGCTTGCCGCGCGAGTTGCGCGAGCCTTGCGGCACTTCCCACACCTTCAGCCAGTACATCCGGCCGCGGTTCGAGAAGCACAGCATGTAGTCGTGCGTGTTGGCGATGAACAGCTGGTCGATCCAGTCCTCTTCCTTGGTCGCCATGGCCTGCTTGCCGCGGCCGCCGCGCTTCTGGGCGCGGTACTCGGCGATCGGCTGGGACTTCATGTAGCCGGTGTGCGACAGGGTCACCACCATGTCCTGCGGCGTGATCAGGTCTTCGGTTTCGAGGTCGGTGGCGTTCATCTCGATGGTCGAGCGGCGCGCGTCCTTGTTGCCGGTACCGTAGTCGTTGACGATGACGGTCAGTTCGTCGGTGATGATGGTCGTCACGCGCGCCGGCTTGGCCAGGATGTCGAGCAGGTCCGCGATGTGCGACATGACGTCCTTGTACTCGTTGACGATCTTGTCCTGCTCCAGGCCGGTCAGGCGCTGCAGGCGCATCTGCAGGATCTCTTGCGCCTGCTCGTCCGACAGCTTGTACAGCCCGTCCGGCTGCATGCCGTAGTGCTTCGGCAGGTGGTCAGGGCGGAAGGCCTCGATGCCGCCGGCGGCGCCGGTTTCGGTACGCTCCAGCATCTCGCGCACCAGCGACGAGTCCCAGCCGCGCGCCATCAGCTCGGTCTTGGCGAGCGGCGGCGTCGGAGCGGCCTTGATGATGGCGATGAAGTCGTCGATGTTGGCCAGTGCGACAGCCAGGCCTTCGAGCATGTGGCCGCGTTCGCGCGCCTTGCGCAGTTCGAACACTGTGCGGCGCGTGACCACTTCGCGGCGGTGCGACAGGAAGCACTCGAGCATTTGCTTCAGGTTCAGCAGCTTCGGCTGGCCGTTGACCAGCGCGACCATGTTCATGCCGAAGGTGTCCTGGAGCTGGGTCTGCTTGTACAGGTTGTTGAGCACCACTTCCGGCACTTCGCCGCGCTTGAGTTCAATGACCACTCGCATGCCCGACTTGTCGGACTCGTCGCGGATATCGGAGATGCCTTCGAGCTTCTTGTCACGCACGTTTTCTGCGATGCGCTCGAGCAGCGACTTCTTGTTGACCTGGTAGGGCAGCTCGTCAACGATGATGGCGATGCGGCCGCCGTCCTTGCCGTATTCCTCGAAGTGGGTCTTGGCACGCATCACCACGCGGCCGCGGCCGGTGCGGTAGCCGTCGCGCACGCCCGAGACGCCGTAGATGATGCCGGCGGTCGGGAAGTCCGGCGCCGGGATGATCTCGATCAGCTCGTCGATGGAGCAGTCCGGATTGCGCAGCACGTGCAGCGCACCGTTGATCACTTCGGTGATGTTGTGCGGCGGGATATTCGTCGCCATGCCCACGGCGATACCCGAGGAGCCGTTGATCAGCAGGTTCGGGATGCGGGTCGGCAGAACGGTCGGCTCTTTTTCCTTGCCGTCGTAGTTAGGCTGGAAGTCGACGGTGTCCTTGTCGATATCGGCCAGCACTTCGCTGGCGATCTTGTCGAGGCGGCACTCGGTGTAACGCATCGCCGCGGCGGAGTCGCCGTCGATCGAGCCGAAGTTGCCCTGGCCGTCGACCAGGGTGTAACGCAGCGAGAAGTCCTGCGCCATGCGGACCAGGGTGTCGTAGATCGATGCGTCGCCGTGCGGGTGGTACTTACCCATGGTTTCGCCGACCACGCGCGCGCACTTGACGTACGGGCGGTTGTAGACGTTGTTCATCTCGTGCATGGCGAACAATACGCGGCGGTGCACAGGCTTGAGGCCGTCGCGCACATCCGGCAATGCGCGGCCGACGATCACGCTCATCGCGTAATCGAGATAGCTCTTGCGCATCTCTTCTTCGAGGGAAATAGGGATTGTTTCTTTTGCGAATTGATCCATTGGCAGGGACTGGTCTCAGGCTGTGGTTATGTTACAAGCGGGCGATTTTACCATGCGGCTTATAGCATTAGCGCAATTCCCCGCTGTTGATTTTTTGTCCAATTCAGAGGGTGGAAAGGGTCTGTCAAGCGCGGCCGTGGGCGGATCTGACGATGTTGCAAATAAACAACGTCAGTTTCGGATTGGACCGCGTTTGAATTGCGGGGCGTCGTGTGAATTCGGTTGGTGTGGCAAAATGGCCGAGAAGTCAATTGCCTGTTTCGCAATCCGAGCAGGCAAGGCATGAGAAAGTGTTAGTATTCTGACCATGCACGCCAAGTTGCGCAGAGTTTGCTGCGGAAATTACCCCCGAAAGGAAGAAAACTATATGAATAAATTAGCCACCTTTATCCTCGCCGCCTCCGCAGCGCTGGCGGGCAGCGCGTTTGCGCAGAGCTCGGCCGCGACCGCGCCGCCATACGCACCGCTGACCACCGACATCAAGGCGCCGTCGCCTTACAGCGCTTACGTGCAGGATGCGCGCGGCGTCATCGCCCGCAACCCGTTCGGCCTGTGCTGGCGCACCGGCTACTGGACCCCGGCCGATGCCGTTCCAGGTTGCGACCTGCCGCTGTGCGTGGCTCCTGAGAAGCTGGAAAACGGCAAGTGCGTCGCGCCTCCGCCGCCGCCAGTCGTCGAAGCCCCGGCTCCTGCGCCGGCGCCAGCACCGGCTCCAGTGCCAGTGCCGGTTTCGGAAAAAGTCAGCTACTCGGCCGACGCGTTCTTCGACTTCGACAAGGCCGTGCTGAAGCCAGCCGGCAAAGCCAGCCTGGACGACCTGTCGTCGAAGCTGAGCGGCATGAACCTGGAAGTGATCATCGCCGTCGGTCACACCGACTCGATCGGTACCGATGCGTACAACCAGAAGCTGTCGGTGCGCCGCGCAGAAGCCGTCAAGGCCTACCTGCAGTCGAAGGGCGTGGAAGCGAACCGCATCTACACCGAAGGCAAGGGCGAGAAGCAGCCGGTCGCTGACAACAAGACCACCGCCGGCCGCGCCAAGAACCGCCGCGTGGAAATCGAAGTCGTCGGTACCCGCAACAAGTAATGCCAGGGCGGCTTGCCGCTCTCTTCAAGGACCCCGCTGCGGCGGGGTTTTTTTATGGTGTGTGCAGACGCACGCGGAGCCGACAACCCGGGGGCCGCGGCTCGGCCCTCCTCTCGCGCGCCAGTTGTTCGCCCACCGTTTGAATTTCCCGTTATTATTCCGCCTATGAACGCCGACCAACACGAAATCCAAAAATTCAGTGACCTCGCCCACCGCTGGTGGGACCCGACGTCCGAATTCCGCCCGCTGCACGACATCAATCCGCTGCGCCTCGAATGGATCAACGCGCGTGCGCTGCTGACCGGCCGCAAGGTGATCGACATCGGCTGCGGCGGGGGCATCCTGGCCGAATCGATGGCGCGCAAGGGCGCCGACGTGACCGGGATCGACCTGTCCGACAAGGCGCTGAAAGTGGCCGACCTGCACAGCCTGGAGTCGGGCGTGGCGATGCGCTACGAGCTCATTTCGGCAGAGGACATGGCCGAGCGCGAAGCGGGCCGGTACGATGTCGTCACCTGCATGGAGATGCTCGAGCATGTGCCCGATCCGGCGTCGATCGTGCGCGCCGCGGCCAAGCTGGTCAAGCCGGGCGGCCGCGTGTTCTTTTCGACCCTGAACCGCAATCCGAAGTCCTACCTGTTCGCCGTGATCGGCGCCGAATACCTGCTGCGCATGCTGCCCAAGGGCACGCACGACTACGCCAAGTTCATCACGCCGGCCGAGCTGTCGCAGTTCGTGCGCCAGGCAGGGCTGCAGCTCGATGCGATGAAAGGCCTCGGCTACAATCCGCTGACCAAGCTGTATTCGCTCAACGACGACACCGACGTCAACTACATGGTGGCCTGCACCCGGCCGCTTTGACCTTTCAAGACTTCCATGAATCGCGCACTCCCAATCCAGGCACCGCGTGCCATCCTGTTCGACCTCGACGGCACGCTGGCCGACACCGCGCCGGACCTGGCGGCGGCCGTCAATTTCCTGCGCGTCCAGCGCGGGCTGGCGCCGACGCCTTACGACGTGCTGCGCCCGACCGCTTCGGCGGGTGCGCGCGGCATGATCGGCGCCGCTTTCGGGCTGACGCCGGCCGATGACGGCTACGAGGAACTGCGGCTGCAGTGGTTTGACCGCTACCAATCGGCGATGGCGGTGGAGAGCTCGCTGTTTGGCGGCGTGGCCGAGCTGCTGGAAGGGATCGCCGGCGCCGGCATGGCGTGGGGCATCGTCACCAACAAGCCGGCGCGGTTCACGGACCCGCTGATTCCGCAGATCGGGCTGTCGCATGCAGGCTGCATCATTTCGGGCGACACCACCCCGCATCCGAAACCGCATCCGGCGCCGCTGCTGGAAGGCGCGCGCCGGCTGGGTGTGGCGCCTGAGGATTGCTGGTATGTCGGCGATGACCTCCGCGACGTAGAAGCCGGCGTCGCCGCGGGGATGGTCACCGTCGCTTGCGCCTGGGGCTACTGCGGCGCCGTCGAGCCGGGCACATGGGGCGCGGACTTCCTGCTGGAGTCGCCGGGCGCCTTGCTCGACACCTTGCTGGCGCTGTCGGGAAACGCCGTGGCGGCGTGACGCCCCGCCGCGTCGTACCTGCGCAGGCAGGTGCTCACACTGAGCGTGCTTGACCTCTTCGGCTTCTTCAGCATGGGTACCAGCCTTCGCTGGTACGACAGTCCGTACTTACACCTTGTAACGACTGAAACAGCCTTCCGCCTATCCGGGCGCGGCGCGCGCGGTTAATCTGTTCCTGCAGCACAACTTAACGCTCAGGAGCAGAAAAATGGAATCGATCAAAACCGCAACCCGTATTCACCCACTGATGGCAGCGGCAGCCGCCTCCGTCATCATCGTCAGCGTGGCTGGCACTGCGGCGATCACCGGCCTGCTGCCCTCCTCGCGTGGTGCCGTTGCACCCGAGCAGACTCCGCTGCCAACCGCCGCGCCATTGGTGGCAACGCCGGCCGCGGCGCCGATGAACCTGGCAGCGGCAACGCCGCAGCCGGTCCAGCCGCAGCAGCTGTACGTGGACGAGCCGGCGCCCGCGCCAGTGCACAAGGCGCCGGCGGTCAAGCACGCCGCGCCGCGCCATGTGGTGCATCACCAGACCCAGCAGGTTGCGCATAACGACTACAACGACAACTACCGCGCGCCAGCGGTGCAGCAGGCGCCGCAGCCTGCCAAACCGAACTACGTCGGCATCGGCGTGGGCGCGGTGGTCGGCGGCCTGCTCGGCAACCAGGTTGGCAGCGGCAACGGCCGCAAGCTGGCGACCGTGGCCGGCGCGATCGGCGGCGGCATGCTGGGCAACCAGATCGCCAATCAGAACCGCTAAGGGACCGGCCCTGCGTGCGGCGCAAGGATGAACCGCACGCAGGGGAAGATTGGGATACAATGATGGTTCTGTGGGGGCGACCTGGTTTCGACGTGGGTTGCGAAGCAGCGCAGGGCATACCGAGGGCTGGTTACCTCGTAAATACACCCAGAAAAAACTTAACTGCAAACGATAACTCGTACGCACTGGCAGCTTAATTGCTGCTAGCTCTAGAACACCTCGTCCCTGGGGTGGGCCGTTAAAAGCTCTAGAGTCATTTACAGGGACTCGTCCGATACTGGGTTACTTAGTATTCGACTAAATAATAGGTAACTCGCTTGTACACAGCGTGCACGTCCGCGTTGTACCGGTTAAATTAAATGGCAGTGCTAAGTATGTAGAACTGTCTGTGTAGTGCTTGCGGACGCGGGTTCGATTCCCGCCGCCTCCACCACCGCATCCTAAAAGACCGTCCGCGGGACGGTTTTTTTTCGTCTCTCACGGGCTCGTCTGTGGAGCGCGCGAATCGTCTTCATCAAGGCAACGGTGAAATCGAGACCCTGGCCGTCCCTCCAGTTGAGCAAGTGTTGGAATGACGGCACTGAACTGTTCTGGCGTGACGAAGTGACCGCACTGTATCTACGTTACGAAGAACGATACGTTTTCGGCGCACCCGACTTGAAATCCGTCACTCGTCGATATGAATGGGATCCGTCCTCTCCGGTTTTTAACGACGTTATAGGCCTAACGGATGAGCATGAAAGTCCGGTGCTTGACTATCAACCGCGCATGCATATTGCCGGCGAACACGTGAATACATCTGCCGATTTTGTACCGACTGTCGAAATTTTTTTGGCCTAGGCACCATCATGCAATCGAATCCTGCGCCTCCCGCTCCTCGGGAGGTCTGACAATAACCGCATCATGCGCCACGAGGCCGCCCTGCAGTAACACCACGCGTCGGGCGCTGGCGATCGTCTCGGGCCGGTGGGCGATGATGATTCGGGTCATCGGCAGGCTGCCTATTGCCGCGTTGACATTGCGCTCCTGCTGCACGTCGAGGGCGCTGGTCGCTTCGTCGAGGATCAACACCTTCGGCTCTTTGTACAACGCGCGCGCCAGCAGCACGCGCTGCTTCTGCCCGCCGGACAGGCTGCTGCCCATGTCGCCGATCAGCGTTTCGTAGCCCATCGGCATGCGCTCGATGGCGTCATGTACCTGCGCCAGACGGGCGCAGTGGACGATGCGCGACGCGTCGGGCCGTTCGGCGCTGAAGCACACGTTGTCCCTTAGCGAACCGGCCAACAATACATCGTCCTGCATCACCGCCGCCAGCATGCTACGGTAGGCCGCCATGCCCAGCTGCTCGATCGGCACGCCGCCGTAGAGCACTTGGCCGGTGGTCGGTTTCAGGCTGCCCAGGATGATCTTGGCCAAGGTGCTCTTTCCGCAGCCGGATACGCCGGCGATTGCCACCGAATCGCCCGGTTCGATCACCAAGTTGACGTCCTGCAGCACCCACGGTTCCACAGCGCTGTAGCGAAAACCGACGTGGACTAGTTCTAGCCGCGGCAAGAGACGCTCCACCGGCACGGCGTGCGCGATCTCCGGCTCCGTAGCCTCCAACACGATGTCGGCCAGCCGTTCGCAGTGCAGCGACAGCATCTTGTAGTCGATGGTGACGTTGATCAGGTTGGCCATGCGGCTTGAAAACACTCCACTGTAGGAGGTCAGCGCGAACAGCATGCCGACCGTGAAGGCGCCCTCCATTACGAGGCCGGCGCCCAGCCACAGCACCAATGCGCCCGACAGCGCGCCGATCGCACTGTTGATGTTGGAGAACCACAGACCCATGTGTTGCGTGCGCACGTTGCGGTTGACAGTGTCGATCTTCATTGCCAGCCAGCGCGCGCGGCGGTCGGCCTCCTTGCCAAACAGCTTGATCGGCCCGATCGCGCGGATCGTCTCCATCAAGCAGCTCTGTTCCTTCGCGCCCAAGGCCATGCCTTCCAGGCTGGCATTGCGGACCGGCCGGTACGCCACCCCCCGTACCAGCGCGTACAGCAGAGTTGTGCCGACCACCACTGCGGTCAGCACCCGACTGTAGAGCAGCATCATGCCAAGCGTGGCCGTCGCCATCATTCCGTCGAGTACGGCGCCTACCGCGCGCGTGGTCAGCAGGTCCTGGATCGGCCCGACCGAGCCGAAGCGCGACAGCACATCGCCCAGTTGGCGCTTTTCGAACCATTCCAGCGGAAGTTTGACGAGACGGCTGAAGACGTCGCTGACCCATTGCACGTTCAGGTGGGTGGTCACATGTAAGATAGCCCAGCCGCGCAGCAGCGACAGGCCGTTCTGCGTCAGCAGCAGCAGCACCATGCCAAGCGCGATCACATCGCGCAGCGTCGCGTCGGCTGTCAGCAGAACCTCGTCGACCATGTATTGGCTCAGCTTGGGCGTGACGAGGCCGAGCACTTCGATGCCCAGCGCCATGGCGAAAAGCTGGGCCAGCGACTGCCACCAGCCATCGAGCTTGCCGATCATGCCGGCCAACGAAATCTTTCGCCGCTCGTCGGCCAGGCGGAACTCCGTGCTGCGCTGGAATTCGAGGGCGTTGCCGGTAAAACAGCAGCTGGCCTCGGCGTAACTCAGCTCGCGCACGCCTTGGGCCGGGTCGTGGATGGTAATCTTCCTTGCGGTGGCGCGGCGCAGCACCACGAAGTGGTTCAGGTTCCAGTGCAGGATGGCCGGCGCTTTCAGTTGCGATAGTTCGTCGAGGGTCAGCGAGTAGGCGATGGTCGAGAGATTGAGCTGGACGGCGTACTGGTCCAATACCTCGAAGGAAGTGCCGCGCAGCGAGCCCGGGAAGCGCGCGCGCAGGGTGGACAGGTCCGTGCGAAAGCCGTGGTGGCCAGCCACCATGGCGAGGCAGGCTAGGCCGCACTCGGCGACCTCGGTTTGCAGGATCAACGGCAGAGACGAAGAAGGCATGACGGGATTCCAACAAAAGTAGCTTCCCAGCCGGCGCGATGAAGCTGCGTGGGCCTGGACGGAGCGGGAACTATTTCCAGATGCGCGGCGTGAAGGTTGTCTTGTCAGGCGACAGGCACTGGCGCCACCATGCGTACAACAGCACCAGGCACAGCGCGCCGAAGGCGCACTTGGCCCACAGCGGTACGTCATCGAAGATCGGCGCGGCGAAGGCCACTGGAAACAGGATGGAGCCCGGCAGCGTGGCCAGGAAAAAGACGCGGTGCAGCTTCATCTCGTGTCGCAACTTCTTGCTCGGTTTCATGGGAGGGGCTCCAGGAAGGTGGACGGCAACGGTTATTCAGCTGACGAGCAGGAACCTAGCCGTCTGCGTAAGCAAAGGCAACTTCACAGCCGGGGGCGATGAAGCTGCTGCTTAGGAACAGGCGACGCCTACTACCACCTGGGTTTGAAACTGGTCCCATCAGGCGCCATGCACTGGCGGAACCAGACAAAGCAGGCCAGCATGCTCCCCACCGGGAAACCAATCAAGAGCCACAGTGGCCAGTCATGAACCCCAGGCAGCTCGTAAAAAAGTAGCCACGCCGGCGAGGCCAACAGTATGCCGAGGGCCGCCTGCAATTGCAGCTTGGTGGACGGTTTCAGGACGATGCGTTTCATGAAATGCTCCAATCGGGGATTGTCCGTCGCTTACGGATGGAAGACGGGTTCACGCTTGTGCTCGATGCCGAGAACCCAGGCGCCGACCTCCTTGACATCTTCGACAGCTTCAAGCGCGGCGCCGACCAGCGTCTGCGAGACGTCTTGCACGATTTCACTTTGGCCATAGAGCAGCGCGCCCGCACCGACGCCTACGCTCGCCGAGGCCACCACGCCCACGAGAGCGGCGGAGGTGACCCCCACTGCGGCGCTGCCCATCGTTCCGATTTGGCCGAAACCTCCTGCCGCCTCGATGGCCGCGCTGGCACCCCAGCCGCCGCCGATGCCAGCCGCGGCTGCGGTAGCGCCGGCAGCGGCGCCTAGCGTTTCCGTCATCGTCATGCCAAACAGGCCGCCCGCCGGCGGCTGCGCCACGCAGCTGTTTGGGCCGACTCCGTTGCTATCGAAGCCGCTGCCGCCGACGTTGGCCTGCACGCTGCCGAAATTCAAGGCCAGGCTAGCGGGACCGTCATTGCTAGAGCCGCCGGCACCGAACATTTCGTTGCTGCTATTATCCCAATTGCCCCATCCGCCCGCGTCGCCGCCAGAGCCGCTGCCGTCTTCGTGGTTGAACTCGAGTTCATCGCCGAAGCCGCCGGCCACTTGGGCCAACAGCGTTTTTTTAAGAACTTGCAAGATTTTTCTCCTGTAACACTTCACTTTCCACGCGCCTCATGGCGCGCGGCCCTTCGCGGCGCTGACAAGCGGGTCGAACACCCACTCGATCAGGCGCCGGCGATCGTTAAAGATGTCCGCTTGCAGCGTCATCCCTGGTTCAAATGCGGTGCGCTGGCCATACATCGTCAGCGCGTTGGCCGACAGCGTGACACTGGCGCGGTACAGCATCGCGCCCGGCGCGGCGCCGGGAGGGAGATCGGTGATCGGGCTCAGCTCGATCTGCTCGACGGTCCCGGGAACAAGGCCGTATTTCTGGTACGGGAATGCGTCGATGCGCAGCTCGACGCGCTGGCCGCGCTTGATCGCCGCCTTGGCGTGCGACGGCACCAGCAGCTGCGCCTCCAGCGCGGCGCCGGCCGGCAGCACCGTTGCCAGCACCGTGCCCGCCGGGACCGTCTGACCGACGCTGTAGGCGAATGTGGTTACGTGCCCGGCAGCGGGGGCCAGAACGGTAGTGGCGCGGCGCCCGTCATGTTCGGCAGTTTCCTGTGCCAGCGCGGCCAAGCTGGCGCGCGCGTCGGCTTCGCTCACCCTGCTTTGCCCGGCCAGCGCCGCCAGTTCACCCTTGATCTGTTCCAGCGCGCGGCGCGCGTTTTGCAAATTGATCGCCAGCGCCGTTCGCTTGGCAAGCTCCACGTCCCGCGCATTGGCGTACTGCGCCAGCAGGGCCTGCGCGACGAAGCCTTGCCTGGCCAGCTTGGCGTAGCGGGCGTATGTGGTGCGAGCGCTGCGCACCAAGGTGTCCTGGATGGCAATGGCGCCTTGGTGGTTGGCCAGTTCTGCCTCGGCCAATAGACGCTGCCGCCCGAGTGCCGCCGTTTGTTGGGCCAGTTGGTCGCGGGTGGCGGCGCGGCGCAGGGCGGCCTGGGTGCGCCGCTCGGTGAGCTGGGTCTCGACCCGGTCGTCGATCGAGCCGCCGGCCCCAACCCGCTCGGCCGAAAGCTCGAACAACAGCTGGCCGGCCTTGACCGCGTCGCCCTCGCGGACGTGGCGCGCGCTGATCCGGCCGAACTGGCCGGCGACGACCTTGATGGCGCCGCCAGCCGGCGCCAGCAGACCGGTCACCCGCACCTTGCTGGTGTACTCGCCGAAGGCCAGCAACATCGCGACGCCCACCACAACCGCCGCGCCGAAGCCAGCCGCAATCTTCATAGGCACTGGGCGTGCCAGAATGATCGCGCCTGCCTTACGGCTGCGGCGCGCGTCGATCACTTCGGCCCGAATCGGCACAAGGTCCATGCGAGTCTCAAAAAATTGCGCGTTCGGGACGAATGCGCAGCCAATCGATGATGGCCGCCCGGCACGCTGTACCTTGAGCCAGTAGCGAGATGGGACAATGCTTCAACGACAGCACACGGCTTACTAACAAAAAGATACGGAGTGTTATCGCGTTGCCAATATTAGTGCGTACAGATGAGCTCTGACACCGTTTTACGCAAACTTCAGTAATTCATTCGCAGATTGATAACCTTGAGAAAAAGTCGGTCACCAGGAACTTCCTCAACCCAGCGCCAATGGTGATCAGAATTGCCATACGTCCGATGCCCGCGTGGTGCGAACGGCGCAGGGCTGCCTGCCCAGGCCCGATGCGCACATCCGCGCCGTCCATCGCTTTGATTTTTGTAGCATCCGACTTAAAATGGCTTGAATTTTCGACATTCAACACCCGGCTAATCATATGGCGACAGACGAGGTTTCACCGCGGGCCATTATCGAGCAAGGCTTGGCGCGCGACCCTGGCGCGATCGTCGATACCAGCATCGAAGTGCTCGAACAGCTGGCGAACCGCCTGATCGAGATGATCGGCGAACCGGGTTTCGAAACCCTGCTGTTTCGCAGCGCGCATCGCGTCAGCCTGGATTTTCCCTGGCTGATCTTCGACCCGCGCGCGCGCCCCGCCGACCCCGAGTTCCATCTGCTGCGCCGCTGTTTCGAAGGCCAGGATCCGGCCCAGGCGCACGCCGCCTTTTCGCTGCTGTTCAACACCGTGATCGACATCCTGTCGACCTTCATCGGCACCCACCTGACCATGCTGATCGTGCAATCAGCCATCGGCCGCGTCGCAGCAACAAAAACAAGCAAGGAGCAGGACGATGGGTAATCGAGTCAACATCGGCAGGCTGGTCACCGGCGTGCCCGGGTTCGATGAATTGCTCGGCGGCGGCGTGCCCGAGTTTTCATTCAACCTGATCGCCGGCACACCCGGCAGCGGCAAGACGACGCTGGCCCACCAGCTGATGTTTTCGCTGGCTAATCCCGAGCGGCGCGCGCTGTTCTTCACCGTGCTGGGCGAACCGCCCTTGAAGATGCTGCGCTACCAGCAGCAATTCGCGTTCTTCGATTTCGACAAGCTGGAACAGTCGATCAAGTTCGTCAACCTGGCTTCCGACATGGTCGACGGCAATTTCGACCGCGTGATCGCGCGCATCATGGACGAGGTCCAGGAATACGCGCCGAGCCTGGTGTTCGTCGATTCGTTCCGCTCGGTGGCGCAAGCGGCGCCGGCCGCCGACCAGGGCTTCGCCGACCTGCAGCTGTTCATCCAGCAGCTCGGCATGCAGATGACCAGCTGGCAGGCCACCACCTTCCTGATCGGCGAATACCTCAAGCCCGACACCGAAGCCGGTCCCGTCTTTACCGTGGCCGACGGCATCGTGTGGCTGTCGCAACGGGTGCAGGGCGACTCGATGGTGCGCAAGATGCAAGTGGTGAAGATGCGCGGCGCCGCGCAGAAGCTGGGCGCGCACACTTTCCGCATCGACGGCGGCGGCATCCATGTCTTCCCGCGCGCGGTGTTGCCGGCGCCCTCCCAGACGACGCGTGAACGGGTGCCATCGGAACGCGTGTCGATGGGCGTGCCGGAAGTCGATGCGATGCTGGGCGGCGGCGTGCCGGCCGGTTACTCGCTGCTGGTGGTCGGTCCGTCCGGTGCCGGCAAGACCGTCCTGGCCACCGAGTTTCTCGTCGAGGGCGCGCGATTGGGCGAACACGGCGTGATCGCCGCATTTGAAAAAAGTCCCAACCAGCTGGTCAGCCACAAACTGAAGAAACTGGTCGATGACGGCAAGGTCGGCATCATCAATACGCGCGAGCTGGACCTGTCGATCGACGAGATCCTGCACGACCTCGTAACGATGATCCGCAAGGTCGACGCCAGGCGCGTGGTGATCGACTCCCTGTCCGGGTTCGAACTGTCGCTGTCGGCGATCTTCCGCGCGGACTTCCGCGAATCGCTGTATCGCCTGGTCGCCGTGCTGACCAGCATGGGGGTGACCGTGCTGATGACGGCAGAACTGGAAGACCGCTACACGATGCTCAGCTTCAGCGCCTACGACAACGCCTTCCTTGCCGACGCCATCATCATGCAGCGCTACGTGGAACTGGCCGGCCAGCTGCGCCGCGTGATGGCGGTGATCAAGGTGCGCGGCAGCGCGCACAGCAAGGACCTGCGCCTGTTCGACATCGTCGATGGCCACACCCGGATCGGCGAGCGGCTCGCGAACTACAGCGGCGTGCTGTCGGGCCAGCCGGTGCGCCGCACCGGCGCGCCACGCGCCAGGAAGAACCGGTAGCGGCCGGCGCCCTGAGTGCGCGCCCCTTCCCCGCTGGTCAGGACGACGGCCCGGTGTCCGGTTCGCTATCCGCGGCCAGTTCCTTGAGCAGCGCGTCGTTAAATTTCGGCAGGTCGTCCGGCTTGCGGCTGGTGATCAGCCGGCCGTCGACCACCACCGCCTCGTCGGTCCATTCGGCGCCGGCGTTGCGCAAATCCGTTTGCAGGCTGGGCCAGCTGGTCATGTGCTTCGACTTCGCCACGCCCGCATCGATCAGCGTCCACGGGCCGTGGCAGATCGCCGCGATCGGCTTTTCCGCATCGGCAAACGCGCGGATGAAGTCGATGGCCTCCGGGCTCAGGCGCAGCATGTCGGGATTGGCCACGCCGCCCGGCAGCACCAGCGCGTCGTAGTCGCCAACCTTCGCTTCCTTCACGTTTTTCTCGACCTTGAATTTGTCGCCGGGCGCCATGTGATTGAAGCCCTGGATGTCCTCGCCGGTTTTCTTCGGCGACACCAGGGTCACCTTCGCGCCGTGCTGTTCGAGGAAGCCGCGCGGCGACGTGTACTCGATCTGTTCGACGCCGTCGGTCATCAGCACCGCGACCTGCTTGCCTTTTAACGCCTGGGTATTCTCCGCCATGTTCGCTCTCCGATGTCATCAGTATTGATCAGCTGTTTAACCGATTCTAGTGCGCGCCCCGCAGACACGGCGCGCGCATGCCCGCGATCGCGAACGCCCGATGAGATTCTGATGCGCCGCCGACCAAAAGCTGGGGGGGTCAGGTCCGCCGGACCTGACCCCGGTTTTGTCAGCGCCACATGCAGAAAGCTACTCGCCGCCCAGCACGCGCAGGCGCGCGCGCAGCCGGTGGATCTCGTCGCCCAAATCGAGCACCAGCGCGGCGATGTCCTCGTTGGCGTCGAACACCGACTCCAGGCTCAGCAGCCGGCGTGCGCGCACCAGGTCGCCGCTGTAGAAATGCCAGGCGCTCACTTCGACACTGTCGCCGCTGCCCAGCACACCGGCGCGCACGTGGCGCACCACCCAGTCCGGCTCGACCGCGCAGGCGCGCGCCAGTTCTTCCAGGCTGAGGGCAACTTCGTCGACCAGCACGCCGTCCAGGGGATTGCCTTGCGCCATCATCTACGCTCCTATGCGGGCGCGCGGGTCGAAGGCCAGTTCGCGCGCCATGGTTTCGTACAGTTTGCGCGCCTGCTCGCTGTCGGCCGGCGGCAACACCACTTCCAAGACCAGGTACAAGTCGCCGTGCGGATGGGCCGGAATGCCGCGACCCTTTAGCCGGAGCTTGCGTCCGGTCTGCGAGCCGGGCGGCACCGTCACCTCGACTTCGCCGGACGGCGTCGGCACCGCGATATTCGCGCCCAGCGCCGCCTCCCACGGCGCCACCGGCACGGTTTCGTACACGTGGCTTCCTTCGACCGTGTAGCGGCGGTCCGGGTTCAACTGGATTTCCAGGTACAGGTCGCCGTTCGGCCCGCCGCCGGCGCCGGGATGCCCCTGCCCGGTCAGGCGCATCTGCTTGCCCGGCAAAATACCTTTGGGAATCTTGACCTCGATGGTTTTTTCGCTGGTGACCACGCGCCCCGAGGCGTCATGCTGCGGCACGCGCATGCTGACCTTGCGGGTGGCGCCGTGATAGGTGTCGTGCAGGTCGATGGCGATGGCCGCGTGCATGTCCTCGCCGCGCATCTGGTAGCCGCCGCCTCCGCCGGCACGGCCGCGCCGTCCCACATGGGCGAACAGGTCGGCGAAGAAGTCGCTGTCCATGCCGCCTCCGCCGCCGAAGGCCGAGGCCCAGTCGGGCGGCGGCTGGAATTCCTGGCCGGCGCGGCGCCCGCTGCCCAGTTCGTCGTAGGCGGCGCGCTTTTCCGGGTCGCCCAGCACGCCGTAGGCCTCGTTGATTTCCTTGGTCTTGGTGTCGGCATCCTTGTGCTTGCTGACGTCGGGATGGTACTTGCGCACCAGCTTGCGGTAAGCCTTCTTGATGTCCTCGGCCGAGGCGGTCTTCTCGACCCCGAGGGCCGCGTAATAATCCTTGTATTCCACGAAATGGCTCTCCGGGAGATGTTTTGTGTTTTTATTATCGTACTCCGCGCGCCCTAAGAGCGCACGCTTTGACGCCGCCGCCACGCCAAATATTTGTAAAAATCGCACTCACCCCGTATTTTTCGGTTTCGGCTTTCTTGCCATGATGATAAATTGACACAACGGTCAGTTTGTTGAGGAAAGGAACTTGACAATGGTGAGCAAATGGACGAAACGAACCGGCATCGCCCTGGCGGCGCTGGCATTGGCCGGCCTGGCCGTCGCCCTCGGCGGCAAGGCGGCGGGCGAGAGCAAGCTGACGCGCAAGATCGCGGTGCCGGTGGCGCCGGTCGCCTTGAGCAACGATCCGGCACGCATCGAGCAGGGCCGCTACCTGTTCAGCACGCGCGGTTGCGCCGAATGCCACGGCGCCAACGGCGCCGGCAGGACTGTCATGAAGGAAGGCGCGATACTGGTCATGTCGCCCAACATCACCTCCGGCGCCAACAGCGTCACCACTGGCTACAAGGTGGAAGACTGGGTGCGCACCGTGCGCCACGGCGTCAAGCCGAACGGCAACCCGGTGATGATCATGCCCAGCGAGGACTACAACCGGCTGACCGACGAGGACATGGCCTCGCTGATCGTATATATCAAGTCGCTGCCGCCGGCGGCGGGCGTCCCGCCGGTGATCGAGCTGCCCACGCCGGCCAAGGTGCTGTACGCGTTTGGCGTGATCAAGGATGCGGCCGAAAAGATCGACCACACGCTGCCGCCGGCGGTGCCGGTGGCGCCGGCGGTGACGGTCGAGCATGGCGCCTATGTGGCCAACACCTGCATGGGATGCCATGGCGCCCGCCTGTCGGGTGGCAAAATTCCAGGCGCGCCGCCGACCTGGCCCGCTACCGCCAACCTGACGCCTGGCAAAGGCAGCGTGATGCCGCGCTACCCGACGCCCGAAGTGTTCATGGCGACCTTGCGCAGCGGACGCCGGCCCGACGGCAGCGCAATCAGTGAAGTGATGCCCTTCGCTTCGCTCAAGCAAATGAACGAGACCGACCTGCGCGCGCTGTACACCTTCCTGAAGACCCTGCCGCCGGTCGAAGCGGGCAAGCGCTGAGGCGAATACCGCCGTCGCACGGCGAAGGCAGGTACCCATGGTGAGCCGATTTCCCCACGGCAGCGAATTCGGCATGGGTGCCAGCCCGCGCCGGCACGACCGTTGACGCATTCGCGCGCCCCGTCGTTTTCCAGCGAATTGCCAGTAGAATAGCCGGTTTGGCCCGCCGCTATTCAATGTCCACTGCCGCCGTTTCATCACCCTCCCCCGTCCTCCAGGAAATCAGCTCGCTGTGGAAGCTCGCGTGGCCGATGCTGGTCGGCCAGATCGCCACGGTCGGCATGGGCGTGGCCGACGTCGCGATGACCGGCCATGTCAGCGCCGACGAACTGGCCGCGGTGTCGCTGGGCGCGTCGGTATGGTCGATCATTCTGGTCACCGTGATGGGCGTGATGATGGCGATAAACACAGTGGTCGCGCACGAAGTGGGCGCCGCCAACTTCGCCAAGATTCCCCATTCGGTGCGCCAGGCCCTGTGGATGGGCGTGGGCACCGGACTGCTCGGCTGCGCCGCGCTCAACCTTGCCACCCTCGTGTTCGACCACATCGGCCTGGGCGCGGCCGTCAACGCCAAGGCGTCGATGTTCGTGCACGTAATCAGCCTCGGCATGCCGGCATTCGCCTGCTACCGCGCGCTGTACGGCTACACCACCAGCATCAACCAGACCAAGCCGGTGATGGTGATCGCGCTGGGCGGGCTGGCCTTCAACGTTGTCGTCAACTGGCTGCTGGTGTTCGGCAACCTCGGCATGCCCAGGCTGGGCGCGGTCGGCTGCGCGGTCGCCACCGCGACCGGCATGTGGCTGATGCTGGCGGCGATGATCGCGTGGATGCGCGTCGCGCCGGAATATTCCCGCACCTTTCCGTTCACGCACTGGGAGTGGCCGAACCGGGGCGAGATCGGCAGCATGCTGCGCCTTGGCCTGCCGATCGGGATCACCTATTTCGCCGAAGTGAGCGCCTTCGGCGGCGTGAGCCTGCTGGTGGCGCGCTTCGGCGTGGTGCAGGTGTCGGCGCACCAGGTTGCGCTCAATTTCGCATCGCTGGTGTTCATGGTGCCGCTCAGTTTCGGCATCGCGCTGATTACCCGCGTCGGCCAGTCGCTCGGCGAGGGCAATCCGCGCAAGGCGCGCTTCGTGTCGTGGGTTGGAGTGGCGATGTCGGTGGCGTTCGGCGTGCTGTCGGCGGTGTTCATCGCGGTGTTTCGCTGGGAAATCGCGCGCGCCTACACGAGCGATCCGGCGGTCCAGCAGCTGTGCGTGCAGCTGCTGCTGTTCGCGGCCGTGTTTCAGCTATCGGATTCGACCCAGGTGGCGGCGTCGAGCGCGCTGCGCGGCTACAAGGTCACGCGCGAGCCGATGATCATCCAGCTGCTGTCGTTCTGGGTGTTTGCGCTGCCGATCGGCTACGTGCTGGGGCGGGCGCCGGCGTGGTTCCCGTGGTCGCCGCATGCGCCGATGGCGGCGTTCGGATTCTGGATCGGGCTGGTGCTGGGGCTGACGGTGGCGGCGGTGCTGCTGACGGCGGCGCTGTACAAGCTGGCGCGGCGAAGGGTCGCTGCCCTCTAACGGCCGATCGCCTGGCGGCGCCAGTCGAAATTCGATTCGACATGGCAGGATGCCCGTTGTTACACTAGAGCATTTGATCCGGACAGAAGCCCAAGAATGACAAGTAGCGCAGCGGATGGCGGCAGCACGATGACGGCACTGGTGGCAAACCATGACTGGGAGGCGACCCCGCTCGGGCCCATTTCCAAATGGCCGCCGCACTTGCGCGGCGTGGTCGACGCCCTGTTGAGCAACCCGGCCCCTGGCGCCCTGCTGCTGGGGCCTTCGGGACTGCTGATCTACAACCAGGGCTATGCGGCGATCTGCGGCAACAAGCATCCCGCGGCGCTCGGGCGTACCCTGGAAGAAACCTGGCCGGAAGTCTGGGAATTCAACCGCGCGGTGCTGGCGGCCGGGCTGGCGGGCCGGCACCAGGTCTTCAAGGGGGCCTGTTTCGCCCTCGAGCGCGACGGCGTGCTGCGCGATTCCTGGTTCGATCTGTTCTACGGCCCCGTGCCGGACGCGCGCGGCAAGATCGTCGGCGTGTTGGCGACGGTGATTGAGATTACCGACCGCGTCGAAGCCGAGCAGCTGTACCGCGAACAACAGACCGAACTCGACCTGGTGCGCAAACGCCTCGAGGCGATGAGCCGTGCCAGCTTCGACCTGACCTACCGCATGAGTCCCGACTGGTCCCAGATGCGCCAGCTGGAGGGCCGCGGATTCCTTCGCGATACCTCCGATCCCAGCCAGGTCTGGGTCGACGATTACATTCCCGAGGATGAACGCACCCGCGTGCACGAGGCGATTGCCCGCGCGATCCGGGACAAGGCGGTGTTTTGCCTCGAGCACCGGGTCAAGCGCCTGGACGGCAGCGAAGGCTGGACCTTGTCGCGCGCCGTGCCCATGCTCGATGGCGACGGCGAGATCAGCGAGTGGGTCGGCGCCGCCAGCGACATCAGCGTGCGCAAGGCCAACGAGGAGCGGCTCAAGCAAGCGGACCAGCGCAAGGACGAGTTCCTGGCGATGCTGGCGCACGAGCTACGCAACCCGCTGGCCCCTGTGCGCACCGCCGCCGACCTGTTGCAGACCGGACGCCTGCAGGCGCCGGACGTACAACGCACCAGCGCGGTGATCGGCCGCCAGGTGAGCCACATGACCGGCCTGATCGACGACCTGCTGGACGTGTCGCGCGTCACCCGCGGCCTGGTGCAGATCGAGATCGAGCCGCTGCAGGTCACCGACCTGGTGCTCGACGCGGTCGAGCAAGCTACGCCATTGATCCAGGCCCGCAACCACCGCTTGCGCCTCGAGCTGGCGCCCGAGGAGATGCCGATCTCCGGCGACCGCAAGCGCCTGGTGCAGGTGCTGTCGAACCTGTTGAACAACGCGGCCAAGTACACGCCGCCGGGCGGCGAAATCGCCGTCCGCACCGGGGTCTCGTACGGCTGGGCCAACATCGAAGTGCGCGACAACGGCATCGGCATGTCGGCCGAACTGGGCGAGCGCGCCTTCGACCTGTTCGTGCAGGGCGAGCGCACGCCGGACCGCGCCACCGGCGGCCTGGGCCTCGGCCTGCCCCTGGTCAAGAGCCTGGTCCAGCTGCACGGCGGCACGGTACATTGCGTCAGCGAGGGCGTCGGCAAGGGCAGCTGCTTTACCGTGTGCCTGCCCTGCCACCGCGCTTGCGCCAGCGAACCCTCGGCGCCGGCGCGCGCCGCCCTGCCGGACAAGCCATTGCACATCCTGATCGTCGACGACAACGCGGATGCGGCGGAGATGATGGGCGAGCTGCTGCAGCTCAGCGGCCACCGCACCAGCGTCGAACTGGGCGCACACGCCGCGCTGGAACGCGGGCGGCGCGAGCTGCCCGAGGCCTACCTGATCGATATCGGCCTGCCGGAAATGGACGGGTATGCCGTCGCCCGGGCGCTGAGGGCGCAGCCGGCCACGGCTGACGCCCTGCTCGTCGCACTCACCGGCTACGGGCAGGACAATGACCGCGCGCAGGCGCTGGCGGCCGGGTTCGACGCGCATCTGATCAAGCCGGTCGAGATCGCGCCGCTGATGGACGCCCTGGCGCGCGGGCGCCTGAATTCGCGCAGCGCCGCTTAAGTGTGGGCGGCGCGCTCGATGGCGCGCTCGACCACCGCCGCCAGTTCGGCCAGCGGAAACGGCTTGCGCAGCACCATCTCCTGACCAATGAGTTCCTCGACCGCGTGCATGTCGGCATAGCCGGTCGCGATCACCATCGGAATCGCGGGCGCGCGGCGGCGCACCTCGCGTATCAGTTCGGCGCCGGAGATGCCGGGCATCATGTAGTCGGAAATGATCAGGTCGGGCGTGGACTCCTGCACGGAACGCAAGGCCGCTTCGCCGTCGCACGCCTGGCGCACCGCGTAGCCGATCGCTTCGAGCGACTCCGCCATCTGCTGGCGCACCGCGTGGTCGTCCTCGACCAGCAGGATGCGCGTGCCGCCCCTGGCGCGGCGCAGGGCGCCGCGGTCGACGCTGTCCATCTTCTGATCGGCGCCGGCGCACGGCAGCACGATTTCGATCGAGGTGCCTTCGCCGACCTGGCTAAAGGCGCGCGCCATTCCGCCGGACTGCTTGGCCATGCCATACACCTGGCTGAGCCCCAGCCCGGTGCCGCGGCCGATCTCCTTGGTCGTGAAGAACGGTTCGAACACCTTGCCGAGCACCTCAGGCGGCATCCCCTCGCCGTTGTCCTCCACCGCGATGCGCACGTAGCGGCCCGGCGGCAACTCGTCCGGCACGGTCCCGATATTCCGGGCGCTGAAGGTCAGCCGGCCGCCATCGGGCATGGCATCGCGCGCGTTGATTGCCAGGTTCAGCAGCGCCATCTCCATCTGGTTGGCGTCGGCCAGCACGCAATCGACCGCCTCGTCGACGTCGAAGCGCACATCGATGCGCGAACCGGCCGAGGCGATGACGAGTTCTCGCACCCCGGCGAAAATCGTCTGCACCCGTACCGCTTGCAGGTTGAGCGTCTGATTGCGCGAGAACGCCAACAGCTGCTGGGTAAGCTTGGCGCCGCGCTCGCACGCGCGCCGCGCGACGTCGGCGCGCTTCTTCGCCATCTCGTCGGCCGACAGCAGCAGGATCAGGTCCATGCTGCCCTGGACCACATTGAGCAGATTATTGAAGTCATGGGCAATGCCGCCGGTCAGGCGCCCGACCGCTTCCATTTTCTGCGAATGCAGCAGCGCCTGCTGGACGCGCTCGCGCTCGAACAGTTCATGGGTCAGCCGGTCGTTCGCCAGCGCCAGCTGGCGGGTGCGCGCCGACACGTGCGCTTCGAGCTTCTCATTCAGCTCGATCAGGTTCGCCTGCGACTCGCTCAAGCTGCGCGCCGTGGCGGTGCGATCGATCAGGTCTTCGCGTGCCTGGTATTGACGCCGGCGCGCGCGCGCCACCGACTTCATGGCGCTGCGCAGCGTTTCCATGTTCAAGGGGCGTTCGAGCAAGATGACATTGCCCAGTTCGTCCCAGTGCCGGGCCAGGCCGCGCGGATCGGAAAATTGCTTCCCGACCAGAACCACGAAGGGAAAATCCGACCAGGTTTCCTGCTCCGCGAGGAAGTCCAGTACCTGGCTGATATCGATCTTGTGCAATGCCTCTTCGGTGACGATCGCCGCGCCGGCGCCTTTGCGGATCTCCAGGTTCAGCTGGTCGAAGTCCTGCATCACGTGACAGCCGAATCCTTCCGCGCGCAAGGCCGACGCCACCACCGAGCCGTCGCGGCCCCATGGCATCAGAATCAGGATGCGCTCCTCGAATGCGGTAGGCGGCGTCAATTGCTGGGATCTTCCATCAGCGGCGTCGAACCGCGATAGGTCGGAAGACCGGTGAGCACCCCCTCGAAGCCGAGCAGCGCCGCGCCGATCTGAATGCCGGCCGAGTTGATCTGCAGCTCGTGGATCGTCATCGCATGGTTGGCCGTGCGATTCTTGATGACGGTAATGGCGCGCCGCAGCCGGCCATTGGACTCGAAGAAGCGCAGCAGGATCGTGGCGTCGCTCAGGTAGCTCAGGTCGACGTCGGAGGTCACGTCGCCGATCAGTCCGTGCTGGCCCAGCACCATCATGGTGGTGACGCCCTGCTGGCTCAGGTAGGACAGCAGTTCGTGCATCTGGAGTGTGAGGAACTGCTCGCCCGGCATCGCTTGCAGGTAGGCGTTGAGGCTGTCGATGACGATGAAGCTCACCCCGCTCAGCTCCACCGCGTCGCGCAGCATCTGAGCAAATTCTCCCGGCGCCAGTTCCGCCGGGTCGATGTGATGGATGTACAGCAGGCCCTGATCAACATAACGCTTGAGGCTCATCCCCAGCAGCTCCGCGCGCGCATAAAACGTGCCGAGGCCTTCGTCGAACAGGTAGAAACTGGCCTTCTCGCCGCGCTCCAGCGCCGACAGGACGCAGCGCACCGCCAGCGTCGTCTTGCCGATGCCGGACGGCCCGGCAATCAGGGTATTGGTGCCCGCGGTCAGGCCGCCGCCGAGCAGCATGTCCAGTCCCTCGCAGCCGGTCTGGCTCTCCTTGGGCGCAAAATCGCTGCTGTGTTCGGACGCCACCAGACGCGGGAACATGCGAATGCCGCCGGTGTCGAGCACGTAATCGTGGTAGCCGCCGCGAAACTTAATGCCGCGCATCTTGATGACGATCGCGCGCCGGCGCTCCTTGCCGAACTCTTGCGCCACCTGCTCGAGGCTGATCACGCCATGGGCAATGCTGTGCAGGTGCTGGTCGTTGTTCGACTTGTCGTCGAGCAGGAGCACGGTGCAGGCACGCGCGGCGAAAAACTGCTTCAGGGCGAGGATCTGCCGGCGGTAGCGCAGCGGGTTCTGGGCCAGCAGGCGCATCTCCGACAGGCTGTCGAACACGATCCGCACCGGCTTGATCTCGTCCACCACGTTCATCACGTTCTTGGTCGTCTCGCCCAGCTCGACTTCGGACGGGTTGAACACCGATTGTTGCGAATCGGGACTGAGCGCCTTGTCGTCGGCCAGCTCGAACAGGTGCAGGCCGGCCGTGGTCCAGACGTGGCTGACCGCCACCGCCTCCAGCTCTTCCGCCGTTTCCGACAGCGAGATGTACAAGCCCGATTCGCCATTTGCCAGGCCGTCGAGCAGGAATTGCAGGCCCAGCGTGGTTTTTCCCGTGCCGGGCGAGCCTTCGACCAGGTAGACGCGTTGGGCGGTCAGCCCGCCATGAAGAATGGAGTCGAGGCCGACGATGCCGGTCGACACGCGATGCGACGGGGCCGGGATGGGATGCGGTGAGGACATTGTTGAGGACATGAAAATTTATTATAAAAAAATAAGGTGGGATAGAACACAACTCATATTGTTGCATTTGAGAAAGAAAATACCCCGTGTTTTTCTAGGACGATACTTTTCCCGGGGGATTCCTGTCGCACAATTCGCGACAGGCCGCGCGCGGGCGCTGCAGCCCCATATTTACAGCTTTCCGCCCCCTATTCTGGTATCGTCTCGGAGTTGTCCAAGTTCAACCATTATTCCGAGACCATCCCATGCGTTTTTCCCTTTGCCTTATTGCCGCACTGTTGGCCGCTCCCGCATTTGCCGAGCGCCTGACCCTGGACCGCATCCAAGCCGACCCGGCGCTGTCGGGACCGGGCGTGCGCAACCTGCGCGTGTCGCCAGACGGCGAACACATCACCTTCCTGCGCGGCCGCGAGGACAACCAGTTCCAGCTGGACCTGTGGGAATTCAACATGAAGGACAAGACCACGCACCGCCTGGTCGACTCGAAGCTGCTGGTCCCGAACGAATCGATTTCGCTGGAAGAAAAAGCCCGCCGCGAACGCGCGCGCACGGCCAGCCTGTCCGGCATCCTCAATTACAGCTGGTCGCCGGACGGCAAGCAGCTGCTGGTGCCGATCGCCGGCGACCTGTACCTGGTCGAGGCGGCCCATCCCGAGAAGGCGCGCAAGGTCGCCTCCGGCAACGTCGCCGATCCGAAGATCTCGCCGAAGGGCCGTTACGTATCGTTCGTGCGCAACCAGAACTTGGTGGTGATCGACCTGACCACGGGCGCCGAGAAGCAGCTCACCACCGACGGCCAGGGCACCGTGCATAACGGCGAAGCCGAATTCGTCGCGCAGGAAGAAATGGGCCAGCGCACCGGCTACTACTGGGCGCCGGACGATTCCGCGATCGCCTACAAGCGCTTCGACGAAGCCCAGGTGCCGGTGGCGCGCCGCTTCGAAATCTTCGCCGACCGCACCGACGTCGTCGAGCAGCGCTACCCTGCCGCCGGCGACCCGAACGTGGTCGCGGAACTGTTCATCGTGTCGCCGACGACGGGTGTGCAGCGCAAGGTCGATATCGGCGCCGACAAGGACATCTACCTGGTGCGCGCCGACTGGTCGGCCGACAGCAAGCACCTGGTCTACCAGCGCCAGACGCGCGACCAGAAGCGCCTCGACCTGATCGCCGTCGATGCCGCCACGCTGGCGCAGCGCACGCTGCTGACAGAAACCTCGAAGACCTGGGTCAGCATCCACGACGACCTGCGCTTCCTGAAAAACCAGAACGCGTTCCTGTGGTCGTCCGAGCGCACCGGCCGCAATCACCTCTACCTGTACGACATGAACGGCAAGCTGCTGCGCGCGGTGTCGAGCGGCGACTGGGGCATCGACGCCGTGCAGGCGGTCGATGAAAAGACCGGCCGCGTGTTCGTCGCATCGAACCGCGACAACGTCGTCGACAAGCAGATCTACGCGCTCGCGCTCGACGGCAGCACCGCCAACAAGCCGACCCGCATCACCAAGGCCGACGGCTGGCACGACGCGGCGTTCTCGCGCAACGGCGAAGTGTTCGTCGACACCTTCTCCGATCCATCGACGCCGCCGCAGGTGTCGATCCGCCGTCCGGACGGCTCGATGGTCGGCTGGCTCGAGCACAACGAACTCAATGCTTCCCACCCGTACGCCAAGTACAAGGCCGACCTGCTGCCGACCGAATACGGCACCCTGAAGGCGAACGACGGCCAGGCGCTGTACTACTCGATGATCAAGCCGGCGAACTTCGACGCGACGAAGAAGTATCCGGTGTTCCTGTACACCTACGGCGGCCCGCACGCGCAGCAGGTGCAGCGCAAGTGGGACAATCAGTTCTACCAGTACATGGCGCAGCAGGGCTTCATCGTGTTCCGCCTCGATAACCGGGGTTCCTCGCGCCGCGAGCGCCAGTTCACCGACGTGATCTACAAGGAGCTGGGCAAGCACGAAGTCGAAGACCAGGTCGCCGGCATCGACTGGCTGGCCAAGCAGTCGTTCGTCGATGCCAAGCGCATCGGCGTGTTCGGCTGGAGCTACGGCGGCTTCATGACCTTGCGCCTGCTGTCGGCGGCGTCGGACAAGATCGCGATGGGCGTGGCGGTGGCGCCGGTGACCGACTGGTCGCTGTACGACACCCACTACACCGAGCAGTTCGTCGGCGCGACGCCGAAGTCCGATCCGAAAGCGTACGAGAACAGCGGCGTGTTCACCCACCTGGACGGCCTGAAGTCGCCGCTGCTGCTGGTGCACGGCATGGCGGACGACAACGTCCTGTTCACCAACACGACGAAACTGATCGACGGACTGGTCAACCGCAACATCAAGTTCGACCTGATGACCTATCCGGGCGCCAAGCACGGCATCTCGTCGCGCGCCGGCCAGCGCCACGTGTACGGCACGATCGAAGCGTTCTTCAAGAAGCACATCGGAGGCTGACGCCGTTGAGGTTGGGGTCCGCCGGACCTCAACGCAAAAACAAAAACAGCCGCGAAGTTCGCGGCTGTTTTGTTTGGTGCTGGGGCTTTGCGACGGATTTGGATTCCCGCCCGCGCGGGAAAGACACCGCACACGCCGCCCCCGAGTTGGCGAAAAGCAAGGCGGACGAACGGATTTCCTTTTACCGTAGGAGGGCTTGGCTAGATTCACCGAATATCCTCCCAACCAGCAAAAGGACGTACTCATGAAAATACGAACAGTTGCGGCATCCAGCTTGTGGCTCGGTTTGACATTCTTTGCGAACACCGTCTCGGCCAACGATTGTAGGGACGCTTTACTCGGTGATTTTGCCACTGAGCCAAACGGCAAGGCGGGATTACGAATCGAGAAGATCGACGGAAAAATCATCTCCCGAATGAAAAGCAATGGCGCATGGATGGCGGAATTTAATGAAACCCAAGTGATTTCTCCGGAACAACTGGCCAAGTTTTTCGACAATGAGGAACTGGCAGCAAGATCGTGTGGCTTGGGTGTTGCGGGTGTAGGAATGGTCCTGAAAATGCCGATTGGCACTGCGTATGAAGTGAGTTCACCCACCGAAAAATCATTTGTTCCCAAGCGGACCAAAAGCGGTTTTCTGGCGTACGCTGCGCAAGGGTTTGCTGTCTCGGCTGTCGATTTATACCAGGTTCACCACCAGGGTGAACCGAAGCCGAAGCCTGTTGCGCTTTCGAAGTCTCCTTAGGGAGAATACAGGTCCGGCTAAGCAAGAATCGTCGCTGCAAGCGAATGTGGAGTCCCCATGTAAAAACAGCCGCGAAATTCGCGGCTGTTTTGCTTTCAGGCGGACCGGATTAGTTGGTCGCGTCCTTGATCACTTCCTTGGCATCGCCCAGCTTCTCCTGGGTCTTGCCTTCGACCTGATTGGCCAGGCCTTTTGCCTGCTGGTCGGCGCTACCGACCAGCTTGCCCGCTTCTTCCTGAATCTTGCCGCCGATGTCTTTGAGCTTGCCGTTGACTTGGTCCTGGTTCATGGTAATTCTCCTCAAGTTGGTAAGCACATGCCGGAATGGCCATGCATTGAAGCCAGAATACCGCGCCAGGCTCAGCTCTTCTGTTAGGGAACGAACGTTGGCTGATCAATAAAAAAACAGCCGCGAAAATCGCGGCTGCGGTTTCAGTGCTAGGTCGATCAGCGATTGCCGCGATCCTTGATGACTTCCTTCGCATCGCCGGCTTTTTCCTGCAGCTTTCCTTCAGCCTGCTTCGCCAGTCCCTCGGCCTGTTGCTTGTTGCTGCCAACAACCTTGCCGACTTCCTCCTGGATCTTGCCGCCGATGTCTTTTGCCTTGCCTTTAACCTGGTCCTTGTTCATCTGGATCACCTCCTTCCGCGATTAGCAAGTCTCCACCTTAAGGCGCATCCACCACGCGCTCTGTTCGCCACTTAACTTACCGGCTTACGCCACACGCTTGCCAGCCACGGCTGCTGTTCGCGCGGCAAGCCCGCGGGCCGGTAGTAATGATGCACGTGGGAAAAACCTGCAGCGGTCAGATGATGCTGCCACGTATCGAAATCGTAATAGCTGCCGTAGCGCGGGCCGTTCCAGCCTTCCTCGTTGTGGCCGCGCGGATTGGAGCTAAACAGCACGCCGCCAGGTTTCAGCGAGGCGTACAGCTCGCCCAGCACCTTGGGCAGGACCACGCTGGGCACGTGGAACAGGGCGGCGTTGGCGAAGATGCCGTCGAACATGGCCGGCGGCAGGTCGAGGTGGAGGAAATCCTGCTGCCACACTTCGCAGCCGCTGTAGGCGCGCGCCATCTCGACGAAGTGGGAGGCGCCGTCCAGGCCGATGGCGCGGTGGCCGAGCGCGCTGAATGTCTTCAGGTCGCGGCCCGGACCGCAGCCGAAATCGAGGATGGTGAATGGCGGCGGCGCTTCGATGGCTTTCAACAGCGCGTCGATGTTCTGCGACACGTCGTGGTCGATGGTGCCGTCGAAAAACTGCTGCGCATGGCGCTCGTAGTGGTCGAGGGTGCGGCGCGAGATGTCGTCGAGGTCGTCGGTCATGGGAGTAGTTGGCAAACCAGGGTCTGACCCACCTGGGTCAGACCCGAATAGCTAAAGCCTACACTACCACACGCGCACGCGGTCGGCCGGCGCCAGGTACAGGCCCTGCCCCGGCTTGACGTCGAACGCCTCGTACCAAGCATCGAGATTGCGCGCGGTGGCGGCGCGGTACGCCGACGGCGAATGACCGTCCGACAGGATGCGCTGGCGCATCGCCGGTTCGCGCATCTTGTTGCGGTTCTTCAGCGCGTTACCGATGAAGAATTCGCGATCGCTCGCTACCGTCGCTTTGCCATCCATCGCCGCACGGTAGGCGTCGTACGACGCGCCCATGCCGGCAAGGTCGGCCAGGTTTTCGCTGAGCGTCAGCTGGCCGTTCACCGCGAGATCCGGGAAAGGCTTGTAGGCCGAATACTGCGCCACCAGCTTGGCCGACGCCGCCTTGAAGTGCGCCAGGTCTTCCTTGGTCCACCAGTCGCGCAGGCGGCCCTGCGCGTCGAACTGCGCGCCCTGGTCGTCGAAGCTGTGGCTCACTTCGTGGCCGATGGTGGTGCCGATCGCGCCGTAGTTCTGCGCGTCCGACGCCTTCGGATCGAAGTACGGCGCCTGCAGGTAACCGGCCGGGATGTTGATCGCGTTCTGCATCGGCATGTTGACCGCGTTGATGGTGTGCGGCGACATCGCCCACTCCGTGCGGTCGACCTTCTTGTGCAGCTTGCCGAACTGCTGCGCGGTGCGGAACTCCTCGGCGCGCACGGCGTTGCCGAAGGCGTCGCCCTGCTTCACGTCCAGGCCCGCGTACGACTGCCACTTGTCCGGAAAGCCGATGCCGACGTACAGCGTATCGAGCTTGGCATGCGCCTGCGCGCGCGTCGCCGGCGCCATCCAGTCAAGCTTGTCGATGCGCTTGCTGAAGGCGGCGATGATGTTGGTGGCCATCTGGCGCACCCTGGCCTTGTGCTCGGCCGGGAAGTAGCGGTCGACGTACATGTGGCCGACCGGCTCGCCCAGCGCGCCGCTGGTTGCCGCCAGCGCGCGCTTCCAGCGCAAGGTCTGCTCCGGCGTGCCGGACAACGCCTTGCCGTAGAAGGCGAAGCGCTGCTCCACAAACGCCTTCGACAGGTTCGGCGCGAAGTGGTTGATCTGATGGAAGGCGAGGAAGTCCTTCCACGTCGCCAGGTCGGTCGAGGCGACCAGCGCAGCGGCGCCCTTCACCGCGGACGGATGCCAGACGATGAATTTTCCTTGATCGCCGAGTTTGGCGGCCTTGAAGAACGCCGGCCAGTCGATGCCCGGCGCGTTGGCGCTGAAGTCTTTCAAAGTCCACTGGTTGTTGGCCTTCTGGATGTCGGCCGAGTCTTCGCGGCTGGCGTGCGATTTGGCGATCGCCATCTCCAGCGCCATCACCTTCGCGGCGCGCGCTTCGCTGTCGGCGTAGCCGGCCAGCGCCAGCATCGCGGCGATGTGCTGCTGGTATTTGGCGCGCAGGTCGGCCATGCGCGCGTTGTCGGTCAGGTAGTAGGCGCGGTCGGGCATGCCCAGGCCGCCCTGCAGGATGTAGGGCACGTTGTGGGCCGGGTCGTTCAGGCCCTGGGCGATCCACACGCCGAACAGGTTTTCGGTGAAGAAGTTGGTGGCGTTGAGCGGGTCGACGTCGGCGCGCAGCGATGCGCCCAGCGCGCGCTGCAGGGCCGCCTTGTCCTTGATGGCATCGATCTTCGCCAGCATTGGCTTGAGCGGCGCGCCGCCCTTCGCTTCGATCGCCGCTTCATCCATGTAGCTGTTGTAGAAGGCGGCGACCTTGCGTGATTCGGCGCTGGCCTTGGGATCGGCGGGCACCGCTTCGATCAGCTTCAGGATGCGCGCGTTGGTCTCGTCCGACATCACGGACGTCGCGCCCCATGCCGCGCGGTCGGCCGGGATCTCGGTTTTGGCGAGCCATTCGCCGTTGACGTAGTTGTAGAAGTCGTCGCCCGGCAGCACGGTCATGGCGGCGGGCTTAGTCTCCTGCGCGTGTACTGGGTTGATTGCCAACGCGGCGAGCACGATGGCGGTCTTGATTGGGGTCCAGCGGATGTTCATGGATGTTCTCTCGGGTCGGAAGAATGTCGTACCTGCGAAGGCAGGTACCTATACTGAATATGCTAGCGCCGATCGTTTGGCTCAGCATGGGTACCTGCCTTCGCAGGTACGACAAGCAAACTTTTTCTGGGTCTGACGCGAAGTGCGGGACTCTGCGTCTCCGTCAAACCCAGGTGTTGCTGTTACTTGAAATTACCAGACGCGCACGCGATCAGCCGGCGCCAGGTACAACGACTGGCCCTGCTTGACGCCAAACGCGTCGTACCACGCGTCGATGTTGCGCACGGTCGCGGCGCGGTACTGCGATGGCGCGTGGCCGTCGGTCATGACCTGGCGGCGCAGCTGCGCTTCGCGGATCTTGCTGCGCTCGCTGTGCGCGAAGCCGAGGAAGAACTGCTTGTCGCCTTCCGCAGTCGCCTTGCCGCCCAGCGTGGCGCGGTAGGCGTCATACGCCGCGGACAGGCCGGCCAGGTCGGCCAGGTTCTCGCTCAAGGTCAGGTTGCCGTTGATGGCCAGGTCGGGGAAAGGCTTGTAGGCCGAATACTGCGCCGCCAGCTTGCCCGAGGCCTTCTTGAAGTGCTCCATGTCCTCCTTGGTCCACCAGTCGCGCAGCTTGCCCTGGGCGTCGAACTGGGCGCCCTGGTCGTCGAAGCTGTGGCTGATTTCGTGGCCGATCACGGTGCCGATGGCGCCGTAGTTGGTCGCGTCGGACGCCTTCGGATCATAGAACGGCGGCTGCAGGATCGCGGCCGGGAACACGATCGCGTTCTGCAGCGGCATGTTGACAGCGTTGACCAACTGCGGCGGCATCGACCATTCGGTCTTGTCGATCTTCTTGTGCAGCTTGGCCAGCTCCTGCTTCGTGTGGAAGTCTTCGCCGCGCACCACGTTGCCGAAGGCGTCGCCCTTGACCACTTTCAGCGCGTCATACGAATCCCACTTGTCCGGATAGCCGACGCCGACATACAGCGTCTTGAGCTTTTCCTGCGCCTGCGCGCGGGTGGCCGGCGCCATCCAGTCGAGCTTTTCGATGCGCTTGCTGAAGGCGGCGATGATGTTGGTGACCATCTGCTTGATGCGCGCCTTGTCTTCGGCCGGGAAGTTCTTCTCGACGTAGACATGGCCGACCGGCTGGTCCAGCGCGGTGTTGGTGGCCGCCAGCGCGCGCTTCCAGCGCACCGACTGCTGCGGTGTGCCCGACAACGCCGTGCCATAGAACGCGAAGCGCTGGTCGACGAAGGCCTTAGACAGGTTCGGCGCGAAGTGGTTGATCTGGTGGAAGGCGAGGTAATCCTTCCAGGTCGCCAGGTCGGTGCTGGCCATCAGGGCCGCTTCGCCGGTGGCCGCGCCCGGGTGCCAGACGATGAACTTGTCCTGCCCTTTCAGGCCGGCGGCGTTGAAGAATGCCTTCCAGTCGATGCCCGGCGCCTTGGCGGCGAAGTCCTTCATGGTCCAGGTGTTGTTACCCTTCAGGACGTCGGCCGAATCCTCGCGCGTGGCGTGGGTCTTGGCGATTGCCGTCTCGAGCGCGAAGATCTTCGCGGCGCGCGCGTCGCTGTCGGCGTAGCCGGCCAGCTTCAGCATCGCCGCGATATAGGCCTGGTACTTGGTGCGCAGGTCGGCCATTTTCGGGTTCTGGTCCAGGTAGTAGGCGCGGTCCGGCATGCCCAGGCCGCCCTGCAGCAGGTAAGGCATATTGCGCGAGGTGTCGGTCAGGCCCTGGGCGATCCAGATGCCGAACACGTTCTCGGTGAAGAAGTTGGTGTTGTTGAGCGGGTCCACGTCTGCGCGCAGCGAGGCGCCCAGCGCGCGCGTCAGGCCGGCCTTGTCCTTGATGGCGTCGATCTTCGCCAGCATCGGCTTGATCGGCGCGGCGCCCTTTGCCTCGATCGCCGCTTCGTCCATGAAGGTGTGATAGAAGGTGGCGACCTTGCGTGCCTCGGCCGTGGCGTTCTTGTCGGTCTCGATGGCGTCGAACATCTTCACGATGCGTTGGTTGGTGTCTTCCGCAATCGACTGGAACGCGCCCCAGCTGCTACGGTCCCCCGGAATCTCGGTCTTGTCGAGCCACTCGCGGTTGGCGAAGTTGAAGAAGTCGTCGCCCGGCAGCATGGCCATGTTGGCCGTCTTTGCCGCAGGCGCGGTCTGCGCCGCGGTCTGCGCAAACGCCGGCGCGAACGCGAAGGCGGCGCCGCAAATGGCGAGGCTGACGGCGGTCTTGATTGGAGTCCAGCTGGTGTTCATGGTGTCCCTTTTTTTGAGTTTGACTGCGGTATTTTATTTCAATGCGGCGCGCAGCTGCGGCCACAGGCGCGCCTTGAGTGCGGCGCGAGTGCGGATGCCGTTGGCGACGCGCTCCGCATCGACCAGCGCCTCCGGCCCGAAGTGCTGCTTCACGTAGGTCTCCAGCATGTCGGCGTGCGCCGGATTCGACGAGCTGTAGACGATATTGCCGAACGCCCGGTTTTGTCCGAACGAGTCCTGGTTCTTCATCAGCGCATCGCGGTTGGCCACGGCGAATGCCCAGGCCTGGTCGATATGCTCGTTGGCGGCGACCGACGGCACGATCCACGTCGTCGCCTGCGCCGGCAAATGCGGCGAAAGCGCCATCTGCAAGGTGTGCGCGGCGAGCGCCGGATCCTGCGCCTTGGCCAGCGCGCTGCCGAGGCGGTTGCGTTCTTCGGTGCTCTCGGTTTGCATCACGCGCGCGGCCATTGCCTGGTAGGTTGCGGCGTCGGCGTAGCGGCCGGCCACGCCCAGGACGAAGCCGATCATCGACGGGCTGACGCTGGACGGATCGGCCAGGTAGCGCGCGAAGCGCTTCTGGCCTTCGGCGATGGCGGCCGGGTCGCCGGCGCGCGCCAGGGTGCCCGCCATCAGGGCACGCAGCTGGCGTTCCTCGGTCGTCTCGCCGGCTTTTTCGTCCCAGCCCATCTTCGCGAACTTCGGCGCGATCAGGTCGATTATGAAGCGGCGCACCAGCGGCCGCTCCGCTTCGCCCAAGGCGAGGTTGTCCAGCGTGGTCAGGTTGCCGAGGATTGCATCCCACACCGCCAGGCGCGGCTCGTCGCCGTACTTCGACACCAGCTTCAGGTAGCTGTCGAGCTGCATGCGGTCGGCCATGACCATGCCCCAGGCGTCGGCCTGCAGTTTCAGGCGCGTGGTGTCGGGCAGCTTGGGAACCTGCGCGGCCAGCGCGGCGAACGAGGCCTGGTCGTACTGCACGCGGAAGAAGCCGACGCTCATCGGGTCCACCACCAGCGCGCCATCGCAGCCGCCCTGCACCACCGTCGTCGAGGCGCCCGACAGCAAGGTGTAATAGGCCTTGCCGCCGACGGTGCCGACCTGCACCGGCACGTTCCAGAGGCGCTGCTCCTTGGCCGGCTCGTCGAGGCGGAACTGCTCCTGCGACAGCGTGACCTTGCGCTTACCGCCTTCGCACACCTGCGCCACCTTTACGACCGGGAAGCCCGGCTGGGTGGTCCAGTCGGACGCCAGCTTCTCCACCGGTTTGCCGGAAGCCTTCTCCAGCGCGGCCCACAGGTCGGCGCTGGTGGTGTTGGAGTACTGGTGCTTGGCGATGTAGGCGCGGATGCCCTTGCGGAACTGGTCTTCGCCGAGGTAGGCCTCGAGCATGCGCAGGAAGGCCTGCCCCTTGCCGTAGGTGATGCCGTCGAAGGCGCTGGCCGCCTGCGACTCGTTCAGGACCGGCGTCTGGATCGGGTGCGTTGTCTTGCGCGCGTCCTGGTTCATGACGCTCTCGCGGTTGACCTGGCCATCGAGGAAGGGCCGCCACTCGGGATGGAAATGGTCGGTGGCCTTGGCCGCCATCCACGAGGCGAAGCCTTCGTTGAGCCACAGGTTGTCCCACCAGGCCATCGTCACGAGGTTGCCGAACCACTGGTGCGCCACTTCGTGCACGTTGACGCGGAAGGTGTCCTGCCTGACGTTGTCCGGCGTGGTCTTCGGATCGACCAGCAGCGCCGACTCGTTGTACACGATGCCGCCCCAGTTCTCCATCGCGCCGTTGATCCCGCCCGGGATAGCGATCTGGTCGAGCTTCGCCAGCGGATACGGCACGCCGAAGTAGTTGTTGTAGTAGCGCAGAACGTCGCGCGTGACGGCCAGCGGATAGGCCGCGGAGGCGAGCTTGCCCTCGGTGGTGACGATGCCGATGTCGACGCCGTCCTGCTTGCCGGCCAGGCGTTCGAGTTCGCCCGCGACCAGCACCACCAGGTAGCTCGGCATCTTCGGCGTGACGCCAAACCAGATCCGCTGCAGGCCGCCTTCGAGCTTTTCCTGCTTTTCCACCGGCGTGTTGGAGTAGGCCTTGAAGCTGGCCGGCACGTCCACCGTCAGCTTGAAGGTCGCGCGGAACGACGGCTCGTCCCAGGTCGGCAGCATGCGCCGCGCGTCGGTCGGCTCCATCGTCGTCGCCAGCATTTTCTTGTCGACGCCGCCGGCCTTGTACTGCATGTGGAACATGCCGCGCCCCTCGCGGTTGATCGTGCCGCGGAATTTCAGCGCCAGCTTGTAGCGGCCCGGCGCCAGCGGACGCGAGAGGTGGAAGCTGAGAGTCTCCTGTTCCTTGTCGATCTGCGGCGCCAGTTTCAGCTCGCCGATGTCCCTGCCGGCCAGCGTCGCCGCGTCGATGTCGATGTTGACGGCGTTGAGCATGATGGTCGACGTCGGGCTGAGCACCTCGATTTCGACCGATTCCGAGCCGAGGAAAGTGTTGTCGGCCAGGTTGGGAACCAGGTGGGCGGCGTACTGCAGGGGAATCACGTCCTTCGGCAGCTTGCCGGGCGTGGCGCTGAATTTGTAGGGGGCTTCGGCGTGGGCGGCGAAGGCGGCGACGGCCAGCGCAACGCCGGTGGCCAGTCGCTTGGCAGGAAACTGTCTCATGGGATCCTTGTTGTTTTTGAAAGTCAGGTTGGCATAACTACCGCAGCGTGCACTCTAAAGGAGCGGCGCCGTTGCATGCGCACAAATGCGACGAACTGCAAAAAGCGGGGCCAGAGCGTCGAAATCGCGGAATGGCGGGCGGCGCAAGGGTAACAAATTGAAAGAATTTTCAATTATTTTTCAAAACACCCTAAAGTTTGCTTTGCCGGGACCGTTACGTAGAGACACGCGGTGATCCGCCCCAAACAACGATGGTGCAAGAATGACATCAAATGACGTACTGAACATGTACGAGAGCCTCGCAGGACTGACAGCCAAGATGTCGCTGGCAGCCCAGGCAGGTGATTGGACTTCGCTGGCCGCGCTGGAAAAGCAGTGTGCGACCCATGCCAAGACGGCTGAGACGGGCGTGCCTGCCCTGTCGGGCGCCTCGCGCATGCGCAAGATCGACCTGCTCAAGCAGATCATGGCCAACGACCGCGCGATCCGCGACGTGACCGAGCCGTGGATGAACAATGTGATGGCGGAAGCCGCGCACTAAGCGCCTTGCCGTCGTATAAAAAGCGGGCCTCTTCGGAGGCCCGTTTGCTTTCCGGCGTTCCACAACGCGAATATCATTGACTTTATAGCCGAAGCTCCCCATGATTATTGGGTAAAGCAGATCATGCGGGAGTCTTCCATGGGCAAGGCAAAAATCGGATTTGAGGTGGATGAAAGGGATCTGGCCACGGCCAAGGCTTATGTCGCCAAGCATGGCGGGTCACTCAACAAACTCGTCTCCGCCTTGTTCGCTTCGCTCGGCCAGGATGAGGCTGACCGAATGCCGGTGCTCGATCCAGCGACAAGCACTCTCATGGAGGTAAGCACGGGCAAGCTCTCGATCATGGAAGCGGCCCGCCGGCTTGAGCTGCCTGACGCCGGCTATGTGCTCCATCGATTAGCGGAGAAGGGCTTGCCACTGCCGCGCTTGCCTGATGATTTTGTAAAAAGGCAACTAGACGAGGCTCGTCACGCGCTGGACGCATGCCTGGTTGAGCCGGAGACTGGTGTCAAAAAACGCCGAGAGGCCCGCCGCCAGACCGCAGCATGATGCGCCTCTTGATTCCCGATGCTGGCCCACTTTTCTCGTTGGCCGCAGGGAATCTGCTTCCTCTTTTAGCCAAATTCAATGTGGGCATTACCGACATCGTCCGCGATGAGACGATCAGCCGTGGAAACCTGCCCAACGCCTCTGCCGAAGCGCAGGCGCTGCTCGCCTACTACAATCAAAATGCGCAGAATATACAGACCTTTACGACTCAGGTAGGGGTTCGCATCGCCGCCCTTCGAACGCTGAATCCCGGATATAAAACGCCCCACAACCTCGGCGAACTTTCAATACAAAGTCTGCTTATCGACTTGCAGCTGACGGCGCCCGGATCCGACCCAGTGATTCTATTTGAGGATAATTGGTTTTTCACCAATGGGGCTATGCTAGCGAGACCTTGCACTTTAATTAGCACCCAAGCGTTTTTGGAATATGCGGAAAGCAAAAAATGGATCGCATCCGCGGAACAGGCCAGGCAGGCAATCGCCCAGAACCGCCCGTATGCGTATAGCGGAAGCACGACGATTCTTAATACTTCGCCCCCTGGCTTCTCACCTTGACCGAACAAAAAAGCGCCCCGGAGGGCGCTTTTTTGTGGAATTCTGGAAGGCGAACACCAGGTATCTCCTGGCGTCGCCTCTGGCCGGTTGCATCCGGCGTCCGCGCGGCATTGTCGCCGCACAGACCGCTTCCAGGACAGGCGTTTCCTCAACGATCACCTGTTGTCGCGCCACGCTATCGGTGGTGGCTGCGCCAGGCCTCTGCCCTGTTTTTTGCAGTCCCTCGGGACCACGAAATCGAGTATAGCTGAAAAAGCAATCTTGTGTAGACAAATTTTAAATTATGCAAAGTTTCGCATAATCATCCCGCCACGGGCTCCGCTTCGGGCTCGGGCTCGAGTTCATTTTTCTCCGCCGGCTTCAGCCGGTCGCGCACGCTGGCGATAAAGCGCGGCATCGCTGCCTGGGCCGCCTGCGCCCTGATCTTCACCTCTTTCTTGCGCTTGCCGCGCCGGATCATGGCCAGCAGACCGGCCAGCGCCAGCATGATGAAGCCGGCGATGCCGATGAACAGCCATGGCGTCTCGCCGACCGGTTTGCTCACCGGCTCGCCCATCGGCGACAGCTTGGCCGGCAGCGGCTTCGCAGCCGGGGGATGCGCCTTGGCGACCGGCGCTGGCGCCGCAGCGGGAGCCTTGGTCGCCTGCAGCGCGGCGCCCAGCGTTTTCACTTTCTCTTCCAGTTCGACGATGCGGCCGCTCAGCGCGGCATTCTTCGCGTCGAGCATGGCGGCGGTGCGGATCTGGGCCGCGGTGAACGGCTGCGGCGCGGGCGCCGCGTGCACCACTGCGGGTTTCGGAGCCGGCGCAGGCGCTGCCGACTTCACCGGAATCACCGGCGCAGCCTTCACGGCAACCGGTATCGGCGCCGGAGCCGCGGCCACGGGCGCAGCGGGCGCAGACGCAGGCGGTGGTGGTGGCGGCGCCGGGTTTGGATCGGGCGTAAACCACAGCGTCGCCTGGCGCACCGACGGCTGGCCGTTTTCCGTCAGGGTGAAGAAGGCCAGCAGGTGGTCGGCATCGACGATTTTGGACGACGCGATGTGCAGGAACCGCCGTCCGTCGCGCCGAACGATGGTGATGTTCAGCCCCGCCAGCGCCGGATGCATGGCAACGCTGGCGCCGCGATAGACCTCCGGATCGGCCAGCGCCGCCTGCACCACCGCGGTGTCGCTGGCCAGCCCGGTCAGCTCGATGTCGGCCGACAGCGGCTGGCCGATGTGCGAGCGCACCAGGGCGTCGCCCAGTTCCACCGCGTGAACGCAGCAAGACAGGCCGGACAGGATGATGGCGCTTCCGAGGCGCGCAACGTGGCGACGAAACATGGTGGAACCGATCAGCGGTGACAATTGGACATCAAAAAAAGCGTACTACCAACGTCGTTAACGTGCGTTGGAGTAAACTCTTTAGTTCCAGCACTCAAAAACAGGATGTGAATATGGACAGCAGGATCGAAAAGGACAGTTTCGGGCCGATCGACGTACCTTCCGGCCAGTTGTGGGGCGCGCAGACCCAGCGTTCGCTGGAACATTTTCATATTTCTACCGAGCGCATGGCGCCGGAGCTGATCGCCGCGCTGGCCCAGGTCAAGCGCGCCGCCGCCGAAGTAAACCGTTCCCTCGGCCTGCTGAAGGACGAACACGCCGACGCCATCATCCGGGCCGCCGACGAAGTGCTGGCCGGCGACCATGCGGGCGAATTCCCGCTGGCCGTGTGGCAGACCGGCTCCGGCACCCAGACCAACATGAACATGAACGAGGTGCTGGCCAACCGCGGCTCCGAGCTGATGGGCGGCGCGCGCGGCGAGGGACGCCTGCTGCATCCGAACGACCAGGTCAACATGGGACAGTCGTCGAACGACATCTTCCCCACCGCGATGCACGTGGCGGCGGCGCTGGCCGTGTCGCAGCAGGTGCTGCCGGCGCTGGGCCAGCTGCGCGGCACACTCGAAGCGAAGGCCGCGGCGTTCGCCGACATCGTCAAGATTGGCCGTACCCACCTGCAGGACGCGACGCCGCTGACGCTCGGCCAGGAGTTTTCCGGCTACGCGGCGCAGCTGGACTACGCCGCGCAAATGATAGAGGCCGCCCTGCCCGGCCTGATGCTGCTGGCCGCAGGCGGCACCGCGGTCGGCACCGGACTGAACGCGCATCCGTCTTTCGCCGCGCGCATCGCCGACGAACTGGCAAAGCGCACCGGCGTCGCCTTCCGCTCGGCGCCGAACAAATTTGCCGCGCTGGCCGGCCACGACGCGCTGGTCGCCGCGCACGGCGCGCTGAAAACGCTGGCCACGGCGCTGATGAAGATCGCCAACGACGTGCGCTGGATGGCGTCGGGCCCGCGCTCGGGCCTGGGCGAAATCACGATTCCCGAAAACGAGCCAGGCAGCTCGATCATGCCGGGCAAGGTCAACCCGACCCAGTGCGAGGCGCTGACCATGCTGTGCTGCCAGGTGTTCGGCAACGACGTCGCCATCACCGTGGGCGGCGCCTCGGGCAACTTCGAACTGAACGTGTTCAAGCCGATGATCGCGCATAATTTCCTGCAAAGCGCGCGCCTGCTGGCCGACGGCATGCGCTCTTTCGACGAGCACTGCGCCCACGGCATCGAGCCGAACACCGCACGCATCGCCGAACTGATGGAACGCTCGCTGATGCTGGTGACGGCGCTGGCGCCGCATATCGGCTATGATCGCGCCGCGCAGATCGCCAAGCTGGCGCAGCACGACGGGCTCACGCTCAAGCAGGCGGCGCTGCAACTGGGCTTCGTCACGGAAGAACAATTCGACCAATGGATCGTGCCGATCGACATGACGCGCCCGGGATAATCGGTCTCAAGTGTGCGTGGCCTAACCAACAATCGGAAATCACAAGGATAAGATGCAGAAACTAACTTTTGAATTGACCTCGGAATTTATCGAGGTCAACCAGCTCTTGAAGTTGTCGGGACTGGTCGACAGCGGCGGCGCAGGCAAGAACCTGGTCGCCAGCGGTGCGGTCAAGGTCGACGGCAAGCAGGAGTTGCGCAAGACCGCGAAGATTCGCGCCGGCCAGACGGTAAGCCTGGGCGATGTGCAAATCAGCGTGGTTGCCGGCTGAGGCGTCCTTACTGCGCGGGCGCATCCAAAGGTTAGGACAGCGGCGCGCGATCCCTCACATTTGCGGCGACACAAAGATGGATGGGCTTGCTTGCTTATATTATAAGACGTGATCAACCGCCCCAAGGTGAGCGACATGAACAGGCCCGAAGAAAGCCCACAAACGCAGGAACGACTTATCGGCGATTTGCGCCTGGTGATCCAGAACGCGGAAGAATTGCTGAAGAACACCGACAACTACACCAGCGTGCTGTATCGGAACGCGCGCGAAAAACTCGCGCTGGCGCTGAATGCGGCGACCGAGGAGCTCACGCGCTTCGAAGACGCCCAGCTTGAACGCATGATGGTCGCCACGCATGAAGCGAGCATCCAGCACGCCGACAAGACTGGCGAAGCGCGGATTCTGCGCGCCTTCCACTAGCCTTCAGCAGCATCGGGGTCTGGTCCTGCGGACCTGACCCCATTTTGAAAAACCCCGAGCCGCAACCACTCCCCCAGGTTGAACGCAACGTCGAACTGCTCGTCGATGGCGAACGCGACATCGAGCGCCTCACCGAATGTGGCGCCCTTAGCGAGAGTCACAAGCGCCGCATGCGCCGCAGCCCCAATCGGCACCAGCTCCGCCTTCCACTTCGGGCGCGCAACCAGCGCGTAGCTCGGCGCCGCCATCTGCTCCGGGAACGCCACGCCGACCTCCTGGTGCGCCTGCCACAACTGCACCACCGCCCAATTCGACGCGATCAGCGCGCACGCCGGATGCAAGGCGAAGCGCGCCGCCTCCAGCTGTTCCGGCGTGCCGAGATCCGCGGCGCCAAGCGCCGTCGCATCGGCCGCAAAGTGCGCGCGGTGCAGCGCCCATTCCAGGCTCGCCATGTCCGGCAGGTAGGGATATTCGGCCACATGCTCGCAGTGCTCCAGGAACTGAGCGAACGTGGCGCCGAAGCGATTCAGGTCGGCGTCATCGGACGGATGCGCCATGCCGTACGCGCGCGTCAGGCCGCCAAAGAATTCGGCCCCGACCAGTTCGCGCAGCACCGGATACGCGGCAGACAGCGCCTTGTTCCAGGTTGACGTGAGATTGCCGCGGTAGATCGCCAGCCGCTCCGAGCCGCCCTTGAGCCGCGCGATCACCGGGCCGGCGGCATCCGGCGAGAACAGCGCGTCGGCGAACTGCTGCTGGTGCGCGGCGATGTCGGAACGGCTTGCGCCAGTCGCGGCCACACTCGCCGGTTGCGCGCCAGCTCGCATCCCGAAGCCTGCGGCGATCGCCTCCGCCTTGCGCACCTCGCCGAGCAGCGTGTCCAGCGGCGGGATATCGGTATCCCATTCGATCAAGGTCGGCACCTTGCCGAATCGCGCCAGCGCGGCGCGGTACAGATCCCATACCGGCTGCGCCACCGCGGCGCCGTGATGGTCGATGACGGCGTCCGGCGTCGCCAAGTGCCCGGCCAGGTGAATCTCGCCGACCATGCCGGGCGCGATCGTGGCCAGCGCGGCGTATGCGTCCTCGCCGTGGTTGCACTGGTTGACGTACAGGTTGTTCACGTCGAGCAGCAGGCCGCATCCGGTGCGCCGCGCCAGCGCGGCCATGAATTCGGCCTCGCTCATCGCATCGTCGCAAAAGCGCACCAGGCTCGACACGTTCTCCAGCAGGATCGTGCGGCCCAGCGCGTGCTGGACGCGGTCCACCCGCTCGGCCAGCAGATTGAGCGCGGCGTGGTCCAGCGTAATCGGCAGGAGGTCGTTGAGATTGCGGTCGTGGACCGCGCCCCAGCTCAGGTGCTCGGATACCAGGAAAGGCTCGACGCGCTCGGCCAGCTGGCGTACGCGTTCGAGATGAAGTTCCGAAAAGCCGCGCGCCGAGCCGAGGCCGAGGCCGACGCCATGCAGGCTGACCGGATAGTCGCGCCGCAGCTGGCGCAGCACGTGCCAGTCCCAGCCCGACTGGCTGATGTAGTTTTCAGTGTGGACCTCGAGCCAGCCCACGCGCGGGCGGTGCTCGAGAAATTCGCGGTAATGCGCAGCGCGCAGGCCGACGCCGACTCCTGGCATCGCGCCCTCGCCTGCTTACTTCTTGGGAGCCAGCGTGCCGCCGACTTTTTCGCAGGTGCCCTTGGGGACGAACTTCCAGTCGGCTGGACCTTTGTCGACTTTGGAATCGCCCGCGCAGCCGTGCGCGCCGTCGGCCGCCGAGCAGTCGTTCTGGCCGGCCTTGGCGACGCCGTAGCATTTTTCCTTTTCGGCCTTGGCGGTGTCGGCAGCGGCAGCGGCGCCGGCGGCGCAGACGGAGGCGATGGCGGCGGCAAGCAGGGCGTGGCGTTTGGTCATGAGTAGATCTCCGGGTTCTGAGGTTCTTGGGGTGTTCGCGATTTTACACGCAAAAAAAACCGGCGCCTCCTTGCGGACGGCGCCGGTTTCAATGGGTGACAGAAGCTCAAGCCTTGGTATTGATCGTATTACCCAGATGCGCCGGCAGGTTCTGCACGCTCGGCGCCGGCTGGATGGCGTCGATCAGCTGTGTCGCGGTCGACGTGGCGATATCCTGGATTTTCTTCTGCACGGCGAATTGAACATCCTGCCTGGTGCCTGTTTCAGCCATGTTGGTTGCAGTCTTTGCAATATCCATTTAACTCTCCGGTGGGTGGCGTCTACCTCGTTATCGGCGCGACCTGCCAAACCTTTAGGCCGGGGCGCCGATCCGGCCATTGAGCCAGCTCAAAACCGCGGCGGGAGCGTTCAGGTCGAGCCAGGCGGTGGTCTCGCGCACGCCCTCCGGACGCGGCGCATCGGACGCCACCGCCACCACGTTCGCATCATCCGGGTACAACGCCGGCTTGCCCAGCGACGGCCGAAACACCTCCAGCTTCGGCACCGGTTCCCATTTGTAGCCCTCGACCAGCGTCAGGTCGGCCGGCGCCAGGCGCGCGATGTGCTCGGCCAGCGACGGCTCGTCCGCGCCGCGCAGTTCGCGCATGATCGCCACGCGATACGGCGACGCCAGCATCACCTCGGCGGCGCCGGCCATGCGCAAGCGCGCGCTGTCCTTGTGCGGCGGCTCGAGCAGCACGTCGTGGTGGCTATGCTTGATGAAGTTCACGCGCAGGCCCCGCGCTGCCAGCTGACCGACCAAAAATTCGAGCAACGTAGTCTTGCCGCTGCCGGACCACCCGACCACGCACAGGGTATTAGTAAGGGACAAGGTAACGATATCCTTTGTAGTTCATGACCGCGGCCTTGGCCCGCAGCTGTTCCAGCACCAGGCCGGGCGCGACCTCCTCACCTTCGTGGCGCAGCACCTTGTCGACGAGGAGCAGGCGGTCGGCCGGATTGGCCGAATACATGTAGCCGCCGAAGGTCACCTGGGGCACCGTGCTTCGGACCGCGTCCGGCAGCTCGCGCAGGAACGGCAGCTTTTCTTCCGCCGGCGCAGCCGGCTTGGCGACGGGCGACGGTTTGAGTGCGAGCTCCGGTTTGAGTGCGGGCGCCGGTTTGAGTACGGGCTCCGGTTTGGGTGCAGCCTCCGGTTTGGTTGCTGGCGCCGACGGCGGCACCACAGCCAGCGCGGGCGGCGCGGCGACCGCGGGCGCAACCGGAGGCGGCGTGGCCACGAGTACCGCTGCCGGCCGCGTCACGATCGGCGCCTGCATGCGCCATACGGCAACAGCGGCCGCCAGCGCCAGCACAACGCCTCCCGCCACCAGCCAGGGCAGGCGCGAGTTGCGCGAAGGCCGCGCGGGCGGCGCGCCAAGCGGCACCGCCTGCAGGGTCGGCGCGCTGCCCACCTGGCGTTCGGCTTGCGCCTTCTTGAGTGCTTCGAGAATGTATGACATATCAATGAGCTTTCGGCGCGGCGGGGCTCGCAGGCCTGGCCCCATTGTGCAGCAGGCGCGGTTCGTCCACCCCGCCCAGCTGGTTCAGGCGCATGTACGTGCGCGGCCCCGCGACGCCATCGGCCTTCAGGTTTTGCTGCTTCTGGAATTCGCGCAACAGCTTGCGCATGCGGGCGTCGAGCGGCTGGTTCAGCTCCGGCGCGGCGACGTGATTGATTTGCGCCAGCCGCGCCGCGATCCAGTCGACATCGGGACCTGCTTCGTCAGCCCCCACCTGATCGCGGAACCCGCGCGGCGCCGACCACAGCGTGGTGTACTCGCCGTCGAACCGCGCCGCCAGCGCCGCCACGCCCAGCGTTTGCGACTTGCCGTTCACGCGCAGCGTCGCCTGGTTGTCGTCGAGTTTGGCCAGCACGGCGTAGGCGACATCCGGCCCATCGTGCAAGGTCAGTATCGCCGGCCGGTCGAGCAGGCGCACTTCGTACAGGCCGCCCTTGCCCTTGTGGCAGTGCAGGTTCCGCTGCAGCGCGGCCTGGCATGGCTCGCCGGGCGGCAGCGGATCGCCCCACAGGCCCGCCAGTTCGCGCAGCGCGTCGTCGATGCTGGCGTAAGCGGGCATGGACGCCGGCGGCACCGGCGCCTTCACTGCCGGCGCGGCCTTGACAGGGGCCGGGGCCGGGGCCGGTGCCGGCGCATGGGCCATCAGCTGCCACGCGGCCGCCGCACTGATCACCGCGCCCGACAGCACCGCCGCGACAACCGCCGGCCACCGGCTTGCGGGTGCGCGCTCGCCGTCGAACACTTCGCCCGCAGCCCGCCGCAGGATGGCGCGCGTCACTTCGCTGGTGTTCTCGACATAAGCGCCGAGCAGCGCGCGGTCGCACAACAGGTTGATCCGGCGCGGTACGCCGTGCGTGAGCCGGTGCACCAGCGGCATCAGGCCACGCGGGAACAGCGTTGCCGCCCCTGCCCCCGCCACGGCCAGCCGGTGCGCGACATAGCTGCCGGTTTCGTCCTCGGTCAGCGAACCGAGGTGATAGCGCGCGATCACGCGCTGCGCCAGCTGTTCGAGTTCGGGCCGCGCCAGCATCGCGCGCAGCTCGGGCTGGCCGATCAGGATAATCTGCAGCAGCTTGCGCTCGCTGGTCTCCAGGTTGGTCAGCAGCCGCAGTTGTTCGAGCACATCGGCCGACAGGTTCTGCGCCTCGTCGATGACCAGCACATTGTTCTTGCCCTGCGCGTGGCTGGCCAGCAGGTACTTGTTGATCGCGTCGACGTAGGCCTTGACGCTGACTGCACCGGAGCCCGCGGGCGGCAGAGTGATGCCGAATTCGTCGCACACCGACAGCAGCAGCTCTTCGACCGACAGCTTCGGATTGAAGATGTAGGCCAGCTTGCAGTTCTCCGGGATCTGCTCGATGAAGCAGCGGCACACGGTGGTCTTGCCTGCGCCGATTTCGCCGGTCAGCAGCACGAAGCCGCCGCCGCTGCCGATCCCGTACAGCAGGTGCGCCAGCGCCTCGCGATGGCGCTCGCTCATGAACAGGTAGCGCGGGTCGGGCGCGATGGAAAACGGCGCTTGCTTCAGGTTGAAGAAATCGGTGTACATGAATCGGCTAACCTGCCGGCAGCGGCTTGTACTTCACGCAGTAGATTTTCGACTTCTGGTTGAAGTAGACGATCTGGCTGCCGGGGATCGATCCGCGCACCGGAAACTGCGATGCATCGACCGGGCGATGGCGGATGCCGGCCGCCGCGCGGATCGCCTCATCGAGCTTGTCCGGACTGGCTTCGGCGACGGCGCCGACGAATACCAGCTCGCTGCTGTCGTCGCTGACCATCACTTCGGTGACCGGGGTGCCCCAGAGCGAACCGTCCGCCTTGAACCAGAAGGCGCCGCCCTCGTGCTTGTAGGCCGGGCCGAACGCGGAAGTGAAGTAATCGTAGAAATAGGCGTTGTCCAGGTGGCTGCGGCACAGCAGCGCATTGCCGATGACCGGGCCGAAGGTCGACGGCGCCGCGCAAGCGAATGGCGCGGCGAGGCAAACCAGCGCGGCGCACGCAAGTCGGATCAATGGGATCGAATATGCCTTGGACATGGGAGCATTATGACATTGCGCGCGGCGGAAGCCACGGGTCGGACTCTGGGCGCGGAAACTGCGCGCTCATGAACTCGACGAAGCTGCGCACCTTGGCCGACAGCAGGCGCCGGCTTGGATACACCATCATGATCGACAGCTGCTCGACGTAGTGCCCCTCTAACAGCTGGACCTGCCGTCCGGTTTCCAGGTCATCCTCCAGCGTGTACGACGAGCGCAGCATGATGCCCATCCCCGCCAACGCTGCCTGGCGCAGCACGGCGCCGTTGTTCGACACCATGCGGCTGGTGACCGGCACATTGATCCGTTCTCCGCCGGTTGTTACCGGCCAGTGGTGGCGCAACTGCTCGAAGGAGAAGTTGAGGCAGTCATGTTTCGAGATGTCCATCAGCGTGGCCGGCGTGCCGCGGCGCTTCAGGTAATCGGGCGAGGCGCACAGCACGACGTTCGATGTCGCCAGGCGGCGCGCGATCATGCTGGCGTCGAATTTCTGCAGGCCGATGAAGATCCCGACGTCGAAGCCCTCCGCGACCAGGTCGACCGCGTGATCTGCCAGCGTCACGTCGAGCACCACGCCGGGGACCAGCTGTGCGAACTTCGGCAGCAGCATCGCCAGCTGCGCCTGGCCGAAGCCGGGATGACAGTAGATGCGCAGCGTGCCGCCCGGTTCGCGCGCGCTGGACGACGCGATCGCGTCGGCATCGTCGATGTCGGCGAGGATCTGGCGCACGCGGTCCAGGTACTGCTGGCCGGTTTCGGTCAGCGACAGGCGGCGCGTGGTGCGGTTCAGCAGGCGAGTGCCGAGGTGCGTCTCGAGGTCGGCGATATTGCGTGTGACGACCGCCGCCGACATATCCAGCGCCTGCGCCGCACCCGCAAAACTGCCCTGCTCCACCACCTTCGCGAACACCCGCATCGAACCCAGCCTGTCCATCGCTCCTCCATTCTTGCGTAATCCGCAATTGTGCATTGCGATTATTCGTCTTTTTTGCGGAACACGCAATGTGTAAAGTGGTTTCCATCAACCAAACACAACCAGGAGAACAACCATGAACGCACAAAAATTCCTCGCAGCCGCCGCAATGATCGCCGCCGCCGGTTCCGTTTTTGCTGGCGAGCCGCCAGTGTCCGAATCGAAGTTGAACGTGCCCGTGCTGGCCAAGACCTCGGCGCGCAGCCGGGACGACGTGCGCGCCGAGGCGATCGAAGCGGCCAAGAACGCCAAGACCACGCTGGCGGCGCAGCTGGAGCAGTACAAGAACTGAGTTGGCGCCAGGGGTCAGGTCCCGCGGACCTGCCCCCGGGGCCCAAAATCCGGTGCCAATGTGATAATGTACCTGCGCGCCAAGCGAGGCCCGCCTGGCATTGCGGTTACGCTCACAAGGACGCCCATGACGCCATTCCTCGCCCGCCTCGCCCCGCTCGCCCTCGCCGTTGCCAGCCTCGCCCACGCGCAAACGGCCACCTACCCCGCGCTCCCTTCCGAAACACCTGCCGAATTCGTCCCCGTCACCTCCAGCTTCAACTACATCAAGCGCACCGTGATGGTGCCGATGCGCGACGGCACAAAGCTCAATACGATCATCATCGTGCCGCGCAACGCCAGGGGCGCGCCTATGCTGCTGACCCGCACGCCCTACGACGCCAGCGGCATGACCAGCCATAACGAGAGCTCGGACATGATGTCCATCCTGCAGGGCTACGACAACGCGGCCGACGTGATCGTCGAAGGGGGCTACATCCGCGTGGTGCAGGACGTACGCGGCAAGTACGGTTCGGAAGGCGACTACGTGATGAACCGCCCGCTGGCCGGCAGCGCGCTGAACCCGACCCCGGTCGATCACTCCACCGATACCTGGGACACGATCGAGTGGCTGACGAAAAACGTGCCCGAGTCGAACGGCAAGGTCGGCATCATCGGCATCTCCTACGACGGCTTCCTGCCGCTGATGGCGCTGGTCAATCCGCACCCGGCGCTGAAAGTGTCGGTGCCGATGAACCCGATGGTGGACGGCTGGATGGGCGACGACTGGTTCCACCACGGCGCCTTCCGGCAGATCAATATGTCGTACATGCTCGAACAGGTCGTCACGCGCAAGAACGACGCCAAGTGGTTCACCTCGACCTACGACGATTTCGACACCTACCTGCGCGCCGGGTCGGCGGCCGAACTGGCGCGCCAGCGCGGCGTAACGCAAAGCGGCTTCTGGAAAAAGCTGTCGGCCCATCCCACCTATGACGCGTTCTGGCGCGAGCAGGCGATGGACAAGATCCTCGCGCGCCAGCCGGTCACCGTGCCGACCATGCTGGTGCACAGCCTGTGGGACGCGGAAGACATCTACGGCGCCATCGCGGTGTACAAGGCGATCAAGCCGAACGACAAGGCCAACGACAAGGTGTTCCTGGTGATGGGGCCGTGGTCGCACGGCGGCGCCATCGGCGACGGCAGCAAGCTGGGCGAGATCCGGTTCAACAGCGACACCGCGCTGCACTTCCGCCAGGAGATCCTGCGTCCCTTCCTCGACCGCTACCTGAAGGACGCGGCGCCGGCGGCCGATATCGCGCCGGTGTCGGCGTTCGAGACCGGCACCAACAAGTGGCGCAGCCTGGCCGCGTGGCCGAGCGGCTGCACCAGCGGCTGCGCGATCAGGCCGGTGCCGCTGCGCCTGGTGGCCGGCGAAAAGCTGATCCTCGGCGGCGCCGGCGACCAGGGCTACGACGAATACATCTCCGATCCGGCCAAGCCGGTGCCGTACCGCGCGCGGCCGCTCAATTACGGCTACGACGAAACGAAGGGCCAGACCTGGCCGCGCTGGCTGACCGACGACCAGCGCGAAGCGTCGGGCCGCACCGACGTGCTGACCTTCACCTCCGAAGTGCTGACCGCGCCGCTGAAGATCAGCGGCGAACCTATCGCCAACCTGGTGGCCTCGACCAGCGGCACGGATTCTGACTGGGTGGTGAAGGTGATCGACCTGTATCCGGACCAGGTGGCGAGCCAGCCGGCGATGGGCGGCTACCAGCTGATGATTTCGGCCGACATCTTCCGCGGCCGCTACCGCGAAGGCTACGAGACCGCGAAGCCGGTCCGGGCCGACAAGGCGCTGCCGTACAAGTTCGCGCTGCCGACGGCGAACCACGTGTTCCTGCCGGGGCACCGGATCATGGTGCAGGTCCAGTCCAGCTGGTTCCCGCTGTACGACCGCAATCCCCAGACCTTCGTGCCGAGCATCTTCGATGCCAAGCCGGGCGACTACAGGAAGGCTACGCAGCGGATTTACCACACCAGCTATGTCGAGCTGCCGGTGGTCGAAGCCGCGAAATAACCCGCCTGTCGTTCCTGCGAAGGCAGGAACCTATACTGAGCATGCGTCGCCTTGACTCTAATTCAGCATGGGTTCCTGCCTTCGCAGGAACGACTGCAGAGTGCAGACCGCACCAATACCAGTGCGGTGCGCGCCTCCATTGAATATCAACGAGTTATCGACATAACCGCGCGTTATTCGACGATACCGGTTCGACATATTTCAATACCACTTAAATACCTGTTGACAAGCTTGGGTGGCAAACCTATAGTGCCCTGACCTCAATTCCGCACCCCCAACAACAGCACAACATGATCGAATATTTCATCGGCGTCGACGGCGGCGGAACCGGCACCCGCGTACGCCTGGCGAACGCCGACGGCGTGGAACTGGCGCAAGCCCAGGGCGGCCCTTCCGGCCTCGCGCACGGCATCGACAACGCCTGGAAAGCCATCAACGACGCGGTCGGCAAGGCGTTCGCGCTGGCCGGCATCGCATTCGCGCCGATCGGCGCATCGGCCATCGGCCTCGGACTGGCCGGCGTCCACAATAAACAATGGGCCGCCGAGTTCATCGCCGCCAATCCCGGCTACGCCGCGATCCGCCTCGAGACCGACGGCTTCACCACCCTGATGGGCGCGCACGGCGGCGAGCCGGGCACCATCGTCGCCATCGGCACCGGCAGCGTCGGACAGGCGCTGCTGCCGAACGGCGAGCAGCGCGAAGTCGGAGGCTGGGGCTTCCCCGCCGGCGACGAAGCGAGCGGCGGCTGGATCGGCCTGCGCGCCATCAACCACATCGAAAAGGTCATCGACGGGCGCGAGCCGGCCAGCGCCTTCGCGCAAGCCGTGATCGACGCCTGCGGCGGCCACCGCGACGCGATCCAGGTGTGGCTGGCGAAAGCCAACCAGACCGCCTACGCCCAGCTGGCGCCGATCGTGGTCGCGCATGCCGCGACCGACGACACCGCGCGCGGCTTCCTGGCCGACGCCGGCCGCGAAGTGGCCAGCATCGCGCAAGCGCTCGACCCGTCGGGCACCCTGCCGCTGGCCCTGTGCGGCGGCCTCGGTGCGCCGCTGCGCGCATTCCTGCCGGACGGCCTCCTCGCGCGCAGCAGCGCACCGCTGGGCGACGCCGCCGCAGGCGCGCTGCGCATGATCATGACTACGGAGCCACGCCAATGAGCGCTGCAATCAAAGGTAATATCCTGACCCCGCAAGGCTGGGTCAACGGCGCAATCGGTTTCGACGGACGCATCACCACCATCGACGGCGCCGCGGCCGATCCGTCGTCCAACGGCGACGACTACATCCTCCCCGGCTTCATCGACCTGCACGTGCACGGTGGCGGCGGGCGCGACGTGATGGAAGGCGGCGACGCGCCGCACGTGATCGCGGCGATGCACGCGAAACACGGCACCACCAGCCTGCTGGCGACCACCATGACCGCGCCGCCGGAAGACATCGTGGCCGCGCTGAAGGCCATCGGCGCCGCCTGCTCCGCGCCGCGCAAAGGCGCTTCGCGCATCCTCGGCGTGCACCTCGAAGGTCCGTACATCAATCCCGGCAAGCTCGGCGCGCAGCCCGACTATGCGCGCTCGGCCACGCTGGCCGAAGTGCAGGAACTGGAATCCTACGCGCCGATGCGCCTTATAACCGTGGCGCCGGAAATGGAAGGCCACCTGGCGCTGGTGCGCGAACTGGCCGACGCCGGCATCCGCGTGCAGATCGGCCACACCACCGGTTCCTACGACGACGGCGTGGCGGCGCTCGCGCACGGCGCGGCCGGCTTCACCCACCTGTTCAACGCGATGAACCCGCTGCACCACCGCGCGCCGGGCATGGTCGGCGCCGCGCTGGCGCACGCCGACTACGCCGAGATCATCCCGGACCTGCTGCACGTGCATCCGGGCGCGATCAAGGTCGCGCTGCGCTCGATTCCGCACCTGTTCTGCGTGACCGATTCGACCGCCGCCACCGGCATGCCGGACGGCGAGTACATGCTGGGCCGCCAGCTGGTCCACAAGTGCATGGGCGGCGTGCGCCTGCCCGACGGCACGCTGGCCGGCAGCACCCTGACCATGGACCAGGCGCTGCGCAACCTGGTCAGCATCGGCCTGGACCTGGCCGACGCCTCGAAGCGCGTGTCCACCAACGCCGCCGACTACCTGGGCGAAACCCAGCGCGGGCGCCTGGCGCCGGGCTGCTTCGCCGACATCGTGGTCCTCGACCGCAACCTGAACATCAAAGCCGTTTATATCGAAGGAGAAGTTTGTGACCTCACTGATGCTTAAAGAGGCTGTATCCGCAGCCGAATGCGTCGCCCTGCAACTGTCGAAAGACACCGACCGCTACGCCGAGCTTGGCCGCAAACTTCGCTCCACCAATTTCAACACCGCGCTGACCATCGCGCGCGGCAGCTCGGACCACGCGTCGAACTACGTCGCCTACCTGATTATGGCGCGCCTGGGCCGCGTGGTCGCATCGCTGCCGATGTCGCTGCTCACGCTGTACAAATCGCCGATCATCACGCGCGACACCCTGACCATCGCGATCTCGCAATCGGGCCAGAGCCCGGACGTGGTCGAGCCGACCCGCTACTTCCGCGACGGCGGCGCCACCACCATCGCGCTGGTCAACGACATCGATTCGCCGCTGGCCCACGCCGCCGAATGGGCGATGCCGCTGCACGCCGGCAAAGAGCAAAGCGTGGCCGCGACCAAGAGCTTCATCACCAGCCTGGTGGCCGGCGCGCGCCTGGTCTCGCAATGGCAGAACGACCCTGAACTGGCCGAAGGCCTGGCCGCGCTGCCGGAGGCGCTTGCCGCCGCCGCGCAAGCCGACTGGTCGGCCGCGATCGACGTGCTGGCCCCGGCCCGCAACATCATGGTGGTCGGACGCGGCATCAGCTTCCCGATCGCGCTCGAATCGGCATTGAAATTCAAGGAAACCTCGGCGCTGCAGGCCGAAGCGTTTTCCGGCGCCGAGATCAAGCACGGCCCGATGGCGCTGATCGACGAAGGCTACCCGCTGCTGATCTTCGCAACCCGCGGCCCGGCGCAGGCCGGCCTGGTGCAACTGGCCACCGAGATGCGCGGCCGCGGCGCGCGCGTGCTGCTGGCCGCGCCCGCCGACATCGCCGAGCGCGACCTGACCTTGCCGGTCGCCGCCACGCCTGACCTTGACCCTATCGTCGCGATCCAGTCGTTCTACGTGATGGCCGCGCACCTGTCGAAAGCGCGCGGCATGGACCCTGACCGTCCGCGCCACCTGAGCAAAGTCACCAAGACCAACTGATATGACCAACTCCAGAAACCTGGCCGGCCGGCTGATCATGGTGCGCATCGCCGGCACCGAGCTCGATGCGGCGACGGCGCAATTCCTGAAGGCGAACAGCGTGCGCGGCGTGTGCCTGTTCCGCAATAACATGACCGACGCGAATCAGCTCGCGCGCCTGACCGCCGACCTGCGCGCGGTGATGGGCCCGGACGCGCTGATCGCGCTGGACCAGGAAGGCGGCGCCGTGGTGCGCTCGACCTGGGTGCCGGCGCCGCCGTCGGCGATGGCGCTGGGCGCGGCCGACGACGCCGAACTGGCGCGCAAGGTCGGCGCCGCGGTCGCGCGCGCGGTCAAGGCGCTCGGCTTCAACTGGAACTTCGCGCCGGTGCTGGACCTGAACAACAACCCGCACAACCCGGTAATCGCCGAGCGCTCGTTCGGCGCCGATCCGCAGCGCGCGACCGAGCTGGCGATGGCCTGGATGGCGGGCAGCGAGTCGGAAGGCGTGGCCTGCTGCGTCAAGCACTTCCCCGGCCACGGCGACACCCACGTCGATTCGCACCGCGACCTGCCGACGGTGGACAAGCCGGTGGCCGAACTCGAGCAGTTCGAGTTCGCGCCGTTCCGCATGGCGGCCGGCCACGCGCCGGCGATGATGACCGCGCACATCGTGTACCCGGCGCTCGATCCCGAGTTCCCGGCCACCATGTCGCGCCGCATCCTCACCGGCCTGCTGCGCGAGCAGTGGCAGTACAACGGCGTGATCATCACCGATGCGATGGACATGCACGCGATCGCGCACCGCTTCGGCGCCGGCCATGCCGCCGTCAACGCGCTGGTGGCCGGCGCCGACATGGTGATGGCGCTGGGCGACGCGGCGATCCAGGAAGAGACGATCGTGTCGATCGCCGCTGCCATCGACGACGGCACCCTGAGCGGCGACGACGTGGCGCAGCGCCTGGCGCGCCTCGAAGCGCTGGCGCGCGCCTATCCGTGCGTGCAGCGCGGCTATCCGGAAGACTGTGCCGACCGCGACCTGATGGCCGAGGCGTGGAAGCGCGCCCTGACCGCGCGCGGCGAGCCGCGGCGTCCCGCGCCTGGCGCGAAGGTGCGCCTGGTGGTGCGCCAGGACCGCGTCAGCGACGGCGTGTCCGAAGCGGGCGTGCCGGCCGCCGCGGTGGCTGCATCGCTGGGCCGCCTGTACGACCTCGAACTGGTGACGTTTGCCGACGCCGAAACCTTCGACTGGAGCGCGCTGCCGGCCGACGGCCGCTTCACGATGCTGGCGTCGACCTCGCGCCTGCGGTACGGGCTGAACGCACGCGCCGGCTGGAAGCCGGACCTGCACCTGTGCCTGTGGAATCCCTACCAGGCGCTCGACATCGCGGCGCCCGCGCTGATCACCTACGGCTTCGCCGCGCCGGCGCTGGACGCCATCAACGGCTGGCTGTCGGGCGAACTCGAAGCGCGCGGCCGCGCCCCGGTCGCCGGCTTCTGAGCGCCTGTCGTATCCGCGCACGCGAAACGCAGGCGTTTGCCCCATGCTGAGCATGCCGACGAGGTAAAGCCATCTCAGCATGGGTCCCTGCCTGCGCAGGGACGACACCCGTCTCTCCCTTACAGACGCTCACACAATTGCAGCGTCGATTTTTCTGGTTTATGGGACAATACGCGCTCTTCGATATCGGATTATCGAACCGGCATGTCCACGGAACGACGCGTTCGCGCGTTATCCCTGCCTCAGCTCATTTTTTTGTCTTTGATTGAAGGGTTTTCCATGTCCCAATTCCGCCTCGCCCGTATCAGTCTGATGATGGCCGCGATCGGCCTCGCAGCGCCTGTCCTGATGAGCAGCGCGTTCGCGCAGCAGACCCCGCCGGCGCCCGCCGCCGCGGCTGCAAAGCCTGCCGATACCGTTCGCCCCGAGCTGTTCAAGCTGCTCGATCCGGCGGCCGTCAAGCAGTTGATCACGGACAAGAAATACGACGAACTGAAAACCCGCATTACCCAGGCCGACGCCTTCCCTGCCAAGACGCCGTACGAAACCTACGTGCTCGATCGCATGAAAGTGGCGTACGGCTCAGCCACGGGCGACGAGGCGATGATGACGACCGCGCTGGAAGCGGTGGTCAATTCGGGCCGCATGCCGGCGGCCGACCAGGCCGAATTCGTCCTGGCGCTGGGCAACTCGTACTACAACGCGAAGAACTATGCGAAGGCGATCGAATGGTTCAAGCGCTACCAGAAAGAAAGCCCAACGCCGCAGAAGGCGCAAGCCGCGCTGATCCGCGCCTACTATCTGAGCAACGACTACGCCACCGCCAAGACAATGCTGGTGCCGGTGATCGCCGAATCCGAAAAGTCCGGCCAGCCGCCGTCGCAGGAAGACCTGCGCCTGCTGGGCAGCGCGGCGTCCAAGGTCAAGGACGAAGCGGTCTATGTATCGACCTTGGAAAAGCTGGTCGCCTACTACCCGACCGACGAGCTGTGGACCGACCTGCTGCATCGCGCGCAGAGCAAGCCGACCTTCAACGCGGCGCTTGACATCGACGCACTGCGCCTGATGATGGTGGCCGAGAAGCAGCTGGCGCCGGAAGAGTACACCGAGCTGGCCGAGCTGGCGCTGCGGGCGGGCTTCCCGACCGAAGCGAAGAAGGCGATCGACGCCGGATTCGCGGCCAACGTGCTGGGCACCGGCTCGAACGCCGCCAAGCACAAGTCGCTGCGCGACCGCGCCAACAAGGGCGCGGCCGACGACGCCAAGAACATCGCCAGCGGCGAGGCGGGCGCGGCCAAGGCCAAGGACGGCACCGGCCTGGTCAACCTGGGTTACGCCTACGTGACGATGGACCAGTTCGACAAGGGCATCCCGCTGATGGAGCAAGGCATCGCCAAGGGCGTCGGCAAGCGTCCTGAAGACGCCAAGCTGCACCTGGGCATCGCCTATGCCAAGGCCGGCCGCAAGGCCGACGCGATCAAGACCTTCCAGTCGATCAAGGGCACCGACGGCGCGGCCGACCTGGCCAAGTACTGGACGCTGTGGGTCAACCGCGGCGCTGCCGTCGCCGCCGCGCCGGCGCCAGTGACCAAGTAATTTTTTGCCGCACCACCGACGGGGTTGGGTCCGAAAGGATCCGGCCCCGTTTTCACATCTGCGTCCAATGGTTAATTGGCGTACATAAACGTCATGCTTTTTCTTGGATACTCGATTCACATCCATGAAAGGTTCCGCCATGACTGACGTGCGCAAAGGACAAGCCCCGGACAAGCTGGGGCGCGACGAATTCCACCTGGTGTTCAAACGCTCGTTCATGGATCCCGCGTTCGACCAGGTCGGCGCCGAACTGGCCAGTGTCGAGGAAGTCGCCTGGAACAACTACCAGGAATCGCACAAGGCGCCCATTACGGAAAAGGCCGGTCCGGGCTTCGCCGATCCCGGCTACGACCTGTCGGTCGAGTGGAAGGCGACGCGCGACCGCCTGCTCGCGGCGGAAAAGCTGCAGAAGGATCCGGCCACCAAGTCGCGCGTGCTGCTCATCATCGGCTCGGCGCGCAACGACGGCACCTGCCCCGGCGAGGTCTCCAAGACCTGGCGCATGACCGGCTGGGCGCGCGAAGTGCTCGAGGCGCAGGGCATGGAGGTGGACCTGCTCGACCTGTCGCTGATTACGTCCGATTACGACCGCCACATCCATCCGTGCAAGGGCTGCGTCTCGACCGCGATGCCGCTGTGCCACTGGCCGTGCAGCTGCTATCCGAACCACTCGCTGCACCAGACCAGCGACTGGATGAACGAGATCTACGAAAAGTGGGTGGCGGCGCACGGCGTCATCATCATGACGCCGGTGTACTGGTACCAGACGCCGGCCGTGCTCAAGCTGATGATCGACCGGCTGGTGTGCGCCGACGGCGGCAATCCCGATCCCACCACTACGCACGGCAAAAAGGTGGAGGAAGCGAAGGCGCTCGAACTGGCGGGATGGGATTATCCGAAGCACCTGCAGGACCGCGCGTATGGGCTGGTGGTGCACGGCGACGTCGCCGGCATCGAATCGACGCGGCGCGGGCTGTCCGACTGGCTGGACTGGATGGGCCTGATCGACGCTGGCAGCTTCGCGCGGCTGGACCGCTACGTCGGCTACTACGAGTCGTATGCGGAGAGCCATGAAGCGCTCGACCGCGATACCGATTTCCAGGAAGAGGTGCGCAACGTGGCGCGCGCGGTGGGCACCGCGGTGAAGGCGCTGCGGGCCGGCCATCTGTCCGCGCCGGACCGGCGCCTGCAGGCTCCGCGGCCGAAATAAGCGCCGGCGCCACCGGATTCTGGTCCTGCGGACCTGACCCCATTTTTGCTCTTCCCGCCACCACTACCGCGCGAACCTTTTCGCCTCCCAGCGCGGAAGTGCAAACCGCCCCTTCATTTGTCATTGCATCAATATTAGTTCCCAAGTAACATCGAGAAAATTTGCGTGGTGGAAGTTAAGATTTTCTTGAAGGGATCACAATGACGAAGAAGCAGCTCTCCCGTTGGTGTATCGCGCTGTTGGCCGGCGCTCCGATTTTCATCCCGACAGCGGAAGCCGCCTCCACGGCTGCCGTTTTCGCCACTCCCCATCAGCGCGTCGACATCGGCGGCCGCAAGCTTCACCTGTACTGCAGCGGCAAAGGCGCCACCACCGTGGTGTTCGACTCGCCCTCCGGTGACGGCGGCTGGGCTTGGTTCAAAGTGCAGCCCGAAGTGGCCCGGCATACGCGCGCCTGCGTCTACGACCGCGCCGGCCTCGGCTTCAGCGATCCGTCGCCGCGCCCAAATACGTCCGCCAACGCAGTCGAGGACTTGCACAAGGCGCTGGACGCGGCGGGCATCAAGCCTCCGTATCTGCTGGTCGGCAATTCGCTGGGCGGCGCCAATGTGCAAGTGTATGCGTACCGTTATCCCGAACAGGTGAAGGGCCTGGTGCTGGTCGAGCCGCAAACGGAAAATGAAACGGCGCGGCTCGACAAGGCCACCGGCGGCAAGATCAAACAGATCTACGCAATGGTCAAGCAGCAGGATCAGTATTGTGCAAGCGAAGCGCAGAAGGGTTTCAAGGCGGGCAGCGAAGCCTTCTCCAACTGCATTGGCAACCCTCCTGAATTTTACGGGCCGGAGCTGGGCAAAGTGGTCCAGAAAGCCGAGATGACGCCCTCTTACTGGCGCACTCGCGCCGACGAATTCAATGCCATCGACACCAGCGACGACCAGCTGCGCGCCCTGCGCAAGCCGTTCGGCGACCTTCCGCTGCTGGTGCTGACCCGCGGCGTCAGCCCGTACGCCGTGCCTGGCCAACCGCAAAGCGCCCTCAACAAGGCGACGGAAGACGAAAACGAAAAGATCCACAAGGAGCTCGCCGCCTTGTCCACCCGCGGGAAACAGCGCGTGGTACCCGGCGCGTCGCACACGATCCAGGACCAGCAGCCGGCGGCGGTAACCGCGGCCGTGCTGGAGGTGCTCGGCCAGATCAAATAGAAGTCAAGACCAGGGCGGCGGTTGTCGCCCTGGGTAACGATGTCCATCGAAAGAGCACCAAAATGCCCGACATCTTCCTGATTTTCGCGTGCGTGCTTCTCGTCATTTGCGCACTGCTTTATTTTGTACCGCATCTCAAGCTGCTCAACTTTGTCGACTACGGCGCACCGGCGGACATTGTGCGGCTGAACCGGTATGCGGCTGTCCGGCTGCTCTTCCCGGTCCTGGTCAATGTCGTCTGCAGTTATGTCGCCAGCCGTCGGCCCGGCCTGATGATGCCGCTGATTTTTCTGACACCGCTGTCGATTTTGGGCGTCGTGATTTGGATAAGCGCCGGCATCAACAAACTTCGGGCCAAAGGGTAAAATCAGCGATCGCTTTACCCTTCCCTTGCAAAGAACTGGTGACCGAAGACCGCGAATGACCCCATCCTGCAGGACGCCTTCACGGCAAGGGATGAAGGCCGCGACGACGACGCTCTGCGCCATTTGATGTCTCTGTACGACGACGACGGCGAACTCGCACCAGGTGTCGCCGCGAGTCATTTCATGGCGACGTTCCTGTGGGAGTTGCTGGCGCCGGCCCACCCCGCGGCGCGCGAGGCCTTGACGCGCATGCGCGACCGCCAAGTGCGCAAACTCCTGGATGGCGACCAGATCTACAGCGCCGATCAGCGCTGGCCGCGCTCCCGTTTCGAAGCCGTCGCCGGAATGAACGACATACTCAAGGACTCGCGGTCGACCTACGAAGTGTTCCGCCAGTTCGAGGCGCTGATGCCGGACCTGGCGCGTCGCCATGCCTATCGCGCCCTGCCCGCGATTGTCGAAGCCCGCGATTTCGCGCTGGCTGAACGCTATCTGTCGAACCCGCTCGACGACCTCGATTTCGTGAATGAACTGGCCTTGACCCTGCCGCTTTTTCCGCCAGAGGGCGCGGCGCCGCGGCTTGCGGCCGAGCTGTCGAATTTCATGCGTAACGTCCGCCTGTGCGAGGCGACTTTGCGGGGCTTGGGCCGGGGAGGAGAAGCGGATGCCCTGCGCACCGCGGCGCTGGCGGGGATTGCCCCGGACGAAATGCGTGAACTCGCGCAGCGCGAGATCGCGATCCCCGGCGCCATCACGCGCGAAGCGACCGCTCGCCGGGCTCTGGAAGACCGTGACGCGTCGGGCGAATGAAGGAAGGAGCCGGAGCCCGCGTACGTGGAGCGCAGAATGGGGTCAGGTCCGCAGGACCAGACCCCGTCAGAATTGAGCTCGCCAGATTGGCCGAGCTTCGCTGAGCGATCTCGCGCCGTTCAATTCACCGAAAAACTATCCAGTTCAGCGGTCGTGCGATGCTGGACCGCCCCGTACTGATCGTAGTCTTCCGACAGCATCTTCACCTCGCGCTTGACCTCGGGAACGTACCAGGTGAGCTTGTAGAGCCGGCCGCTGGTCGGATCGGGTGTGCGGGCGCCCTGGGAATGCATCGCGATGCTCGCTCCATTGGGACCGTTTTGCACCGCACTGGTGGCGGAGGCGCCCTGCGGCTCGAATTCCTTGCTCCACTCGCCTTCCATTTCGATCTTCAGCGCCTTGAACGTGCCCGCCGGGACGGTGACCTGTTCCCACCCGAGCACCGTGTAGTGCTGCTTGTTCCGGAGTGTCTTCACGAGCGGATTCGGATGCTGGTCGGCTGAATCCGTGTCCCATGTCCTGCCTGGCTTGAGCGGAAAATCGAAAGGCAGGCCCGTGACGACATCCTTCCCGCTCACGATCCGGCTGACACTCCAGTCCAGGTTCATGTTGACCTCACGGGCCGGAAGGTTACTGTCCGTCGCCTTGCGAGCGAGGATGAACGCATGCGATCCAACGCGCGTCACGGCGCCTTCGAATTTGCGCGTTGATGCGGTCAGGATGCCACCTTTGGGCTCTTCGGAACGCACTGAATATACCCACCGGTCCCCTTCCTTGATGAGGGGGCGCTCCAGGGTCTGCGCGTGCAGCAGTGCGCTGGTCCCGCAGGCGAAAACGGCGAATGCGATCGGAATGAAGCGTGGCACTTGAACCTCCGCGAATTTTACATTCGTGCAATTATATGTGCCGTTCCATCCCTGCAACATTGCCGTTCGGAGAGGCCACAAGAGGAAGCGGTGGCGGGGTCAGGTCCGGCGGACCTGCCCCCATGTTGAATCAGATTGCGGTGAGGCCGCCATCGACGGTCAGCTGGTGCCCGGTCACGAACGACGCCTGCTCGGAACACAGCCACAAGGCCGCATTGGCGATTTCGTTCGCCTCGCCGAAGCGCCCGATCGGATACAGGTTGCGCAACGACTTCTGGCGCGACGGCTCGCGCTCGAGCGCGCGCGCCAGCATCGGCGTGTTGATCACGCCAGGGCAGACGCTGTTGATGCGGATGCCCGAACGGCCGTATTCGGCCGCGGCGGTCTTGGTCATGCCGACCACCGCGTGCTTGCTGGCCGCGTAGATCGCCTGCGTCGGCGCGCCCACCAGGCCGGCCACCGACGCGGTATTGACGATCGCGCCGTTGCCCTGCTTGACCATCTGGCGCAGCTGGTACTTCATGCACAGCCACGCGCCCTTGACGTTGACGTTCATGATGCGGTCGAACATCGCTTCGTCGGTGTCGGCCAGGTGCAGGTACTCTTCTTCGATTCCGGCATTGTTGAAGGCGCAATCGAGCTTGCCGTAGTAGGACACGGTCTTGTCGATCAGCGCCTCGACTTCGTTGGCGCGCGTGACGTTGGTCTGCACGAACAGCGCCTTGCCGCCGGCTTCGACGATCATCGCCGCGGTCGCGTGGCCGCCGTCGACCGACATGTCGGCCACCACGACGCAGGCGCCGGCGCGGCCGAACGCCAGCGCCGTGGCGCGGCCGATGCCGCCCGCCGCTCCCGTCACCATCGCTACCTTGCCTTCAAACGCCTTTTCCTGTTGGACCTTGTTCTTGCCGACCATTCCGCACTCCGTTATTGAACATAGGAAGCAAATGCTGCCTCAAGGCAACATTGTACTTCGCCATGAACAATCAGGCAAACAAAGCAGTGCAATTGAGTTATGCGATTTGCACTATTTTGTTGCGAGTTTGGCCTTTTGCTGATCGCCCGCCATCACAACGGAGAGTTTCGCCGGGTCGATCGCCTTGCGGAAGGCCGCATTCAGCTGCGGCAGCGTGACCGCGACCAGTTTCTGCTCGAACTGGCGGCTCCATTCGAACGTCTTGCCGCGGTATAGGTAAGCGGCCCATCCGCCCGCCAGCGCGGCGTCCTCGGCGCGCGTCTGCAGGCGCTGCTGCATCAGGCCGGACTTGGCGGCGGCCAGCTCGGCCGCCGTAAATCCGCCCTTCACGGCGCGCGCCAGTTCCTCGCGCACCGCCGCATCGACCTTGCGCAGGTTCTGCGGCGCGGCGATGGCGCTGATCTCGAAGGCGCCCGCACGATCCAGTTCGCCCGCGTCAAGCTGCGAACCGCCGCCGTACGACAGGCCATCCTTCTGGCGGATGCGGTCCATCAGGCGCGACTTAAGCCCGCCCTCGCCGAAGATGTAATTGGCCAGCATCAGCGCCGGGTAGTCCGGATCGTCGATGTTCAGGTCCAGGTTCAGGCGCGCGGTGAAGAAGCCGTTTTCCTTGTCCGGCGTGTCGAGCACGGCGCTGGCCGGCGCCACGTCCGCATGGCGGCGCAGCACCGGCGCGACGTGGGCTGGCGCCTTCCACTGGCCGAACAGTTCGTCGATCAGCGGCACGACGGCGTCGGCGTCGAAGTCGCCGACGATGGCCAGCTCGCTCGGCGCCGCGCCGTAGAACTCGCGATGGAACGCCTTCACCTGCTCGAGCGTGGCCGCGCGCGCGTTGGCGATGTCCTCGTCGATCGTGGTGGCGGCGCGCACGTCGCCGCGCGGGTAGATGTTGAAGTGTTCGGCCAGCGCGCGCGAGGCGACCGCCTGCGGCTCGCTGCGGCTCGACTCGATCCCCACCAGCACCTGCTGGCGCAGCTGTTCGAATTCCGCTTCAGGGAACGACGGCTCCTTCAGCACATGCGCCATCAGCTTCAGCGCCGCCGGCAGGTTGGCGCGCGTGGTTTCGAAATGGCGCGGCCCGCCCGTCATGCGCAGGCGGTCGAATTCGTCGGACAGCGCGATGCGGCTGTACTTCGTCGTGCCGCGCGTGAGCATGGCCCCGGTCAGCGCCGGCACCATGCCCTTGCCGAACAGGTTCTGCTCGTCGCCGAAGTGCTGCACGAACTGCACCGACACCGCTTCGCCGCGGTTCTTCTTCGGCAGCAGCGCCAGCTTCACGCCGCCGGCCGTCACCAGGCGCGTGCGCTTCATGATGTTCTCCTGGCTCGGGTCGAAGTCTTCCGACACCAGCGACGCGGCCTTCGGCTTGAAGTCCTTCAGCAAGTCCGCCACCGCCGGCGCGGCGGGAATGTCGGCGCGCAGCGGCGCGTCGTCCGGCGTGAAGAAGCCCGTCACGCGGTTGTCGCGCCTGAAGTATTTGGCCGACACGCGCACGACGTCGGCGGTGCTGATGGTGGCGACGCGCTCGCGGCCGACGAAGTACAGGCGCCAGTCGCCCAGCGCGATCGCTTCCGACAGCGCCACGCCCACCTGCTGCGGGTCGTTCAGGCTCTTGTCGATCTCGTTGGTGATGTTGCGGCGCACCCGCTCCATCTCTTCGCTGGTGGGCGGATGGGTGGCGAAGCCCTCCACCGCTTCGGTCAGCGCCGCGCGCACCGGCTCGATCGGAGCGCCCTTCTTGACCATCGCGCCCATGATCTGCAGGCCCGGCGCGTAGCCGGTCTGGCCGAACGAGAACACTTCGCTCGCCTTGCCGCTGTCGATCAGCAGCTTGTGCAGGCGCGAGGCCGGCCCGCTGCCGAGAATGTCGGAGGCGAACGCCAGCACGTCGCTGTCGTCATGCAGCGACGACGGCACCTTGTAGGCCAGCGCGACGACCTGCACGTCGCCCTGGCGCCGCACGCTGAAACTGCGCTCGCCATCCTGGATCGGCTCGACCGTCCAGAATTTCGGCAGCTCGCGCCGCGGCTTCGGGATCGCGCCGAACTTCTGCGCGATGAAGCCGAGCGTTTTGGACGGATCGAATTTGCCGGCCACCAGCAGCACCGCGTTGTCGGGCTGGTACCAGGTGCGGTAGAACGCCTGCAGGTTGCCGATGCCGACGTTCTCGATGTCGCTGCGGTTGCCGATGGTGGCGCGGCCGTAGCTGTGCCAGTCGTAGGCGATGCTTTGCATGCGCTTCATCAGCACGCCGGTGGGCGAATTCTCGCCGCTCTCGTACTCGTTGCGCACCACGGTCATCTCGGAGTCGAGGTCCTTGCGCGCGATGAAGGAGTGGACCATGCGGTCCGCTTCCATCTGCAGCGCCCATTCCAGGTTGTCGCCGCCGGCCTGGAACACCTCGTAGTAGTTGGTGCGGTCGAGCGAGGTGGTGCCGTTGAACTGCATGCCGCGCGCGGAGAACTGCTCGGTGATGGCGCGGTTGTGCGTGGCGCCCTTGAACATCAGGTGTTCGAGCAGGTGCGCCATGCCGGTCTCGCCGTAGTTCTCGTGGCGCGAGCCGACCAGGTAGGTGACGTTGACGGTGACGGTGGGCTTGGAGGCGTCGGGGAACAGCAGCACCTTCAGGCCGTTCGGCAGTTTGTATTCGGTGATGCCTTCGACGGACGGACCCTGAATGACGCCTTTGGGCAGGGGTAGCGCGCTGGCGCCGGCGGCGACGAACAGGACGCAGGCGCCCAGCGTCAAACGGAATGGATTCATGCTATCTCGCAGTGGTGAAGTATGCGGATATTAGCATGGGGTCTGACCCGTTTTTGGGGTCGGACCCGGGTGTGGATGCTGAAAACCGGGGTCTGACCCTCACCCCGGGTCAGACCCCTACCCCTCAATGGCGGGCGCGCTTCTCCTGCGACTGCTGGTGCGGCGCGATGCGCGCCAGTTCGCCCATCTCCTCGGCCAGGAAGCCGAGCATGTCGTCGGCGCTGACGATGCCGGCCAGGCCGCCATTCGCGTTCAGCACCGGCACGCGGCGGATGCCGCGAAGGCGCATGCGCTCGATGGTCTCGTACACGTCGTCGCCCTGGTTACAGGTCAGCAGGTCGTCGCTCATGATGTCGCCCACCAGCAGGCTGGCCGGGTCGAGTTCGAGCGCGATGACGGAGACGACGATGTCGCGGTCGGTGACGATGCCCACCGGGACCGGCTCGCCATTGGGCTGGTCGACGACAACGAGGTCGCCGACGTGGTGGGTTCGCATCAGCAGCGCGGCCGCCTGGACGGTCTCGTCGCGTTTGCAGAAGATGGTGTTGATCGTGCAGATTTCGCCGATGTGCATGGTGCTCTCCCCGGGTGATGGACGCCTGCTTTCAGCATAGCGCGATTGGGGAGGATGGCAACTGTCCTGATTGTCGTACCAGGGCTCGGCGCCCCCCTTGGCTGGTACCGATTCTGAATTAGCAGAGAGGTGCAGCGTGCTCAGCATGGGTGCCTGCCTGCGCAGGCACGACATCTCAGGCGACGCCGGCTTCGGGCAGGATGCAGGCTTCGATCACCTGCAAATCGTTGTCCTTGGCGAAATTGCAGACGAAGTGGTAGGCCAGCGGCTCGATCTCCTTCAGCGCGCTGTCGACCGCGACGGCTTTCACGCCTTCGAGCAGGGTCGGCTGCACGTACGGGGAAAACTGCAGGTGGGAATTGCGGCCGCCCTGCGGCTGGAAGCAGGACATCGCGCCGCACAGGCGCTCGGCCCAGTCGCTCGGACGAAACTGCTTGCCGTCGCTGGTGACGCCAAGAATGAAAAACTCGTTCTTGATTTGCGGGGACTCGGCCATTGGGCGGCTTGCTCGAACTCAATGCTGCGTGAATGGGCCCGATGCAGGCATCGGGCAGCTGACGCAGTATTATATCTTATAGAAGACTTGAAGTCCGAACTTTGGCGCCCCGCCCTGCGCCGTACGGTGGCCTAGCCCAGCCAGACAGCGCCGGATAACAACAACAGTAACATCATCCACAACAGCAAGGCGCGCCACACCAGCCCCACCGTGCTCTGCAAAGCGCGCACATTCGGCTCGACGCCAGGCAGCACTTCGGCTTCGGTATCCATCGAGTCCACCGTGGCCGCGTCGATCGGCAAGGCCACGCCGGAAGCGTTTTCTTCCGGCGTGCCGAGGCGCACGCCCATCGCGCCGCCGCCGGCGGTCAGGATGATGCCCTTGGCTTCGTCGGCCCAGCGGTGGGCGAAGTTGCGCCAGGCGTAGATCGCGTCCTCGAAGTTGCCGACCACGGCAAACGCCACCGCCGTCAGGCGCACCGGCAGCCAGTCGATCCAGTAGAAGGCGCGCGCGGCGAACTGGCCGAATGCTTCGTTGCGCATGTGCTCGGGCTCGTTCCACGCGCGCGCCAGGTATTCGGCCACCCTGTACATCACGGCGCAGGCGGGGCCCAGCGGCATCAGGAACCAGAAAAACACGCCGAACACGTTGCGGTGCGTGGTCACCAGCGACTTTTCGACGGCGATGCGGGCGATCTCGGTGGGCTCCATGCCGACCGTGTCGATCCTGGTCCATTCGGCCAGCAGCGCGCGCGCGGCCGGTTCGTCGCCGGCGTTGAGCGCCATCTGGATCGACGTGAAATAGTGGCTGTAGTGGCGAAAGCCCAGGGTCAGGTAGACGATCAGGACGTTCCAGGCGAAGGCGGCGAACACGTTGAAGTGCAGCAGGCCCCAGTAGATCAGGGCGGTCGGCGCCATCAGCGCGGCCATCATCAGGAACCAGCCCAGCCGGCCGTCGGAAGGATTGCCTGCGTTGAACCAGCCTTCCATGCGCATTGCGAAACTTTTGATCTCGGCGTAAATCATGTTATCCGCGCGCAAAGGCTTGAGTTGCTCGATCAGCAACGCGCACAGAATGGAGAGAAAAGTCATGAACGTCCTTTGTGAAATGTAGCAATACTGTCCAGCCCCGCTACGATAGCGCAGAGCATCGGCAGAATCAAACTAATTGGCCAGCGCCACTCTTCACGCGCGCAGGAAATGGAACAGGTTGCGCAGCATGCCCGCCGTCGCGCCCCAGATGAAGTAACGCTCGTACGGCATTGCGTAGAAGCTGCGCCGCCCGCCCGCCGGCAGGTCGATCGACAGGCGCTGGTGGTGCGCGCCGTTCATCAGGTGCGCCAGCGGGACTTCGAAAATCTCGGCCACTTCGTTGTGGTCGGCCGCCAGCTCGAACGGCGGCGTCAGCAGCCCCACCACCGGGACCACGTGGTAGCCGGTGCCGGTCAGGTAGTCGGGCAGCGTGCCGATGATTTCGACGTGGCGCGGGTCGAGGCCGATCTCTTCCTGCGCCTCGCGCAGCGCGGTCTCGAGCGGCGAGGCGTCGCTGTCCTCGGCGCGCCCGCCCGGAAAGCTGATCTGGCCGGCGTGATTGCTCAAGTGGGCGGTGCGCTGGGTCAGCAGCATGGTCAGCCCCTCGGGACGCGCCACCAGCGGGATCAGCACGGCCGCCGGGATCATCACCGGCCGGCGCCCGACCGACTCGTCCAGCGCCTCCGGCTCCCATTCCGGCGGCGCGGCGAAGTGGCTGCGCAGCCAGTCCGCGGTCAGGCGCGCAGGATCAACCGGGTCTTCGCCGGCGATGCTGTCTATCGGTAACTGCTCGGGATCGAATGGAAGCTTGGGCAAGCGCGTTTCCTCCAGCAAAAAACAAAAAAGGCATCCGGTTGGATGCCTTTTCCAGGCGCCCGGAGGCACCCTTTCGTTCACAACGCAGACGCTATTATTACTTGGCAGCGGCTGGAGTTGCAACTTTACGCTGTGGCAGCTTCTCTTTGATACGTGCCGACTTGCCCGAACGCTCACGCAGGTAGTACAGCTTGGCGCGACGGACGTCACCGCGACGCTTGACTTCGATCGAAGCGATCAGCGGGGAGTACAGCTGGAACGTACGCTCGACGCCTTCGCCGGACGAGATCTTGCGAACGATGAAGTTCGAGTTCAGGCCACGGTTACGACGCGAGATGACCACGCCTTCGTATGCCTGGGCGCGCTTGCGGGTGCCTTCGACTACGTTGACGTTGACGACAACGGTGTCGCCTGGTGCAAAGTCAGGAATAGTCTTGCCGAGACGGGCAATTTCTTCTTGCTCGAGAGTTTGAATCAGATTCATTTTATGACTCCTATTACCATCATGCCGGCGCTGCTTGGTGCCCGGTAGAGGATGGGGTTGAAACGGACGGGCAACATGCCCGCCGGGTGCTGCAACAGGTTTTTATAAACCTGCCAAAAACTTTTCGTCGGCTTTCGTCAGGATGCCGGCTTCGCGCGCCCTGGCCAATAAGTCTGGCCGCTTGCGCGCGGTCGCCTCTAACATCTTCTGGCGCCGCCACTTGACGATCTCGGCGTGGTTGCCACCCATCAGGACCGGCGGCACGCTGACGCCTTCGTACGTCTCGGGGCGCGTGTAATGCGGCGAATCGAGCAGGCCGTTGACGAAACTGTCTTCGACCGCCGAAGCGTCGTCGCCCAGCACGCCCGGCAACTGCCGCACCACCGCATCCATCAGCGCCATCGCCGGCAGTTCGCCGCCGGACAGCACGAAATCGCCGAGGCTGATTTCTTCATCGACTACCCGGTCCAGCAGGCGCTGGTCGACCGCTTCGTAGCGTCCGCACAGCACCACCAGGCCCGGCTCGTCCTTCAACTGCATCACCCGCTCGTGCGTCAGCGGCCGGCCTTGCGGCGACATGAACACCACGCGCGGCGCGGCAAGGCCCAGTGCGACCTGGCGCTCCTTCGCCGCGGCGATCGCCGCTTCGAGCGGCTTCGCCAGCATCACCATGCCGGGACCGCCGCCGTACGGGCGGTCGTCCACGGTGCGGTGATTGTCGGTGGTGAAATCGCGCGGATTCCACAGCGACAGGCCCCAGCGCTGCTGCTCGAAGGCGCGGCGGGTCACACCCGACTGCGTCAACGCGGCGAACATCTCGGGAAACAAGCTCACGACGTCAAATTGCATCGCGTTTTCCCTTCATGATTCGCTTCGTCCACTGGCCCTTAATAATCCAGGCCCCAGTCCACAGTAATTTTTTTGCCTGCAAGGTCAACCTGCCTGACGTATTGGTCGACATACGGGATCAGGCGTTCGGGCGCTTTCACACCCTCTTGCGCGACCGGCGTAATGCGCAGGATCGATTGCACGCCATTGTCCATCATGTCGTTCACCTGGCCGAGCGCTTCGCCCGCGAGGTTAACGACATCCAGCCCGATCAGGTCGGACCAGTAGAATTCATCGGCCGGCAGTTCGGGGAACTGGCTGCGCGGGATCGTCACTGCGGCGCCTTTCAGCGCCTCGGAGGCATCCCGCCCCACCACACCAACCAACTGGGCCACGACGTCGCCGCCGTGCAGTTTTGCCGTCCGTACCGAAACGGCATGCTGGCCGGGTTTATCCAGCCACCAGGTTTTCACGTTCAGCAGCGCGTCGGCGTCGGCCGAAAACGGGGTGACCCGAATCGACCCGGTGACGCCGTAGGCGCCCGACACGTACCCGACTTGAACCAGGTCGTCGGGGATTTGCTGCTCGGTCAAACCTGGCCTAGCAAAATTACGCTGCTACTGCTGGCTGCGAAGCCACCAGGCGTGCAACGGTTGGCGACAGTTGTGCGCCAACGCCTTGCCAGTAAGCCAGACGGTCTGCGGTGATACGCAGGCCGACTTCGCCACCAGCTGCCATCGGGTTGTAGAAACCGATGCGCTCGATGAAGCGGCCGTCGCGGCGATTGCGCGAGTCCGTTGCAACGATGTTGAAGAACGGGCGCTTCTTGGCGCCTCCACGAGCTAAACGAATAACGACCATAATTAAATCCAAAAAGTTATGCTGGGCGGAAAAAGCCGACAATTATAGCGCGCAATGCCGCACAGCAGCAAGCGGTAATGATTACAGGGCGCGCAATTCGGGCCGAAGTCGAGCATTATCGCCGATTTATGGCCTCTTCGGCAAAGCCTATTCCCAAAAAAGGCTGCCGGGTGCGGCTTTTTGGACGATACTGCGTGCTTTCCTGATAATGGCTGGCATCAATTCATGAGTGCAACGCACAAGAACAAGACTTTCGCGACCTGGACGGCGCTGCTGGGCGGCGCGGCCGGGATCCACCGGATCTACCTGCGTGGCGCCGGCGACCGCCTGGCGCTGGCACACTACGCGGGCGTGGCGGGCACGCTGGCGCTGATGGCGGCGGCGCCCGGGGCGAACGTCTTCTGGAAGCTGCTGCCGCTGACCGTGTCGGCGATTGCGGGCTTCATCGAGGCGCTGGTGATCGGGGTGATGCCGGACGAGAAATTCGATGCGCGCTACAACGGCGGCAGCGGACGAGCGTCGGACTCGGGGCCGCTGCTGGCGCTGGGATTGGTCGCGACCCTGCTGGTGGGCGCTACGGTGGTGATTGCCACCATGGCGCGCCTGTTCGACTTGCTGTACACCGGCGGGGCCTACGGCTGATTCGCTGGCGCAAATAAAATGGGGTCAGGTCGCGCAGGACCTGACCCCGATGTGCTGGCGTCTGCGGTAGCGGGGGCGGGTCCGCAGGACCAGACCCCGCTGCCCAACCTCTAGTGGCTCCGGCGGGCGCCCTGCAAATCGTCACGCACCGCACGCGGCGCGCTGCCAGTCACCCCCATCCGCAGGCTCGACGGCTGCACCGCATTGCCTGCCGGGCTGATCGCCAGGTTGGCCGTCCAGCTCTGCCCCACCCGCATCATGATTGGCGCCGGCAGCGTGTCCACCGCCGCCGCTCCGATCCACGGCGCAATCCGGTCGACCACCAGCTTGATGCGCGGCTTGATCGACGGCTCGGCAATGCGCCCGCGCTCGCCCCACGCAACGATCACGTCGTCGAAGGTCATGTTGTCCTTGAAGACGTTGGTGAACGCGATGTCGTACTGGATTCCATGCCGGTAGCTCATCATGAACTCCTCGAACAGCATCGCGAGGTCTTCGCGCGAATTGTTGTCCTTGTAGATCGAGTAGGCGTAGTCGTCCGACGCGACATCCGGCCCGAAGAAGCTGCCGACCTGGGCCGCGGTGTAGGCCTTTTGCGCATCGGTCGGCGTGGCGCCCTGGAACAGCACCTGGCCCAGCGCCTTCATCTCGGCCGAGCGCAGCGGATACTGGGCCGCGAGCGCGTCCGACGGCAGCGACTTCGCCGCGATGCGCGGCACCGCGTTGGCGTAGATCGACAGGGCCGGCGTCAGGCTGCGGTCGGTGGTCGGGTAGAAGTCGCTGGCGTGGCTCAGCTCGTGATACAGCAGGCGGCCGAGGTCGACGATCAGGTCCGGCGTGTCGCGCGTGACGCGCAAAGTCGACGGGAAGCTGCGCCGCGCGTAGTCGTTGTTTTTCACCAGGCGGCCGAAGCTGCTGTAGTTGAGCGCGTCGGCGTAGGCCAGGCGGTAGTCGGGCACTTCGGTGACCACGTCGCGCTGCTCGGGCGTGAGCCAGAAGTTGTTGGCGTCGAGGTAGATCGCGCCGGTCGCCGAGGTGTAGTAGCTCGGACGCACGTGCGAGCCGAGCACGATCGCCGACACGCCGGCGAACAGGCGGCGGAAGTCGCCGTACGGGTCCTGGGTCAGCAGGAACTGCTCGAAGTTCGCGCCGAGGAAGTCGTGCGACACCAGCACGCGGCCCATGATCTGCGCCACGCTCGGCACCGCGCCCGGCCCCGCTTCGGTCTGCAGCAGCGGCAAGGTCGCGGCGGAGCAGAAATTGGTGTGGCTCGAATCGACGTAGAACAGGCTGATGTCATACACGCAGCGGGTCAGCACGCTGGTGTACACGCCGGTCGAGCGGTACGGATGGACGCGCTCGGTGGCGTCGAACATGTAGCCGTTCGGCTTGGCGGCCTGGGTCTCGACGCCGACCATCACGTCGTCGGCATCCTGGCGCCCGCTGCTGGTGGTCAGCACCGCGCGGAACTTGAGCACGGTGTCGGTGGAAGTGGCCGGCGACTTGAACATCAGCACCCGCGGGTTGGTCGTATCCATCGTCACCGCCGGGCCCGCGGTCTGGGTCCAGACGATGCTGGAAACCGTTTCGCCGCTGGCCAGCGTCGGCCAGGCGCGCACCGAGGTGTCCATTTGCGGGCGTACCGAGTGGTCGGCGCGCACGGTCAGGGAGCTGCCGGCCACCGGCGCGGTCACGACGACGTCGGTCGTGGCGCTGGCGGCGGTGCCGTCGGCCAGGTGCATGTCGGCGCGCAGCCGGATGGTGCCGGCCACGCCAGGCTCGAACGAGACCGTCGCGCTGCGCGAAGCGAGCAGGGTCACGGCGGGGCCGCTTTCCTGGGTCCAGGTCACGTCGGCCAGCGTGCCGCTGCACGCGAGCGCGGTCGCGCCGCCCGTCTTGCCGGCGGCGATGGTGGCGTCCGCGTCGATACGGACGCTGCTGCAGGCCGGCGTTTGAACCGGAACCGGAGCCGGGCTCGATGAACCGCCGCCGCCGCCGCATGAAGCGAGCAGCGCGCCCAAAAACAAAACGCCGGTCAGGCGCGATGACAAGGTGACCAGATTCACAATAGTTTTCCTGTTTGGTGGCATAAGTTGCGCCGCATAAGATACATCAAATTAATCCGCCAAATTTGGCGAAAAGTAACAGGCACTAAAAAAAATAGTGACAACTTTCTTGCCGCGCTGTCAGCAGGGGTCTGACCCCGGTTCTTCTTTTCAGGGTCGGACCCCGGATTCGTCAGCGCCAACCCACAACGGGGTCAGACCCAAAAAAAGCAACACCGGGGTCTGACCCCTCGATCGCCGGGTCTGCCCCCTCGATCGGCGCAGGGGCCGAGTGGCCGAAAAAAAAGCAGCCGCGCGGGCTGCTTTTTTACTTGACTAGTCAAGTATCAGAACTGGTCTTCGCCCAGCGCCAGCACGCCGGCGCTGCCTTCGACGATCGCCGTGCGCAGGCTCGCCGCCTGCGACAGGATGTGATCGGCGAAAAAGCGCGCGGTGGCGATCTTGGCCTTGTAGAAGGCCGCATCGCCGTCGCCGTCATCGAGCTTCTGCCGCGCCACCAGCGCCGCGCGGCCCATCTGCCATCCGCCCAGCACGATGCCGGCCAGGCGCAGGTAAGGCACACTGCCGGCGTACACGCCCTTGATGTCGGACTTGACCGTGGAGACCATGAACTCCACCACCGATTCCAGCGCAGTGGCGCCCTCGTCCAGCTGGCGCGCGATGGCGTTGAAGTCGCCGCCGCCGGTCTGCTGCAGTTGCTCCGCTGTCGCGCGCACTTCGGCGATCAGGCTCTTGGCCACGGCGCCGCCGTCGCGCACCGTCTTGCGGCCCACCAGGTCGTTGGCCTGGATCGCGGTGGTGCCTTCGTAGATGGTGAGGATCTTGGCGTCGCGGTAGTGCTGCGCCGCGCCCGTCTCCTCGATGAAGCCCATGCCGCCATGGACCTGCACGCCGTCGCGCGTGACGTCCTGCGACATCTCGGTCGACCAGCCTTTGATCACCGGCACCAGGTACTCATAGATCGCCAGGTTGGCCTTGCGGGTATCCGCGTCTGGATGGTGGTGCGCCAGGTCGCTGATGCCGGCGCCGACGTAGGCCAGCGCGCGCGCCGCCTCGGTGTGGGCGCGCATCGACATCAGCATGCGGCGCACGTCCGGGTGATGGATGATCGACACAGGGCCGGCCGAACCGGCCAGGTCGCGCGACTGCACGCGGTCCTTGGCGAACGCCACCGCCTGCTGGTACGCGCGGTCGGCCAGGCCGATGCCCTGCATGCCGACGGCGAAACGCGCCGCGTTCATCATGATGAACATGTATTCCAGGCCGCGGTTCTCTTCGCCGACCAGCGTGCCGATCGCGCCGCCGTGGTCGCCGAACTGCAGCACAGCGGTCGGGCTGGACTTGATGCCCAGCTTGTGTTCGATCGAGACGCAGTGCGCGTCGTTGCGCGCGCCCAGCGAACCGTCGGCGTTGACCATGAACTTCGGCACCAGGAACAGCGAGATGCCCTTCACGCCCGGAGGCGCATCCGGGGTGCGCGCCAGCACCAGGTGGATGATGTTCTCGGCCATGTCATGCTCGCCGTAGGTGATGAAGATCTTGGTGCCGAAAATCTTGTAGGTACCGTCGTCCTGCGGCACCGCGCGCGTGCGCACGGCGGCCAGGTCGGAGCCGGCCTGCGGCTCGGTGAGGTTCATCGTGCCGGTCCATTTGCCGGAGATCAGCGGCTCGAGGTAGGTCGCCTTCTGCGCGTCGGAGCCTGCCGTCATCAGCGCCTCGATGGCGCCGTCGGTCAGCAGCGCCACCAGCGCGAACGAGATCGACGAGGCGTTGAGCATTTCGATGCAAGGCGTGGCGACAAGCTTGGGCAAGCCCTGGCCGCCGAATTCGGACGGATGCTGCACGCCCTGCCAGCCCGCCTCGCCGAAGCCCTTGAACGCTTCCTTGAAGCCGCCGGCGGTGGTGACCTCGCCGTCGTGCCAGAAGCTCGGCTCCTTGTCGCTGGAGTGGTTCAGCGGCGCGACGACGTTGCCGCAGAATTTCGCGTTCTCTTCGAGCACCGCCTCGACCGTGTCGGCGGTGGCGTCTTCGCAGCCTGGCAGGTTGTTGATGGTGGACAGTCCGGCCAGTTCGTTCATCACGAACAGCATGTCTTTCAGCGGGGCTTTGTAGCTCACCTTGATCTCCTAAATACGCATATCCAAAAACGTCGTTCCCGCGAAGGGGCGACGCATGCGCCGCCCCCATGCTGATTCGGATCCGCCTGCGCAGCTCATATTCAGTATGGGTTCCCGCCTGCGCGGGAACGACAGTCCAACAGATTGTGGCTTAGCCCAGTTGTTTGACCAGGTCGGGCACCACGTCGAACAGGTCGCCCACGATGCCGTAGTCGGCCACCGAGAAGATCGGCGCTTCCGGATCCTTGTTGATGGCGACGATGGTCTTCGAGTCCTTCATGCCGGCCAGGTGCTGGATCGCGCCCGAGATGCCGACGGCGATGTACAGCGTCGGCGCGACGATCTTGCCGGTCTGTCCGACCTGCCAGTCGTTCGGCACGAAGCCGGCGTCGACGGCGGCGCGCGATGCGCCCATCGCCGCGCCCAGCTTGTCGGCCAGCGGTTCGAGGATCTTGAAGTTTTCGCCCGAGCCCATGCCGCGCCCGCCCGATACGATGACCTTCGCGGCCGTCAGTTCCGGACGGTCCGACTTGGCCAGCTCGCGGCCGACAAAGCTCGACTTGCCCGAATCGGCGACAGCGGCGATGGTTTCGGTTGCAGCCGAACCGCCGGTGGCCGGCGCCGAATCGAAGCCGGTGCCGCGTACGGTGATGACCTTGACCTTGTCGCTCGACTGCACGGTGGCGATCGCATTGCCGGCGTAGATCGGACGCTCGAACGTATCCGGCGAATCGACCTTGGTGATTTCGGAGATCTGCGCGACGTCCAGCTTGGCGGCCACGCGCGGCAGGATGTTCTTGCCGTAGGCGGTGGCGGGCGCCAGGATGTGCGAGTAGGCGCCGGCGACGGCCAGCACCTGCTCGGCGACGTTTTCGGCCAGGCCGTCGGCAAAGTGCGGCGCATCGGCGACCAGCACTTTGGTGACGCCGGCGATGGCGGCAGCTTGCGCCGCTGCGGCGCCGCAGTTGCTGCCGGCGACCAGCAGGTGGACTTCGCCGCCGCACTGTGCGGCAGCGGTGACGGTGTGGTGGGTGCTTCCCTTCAGGGATGCGTTATCGTGTTCAGCGATGACTAATGCGACCATGATGATTCCTATTCTTGTGAGAGCGAACGGCGTGGCCGCGATCAGATAACTTTGGCTTCGGTGCGCAGCTTGGCCACCAGGGTCGCCGCGTCAGGCACCTTGATGCCGGCCGAGCGCTTGGCCGGCTCGACGACCTTGAGCGTCTTCAGGCGCGGCGCCACGTCCACGCCCAGGTCTTCCGGCTTGACCACGTCGAGCGGCTTCTTCTTCGCCTTCATGATGTTCGGCAGCGTCACGTAGCGCGGCTCGTTCAGGCGCAGGTCGGTGGTGACGATGGCCGGCAGCGTGAGCGCCAGCGTTTCCAGGCCACCGTCGACTTCGCGGGTGACCGTGACCTTGCCCTCTTCCAGCACCACTTTCGAGGCGAACGTCGCCTGCGGCCAGCCCAGCAGGGCCGCCAGCATCTGGCCGGTCTGGTTCGAGTCGTCGTCGATCGCCTGCTTGCCCAGGATGATCAGCTGCGGCGCTTCCTTGTCGGCCACCGCCTTGAGCAGCTTGGCCACGGCCAGCGGCTCGAGCTCGGCCGTCGTCTCGACCAGGATCGCGCGGTCGGCGCCGATCGCCATGCCGGTGCGCAGGGTTTCCTGGGACTGCGTCACGCCGCACGACACTGCGATCACTTCGGTGACCTTGCCGGCTTCCTTCAGGCGCATCGCTTCTTCAAGCGCGATCTCGTCGAACGGATTCATCGACATTTTGACGTTGGCGATATCGACGCCGCTGCCATCGGATTTGACGCGGACCTTGACGTTGTAGTCGACCACACGTTTGACGGGGACCAGGACTTTCATGGGGGGCCTTTGGAAAAAGTGAAATTCAGTGACTGCCTTGAGTGGCCTAGATTATAAGAGAAAAACACCTGCACGGCGAAATTAAAGCACGGTCGTGCGATTAATGCGTGGAAGGAGTCCTCTAAAAAACCGTCACCCGACGCGCCGAACCACCCGCTTCAGAAAATTACCGGCGGATCAATGCTTTCCAGAGTATTTCGATTCTTTTGGGGAATTACAAAAATGACACACGATTGCGCACCCGCCATACGCATCTTGCCGAAATTGCACCGTTATCAATATTAACACGTTACAACTTCTTACAGCGAGGCAGCAACAAAGCGGCTACGCTAGGCCCCTCGAAGTTTCCCCCGCGTAATTCTGTAGCAATACCCCCCTTTCACTTCCCTGGGATTTTCTATGCGCTCGAACACCCGCACTTCATCCGCCTTTCCCCTGCGCGATCTCGCCGCCGCCTCGCTCCTGTGCTGTGCAGCAACCGCCGCCTCCGCCGCGACCCTGTCGGTCGGCCCTGGCAAGACCTACGCCACGCCGTGCAGCGCCCTCACGCGCGCCGCGGCCGGCGACGTGGTCGAAATCACCGGCGGGACCACCTATTCCGGCGACGTCTGCACCGTGACGGCGAGCAACCTGACGATTCGCGGCGTGAATGGCCGCCCCGCGATTAACGCCAACGGCGCGAACGCCGGCGGCAAAGGCACCTGGGTCATCACCGGCAACAATGTCGTCGTCGAGAATGTGGAGATGTTTGGCGCCAAGGTGCCGGACCAGAACGGCGCCGCGCTGCGCCTCGAAGGCGTCAACTTCACCCTGCGCAACAGCTTTTTGCATGACAACGAAAACGGCATCCTGAGCGGCGCGCAAACGACCAGCAACATCCTGATCGAAGGCAGCGAATTCGGCCACAACGGCTACGGCACCGGCTATACCCACAACCTGTACATCGGCAACGCGGCCAGCCTGACCTTCCGCAACAACTATTCGCACGATGCGAACGTCGGTCACAACCTGAAGTCGCGCGCGATGGTCAACACCATCGCCTATAACCGCTTCTCGAGCAGCGCCCCGGGCGTCGCCGGCAGCGGCCAGCCAAGCTACGAAATCGACCTGCCGAACGCGGGCACCTCTTACGTCATCGGCAACGTGATCCAGCAGCCTTCGGCCAATCAGAATCCCGGCATGCTGGCCTACGGCGAAGAAGGCGCGACCAATCCTGGCAAGGATCTGTATGTCGTCAACAACACCTTCCTGAACGAGGACAGTTCGCACGGCACCTTCGTGCTGGTGGGTAGCGGCGTGACCGTGCCAGCCCTGCTGCAGAATAATATCTTCGGCGGCACCGGCACCGTAAGCACGCAGGCGTCGAGCATCGACCGGACCAACTACCGTTCGGTGGCGCCAGGGTTCGTCGACCGCGCCAATTACGATTTGCATCCGACTGCAAACATCCAGGTGATCAACGCGGGCACGGCGCCAGGCGTGTCGGCATCGGGCGTCTCGCTCGTTCCGGTCATGCAGTACGTGCATGTTGCGCAAAGCCAGGCGCGTCCGAGCGACGGGAAAATCGATATCGGCGCTTACGAGGCGGCACCAACGGCGACGCCAACGCCAACGCCGACGCCGACGCCGACTCCTACCCCGACCCCGACCCCGACTCCGACGCCAACGCCTACTCCGACGCCAGGACCAACGGCCGACGTAACGCCTCCGAAAGTGGCGTTCGCCGCGCCGCTGGCCGGCGGCACCACCAAGCGCTCGTTCAGCGTTTCAGTGTCGGCCACCGACGATCGCGCGGTCGCGAAAATCGCGTTGTTCGTCGATGGCGCCAAGGTCGCGGAACAGCCCGGTGCAAAGTTGACCAAATCGGTGAGCGTGCGCACAGGCACGCACACGCTGAGCGCAACGGCTTACGACACGTCGAACAACGTGGCGACGACATCGATTTCGGTCAAGTCCGGGAGATAAGCACGCAGGTAATGGCGCCGAATGAATTCCGGCGCCGACGTTGCGAAGCCCGCCAATGCGCGGGCTTTTTTTGTGCGCGGCGATCGAACGATAAAAACAGGCGTGGAGAAAAAAACGGACCTGACTGGTCCGTTTGGGGGTCTTACTTGCGGCGCATGAGGAACGTGAATTCCAGGCCGTTCTGGCTGTGCGCCAGCAGCGCGTTGCCGGTCTGCTTGGCAAACGCCTGGAAATCGCGCACGGAACCGGAGTCGGTGGCGACGATGCGCAGCACCTCGCCGGTTTGCATTTCGGCCAGCGCCTTTTTCGCCTTCAGAATCGGCAAGGGGCAATTCAGGCCGCGCGCATCGAGATCCTTCTGGTATTCCATGACGTCGCTGTCTAACGTGATCGTACTCATCGATGGGTTCGCTAGGTTGGTTACGGTGTTCATGACGCCATACTACTCCAATTGGAGGATTATGACGCACCGCACCAAAATAAACTTGAACCGTTGCAAAAGAACAACGACCGTGTTCAGGATGCAAACAATCTATGCAAACCGGATAAATGGCGAAGGACGGGGTCTGGTCCTGCGGACCTGACCCCATTTTGATTTTTCGTCGTCACTGCAAGATGGGGTCAGGTCCGCAGGACCAGACCCCGACTTCGGTGATATTAGGCGACGCGCTGGCCGACCCACTCCACCACGCCAGCCAGCGCCGCCGGCAAGCCGCTCGGATCGGTGCCGCCGGCCTGCGCCATGTCGGGACGTCCGCCGCCCTTGCCGCCCACCTGCTGCGCGACGAAGTTGACCAGCTCACCGGCCTTGACCTTGGAGGTCGCATCGGCAGTCACGCCGGCGATCAGGCTCACTTTGCCGTCGGCCACGCTGGCCAGCACGATGGCCGCCGTCTTCAGCTTGTCCTTCAGCTTGTCCATCGTCTCGCGCAGGCGCGCCACGTCGGCGCCTTCCAGCGTCGCCGCCAGCACCTTGATGCCGTTGACGTCGACCGCCTTGGTCACCAGTTCGTCGCCCTGCCCTGCCGCCAGCTTCGACTTCAGCGCGGCCAGTTCCTTCTCCAGCGACTTGACCTGGTCCTGCACCTGGCCGATACGCGCGGTCAGTTCTTCCGGATTGGTCTTGAGCGCGCCGGCCGCTTCCTGCAGGCGGCGATTGAGCGACTGCACCAGCGCCAGCGCGCCTTCGCCGGTCACCGCTTCGAGGCGGCGGATGCCGGCGGCGACGCCGCCTTCATTGATGATCTTGAAGAGGCCGATGTCGCCGGTGCGGCCGACGTGGACGCCGCCGCACAGCTCTTTGGACGAACCGATGTCGAGCACGCGCACTTCGTCGCCGTACTTCTCGCCGAACAGCGCCATCGCGCCATGCTTGACGGCGTCGTCGAACGACATGTGCTGCGCCTTGGTTGCCTGGTTCTGCAGGATCTCGCGGTTGACGATCGCCTCGACCTTCGCAATCTGCTCGGCAGTCAGCGGCGCGTTGTGGCTGAAGTCGAAGCGGGTCTTGTCCGGATCGACCAGCGAGCCTTTTTGCGCCACGTGCGCGCCCAGCACTTCGCGCAGCGCCTTGTGCATCAGGTGCGTCGCCGAGTGGTTGCGGATGGTGCGGCCGCGCTTTTCTTCATCGACCACCGCGTCGACCTTGTCGCCCACCTTCAGCGAGCCCTGGGTCAGCACGCCGTGGTGGCCGAACACGTCGGCCTGGATCTTCAGCGTGTCTTCCACTTCGAAGGCGCCGCCGTCGGCGCGGATGATGCCCTGGTCGCCGACCTGGCCGCCCGACTCGGCGTAGAACGGCGTGGTGTCGAGCACCACGATGCCGCTCTGGCCGGCCTTCAGTTCCGCTACCGGCGCGCCTTCGGCGTACAGCGCGATGACCGACGCGTTGTGGGTCAGCGACTCGTAGCCGACGAACTTGGTCTTGGCGCCCGAGTATTCGACGCTGGCGGCCATCTTGAACTTGCCGGCGGCGCGCGCGGTTTTCTTCTGCTGCTCCATCGCGGCGGCGAAGCCGGCTTCGTCCAGCGTCACGCCGCGCTCGCGGCAGATGTCCGCGGTCAGGTCGAGCGGGAAGCCGTAGGTGTCGTACAGGGTGAAGGCGGTGGCGCCGTCGAGGTTCTTGCTGTCTTTCGCCAGCTGCGCCTCGAGGATCTTCATGCCGTGTTCCAGCGTTTCGCCGAAGCGCTCTTCTTCCTGCTTGATGGTCTGGGTGACGCGGTCCTTGGCGTCGGTCAGCTCCGGATAGGCTTCGCCCATCTCCTTCGTCAGGTCGTCGACCAGCTTGTAGAAGAACGGCTTGCTCTGGCCCAGCATGTGGCCGTGGCGCAGCGCGCGGCGGATGATGCGGCGCAGGACGTAGCCGTGGCCTTCAGGGCCAGGGATGATGCCGTCGACGATCAGGAACGCGGCGGCGCGGATGTGGTCCGCGATCACGCGCAGCGACTTGCTTTCCAGGTCGGTGACGCCGGTTTCGCGCGCGGCGGCGCGGATCAGGTTCTGGAACAGGTCGATTTCGTAGTTGCTGTGGACGTGCTGCAGCACGGCGGCCAGGCGCTCCATGCCCATGCCGGTATCGACGCACGGCTTCGGCAGCTTGTGCATCACGCCCGCTTCGTCGCGGTTGAACTGCATGAACACCAGGTTCCAGATTTCGATGAAGCGGTCGCCGTCTTCGTCGGGCGAGCCTGGGGGGCCGCCCGGGATGTCGGCGCCGTGGTCGTAGAAGATCTCGGTGCACGGACCGCACGGGCCGGTGTCGGCCATCTGCCAGAAATTGTCCGACGCGTAGCGCGAGCCCTTGTTGTCGCCGATGCGGATGATGCGCTCTTTCGGCACGCCGATCTCGTTGGCCCAGATGTCGTAGGCTTCGTCGTCCTCGATGTAGACGGTGACGGTGAGTTTTTCGACCGGCAGGCCGTACACCTTGGTCAGCAGCTCCCACGCGTAGTTGATCGCGTCGCGCTTGAAGTAGTCGCCGAAGCTGAAGTTACCCAGCATTTCGAAAAAGGTATGGTGGCGCGCGGTGTAGCCGACGTTTTCCAGGTCGTTGTGCTTGCCGCCGGCGCGCACGCAGCGCTGCACGGAGGTGGCGCGGGTGTACGGGCGGCTGTCGGTGCCGATGAAGACATCCTTGAACTGCACCATGCCGCTGTTCGTCAGCAGCATGGTCGGATCGTTGCCCGGTACGAGAGGACTGGACCGGACAATCGTGTGTCCCTTCGATTCGAAGAATTTGAGGAATTTGTCGCGAATTTCAGATGATTTCATGTCGTATGGGCGAAGGATGGCAGCATGCTTTAAAAAATTGATTATAGCGTAGGCAGGAGCTATGTTGTCGTACCTGCGAAGGCAGGTGCCCATACTGAGCGTGCTGAACTCAGAGAGAGGCTCAGCATGGGTCCCTGCCTTCGCAGGGACGACGGTCTCCAGGTTGTCGTCCCTTGAACGGACTAGCTGAAATCCGGGCCGATCAGGTCGATCCGGTCGGTGCAGAAGCCGTCCACGCCCCACATCAGCAGCTCGCGCGCGCGGATCGGGTTGTTGACGGTGTAGCAAAACAGGCCGAAGCCGGACAGCCGGATCTCGCGCGCCACGCCCTGCGTCAGGTGCTTGTGATTGGTATGGATCGCCACCGCGCCCAGCGCCCGTGCGCGGTGCAGCCAGTCGCGCGGGACGACGTCAAGCAGCAAGGCGCGCGCCACCTCCGGCGCGGCGTCGCGCGCGGCGGCCAGCGCGGTCTCGCTGAACGACGACAGCAGCGGCGCCTGCCCCGGCTCGCCTTCGAACATCGCGCGCGCGGCCTCGGCGACAACCGCGCCGGTTTGCGCCTCGAAGCCGGGCGCTGGCTTGATTTCGATGTTCATCCAGATGCCGCTGGCCTTGCAGAAGGCCGCAAAATCGGCGAACAGCGGCACCGGCTCGCCCTGAAACTGCTTGTCGAACCAGCCGCCGGCGTCCATCCGCGCCAGCTCGGCCGCGTCGTAGTCGAACACATTGCCGGAGCCGGCCACCGTGCGGCCGAGGTAGGGATCGTGCATCACCACCGGCACGCCGTCGCGCGCGAGCATCACGTCGAACTCGACGGCGCGAAAGCCGTGCGCCAGCCCGCACTTGAGCGCCGCGATGGTGTTCTCGGGAGCGAGCTTGCCGCCGCCTCGATGGGCGAGGACTTTTGGATAGGGCCACATGGTCATGACGATACACGAATGGGGTCAGGTCCGCCGGACCTGACCCCGTAGTTGAACGCGCGGCGAAACTGGGCCGGCGACTGCCCGACCAGCCGCTTGAACAGCGCGCTGAAGGTGGCCACGTCCAGATAGCCGACGCGCTCCGTGATCTGCGCCAGGCTGAGCGTGCCCGACTCGAGCAGCCGCTTGGCGATGTTGATCCGCTCGCCCTGCAAGTAGCCCAGCGGCGTCTGCCCCGTTTCCGCTTTCAGCCGGCGCAGCATGGTGCGCTCGCTGACGTGGAACGCGGCCGCGAGCACGGCGAGGTCGAACGGCTCGGCGACGCGCTCGGACAGCCAGCTTTGCACGTGATCCGAAAACTGCGCCGGCGGCCGGGCCAGCATCGCCGTATCGACCCACGCGGCCTGGCTGCCGCGCGCGGTGAGCAGCGCCATGCGCGCCACCGCCCTCGCCTCCTTCGGCGCGGCGACACGGCGAACCAGCAGCATCGCCAGGTCGAAGGCCGACGAGAACGAGCCGGTGGTGATCACGCCGCCGTCTTCCACCAGCATCGCCTCGGGATCGACCCGCACCTGCGGGAAGCGCCGGGCCAGGTCGGGCGCGAACATCCACGACGTCGTCGCGCGCCGGCCGTCCAGCAGCCCCGCTTCGGCCAGCAGGAATGCGCCGACGCACATCGACGCCACCGGCGCCCCGCGCGCGAACGCCCTGCCGATGGCTGCCACCTCGCCCGCAAGCCGGGTGTGCGGCCGGGTGCAGCCATCGCGATCGCCGATGTCCATGCCAGGCACCACCAGCATGTCCGCCGACGCACGGAACTTGCGCGTGCCGATCGCCAGGCCGCCGGCCGCGTTCACGCTGCCGCCGGCGAGGCTGGTCACGCGCACGTCGAACAAGGGCTCGGACTTCGCGCCGCGCACCGCCCGGGCGACGCGGTTGGCCAGCAGCAGCGTATCGCACAGGCCGAAGATTTCCATGCCCATGCAGCCGTCAAAAGCGAGGATGTTGATTTTCATATGTGGCGATATTGCCATAAAAATGGGCGCTATCGCCAATTTTCTCCGCCCGCCCGCCGATCGATAATTCGTTTCGTCCAAAGGAGGAACTCATGCGCTTGACCATTTTGCTGTTTGACGGATTTACCGCCCTCGATATCGTCGGCGGCTACGAGGTGCTGGCCAACGTGCCCGGCATGGAGGTGGAGTTCGCGGCCACCGCCGAAGGGGTGGTTGCGGCCGACAGCGGCCGGCTCGGCATGATCGCGTACAGGCGCTTCGACCAGCTGGAATCGACCGACATCCTGTACGTGCCGGGCGGGCCCGGGGTCGCCGCCGCGCTGGAGAACCAGCCGCTGCTCGACTGCATCCGCCGGCTCGACGCGGCCAGCCAGTGGACGGTCAGCATCTGCAACGGCGCCGAACTGCTTGGCGCCGCCGGCCTGCTGCCTGGCCGGCGCGTGACGACCAACTGGTTCACGCGCGACAAGGTGGCGGCGTATGGCGCGCTGGTGGAGCCGTCCCGTTTTCAGCGCGACGGCAAGCTCATTACCGGCGCCGGCGTATCGGCCAGCGTGGACGCGGCCCTGTTCCTCACTGGCCTGCTGGCCGGCGAAGCGACCGCGCGCCTGATCCAGCTCGGCATCGAATACTATCCGGCGCCGCCGTTTGGCAACGGCACGCCAGACGAGCAGCCCGACGCGGCCAAGGCCGTCATCCGGAGCATCGAACAATCCGCGGCACAGCGCATGGCCGTGCGCGACATCCCATTTTAGGAATTCATTTCGCCACTGGCGGCGGGACGTCGCTCAAGGCAAGCTCACGCGGTGCCGGCAAACCCGGGGTCAGGTCCGGCGGACCTGACCCCAGTCTTTGGTCCGCGGCGTGCCCGCACGCCGCGATATCACCACTAAGGAAGGAAGTGACATGCGCATCATCCAGCTCAGAAACGCCACCATCGTCATTCACTCCGGTCCGCACCACATCCTGGTGGACCCGATGCTGGCGACGAAGGACGCCTTGCCCGCGCTGCGCCTGTTCGACGGCAAGCGCCTGCGCAATCCCACGGTCGAACTGCCGCAGTCAGCCGGCGCGGTGCTGGATGAAGTGACGCATTGCCTGATCACGCACTGCCAGAAGGGCCACTTCGATCATCTCGACCGCGCCGGCGCGCGCTGGCTGCGCGAGCGCCAGGTGCCGGTGATCTGCACGCCGCACGACAGCGAGCACCTGCGCCAGCTCGGTCTGAATGTGCTGCCGCTGGCCGACGGTCACGCGCAGCCGCAGCCTTTCCTCGGCGGCGCGATCCGCACGGTGCGCTGCCGCCACGGCCGCGGACTGGTTGGCGCGGCGATGGAGCACGGGGTCGGCTACTTCATTGAACTGCCCGGTGAGCCGTCGCTGTACCTGTCCGGCGACACCGTGCTGACCGACGACGTCCGTGCATTCGTGCGCGCGCATCAGCCGCAGGTATGCGTGGTGCCGGCCGGCGGGGCGCGCTTCGACCTGGGCGGCGAGATCATCATGGGCGTCGACGAAGTCATCGAACTCACGCGGATCGCGCAAGGCACGGTGGTGGCGAACCACATGGAAGCGATCAGCCACTGCCCGGTGACGCGCGAGCAGCTGCGCGAAGCTGCCAGCCGCGATGGTGTCCGGGTCGTGGCGCCGGCAGATGGTGAAACGGTGACCGTCCTAGGCGATCGCGACGCGCTGCGCGCCTAACCAAAATGGGGTCAGGTCTGAGATGCACCGGTTCGGTGGACAGGTTAATTAGCAACACATGTGCTGCGCTTGGACCTGCGCCGGCGTTTTGTAGCCGAGCGATTGATGAAGTCGGATTGTATTGTAGTACACCTCAATATGATCTTTGACGGCGGCAACCGCGGCAGCGTGATCTACATACACGAAGTGATGCGTCAACTCGTTCTTCAGGTTCGAGAAGAAGCTCTCCGCAACCGCGTTATCGTGACAGTTCCCTTTGCGGCTCATGCTCGCAATTGCGCCCTTCGACTCGAGGTAGTCGCGAAACTTCTTCGAGCCGTAAGGCGATCCCTGATCCGTGTGGCAAACGAGCCCTGGCGGCGGGCGATATCGCTCCATGGCCGCTTCGATCGTCTGCACGGCCAGGGCGGCGGTCTGGCTCGTTCCCATCGCCCAGCCAATGACAGCGTGCGTGGACAAATCCAGGAATATCGACAGATGGCTTATCCCCGTCAGTGTGGTGATTTGCGTCATGTCGCCCACCCACACGCGGTTTGGAAGGGCAACCTTGAATTTCCGGTTCACCAGATTCGGGGCTGGCGGTTCTTTTTGTTGCGGTGCTGGTTTGCTTTGCAGTCGTTGGGTTCGAAGCGTCTGAATGCCGGCGCTACGTCGTAGACGTGCCACTCGATTTCGCCCGCATGGATTTTTTTCCGCGCGCAGCACCTGCCACATCTTGATGACGCCTGCAGCGCGCCGGTGTTCCGCGTCGATCTCATGAAGCCTCGCAATCAAGGCGATGTCCGCGCTATCGCGCGGGCTCACAGGGCGACAGCGCGAGGCATGGTAGCCGCTTCGACTTACGCCGAGCAAGCGGCACATCAGCCCTACCGGAAACATCTCGGCATGCTCGCGAATGAAGGCGTACCTCAGCGCTATCGGCGCATGAAGTACGCCTCGGCTTTTTTTAGAATTTCGAGCTCCAGTGCCAGGCGAAGGTTCTCCTTGCGAAGCCGCGTCAGCTCGTCTTCCTCGCCAGCAGGCGGGCGCCCAGGCGGTCGAAACGCCAAGTCCGGGCCGACCAAGTCGACCCGCTTCGCCCATTTATAAAGCTGATTTCGACGCACGCCGAGCTCTCGCGCCAGCGCCGCGGCGTTATCGCATTGCTTCAGGCGTTCAACCGCTTGGAGCTTGAACTCCGGGCTGAAGACCTGGTTCTCAGATGATTTTACGAGTTTGGTATCCATGGAACGTATTGTCCCCTATTTGGATGTCCACCAAACTCGGTACATCTCAGGTCCGCAGGACCAGACCCCGGCTACGTGACGCGCCCACAATCGGTGTCTGGTCCTGCGGACCTGACACCATCTCGAGCACACCCCCATTCGGTCTGTCACTAAACCTGCCCCGCGCCCGAGGCCAGCCACGCGAACGCGCTCAGGTTCAGGCCGACAGTGCCCCAGAAGGGCATCTGAAATCCTGGCTTCACCGATTTGTGCCGCAGCCATTGCTGCGCCAGCATGGCGCCGGGCCAGCCGCACATCAGTCCCAGCAGCAGCAGGTTGCGCTCCCGCGTGCGCGTGCGTCCCGCGCGCGCGGCGGACTTGTCGAGCGCGTACGCGGCGAAGCACAGCGCGCTGGCGCCCAGATAGACCATGCCGACGGCCGGCGGCAGCTTCCACGCGACCGTCGCAAATGCATACAGGACGGCGAAAGCGAGCAGCGTTGCGTAGCGCATGGCGAGAATTGATTGGCGGAAAAACGCAGCTTATCCGCGAAGCCGTGCTGTTGTCCACGGGGAAAATGACGTCGGGCGCCGTTGGTGCAGTGGCGAACAGATAACTTCTTCCATGCGGCATACGCTTGTCATCTCGGCATCGCGCAAGCGCATGCTTCATTCAATTTACGTGGAGGTCGACATGGGTTTCGATTTAGGTAGTCTGCTTCAGCAATATGCGGGCTCGCATCCCGCCAACCCGGACCAGGCGGAAAACGATTTCGACCAGGTCGCACAGAACGCCTCGACCACCGACCTGGCGCAGGGCGTGACGCAAGCATTCCGTTCCGATCAAACGCCGCCCTTCCCGCAGATGGTGGGCCAGCTGTTCGGCAACAGCGACGGCAGCCAGCGCGCCGGCATGCTCAACCAGCTGATCGGCGCGATCGGCCCGGGCGTTCTTTCTTCGATCGCCGGCGGCGCACTGGGCAATATGTTCGGCGGCGGCAACAGCAACGCCGCACCGCAGATCACCCCTGAGCAGGCGCAGCAGATGTCGCCGCAGCAGGTGCAGGAGATCGCCGAAAAGGCCCAGCAGGCAAATCCGAGCATCATGGACCGGATGGGCGAGTTCTACGCGCAGCATCCGCAGCTGGTCAAGGGCCTTGGCGGCGCCGCGCTGGCGATCGCGCTCGGCCACATGGCCCAGGGCATGCGCCGCAATTGATTCACTTTTTCACCCACTCGAACAAGGACAACATCATGGGCATCCTCAGCAATATTTTCCACAAGATCTTCCCTTCGTCGCACCCGGCCAATACCGGCGCGGCCACCACCACGACCGCGGCTCCGGCGCCGGGCGCCGCTCCTGCCGCGCCAGCGCCTGCGGCGCCAACGCCGATGTCGGAAGTCGATGTGGAATCGGTGCTGAACGGCATGGCTGGCTCGGCCGGACAGACGCTGAACTGGCGCTCCTCGATCGTCGACTTGCTGAAACTGCTCAACCTCGACAGCAGCCTCGATTCGCGCAAGGAACTGGCGAAGGAGCTTAACTACACCGGCGACATGAACGATTCGGCGTCGATGAACATCTGGCTGCATCGCCAGGTGATGAACAAGCTGGCGGCCAATGGCGGCAAGGTGCCGGCGGACCTGAAGGACTAACTTGCAGCCGGGGCCGGGTCCTGCGGACCTGACCCCATCTGGCATCGTTTCAATCGCTCATGCTGACATTTGCGGGCGTGCCGCACGAAAAACAGAATCGCGCGAACGCGCTCTTGCGCGTCACGCAGTGCCCGCAGCGGTCGTACACGCCAATGCCGCAATGCGGACAGAAGTCGGTCTTGGCGTCCTTCAGGTCGATGGCCCGCTCGCATCCCGGGCAGACGCCCTTGTCGAGGCGCGCAATGGCCGTGTCGTAGCGCAGCGTCTCGCGCCGTTGCACGTCGGGCAGCGCTTCGGCCGCCTTCTGGCGCTCCAGGTAGCGTTGCAGCGAAACGATCGCGTAACGGCCGACGACGCCGGTTACCACAATCCCCACGATGTAGCGCACGTAGCCGCCGTAGCTCGGCAGGTATGGCACGAGATCGACGAAAAACGCGAACAGCGCGAAGAAAATGAATCCCCACACGAACGGCCAGTAGGCGCCGTGGCGCTTCTTCGCGAACAGCCAGCCTGCCGCCAGCAGCAGCGGCAGGGTAATCGCGAGGCGATACAGGAACACACGCAGTTCCTGCTCGGTGCGGGCACGCTCCATCGCCATCCGCGCCGGAGTTTCGAGGCGGCGCCACTCGGCCTCGGCGCGGTCGCGGGCCTGGCTGGCATCGAGCAGCGCCTGCTGCTGCGCCTGCACCTCGGCCAGCGCGGCCCGCTCGGCCGCCTTGAGTTTGTCGAGCTCGCGGGTGCGTTCGATCAGCTCGGTATCCTGGTCGGGCCGAGCCGTCGCGCGCCGGGTCGACAGCCAGTTCTCGAACGTCTGCTGGGCGGCGTTGCTGTTGGACCGGGCCACTTCGTGCTTCTGCTCGGCCTGCTGCTGCAACTCGGCGGCGGCAACGCGCTTCGCGTCGGCCTGCCTGGCGGCCTCGCGCGAGGCCGGACCGCGCACGGGATCGATGAAACTCTCGAAAGGCGCCGGCGGCGCGACCCGCCACATGTTGTCGACGATCTTGCCGCCAAGACCGATGAGAAATCCGGCGAACACGAAGGCAACCAGCCACAGGCCGCGCTGCATCCATTTTTCGGTCAATCGCAATCCTTTGCTCATGCTGATCTCCTGTGTATTTTTGGCAACGGTGAGAGAGTGCCATGGGCGGGCGGTTTCGGCCAGCGCTATTGGCGAAGGCGCGGCGGAAGATACGCGCGATGTCGGCGCACGCGTCGAGACGAGTTGGCCGCGAATAAACAGCAATGCGGGAAGTTGCCGCGCGAGCAGCCGGGGTCAGAACAGCTGGTCTGACCACTTGGTCTGACCCTAATGCCGTTAAGTTAAGGAATAGATCAGCACTGCTCGGAGGCGCGTCAGCTTAAAAACCGTCGTACCCGCGCAGGGGAACCGCATGCGTTTCCCCCATGCTGAACATGCCGACGAGGTGAAGCACGCTCAGTATGGGTACCTGCCTGCGCAGGTACGACGGCTTAACTTAACGGCATTATGGTCTGACCCCGGTGCAGGTCACGGTATAAAATGTAGGCACAACAACCACTTCCCAGGCCCTCCGTGCCAGAACACCACGCCTTCCCCTTTCTTCGGGAAATCCTCCTGTTCCTCACGCTCGCCGGCATCCTGATCCCCCTGCTGCAGCGCCTGCGCATCAACCAGGTGCTCGGTTTCCTCGCCGTCGGCGCCCTGCTCGGCCCGTTCGGCCTGGGCCTGATGGCGGCGCACACACCTTGGCTCAATTACCTGACCTTCCCGCGCATCGAAGGCGTCGAAGTGCTCGCCGAACTGGGCGTGCTGTTCCTGATGTTCATGATCGGCCTCGAACTGTCCGCCGCGCGCCTGTGGTCGATGCGGCGCTGGGTGTTCGGCGCCGGCAGCGCGCAGATCGCCGCCAGCGCGGTCCTGATCGGCGGCGCGGTACTGCTCCTCGGCCAGCCTATCGAAGCGGCGGTCATCCTCGGCCTCGTGCTGTCGCTCTCGTCCACCGCCGTCGTCATGCAGCTGATGACCGAGCAGCACACCACCGCCACGCCGCTCGGGCAGGCCACGTTCTCCGTGCTGATGCTGCAAGACCTTGCGGTCGTGCCGCTACTGATCCTGATTGGCGTGATGACCAAGGGCGCGGGCGCCGGCGCGGCAACGCTGATCCTGATGACGCTCGCCAGGGCCGGCGTGGCCATCGCGCTGATCTACCTGGCCGGCAGCCACGTGATCCGCCCGCTGTTCCGCGTGTTCGCGCGGCGCCACCAGCCCGACGTTTTCATGGCGCTGATCCTGCTCACCACCCTCGGCATCGCCGGCGTCAGTGCCGCAGCCGGCCTGTCGATGGCGCTCGGCGCGCTGATTGCCGGCCTGCTGCTGGCCGAGACCGAATTCAAGCACGAAGTCGAACTGATGATCGAGCCGTTCCGCGGCCTGTTGATGGGATTGTTCTTCATGACCGTCGGCATGGGCATGGACGCGCGCCAGGTGCTGCACGCGCCGCTGTTCATCGCCGCCGCCGTGTTCGGGCTGGTCGCGATCAAAGGCGTGGTGGTCGCGCTGCTGTTCCGCCTCGGCGGCCTGAATTGGGGCCGCGCCGTCGAAGGCGGCCTGCTGCTCGGCCAGGGCGGCGAGTTCGCCTTCATCGTGATCGGCTACGCAACCGCCGGCAAGCTGGTCGATCCGGCGCTGGGCCAGCGCGCCATGCTCGCCGTCGGCCTGAGCCTGTTCGTCACGCCCCTGCTGGCGCGGCTCGGACGCGCGATCGGCGACCAGTGGGAAATCCGCCAGCACGCCATCGCCGCGCACCAGCACGAACATGCGCTCGCATCGGCGCGCGGACGCATCATCATCGCCGGCTTCGGGCGCGTCGGCCAGATGCTGGGCAAGCTGCTGTCCGACCAGGGCATCGAATTCATCGCGTTTGAAAACGATGTGCGGCTCGCGTCGGAGCTGCACAAGCGAGGGCTGCCGGTCTACTTCGGCAACGCCTCGCGCGCCGAGCTGCTGCGCCGCGTGCACGCGCACGAGGCGCCGGCCATCGTGCTGACGATGGACCATCCGCAGTCGGCCTTGCAGGCCGTGCGCGGCATCCGGCGCGAGTTCCCGGACATTCCGCTGTTCGCCCGCGCGCGCGACGAGAAGCAGGCGCGCTTGCTGAAGGCGGCCGGCGCGACGGTGGTGGTGCCGGAGACGCTGGAAGCGAGCCTGCAGCTTTCGGCGTTCGTGCTCGAGGCGATGGGCCTGGAGGAGATGGAAGTGGACGGCATCGTCGACGAAGAGCGCGCGCTGTTCAACGAGGCGCTGTCGCACATCAAGCCAGCGAAATAATTCACACGCCGCAGCCCAAGGGCTGGGGTCAGGTCCGACGGAGCGACGGGGACGCCTAGTCCCCGGGTTTGTCGCCGCCGCCGAGCCGCGCCACTGGCATCATCAATCCACCGTCGTACCTGCGGAGGCAGGTACCCATGCTGAGCGTGCAAAACGGGGACCGCAGGTTCAGCATGGGTACCAGCCTTCGCTGGTACGACAGGCCTCAGGCCCTGGCTTTTAGCGCGGCCTGCACGCCCCACCACGCGGCTTCCTCAAACACCGAGAAGCCCGACAAGTCCGCGTGCGCGAACACGATCGGCCCATCGGCCTCGCGCAACGCGCGCGTGCCCGCGTTCGCGCGAAACCCCGGCAGCGGCGCCGCCATCGCATGGCCGCGCAAGGTGATATCGACCCGCTCCACGCATGGCGCGAACTTCCAGCCGTACGCGCTTTTCAGGTCCACGCTGGCCAGCTCGATCAGCTGCTCCGGCGTCGCCGCCATCATCCACTTGCGCGCCTGTTCCGGCGTGCGGTCCGACAGCGCGACGTAGGCGGAAAACACGGTCTTCTCAGGCGGCTGCACGCGGATGTCCTGGTGCGTCGAGACCACATACCCCAGCCCCGGCTCCTGGTACACCACGTTGTCCCACGACAGCGGCGCCTCCGGCCGCTCCGCCGGAAAATCCTTCATCAGGAAGTTCGCCACCATCCACGGCGCGTAGCTTGGGGTGTGCAGCTTCGGATCGAAGCCGTAGTCCTGAATAGACGCCACCACCCGCGCCGCCACATACAACGGCATCGCGCAGATGGCCTTGCGCGCCTTGACCACGTAGCTGCGCGCGACGCCGCCCTCCAGCGTGAAGCACTGCGCCTCGACGCCCTCCCCTGCCTTCTTCAGCCACACCGCGGTGCCGGCCAGCCGCCTGATGCCAGACTTCGCCGCCATCGCCTCGGCCACCGGCGCCATCCCGCCCGGCCAGGTCAGCCACGCGCCGTTGCCGGCATTCGCCGCCTGCCCCCATCGGCTGCAGTAGTAATGCAGGCCGGCCCACGCCGACACCTTGTCGTAGCGCGTGCCGTAGTCGTCGCGGCAGCAGTAGTTCAGGTACCAGTGCAGGGTCGGCGACGTATAGCCGCTCTGGTCCAGCCAGGCCTTCAGCGTGATCCGGTCGAGCGCATCGAACGCGGGATCGCTTGACGACTGCACGGTCGGGAACACGAAGATGCGCTTCCCATCCGCGCCCCGCAACGCACGCAGGCGCTCGACCTCCGCGAAAAAGCGCTTGTGCTGCGCCAGTTCCTCCGCGGGCACGCCGTGCGTCGGAATGAAGCCGTCCTGCCAGGCGCCGTTGAACAGCAGCCGTTCCTCCGGCCCGTGCAGGATGAAGCGCTCGTCGTAAGTCGGCTTCTCGGCGTACGGATCGCGCTGCAGGATGCCGAGATCGAACAGGATCTCGCGCACATGCGTCGATTCGGGCGACGGCAACGGCAGGTAATGGCCGCCGGTCGGATACGCCAGGTCGCCGAAATGCCCGCCGGCCGCGTTCCCGTATGGCTGCGGCCCGTCGATCATCAGCGCGTCGCGATGCCCGTCCTTATTGAGCTTCCACGCGGCGGCCAGCCCGGCGATGCCGGAACCTAGGATGACGATGTCGGTCTCGATTGTCTGCGACGGCGCCGGCAGCTCGCCGCGGTCACGCAGGAAGTGGCCTTCGGCGCGGCCGGGATAGCTGACGCTCGCCGTGATCTCCTGCCACTTGTAGAAGCCCGCGGCGCCCGCGAGCGCCGACACGCCGGCGGCGGCGAGGAAGGAACGCCGGTCCATCAGCGGATCACCTGGCGCCAGTCCTGTTCGAACTCGCGCACCAGCGACTGGGTGTTGAGCCGGTTCGGCGCCATCTCGATGCGCTGCATGTCGGGCGGGAAGCTGAACATCTCGCGCGTGGTGTCGGCGTTAAGGAAGCGCATCGGCAGGCGGTAGCTGGTGGGCGGCGCATACTGCTGCTGCGGCGACGCCAGCACGAAGCCCCACTCCCCGAACGACGGCACATACGCGTGATACGGATACGTCTTCATGCCGACGTCGCGCAAGGTGGCGTCGATGGTCCAGTAAGCATGTGGCGCAAAAAACGGCGACGTGGACTGCACCACCACAAGCCCGTTGGCCGCGACGTGCTTCTTCAGCATGCCGTAGAACGGCACCGAATACAGCTTGCCGAGCGCGAAGCTGGATGGATCGGGAAAGTCGACGATCGCCGCGTCAAAGGTATCGGTGCTGTCCTGCAGCCAGATCGCCGCGTCGGCGTTGATGACCTTCACGCGCGGATCCGAGAACGATCCGTGATTGAGCTTGGCCAGCTCGGGCCGCGTGGTGAACGCCTTCGTCATCGCCGGGTCGAGGTCCACAAGCGTGACGCTCTTGATGTTCGGGTAGCGCAGGATTTCGCGCAGCGCCAGGCCGTCGCCGCCGCCCAGCACCAGCACGCTGCGCGCCCACGGCAAGGCCTGCAGCGCCGGATGCACCAGCGCCTCGTGGTAGCGGTATTCGTCACGCGACGAGAACTGCAGGTTGCCGTTGATGTACAGGCGCGTGTCGTCCTTCCAGCGCGTGATCACCAGCCGTTGGTACGGCGTGGTGGTCGAATACACGATCTCGTCGCCGAACAGGCCATGTTCGCCCCACTGCACCATACGGTCGGAAAGCGCAAAGCCGAACACCAGCAACAGCATCACGCACGACGCGCGCAGCACGCGTCCGCCCGTGCGCGCGAGCTCGTGGCGGAAGGTGTGCAGCGTCCAGAACGCGACGGCCACATTCAGCATCCCGAACAGGAAGCCGGTGCGCACCAGCCCGAGGTAAGGCGCGAGCACCAGCGGGAACAGCAGCGACACGGCCAGCGCGCCGAGGTAGTCGAAGGTCAGCACGCGGCTGACCAGCTCATTGAATTCGGTCTGCCGTGCATTCAGCGCGCGCATCACCAGCGGCACTTCCATGCCTACCAGCGCGCCGACCAAAAATACCAATACATATAACAGCGTGCGAAACGGCGCGGTCATCCACGAGAAGGTCATGAACAGCAGCGCCGCCGACAGGCCGCCGATCAGGCCCACCGCCAGCTCGATGTCGATGAAGCGCGCCAGCACGTCGTCGTCCTTCACGTACTTCGAGAAGTGGGCGCCCACGCCCATCGCGAACAGGTAGCAGCCGATGATGGTGGAGAACTGCAGCACCGAGTCGCCCAGCAGGTAACTCGAAAGCGCGCCGGCGATCAGCTCGTACGCCAGTCCGCACGAAGCCACCACAAATACGGAAAGGATCAGAATTCTTTTGGTCATAAATCGTCTTTTGAACTAAGATTGCCGTGTCCTGTCAATCTGACTATATTTATTAGGGGAAACCTAATGCCCGCCATCCTAGCCTATCTGCTGCACCTTTTGACGGCAGTTGCCATGGTTTTGGTGTTTTTTGTGATTTACACGCGCGCGACGCCCTTCGACGAAGTGCTGCTGGTCCGCCAGGGCAACCAGGCCGCCGCGTTTTCGCTGGGCGGCGCGCTGATCGGCTTCTCCGTCACGGTATCGTCCGCGCTGCTGCACACCGCCGACTACTACCAGTTTCTTGGCTGGTCCGCCGGCGCGATGATCGTGCAGATTCTCGTGTACACCGTCGCGACCAGCCTGCTGCGCATGTCGAAGGACCAGATAGAAGCAAACAACAAGGCGTTCGGCGGCCTGCTCGGCGCCATCTCGCTGTCGATCGGCTTAGTCAACGCCGGCTGCATTTCCTGATCAATCGCTGTTCACCGGAGACCCATCATGTCACTTGGCTCATTCATCAAGAAGCAGTTTATCGACGTCCTGCAGTGGAACGAGGAGACCGAGGGCGTGCTCGCCTGGCGCTACCCAATGCAGGACTTCGAGATCCAGAACGGCGCGATCCTCAACGTGCGCGAGTCGCAGGTCGCCGTGTTCGTCAATGAGGGCACCATCGCCGACGTGTTCGGGCCGGGCACCCACAAGCTGACCACGCAAACGCTGCCGGTGCTGACCAACCTGAAAAACTGGGACAAGCTGTTCGCATCGCCGTTCAAGTCCGACGTGTACTTCTTCAGCACGCGCGTGCAGACCGGCCGCAAGTGGGGCACGCCGCAGCCGATCACGATTCGCGACAAGGACTTCGACATGATCCGCGTGCGCGCCTTCGGCATGTTCTCCTACCGCGTGGCCGACGCGCGCAAGTTCTTCACCGAGATCAGCGGCACCCGCGAGGTGTACACCCGCGACGAGGTTGAAGACCAGCTGCGCGGCATCCTGATGGCGACGATGGCCAGTTCGCTGGGCGGCGCCAACGTCGCCTTCCTCGACATGGCGGCCAACCAGGCGCTGATGGCGCAGCAGATCAAAGGCGACCTGGCCACCGCGTTCGCGCGCTACGGCGTGGGCCTCGACGAATTCAACGTCGCCTCGGTCAGCCTGCCGGAGGAACTGCAGGCGGCGCTGGACGAACGGATCGGCGCCGGCATGAAGGGCGGCATGTCCGCAGACAAAATGGGCGGCTTCACCAAGTTCCAGGTCGCCAGCGCCATTCCGCTGGCCGCGCAGAACGAAGGCGGCCTCGCCGGCATGGGCGCGGGGCTGGGCGCCGGCGTCGCGGTCGGACAGGCGATGGCGCAGGGCCTGAGCGGCGCGTTCGCGCAGCCGGCAACCGCCGCGCCGGCAGCTCCCGCCGCACCGGCGCAGGAATCGATCGAAGACCGCCTGGGCAAACTCAAGGGACTGCTCGACAAAGGTCTGATCTCCGCGGCCGACTACGACAGCAACAAGGCCGAACTGCTGAAAAAGCTGATCGGCTAAGCGGCTGTCCATGCAGATCGTCTCGTGTCCTAGCTGCGGCGCCGAAGTCCAGTTCAAGTCGCACGCCTCCGTAGTGGCAGTGTGCGAGTACTGCCGCGCCACGGTGATGAAGGACGCCGACGCAGTCAAGGACCTCGGCAAGATGTCCTCGGTGCTGGAGGACTTCACGCGTATCCAGATCGGCACCGCGGGCGTGCTTGGCGGGCGCAACTTCACCGTGGTGGGGCGCATCCAGCTAAAGTACTCGGCCGGCATGTGGAACGAATGGTTCCTCATGTTCGACGACGCCGGCACCGGCTGGCTGGGCGACTCGTCCGGGCTGTACACGGCCACCACCGAGATGGAGGCCACCGGCTCCCTGCCCGCATTCGACGCGATAGCACCGGGCCAGCTGTACACCATCAACGGCCAGCGCTTTACCGCATCCGAAAAGCGCGTGGCCCAATGCATCGGCGGCCAGGGTGAGCTGCCGTTTCGCGTCGGCGAAGGCTGGCAGGCACGCGTGGCCGACTTCCGCGCCGGCGGCGCCTTCGTCACGCTCGACTACTCCGACGGCGACGTGCCCGCGCTGTACAACGGCGTGTCGGTGACGCTGGAAGACATGAATTGCCAGCTGCTGCGCGACGACGAGCAGATCAAGGCCAGCGCCGGCAAGTACCGCGGCAAGCTCGATGCGCTGGAGTGCCCGTCGTGCGGCACCGGCATCAAATACCTGCCCGGCGTGACCACCGCCCTGGTCTGCCCGAGCTGCCAGGCGCAGCTCGACGCGGCCGGCCCCAAGGCGCAGATCCTCGCCAAGGGCGAAAGCGTCGAAAGAGTACGCACGACGATCCCGCTCGGCTCGACCGCGATGATCTTCAACGTCCAGTACCAGGTGATCGGGGCGATGGTGCGCACCGACGACGAAGGCACCGCGTGGACGGAGTACCTGCTGTACAACACGCGCGCCAATTTCTTCTGGCTGGTGGAGACGAGCGAAGGCTGGTCGCGGTCCAACGTGATGACCACCTGGCCGCAATGGCTGTCCACGTCATCGGACCGGGTCGAACTCGAAAACGCCACCTACAACAAGCTGTACGACTATCCCGCGACGGTGCAGTGGGCCGCCGGCGCATTCAACTGGCGCGTGGCGGCGGGAGACGTGGTGCACGTATTCGAATTCGAGAACGGCCCGACGCGGCTGGCGGCGGAACTGACGAAGGAAGAACTGACCTGGTCGCGTTCGACCAAGGTATCGTTCGACCAGCTGAACGCGTGGTTCGGCAATGCGATGCGCGCCGACCCGCTGCACAAGATGCCAAACGAGGCGCTGCCGTCGACGAACGTTGCGACCAAATTCCTGTGGTGGATTCTCGGCCTGAACGCGATCCCGCTGATCTTCAATTTTTCCGGCACCTTCTTCTACGTGGTTATAGCGATACTGGCGATCTACCTGCCGGCCAAGCTGTTCGCGCCTGAGAAAGGCAAGAAATGATCACGGTCCGGCATGCAAAGCCGGGGTCTGGTCCTGCGGACCTGACCCCATCTTGGTCGACGCCAGTGAATCCAAGGTTGTCGTTCCTGCGCATGCAGGAACCCATGCTGACTCGGCATAGGGTCCTGCCTCCGCAGGACGGACCAGCTTCATGCCTGCGCCAGCGAATCAGTGCACTCCACATCCGATGAGTAAAAACCCGTGAACAACAAGTTCCTCCTGTACGCGGTAATCGTCACCGCCCTCACCACCGGCACCAGCTGGGTGAAAATGCTGCGCGCGGCGGCCAACACTGGTGGCGGCAGCAACTGGAGCTCGCACTCCGGCGGCTACTACGGCGGCAGCGGCTACAGCGGCGGTGGCGGCGGCCACAAGTGAACGCTCCCAAGCACCGCCCTGCCGGCGTCCATCTGCTGGCCGACTTCCACGGCGTCGCTGGCGCCCTGCTCGTCTCGCCCGAATCGATCGACACCCTGCTGCGCAACGCCGCGCTGGCGGCCGGCGCCACCATCCTGCACAGCCATTTCCACAGCTTCGGTCCGCAGCAAGGCGTGACCGGCGTGCTGCTGCTGGCCGAATCGCACATCTCGATCCACACCTGGCCCGAATTCGGCTTTGCGGCCGCCGACATCTTCATGTGCGGCCGCGCCGCGCCCAGCCTGGCGCTGGAGGTGATCGAACGCGCGCTGCAGCCGGGCCAGCGCGAGATCAAAACCATCCAGCGCGGCGTGCCCGCCTTCCAGGACGAATGATCGCCCGTCACCAAGATGCCCGAAACCGCATAGACCGTCGTACCCGCGAAGGCGGGTACCTATACCGAGCATGCCGGCGAGGTAAAGCTCGCTCAGTATGGGTACCTGCTGCCGGGCGCACCGATATAATCACAGGCTCGTAAAGTCACTGAACAAGGAAGCACCATGACCCCAGAATTACCGAAGGCCCTTGGCCACATCCGCGTACTCGATTTATCGCGCGTGCTGGCGGGACCGTGGTGCTCGCAGAACCTCGCTGACCTGGGCGCCGACGTCATCAAGATCGAGCGTCCTGGCACCGGTGACGACACCCGCGCGTGGGGGCCGCCGTACGCCAAGGACGCCGAAGGCCGCGACACCACCGAAGCGGCCTACTACCTCGCCGCCAATCGCGGCAAGCGCTCGGTCACGTGCGACATCGCCACGCCCGAAGGCCAGGCGCTGGTGCGCGAACTCGCGGCGCACGCCGACGTGGTGCTGGAGAACTTCAAGGTCGGCCACCTGAAGCGCTACGGCCTCGATTACGAATCGCTGAAGGCGATCAAGCCGGACCTGGTCTACTGCTCGGTGACCGGCTTCGGCCAGGACGGACCGTACGCGCACCGCGCGGGCTACGACTTCCTGATCCAGGGCATGGGCGGCTTCATGTCGATCACCGGCGAGCGCGACGACCTGCCCGGTGGCGGGCCGCAAAAGGCCGGTGTCGCGATCGTCGACCTGATGACCGGGATGTATTCCACCGTGGCGGTGCTGGCCGCGCTGACACACCGCGACCGCACCGGCGAAGGCCAGCACATCGACATGGCGCTGCTCGACGTGCAGGTGGCGATGCTCGCCAACATGGCCAGCAACTTCCACAACACCGGCAAGGCGCCGAAACGCTGGGGCAACGCGCACGCCAACATCGTGCCGTACCAGACCTTCGCCACCTCGGACGGCCACATCATCGTCGCCACCGGTAACGACGGCCAGTACGTCAAGTTCGTCGAAGCCGGTGGCTGCGCCGAACTGGCGACCGATCCGCGCTTCGTCACCAATCCGCTGCGCGTGCAGAACCGCGCGGTGCTGGTGCCTCTGCTTGAGGAGATGGTCAAGCGCCGCACGCGCGACGAATGGATCGACAGGCTGGAGGCGGTCGGCGTGCCGTGCGGGCCGATCAACGACATCGGCGAAGTGTTCGAGAACCCGCAGGTGCAGGCGCGCGGCATCGCGGTGGATATGCCGCACCCGACCGCCGGCAAGGTGACGCTGGTGCGCAGCCCGATGAAGTTGTCGGCCACGCCGGCCGGCGCCGCGACCGCGCCGCCGCTGCTGGGGCAGCACACCGACGAGGTGCTGCGGGAAGTGCTTGGCCGCAGCGATGATGAGATTTCAGCAATGCGCCAGCGACGCGTCGTGTAAGTCGACGAGGCGCAGGTACGAAACGCGTGCGCCCGGAATGTGCTGAACAGATGTATGGGTGCGGGCCTCGCATGCACGCATGAGTACAGTCTAAACACCGGCCCGAAAACAAACTCGCAAAACTTCTGCGATACTGCCGTTTGAATTGAGCCAGAGGAAACGTCGATGCAGGTTGAAAAGATCATATGGGTCCGAGCAGGTGAAATCACTGAGAAGATTCTCGGTGACTGCGCTGCGTTGTTTTGTGCGTACTATGGAAAATGGGGGCCTGAAGCATCGAAGGACAAGGCTGGCAAACCGGTAATGCAACAGGCCAGCAAACTCAAGAGTCAATACTTGGCCGCACCGGACTCGTGGTCCGCTCTCGCGTACTTGGACGATGTGTTGATCGGATACGCATTCTTTCAACGCCTGCTAATCGAGAAAAAAGGCTACGTCACGTGGGTAACACAGTTCGTCGTTCATAAAGAGCACCAGAATCGTGGCTTAGGAACTCGAATACTACGGTCGATTTGGAGTCAATCTCAGCAATACGCGTGGGGATTAGTGACAGCAAATCCTGCGGCGGTTCGCGCATTGGAGAAAGCGACATTACGACGATGCAACCTAGCGCACATCAATGCCGACTGGCAACTCCTTCGCGCTGCGGCCGCCCCAAATCTTGGATATATCCGGACGGCTTCCGTCGAACTGCGAGATGGAACGAGTTCATTGAACACACACTTCGCGCTTGACCATTCCGATTCGGATGCGTCTTTGAAGACCTTGTCCGAAAAGGCATACAAATGGCAATTGGGTGATCTCCGCGCGACCGAAGAATGGGCTGCATTCACCTTTGATCACCAGCCATATTCCGATGACGCAGTCTCACTTGTGGAAGAATGGGTTGCAGACTGTGATCGCACTGTTGCAGATGCGTACGAAAGTATGACGCTGGACACCTCACACAAATGGCAAGCGTATACTCCCTCCGAAATTGACTTTCTCATCCGGTCGATTCAACCCAGAGAGGACGCCAAAATCCTAGATCTCGGTTGTGGCGCGGGCAGACATTCCATCGAATTAGCTAGACGCGGATACATTTGCTATGGCGTGGATGCTTCGACCAAGCTGATCCTGAATGCGAAAGCAAATGTTTCTTCCGAAGACCTCTCAGACAAAGCTGGGTTCGTTGCCGCCGACGCCAGAGAATGGCGGTCCGCAGTCAGATTCGACCACGCGATTTGCCTCTATGACGTTATCGGGTCATTCGCTGCGGATGCAGAGAATGCAAAGCTACTTGCTACCGCGTTTTTCCACCTCAAGCCTGGTGGGAAATTTCTTGCTTCTGTTATGAATGGCGAACTAACTGATTATTTGGCTACTAACCGAGCCAATCGCAGCGACTTAGCGAACAAATTGCTGGACCTACCACCATCCAACATCATGCAAACGACCGGTGCTATTTTCGACCCTTCGTTTTTCGTTTGGCATGAAGAAGTTGGTGTCGCTTACCGACGCGAGCAGTTTGAAAGTGAGAAAGTGGCTCCGTGTGAGCTCGTCGTTCGTGACCGCCGATACTCAGCAGAGAGTGTTCGCAGGCTTTTTGCGCAGATCGGATTCGAGATTCTCGATGTTCAGTATGCGAAATTGGGTGCGTGGGGCCAGAAAGCCAGTTTTAACGACAAGGGAGCCAAAGAAATCTTGATCCTATGTCAAAAGCCGCTGCACCCTTAGCGTGACGCCGCTGAACTAGCAGGTTGCCAAGGGGCCGAGCATACGGGGTCAAGTTTGCCATTCGGCCACAGCCTCGACACTCCCTGGCGTTCTGAGCTGATCGTACTGTTGAACTTGTGTCGGAATGGCAGACTTGACCCCGTATTTCCGTGTTTTTCAAGGCATCAATGTTGATCAAACCAAATCAGCCCTAGCTCTTCAAGCCGAATAGCCATCGTCGTGGGGGATACTTTGAATTGGTGGGCAAGAGAGACCACTTGTCTCCCGTTGTATCGAACTGCAGTAGCGAGCGTGAATGCGAGCTCTCGACGATTCTTCACCTTTCGCCGGCTGGCTTCCGCGCCAGATCCCCATAGTGCGAACGTCGTGGCTTCAGAAAGTGCAAATCGATCGGTTTTGAATGTCTTTAGGAATCGATCTGTAACCAGCCGCGACGGCATCAAATAACTCGAAGCAAATCTGTCCGCCTCTCGCTCTATTAGATTGCGCGACACCACCGTCCCGTTAAGTGGCCTATCGCGATGCGCTTCCTTCAATTGCGGATGTAGAAGGATGTGCCCTAATTCATGCGCAGAGGTGAAAAGTCGAACATCTGACTTCATTTGTCTAGAGACACTGACCTTTCCTTTTACTGCTTCCAGTAAACCTGCAACCTCTAGTGTCCCTGCAGTAGAAGGAAATGTACCCAAGCTCTCCTCCAGAGAAAATCCATAACCTAAGAGTCGGAGTGCCACCTCCGGATTGAGGAGTTCAACAGGGTCGGTAGGCACCTGGTCTGTCGGCCAAAGTTCATTACGTTTTCTCCAAACGAGCGCGCGTAGTTCCCCTGCGCGTTCATCAATATCTACATCACTGTATGTTGCTTTTGCCCCCGACAACAAGCCGGTAATAGCAACCGCGAGTTCGTCTTCTTCCACAACATCGACGTCCTCAGAACGCAGCGCGTCAACCCGTTCGAGCGTCCCCGTGTACTTTTCCATCGCTAGCGCATGGAGTTGATCACATTCATGTCTTCGCTGGCGCGCCCAGTAATTTCGCTTGAAAGGCGCCAAGTTCAAATTGATCACGAATACCGCTGACAGCACCCCGGCGACCGCAGCACTCAGCGCGACCCCAGTATCACCCCGCGCCGCTTGGAAGCCAACGTCAAAGACTCGCGCCGATATTTCAATCAATTCAAGGCATGCTTCAGCAATCTTGAACGGGATTGCTATCGCAAGCTTCTGTTCATTCAGCGAGACTGCCTGTAGCCTTGCACCCTCCTTCGGATCGACTGCTTCATCGCGTGCCACTCGCGCTTGGTAGACAGCATCAAACGCCTCGGCATCGCGCTGCAGCAATTCACGAAGTGTGGGGATCAACACAGTTTGGATCTTCGCGCAGCTAGCATCAACCTCATCATGGTACTGCTTGTACTTTGACCTTTTGACGGTCAATTGTCCGACCGTGTACACCAAATTCGCGGCCAATAATCCGATAAGGGCTGCTGCACTGCCCGAACCAGGGGCGTGTCCGCCACCTCCGAATTCTTCTAACAGGTCACTTGCAGAAAGCTGGAGATAGTCTTTCATTATTGATCACTCTATTTTTGGAGCCAGTGCCACGCAACACAACGAAATTGTTCAGAAGCGCCTAAGCAGGCTAACCTCGGCGGGATGTTCAAGGCGAAGCGGTTAGGTAACTTGTCGTCACGAAAGTGTATTTTCGGAGCGAGACTAATAAGTAGAAACTGCAGTGTCCCTCGAACACACGTAGTCGCAGCGTATACGTCCTGCCGAATTAACCACGTCGTGTCTGCATCCATCGCCAACGCGCGTCACTCATCTGCCTCACGGGGTATTTCGTGTGAATGCATCAAGTTTTGGAGATCGCGAAACCAACTTTCTCGATGAACCATGCGTGCGTGGTGGGCGTTAGTATGAAGAATGTTCGCTTTGGTCATTGCTGAAACGGCTTCCCAATTGTCCTTCAGCACGTATGTCGCATTGTTCACCTCTGTACTTTCCAACAAGTATAAGTTGGCCTTCTCCCAGCCGTGCACTACGTACTTCGAAAAACCGTTGCGTCCTGTGGCTGTGAAATTTGGTCGATGCGCCGCGATTTCATTGAATCTCGAACGAAGAACTATCTGATTTGAAGCTGTCGCCTGGTTAATGACGCGTTCCATCGCCTCGACGATCTTCTCGCGGGGCCAAGCTCCTCGCGGCAATATCTCCCAGTTTAGTTGCCGCCGAACAACTGGCGCCGCCTCCCCAATTGGCTTCACGGAAAGATAACACTCTCCGAAAATCTCCACGAACATATGAATTGCGTTGGTTAGATCGAGTTGTGCTTCCATATCCGCGAGCTTGATGGGGCCCGCAGCAATAATGAAATCGCCGCTTTTGTTTTTTTCGATCCGAAGCTCAAGGCTGTAGGGTGGAGTCTGAGTACGCGGGTATCTGTAGTACGGTCGCTCTTTGATCCCCGTTTTCTCCACCGTATCAACGCCATGACGTTCTTTCCAAGTCCACTGTATTTGCTGATAGCGAACTTCCTTCGGTCTGTCTCGGTGTATGATTTCAAAGCCATTCGCATTTCGACGAGAAGCACGTCCGAATTTTCCTGAAGGCAATAGATATTCCCCGGCCTGAAGTGGGATTGTGTATCCTAATTCTCCCAGTTTTTCCAAATGCCGGTTCGAATCCGGAAGGATGATGTAAATTTGATCCCCGACCTTAAAATCTTGTAAATGCCCGGTCAGTTTGCGAATCCTGGTTTTTATCAACATTACACTCTCCTTGGTTCGTCGCACAACGCTCGCAATCCGAGCCCGTTCGGGCTGCATGGCTAAGGGAATATTACGCCCAATCAATGGTAAACTGGAGTTATTCACATCTTATTAAATCACTTGGTGCCAACTTTGGCACTTTTCAGATGCCACTACCTA